>JAGVJK010000021.1 GCA_020051155.1 Gammaproteobacteria bacterium | reverse complement strand
TGTGCTCTTCCGATCTACAGCTCACGCGTTACAACAACAATTTGGAATTTCTAAGCCGCGACTATTGGTGTGTGGTTTGAATCCTCATGCTGGAGAACAAGGCTATTTAGGGCGTGAGGAAATTGATATTATCAATCCTTGTTTACACCAGCTGCGTGAGCAGGGATTGCATGTGAGTGATGCATTGCCTGCTGATACAGTCTTTACACCGGAACATTTAGCTACAGCCGATGCCGTTGTTGCTATGTATCATGATCAAGGATTGCCAGTAATTAAAAGCCAAGGGTTTGGCAACACAGTGAATATTACGTTGGGTTTGCCGATATTACGCGTTTCCGTGGATCATGGAACGGCGTTATCTCTTGCTGGTACTGGAAGAGCTCGAGTGGATAGCCTCTGGGCTGCATACCAACAATTACAACGAATGCAGGTACCGATAGCTGCTTCCATAGCTGGGGATTCTTCGCGATGAAACATACGCCTCGCAAACGCTTCGGTCAAAATTTTTTACAAGACAAGAATATTATTCATAACATGGTGCGGGCGTTTAATTTGCAGGCGAGTGATCATGTGCTGGAAATTGGGCCTGGTCAAGGTGCATTGACCCAAGTGATGCTGCCCATGGTGCGACAATTAGATGCCATTGAAATCGACCGTGATTTACATCAGGGATTGCTGACGACGTTAGCATCGCAACATCCTACTTTCAAAGTGCATTTGTTAGATGCGCTGACATGCCAATTATCAGATTATTTAACAGCACCGGGAGAGCAGCTGCGGGTTGTGGGGAACTTACCTTACAACATTTCCACGCCCTTATTATTTCATTTGTTGAGTCAAACATCTTGCATCCAAGATATGCATTTCATGTTGCAAAAAGAAGTGGTGGAGCGTATGGCCGCACCCGTCAATTCGGCGGACTATGGTCGCTTGAGTGTTATGATTCAATACTACTGTCACGTGGATCATTTGTTGGGGGTGCCGCCTACGGCGTTTTATCCTCAACCTCAGGTAGATTCAGCGGTGGTTCGTTTAACGCCGCGCCGGCGTGAAGACTTATCGAGGGCAGGTGAAGAAAAATTTGCAGAGATTGTAAGGCAAGCATTTAATCAGCGACGTAAAACCTTGCACAATAGTTTGAAGGGTTTGATAGATGATCAACAATTGTTAACGTGTGGCGTGCAACCTAGTTTACGTCCGCAACAAATAACAGTTGAAAACTTTATAAAAATTGCTAAGATAGCTACCTGACCTTCGAGAGATCAAATGATGATCGCATCAGTGATCAAATCAAAAAGAAGATCTTCTTTCTCTAGAATCCCGCTTAACGATCAGACTGCCTCACTTTTTGTGAGATATTTCCTCAATTTAGATATCGTAAAGTCTCACAAACTTACCCATTGTTCTATTCGGTAAGCACAGTAACCTATTGATTAAATTGATATTGACGTTTTATTGAGAGGTTATGGTACGCACTTTTTACGTTGGCTTTTACCTATAGGCCACGTTGCAAAGAAAACCTGTTCGCACTAATCTTACCCTGTGCATTTAGGGATAAATGCGTGGGAAGTTGTCCAAGGAGATGAACTGACAAGGATCGTCAGTTTAGGATAAAGAAGGGTAAGGATACCCAGGGCAAGCTTAGTAAAGGGTGGTTTTCGAACCACCCTTTTTTATTTGTCTCGACGAAGGTGTCTGGCACAAATATTTGGAAAGATGAAGCCTAATATTTCACAATAATAGAAAAGGAAACGGGCGTTGAAGCATTCTCGTGTGCCTGACACCGTCTACGCCGATCTTAAACAAAACAGTTCCTTCTCGGAGAAAAGTTTTGAATTAATGTTGATTTTAGGAGGCTTTCCGTCGAGCATTCAGCGCGTGCGGTGTCAGGCACACGAGAATGCTTCAACGCTGATTCGCTGTTTTATTTGTTAGCAACTGGATGCCCCAGTTTTCCAAACAAATGTGCCAGACACCTTCATTGAGCTCCGCCGTTTTACTAAAATTTACGGAGCGATACTCAACAACTTACTGCCATCGGAGGAGAACTTTAATACCAACGGATTACGGTAACTGCCGTAATCGTAGGTCCAAACCGGCGTAGGAGGCGGTGGTGAGGCATTGTCATTGGGCAAGGTGGCAATAGAATTCGGATTACCACAACCCAACAACACATCACTGCTGGCATTATTAATTCGAATCGTCTGTCTTGCATTACAATTAGCGGTGGTAGCAGCCTGACCATTAACACTAATACTAGCAACTTTACTCCCAGCTACTTTGAGCACGATTGTCGGTCCGGTGCTCTTTACCTGTGAAGTGATTTGGCCAGCAGACATATTTTTAGTGGTTAGTAGTGCTTGATTGGAATAAGTCCAGTATTGAACCACATCAGGCTTTTTCGGTTGTTCCGACGTTTGAGCAGTGGGTTGCCCACAAGCTTGCATGACTTTTGCCGGTGAATCACCGACATTGATGTATCCATTAAAACCATTACCAGAACAGAAATACGCATAGCTTGGCAGACTATAGAAGGCGAGCACGCTGCTACTAGCCGCCAAACAGAGCAAGCGAGTTAGCTTACTCTTCGTGCAAAGCGTTTTGTAATTTTTTAATGGCATCGTTTTCAATTTGTCGGATGCGTTCTGCAGAGATGTTGTACTCTTTTGCCAGCTCATGTAACGTCCTTTTGTTTTCATCCAACCGTCGTGCGATTAAGATGTCGCGACTGCGTTGGTCCAAGCTGTCGAGGGCTTGGTATAAATTGTCTCTACCTTGCTCGATCCAATCATTATCTTGCACGCTCAAGGCAGGATCCCCTTGCGCAGACTCTAGATAATGAATAGGGGCAAAGCGACCCTCATCCTCATCGTCATCATATCCATGAATCGATGCATCTTGGGAATTAAGTCTAGCCTCCATATGCAAAACTTCCTCTGGTTTGACACCTAAATCTTTAGCAACGGATTGTACTTCTTCGTGACTGAGCCAGCCTAGACGTTTTTTTGCACTACGTAGGTTAAAAAATAATTTTCGCTGAGCTTTGGTGGTGGCGATTTTAACAATGCGCCAATTGCGGATAATAAATTCGTGCATTTCTGCTTTGATCCAATGTACGGCAAAGGAAACTAACCGCACACCCATATCTGGGTCGAAGCGTTTGACCGCTTTCATGAGGCCAACATTGCCTTCTTGGATTAAATCTTCCACCGACAAACCATAACCGCGATAACCCATGGCAACTTTAACCACAAAACGGAGGTGAGCCATGACTAATTTTTTAGCGGCCTCTAAGTCGCCAGTGTCGCGAAATTGTCGGGAGAGGTTTTGTTCTTCTTCTAAGGTGAGCATGGGAAAATGGTTAACGGAGCGAATATAAGCATCTAAATTGCCAACCGGTAAGGTCATTGCATAGGATTGTAAGGCGTTGCTCATATGATTCTGTACCTCGTTCAAAATATACACACGCGGCTATTCTAGCATCTTTTTAGCAGTCTTTGCCAGAGAGTGCTAATTTTTTTTGAGATAGAGTTTTTTCCATGGATATAGTAATGTTCTCCGTGGGAGCCAAAAATGGATAGGTGCCAGATTTATTGAGAAAACAGGTAAAGAGTGCCTTCTCCCCTTGAGGGAGAAGGTGCCCAACGGGCGGATGAGGGGTAATCAATTCAGGTAAAATACTTTATTGAAATTAACTGATTGGATACCCCTCATCCGGCCTTCGGCCACCTTCTCCCTCAAGGGGAGAAGGCACGCTTTAAGATATTTTCACTAGGTATTTAGCATCTATAAATTTTTGTACTCTTTAAAACTGTTTGAGTATAGGAAGATTTTTAACATGCGCAATGGAATCGTGACGTTATTTTGGATGATGGCTGCCTTATTGGTGAGTGAAGGTGTCATGGCGGAAGGGAGCCTTACGTTTAATTTCCCTGTTAGCTGCAAACTGGGGCAAACGTGCTTCGTTCTGCTGGATAAAAACACGAAAACGACGAATATTGTTTTAAACACCCAACAACAAATGCAACAAGGGGTTAACGTGGTGGCCGCTGCGGCGGGTACCGTCACGACGGTGAAGAAGGAGCCTGCACCGGTTGTAATTCCAGGCCAGCCACAAGATGTTTCGCCATCCTGTGGTAATCAAATCATTATTCAACACGATACGGGTTGGCTAACTCAATATTGCCATTTAAAGGATGACAGTATGACAGTGAGTGTTGGGCAGCAAGTTCAGCAGGGCCAAGTTATCGGTCAAGTGGGGCAATCGGGTGGCGCTAATTTTCCGAAATTAGGTTTTATGATCCTCGCAAATGGCGCGCCGGCTGATCCTTTCACCGCCCATCTTTGGTGTAACACCATTCCCTACCAACCTTACGGTGTGATTACGAATGGTTTTTCAGATCACCCTGTCACGCTTGAAGAGTTAATGAATGGCCCCGTGACGCGACAAGCATTTACGCTACAAGACAAGCAAGTGATTGGTTGGGTGCGGATGTATGGCGTGAGTCAAGGAGATATGCAACGTTTCACTTTCTATAAACCCAATGGTCAAGCTTATGGTGCTCCGCAAGAAAGCACGATTTCCGGCGATTATTCACAATGGTTTGGTTCAGCAACACTTCAGATCGGCGGCAATTTAACATTGCAGGATTTTGGTACGTGGACCTTGCTTTACGAATACAAGCTTAAAAATAGTAACGCATGGCAAGCGCTGAATAAGCAGACGTTTACATTAGGATAAGAAGCTTTACTCCGAGGTTTCCTCGCTCGCCTCTTTCATAAAATCATGGCTGGCTAAGCCTTTTAACGCAGGTTGCGTAAAAAGGTGGGGGTAATAAGTTTGGTAAACTTCAAATAAGAGTGCAACCGGCATATCATCGAAGGTACCGTAATCCTTTAAATACTCCATGTGTCGATCGCCCGCTTTATTATAGTCATGTAAGAGTGAATCTTCTTTACCATTAAACTCCAGCGGTTTCACACCAAAACGATCGCATAATTCAATATTAAAGACAGGAGTCGCTTTGACCCAGCGCTCATTCAAATACAAAGACGTGTAACCATGCATGCGATAAATATCAGACTTTAACAATTCTCGTAATTTTTGTGTCGACAAATGGTTTCTAACATCCGCGAATCCTAAGCGGCTAGGAACGCCAATAGCTCGAGCCACGGCGCAATACAAAATCGCTTTCGGCACACAAAAAGCTTTGCCGTTGGTTACCGTGGTGCTGGCTTTGAAAATAGCTGGGTCAAAACTAAAGGCATAAGGATTATAAAAAATCTTATCACGCACGGCATAGTAAAGCTTAATAACCTTTTCTTCTAAGGTATCGCTGCTGGAAATGGATTGTTCAATGAACTCTTGTACATCAGAGCTCTGAAAATCCATAATTTGAGTCGGGGCTAACCAAGGATTCATGTCTGTAACCATATGATCCATAAAGATGTACTTTAAATATAGCAATTTCATCCACGAAAGAAAAGATTATTTATGATTTGAAAAGGAGCTGCCATGGATTGGCAGCTCCTTGCTCAAGCACCGAAAAGCACTAGGTTTTGAGGATATTTTCAGTATAATGTCGATCATTTGTCATTTCGGGAGTTTTCTTTGGGAGCCATCGTTCGTACCCTCGGGGTTTTTAGCATTGTCATGATTACCGTGACATCCGTTGATAGTTTGCGGAATTTGCCGGGTACGGCCTTATTTGGCAGCTCCATGATTTTCTTCTTCGCTATTGCCGGGCTTTGTTTCTTATTGCCTAGCGCCTTAATAGCCGCCGAACTTTCCAGTGCATGGCCGAAAACTGGTGGTGTGTACATTTGGGTGCGAGAAGCGTTTGGTAAAAAATGGGGTTTTTTAGCCATTTGGTGTCAATGGATTGAAAATGTCATTTGGTATCCCACGATTTTATCCTTCATTGCCGGCGCCCTGGCCTATATTATTTCCCCGAGCTTAGCGGAAAATAAATATTATCTAATGTCTGTCATCATCGTAGTGTTTTGGGGTTTGACCTTTTTAAACATGGCGGGTATTTCCTTGTCGGCTAAATTTAGCGAATTGTGTGGATTGTTCGGTTTAGTCTTGCCCATGGCCTTTATTATTTTTCTTGCTGTTTATTGGGTTGTGGGTGGTATGCCGATGCAAGTGCAATTTGCTTGGCATGATGTGATTCCTAATTTAAAAGATCCCGAATTATTTGTTTCCTTAACAGCCATTGTATTAGCCTTTTGCGGAATGGAAATTGCGACGGTGCACGGGCAAGATGTGAAGAATCCACAGCGTACCTATCCTATTGCGTTACTTATTTCGGTTATTTTTATTTTTCTCACCATGTTATTTGGTGCTTTATCCATTGCCGTCATCGTGCCGCAGCAGCAATTAAGTTTGGTGTCAGGCATTGTGCAAGCCTTCGATGATTATTTTATTGCATACCATTTACTATGGATGTTACCAGTGATTGCGGTGTGTATCATTTTTGGTGCATTAGCGGGGGTGAGCAATTGGATTATTGCACCTAATCGCGGGTTATCGATTGCGATTAAAGATTTGAATATTGCCCACCGATTGCAAAAAGAAAATAAAAAGGGCGCGCCAACGCGCTTGCTGTTGGCACAAGCATTCTTAGTGACCGCACTAACCTCCATCTATCTTTTGATGCCCTCAGTGAATAGTTCTTACTGGGTGTTAACCGCGATGACGGCGCAAGTTTACATGGTGATGTATATTTTGATGTTTGCCGCAATCATTAAATTGCGCTATTCCCAAAGCACACAGCCTCGTCCTTTTAAAATACCAGGCGGCAATTTAGTTTTGTGGATTGTAGCGATTATTGGTATTGTCACCAGCTTATTTGTGATTGCCATTGGTTTTTATCCACCGACAGCATTATCAGTTGGCGGGTTGCTCCATTATGAATTGGTTCTCGTGAGTGGGTTAGTCATTATGACTTGCGCACCTTTAGTGATTGTGGCCGTGCGAAAAGTGATGAAGCATTTAAGATGAATCCTTTAGTTCTCGCAAGCAATAATCAAAAAAAATTAACAGAGTTATCTCAGTTATTACAACCTTTGGGTTTTGCTTTGCAACCGCAAATCGCTTTAGGCGTTCCAGAGATTGCCGAAACGGGTTTTACCTTTGTTGAAAATGCTTTGCTAAAAGCGCGAAATGCTTGCCATCACACTGGGTATGCGGCGGTAGCTGATGATTCTGGTTTAGTGGTGGATGCATTAAACGGGCAGCCGGGGTTATATTCAGCTCGTTATGCGGGCGAGCAAGCAACGGATCAAGATAATCTGGACAAAGTGGTCCATGAGTTAAAGACGCTTCAGTTATTAGAATCCACAGCACGTTATGTTTGTGTGATCGTGTATCTACGTTTTGACTTTGATCCAGCGCCGATTATTTGTCAAGGTGTGTGGGAAGGACGTGTGATCACGACACCAGCAGGGGATCAAGGCTTTGGTTATGATCCAATTTTTTGGGTGCCCGATCATCAGTGCACTGCTGCGCAATTAACCGCAGCAACAAAAAATGCGATGAGTCATCGTGGGCAAGCGATCACACAATTGTTGAAGCAATTATCATGATTAAGCAATTACTCACAAAAGCAATGGAAGTGCATAAGGAAGGAAAGTTAGAAGAAGCGAGGGATTTATATAATTCTGTTTTAGAATCTGATCCAAATAATAAAGATGCTTTAACGTTGTTGGGCATGCTATATACGCAGCTAGAGGATTTTGAGCATGCAATCTTTTATTTAACGCATGCATTGACCTTGGATCCAACGTTACATCAAAGTTATCATTATCTAGGTATCGCTCATATGCATCAACAGCAATATGAGGACGCCGAGAAGGATTTTAAGAAAGCCATCGAGCTAAAGCCAGATTATGCCGAGGCCTATAATAATTTGGCGAATCTTTTTTATCACCAACAACGCTATCAGCAAGCCATGGAATATTATTTGAAGGCGATTAAGCTGAAGGTGAACTATCTAGATGCTTATAATAACTTGGGGCTCACTTGGTTGAAGTTGCAGCAGCTGGAGTCGGCGCGCGCAGTTTTTCATCGAGTATTGTTGTTAGACGAGAACAACCTAAAAGCAAATCATTTTTTGGGAAACATTGCCTATCAAAGAGATCAGTTTGACGTAGCCTTGGAGTATTTTCAAAAGGTCCTGACACTTGCTCCACAACAGGTTGATACGTTAGTCAACATCGGTGCTACTCATTTAAAGCAAGGCCACACGGATACAGCGCGCACGTTTTTTCTTCAAGCAATCGCATTAGAACCCGGTAATGTCGAAGTACTATCAAACTTAGCCGCCATGAGTCTTATTCATAAAGAATATGGTGAAGCACGAGAATATTATTTAGATTTATTGCGAGTGGCACCCAATCATTATTCCGCACATTTCAACTTAGGCGTGATTTATATGGGCATGCATCATTGGGAAGATGCAGCCTTTCATTATGAAATTGCATTGTCACTGAATCCCGAGGATGCAGATGCTCATAACAATTATGCTACCTGTCTGATTAAGCAAGGCTTTGAAGAGTTGGCAATCAAGGAGTATGAACGTGCATTAGAGCTGCAGCCTAACAACGAGGCATTGCAATATCGTTTGCAGTCTTTAAAACAGCAAGGTACTGTTGAGCGTGCACCGGCTTCTTATGTCACGGCGTTATTTGATCATTATGCGGATTATTTCGATCAAGAAATAGTGGACTCTTTGGATTATCAAGTTCCTAAGTTGTTACATGATGCTGTTTCGCCCTTGTTATCGCATCGCTGTCAGCGCATTGTGGATATTGGTTGTGGCACGGGATTATGTGGTACGTTGTTTCGCCCCTTAACCGAGCAATTAATTGGTATCGATTTGTCAGAAAAAATGTTGGCGATTGCTCGAGAAAAAAATCTGTATGATGAGTTAATTGCTGGTGATTTAGTGGATGTCTTATCTGCATGGTCACAACCGGCAGATGTTATTTTAGCGGCTGACGTTTTCTGTTATTTTGGCTCGTTAAAAGAACCTTTGCAGGCCTGTCGTCATGCGTTAAAAAAGAAAGGTTGGTTAGCATTTACGGTGGAAGACGCAGCAGATGCGACAGACTTTACGTTACAAAAAACCGGACGCTTTGCGCATGCTCGCGAATATTTATTATCAATATTGAAAGAACAAGGTTTCCACACCGTCCACTGTGAGCCAGCAGTGTTAAGACGTCAGCAGGATGAAGATGTGAAAGGCTGGATGATTGTGGCGCAGTGATTTTTGTCCTCTCCAGGGCATTATTAGTCTTTAATCAGCACCTTTTAGCTTCTCAAGCAAGCCAACAAAAAACGCTTTTGTCCATAAGTCCAATGCCTGAGAGTCTTTTATAAATGGTAACACATCCTTTTTTGCATTTTGAAAATCAGTTGCTTCGATTTTTGTGAGTAAAAGATTTTTTAATTCTACCAAAGTAAGGTCTTTCTTGTGAGGCCAAGCGTCACTTTGTTGCAGTCTCTCTTGTAAATGAATCAAATTAACAGCAACTCCTTGGCGAAGATACCAAACGAAATCGTACCAGTCACGCCCTTTGACTCGCGTTACCCAGGGCCGGCAAAGAATTGCATGAATTTTACCGGCAAATAAATCTGGCAAAGTCAGTGTATTAACAGAGAAAGGGATAGGTTGTAATAATGTTTTAGCTTCGGTAGAAAACTTTCTGGGGGGACTTATATCAACTTCCATTTTTATTTTGATAAGATGCATCGAGTGCAGCTTATCTACCATTGAGGCAGGTGCCTCAATGGTTAAAAGTTGGATTTTTGAGTTTGCCTTGATAAAAGCAGATTCAATCGTAGATTGATGGGAGTTAATTTTTTTTTCTACTTTTACATCAAAACCAAATCCATGAAGCTCTTTTTCAATGGCTTGATTATAGGTATCTAGCTGAAATGTGTTATCTGCTTTTAATAGAGTGAAATCAAGATCTTCAGAAAAACGATCTAACCCATATAAAATCCTTAAAGCGGAGCCTCCGTAAAAAGCAGCTTTTTCTTGAAATTTTGCGCGCCACAGGCCAAGCAGAGCAATCTCCTGAATAATTTCTTTGGGTGCATTAAGATAATCACGCTGACTTTCGCATTTATATTTTTCGAGCATCTGTTGAAGGGCTATATGCATTTAAGACATCCTCATAGTCAAATATTTTGTTAGCAAAGAAACTATAGGACTTTTATAAAGAGTCGAAAACCCTTCTATTTGAGGTAAAGAGAGTTCAGTTAAAAGAATTTCATCGATGCGTAAGTCTTCTAATAAAAATAATTCCATTTCGCGCACAGAAGACAGTTTCGTGGATTTTGCCGCAAAATATACTTGGTCACACAGCGCTTTCTCTGGAGTAGCCATCAAACAAGGAGGGGCTGTGCCAATTGATACTAATTCGATACCAGCCTGGTATCGCACATCAGATAAGTACTGATAAGTAAACAATCCAATAGGCGTTAGAAATTGTTTGTTGCGATTGTTAGTAATGCTAGTAATGGTATGGACGCGTTCTGGAATCAGGCCATGGTGGGCCAATGCATAGGATAATGAAATTGCGGAGGGACCATAAATCAGGTTAGCCAGCAATTCTGTTGAATAGGGCCGCTGTGCGGCTTCGACACCAAACACATAAAGTCCTTTTTTGACTCGGATCAATGCCCCTGTTTTCAGCCAAAGACAGATTTTTTGTCTAGGGTTGGTGTAGTCTTTGAGGGCTGATAGTAGGAAGGAGTAATCAATTTCCTCGCGATTTGCCAGGTGTCTTAGTTGGTAAATATTCACTATTTCCTCCAGTATGTCCATAAAAATAAGACATACTGGTTATTTTGTCAAGATTTAACCAACTATTAGTGTCAATAGGCTTCTAATTTTGCTTAGCAGAGGAGGGCTGATCTGGTAAACTGCCGGTCAATCGAATATAGGGGTTTTTGAACATGACATTGTCTATTGAAAAGTACGAAGAAAAATTGCGGCATTACGTGGGTAAAGCCATCGCGGATTATAATATGATCCAAACGGGTGATCGCGTGATGGTTTGTTTATCGGGGGGGAAGGATTCTTTTACCTTGGTGAATATTCTCAATCAATTACGAATGCGTTCGAATAATAAGTTTAGTTTGTTTGTATTTACCTTGGATCAAGGTCAGCCTGGTTGGGATGATGCGGGATTACGAGCTTGGTTGAGTGAGCGAGATATTCCGTTTGAAGTTGTGAATCAAGATACGTTTTCTATTGTGATGGAAAAGGTTGAGCCGGGTAAGACCTATTGCTCTTTATGTTCACGTCTGCGACGCGGTATTATTTATCGTTATGCTCGAGAAAATGGTTATACCAAAATTGCTTTGGGCCATCATCGAGATGATTTGATCGAAAGTTTATTGATGTCAATTCTATATTCCGGTCGCATGAGTTCTATGCCGCCAAAATTATTAACCGACGATAAAGATCATATTTTAATTCGACCGCTAGCCTATTGCCAAGAAAGTGATATTATTGAATATGCACAACTCAAGCAGTTTCCAATTATTCCTTGTAACTTGTGCGGTAACCAGGAAAATTTAACGCGTAAGCGAGTGAAGCGTCTCATTGCTGATTTAGCGCAGGAGAATAAAAATATTCCGAGTAATATTTTAAGTGCGTTGAGCAATGTGCAGCCTAGTCAGTTAATGGATTCAGCATGGTGGGATTTTAAAAATTTAGAACAACAGCGAGAGATGGTAGAGTTAGGAACGGATGAGCCATCAACGGTGCTGTAAGCGAAGGACCTTCTGTTTAACCGGTGTCATCCTGAGCGTAGTCGAAGGATCTCCACCTTACGGAGCGCGATCTTTCCAAGCAACAGAGCAAAAGATCTCGCAAACGTTTTAACAGTCTAATAGAAAGGAAGGATTTTTTTGATGATTAAAGTAATTGTTAATGGTGCAAATGGTCGCATGGGACAGGAAACTATCGCTGCCGTGAATCAAGAACCGGGATTACAGCTAGTCGGACAAACAACGGCAGTTGATGACTTAGCAACGTTGATTTCAGAAACAAAAGCAGACGTAGTAGTCGATTTCACAGTTCCTTCGGTAGTTTACGCAAATACAAAACTTATTTTAAATGCAGGAGCACGACCCGTAGTTGGAACCACCGGACTATTGCCGCAGCAAATAGAAGAGTTACAACAGTTAGCCAGCGAAAGAAAAATGGGCGGTGTAATTGCGCCTAACTTTTCAATGGCAGCTGTGCTCATGATGAAATATGCAAAAGATGCTGCCCATTATTTTTCAAACGTAGAAATTATTGAATGGCATCATGAGAAAAAAATAGATGCGCCCTCGGGCACAGCAATAAAAACCGCACAAATGATTGAAGAAGGATTTTCGCAGAAGCCATCGCCACGAGAAGATCAGGAATTATTATCCGGTGCTCGCGGAGCGAAGCATCAAGATATTCGTATTCATTCAATTCGTCTTCCTGGCTTATTAGCACATCAAGAAGTTTTGTTTGGATTGCCGGGCGAGACGTTAGCTATTCGTTATGATAGTATTTCTCGAGCCGCTTATATGCCAGGCGTGTGCTTTGCATGCAAAAAAGTCATGGAGCTTGATGAGTTAGTTTATGGTTTAGATAGATTATTGTAATCAAAAAAAGTGGCGCAGGGTGCGCCACTAACATCAGATCAGTCATTTTTTAGGGAAGAATTTTCTTTTTGAATTCGGTCATAAACCTCTTCACGATGTACGCTAAGTTGTCGAGGTGCATTAATTCCAAGTCTAACTTGATTGCCATGAACACTAAGAATTTTTATTTCAATAGCATCACCTATGAGAATTTTTTGTGACGTGTTTCTTGTTAAAACTAACATGAAAGCCTCTCCTGCATTATCCTTAATTATCGAGAGTTATTTTCTAAAAATTCTCTCGTTTCCGTTAATAAGTCTCGTAGTCTACCTAAATAATTAATTTTGTCAGAACAATCATTTTCAACAAATAGTTGGTCAGCAGCAATTCGACCGAGAGATTCTGCTTGATAAATCTTGTCAACAATCTGAAAGGACATTGGCTGAGTAGAAAGTTGATTGACTAATTGTTTTAGTAAGTCACAAAAAACCAATAAAAAATTCACATAATCTTCTTGAGGATTTCCAAGAAACAGCTCATCAATTCCCAAGGATAGAAAGTGATAAGCTTGTTTAAAACGAACGATCAAGACATCATTGAAAGGCGATTCCATTGATATCTCTTCAGCGGCAGTAGATGACAGTTCCATCAGCGTCTCCATAATTTTTTTTCATCTAACCCGGAAAAAGAACCCAGGACAAAACTTAACGTCGTCATGATAGAAGAAAGTAAATTAGGAGTAACCCCGTGTAGTTTACGTAGGTAGGTTGCTGAAAATTAAAATCTTTAGGATTGCGGACTAGCGTATCACTCTTTAAATAAATCATCGAGTATCACCAATGTATGGGAAAATTTCTCTATTCTTGAATTTAGTTATGGCCAGTTATAGAAACAATATATCGGGCCATAACTTTTCTTATTATTTTGTGATTATTTTTTAATAATCACAATTTGATGTAGGAACCAGTCTACTCAATATCTCTAAACTGATTAATCCTAACTTCACCATCGGCAAAACGAGCGATAATATCTAATTCACCGCCCATTGCTTCAATATAGCTACGCAGTGTTGAAATATACATATCTGTGCGTCGCTCGATCCGTGATAAATTTGCTTGTTTAGTAGAGAGGACTTTTGCAAGGCATTCTTGACTCAAATGTCGTGCTTGTCGGAGCTCTTGTAACGGCATTGCTTGGATCAATTCTTGAGTTTTGAGTGATGCCTGTTTTCGCGCTTGGGGCGACATTTTTTGTCGTAATTTTTCGAAATTTTTACTCATTTTATTAAACCCTTTTGAGCCCACATGGATACTATCCATTCCAGTCAGTCTCTAAGGTTAAAGTATTACACAAAAGGCATATTACGTCAAGGTAATACTTGATCTGAACCCAATTTCAATCGCATCCATTCTTTTCTAGATCGACTCAAGCAATCTTCAATGGCGATGCCTTGGAAATAGTTTCCTAGTAGGAAATAAGGTTTCTCTTGTAAGGCTTGATCGATTTCTTTGATAATCTTTTCGTGTCCTACTTTGAGTGCAGGTAGCGCTTGGTTTTTTTCGAAAAGGTAAAGGATGTCGGCTTCTTTAATATTTAAACAATCACAAATGATGCGAATTTTTTCCTCTTTATTGATTTGATTTGGCTTAAAATGGAATGTAACGCCGCGGTAATGTGGGTGTGAAATAATATCGCGGGAAACGCTTGAGTAAAAGGGAGCATCGATACCGATTAATCCGGCATGCAATTCTCGAGAGCTTGCTGTTTTTGAAAATGCCACGGCTATTGTTTCAAGATGAGCGACTTGGATTTGATTTAATAACTGAGCAATGTGGTGATCTACATAAGGCATTAATTGCTGCGCGGTTGGTAGATCGGTGGCAAGTGCTAATTGCTTTGATTGATAAGATCCTCGAGACGTATTTAGTACAAAGTGATCCGTGTACTCAATGTTAAAAACTTCTACTTCTTGTTCAACCACAAATGGCGCAGAGGTCGCAAGCAACTTAGCAATGGATTCCAAGCCGCCTTCAACACTAAACTTTCTCGAGATATCTTTCCGTCGAGCAGGTC
Organism: Gammaproteobacteria bacterium; assembly: GCA_020051155.1. Taxonomy (GTDB): domain Bacteria; phylum Pseudomonadota; class Gammaproteobacteria; order UBA1113; family UBA1113; genus JAGVJK01. The sequence continues at coordinate 62,118 of JAGVJK010000021.1, read as the reverse complement.
GTTTGTTAAATAACAAAGAGGCAGGATATTCATCAGCAGGTTGTGATAACACCGCGGAGAAAGCATGTTGTAACACATCATCGAAATTTTTCGCGCCAAAGGTTTTTGAATAATATTCCCTCAAGCTATAAGCATCCTTACGAGAAAAAGGCAATCGCCAAAGATGTGTCAGCAGATCTAAATAATGAAGTTGTGATGGGATTGATTTAAATTGTGATTGTCGCCACAAATAATAAGGAACCTCCTCACGAGGTTGTAAAGAGGACAATGCATGACAGTGATTTAGTAATTCTAATAATTGCGTGTAACTGTTATAGCAAGTATGTCCGCCTAATTCTAACCAAAAGTCTGGCGCTACTTGTGCAGAGTGTAATAAGCCGCCTACGCGAGATTGTTTTTCTAAGACTTGTACAGAATGACCAGCGGCTTGTGCATTATGAGCGAAACTAAGACCGCTGATGCCAGCGCCGATGATGATTAGATTGTGTGGGGGCATGTTTTGATGCTCCGTAGCGTTTTATTTGATTACCCCTCATCCGGCCTGCGGCCACCTTCTCCCTCAAGGAGAGAAGGCACTTTTTACCGAGATGGTCTTTTGCAACAGGCCCAGCAATTAGTTTAAACGTTTCTTTTTAGCATTACGTCGCGCAAAAATATTCAATCCTTCGACAAATACAGAAAACGCCATGGCGCTGTAAGCATAACCTTTCGGTACATCAATCCCGAAGCCTTCTAAGATCAGCATAAAGCCAATCATCAATAAAAAACTAAGGGCTAACATTTTAATAGAAGGATGTCGATTCAAGATTCTTGAAATTCCATTGGAAAGGAAAATCATAACACCAATGGCGATCAATATGGCGCAGATCATCACAGGAATTTCATTAACCAAGCCAATGGCTGTAATGATAGAATCTAAAGAAAAAACAATATCCAAAATCATAATTTGTAAAATGATCAGGAAAAAAGCTCGAGCAGGGCTTGCCTGTATCTCCTCATCTGGTACTTCTAACTGTGTATGAATTTCCATCGAGCTTTTTGCCATGAGGAATAAGCCCCCGCCTACTAGAATTAAAGTTTGGCCAGTCAAGGTGAAGCCCCATAATGTCAGCAAGGGCTTTGTAAGGTGAGAAATCCAAACTAATAATAACAGTAATGCAATTCGAGTGATTGCAGCAGCTAATAAACCTACTCGACGTGCGCGAGATCGTTTTGGTTCAGCGAGTCGATCAGTCACAATAGAAATAAAAATAATATTATCTACACCCAAAACAATTTCCAATGCGGTTAGCGTAACTAACGCGATCCAAAAATGAGAATGGGTAAGAGCGTCTATCATGCCTCTTCAGCCATCCATAGATTTAACGCTTCAATAATTTTTTGCGCCTGATCTTTGCTAGAAATATTAAACTTAGATTTTTGAAAATATTGATCATTACGTTTTTGGTAACGACGGATACTATATTTATCAGCACCGTAACCTTCCGTTTTGCGATCCCATTCTTGATAACGAAAAATAATGGTGGCCCAGGCACCCTTCGACAATATTTTCTTATCTAATTGTTTAATGGTGGTGACACCATCTTCCACATATTCGATGGTTAATTCATCAACAGTTGCACTCATGTTTTATTCTCCAGGTTGCCAAGTTAAATTTAATTCTCTCGCAGCTTTTACATCATCCAGACGACGCACCGGCAGCGAATGCGGAGCGTTTTTTAATGTTTCTGGTGTATTTTGTGCCTCGTCGAGTAAGGCTATCATAATATCAATAAAGCGGTCTAATTCCTCTTTAGACTCCGTCTCTGTAGGCTCGATGAGCAAACACTCCGGGATCAACAAAGGAAAATACGTTGTCGGCGCATGCACACCATAATCTAACAAGCGTTTTGCAAAATCCATCGCATTCACACCTAGATTTTTTGCTTGTTTTGCCAAAGTGATAATAAACTCATGGCTAGCGCGTCGTTGTGGATAAGCTAGCGTAAAACCAGCTTGTTGTAATTTCACCATCAAATAATTTGCATTAAGCGTTGCAAATTCACCGACACGATGCAAACCATCTTTACCTAGCAAACGACAATAAATATACGCGCGCAGAACAATACCAGCATTGCCCATAAAAGTGGATAGGCGGCCAATCGTTTTCGGGCAATCTTGTTCAGTAAGCCAACGATAACCTTGCTCATCACGGGTCACCATCGGGATCGGTAAATAAGGTTTTAAACGCTGACTCACACCCACAGGGCCAGAGCCAGGACCACCACCACCATGGGGTGTGGCAAAGGTTTTATGTAAATTCAAATGAATCACATCAAAGCCCATATCACCAGGTCGCACTTTGCCGAGGATCGCATTTAAGTTTGCACCGTCATAATATAATAAACCACCGGCTTCATGAACGATGCGCGCCACTTCTTTAATATTCTGATCAAAGACACCTAGGGTGGATGGATTCGTTAACATGATGCCAGCAGTTTGTGGCCCAACCATGGCTTTCAATCGTTCTAAATCTGTATTGCCATCAGCACCCGTCGGTAATTCTTTTACAGTATAACCGCACATCACTGCAGAGGCAGGATTCGTACCATGGGCTGCATCGGGGCACAAAATTTCTGTACGACCGTGATCTCCACGATCTTGATGATAAGCACGAATCATCGCAACACCTGCAAATTCACCTTGCGCCCCCGCCATGGGTGTGAGTGAAACAGCTGCCATGCCACAAATAGATGCTAGCATTTGTTGTAAATCGTAAGCACAACTTAAAAAGCCCTGACTTTGCTCCACTGGCGCTAAAGGATGTCGTTGTAAAAATTCACGAGTCATCGCGAGCTTATGCACACCTCGAGGATTGTATTTCATGGTGCATGAGCCTAGCGGATAAAAATTAGTATCAATAGAAAAATTGCGTAATGAAAGTTGCGTATAATGTCGCACCACTTGCAACTCAGAAACTTCCGGCCATTGTGGCTCAGAGGTTCGGCGTAATTCCTTAGGAATATCCAGCGAAATATCTGTTGGACGAGGCGCTTGCACCGCAGCATGTCGATGGCGTTGACTAATTTCAAAAATAAGTTTCATCAATGTTTCCTCTTATGGGCTAAACGGTAGAGTGCAAAGCACGTTTTAATTGTTCAGCAAAATACACAAGATCAGCGTCGGTTTTTGTTTCCGTAGCACAAACAAGTAGGGCATTTTCTTGTTTTAATGAATCATAATAAGGACTGATATCAATACCACCTTGAATGTCTGCAGCCAACAATTGTTGCAATACCGGCTCTACCTTGCAAGGTAAACGCAAAGCGACTTCATGAAAATAAGGGCCGGTAAACAAACGCTCGACGCCCGATATTTGAGTTAAGAGAGACTCTAAACGGTGCGTATTAGCGTAGCAATTCTCAGCGACTTTTTTCAAACCATCAAAACCGATCAATGACATAAAAATAGTTGCTGCGGTGACAGCCAATCCCTGATTGGTACAAATATTAGAAGTAGCTTTGGAACGACGAATGTGTTGCTCACGCGCTTGCAACGTCAGAGAAAATCCTCGCTTACCGTTACTATCAACGGTGCAGCCAATGATGCGCCCGGGCATTTGTCGTACGTATTCTTGTTTGCATGTGATAAAACCAAAATAAGGTCCGCCGGAGCTTAAGGGAATTCCCAACGGTTGTCCTTCACCACAGGCAATATCAGCACCTGAATCACCCCATTGTCCAGGTTCTTTCAACACCGCCATCGCAACAGGATTAACCACAGCAATGGTCAATGCTTTATGAGCATGAGCCCATTGTGTGAGAGCATCAACGGCTTCTAAGCCACCAAAAAAATTAGGTTGTGGAATCACTAAGGCTGTAATGTCTTGTTGATCGTACGCAGCAAGTGTTGCAGGATCGACAGTGCCTTGTTGCGCAGAAAAGGGGATCACTTCAATTTCAATCTGTTGTGCGCGCACAATGCTTTGCACCGTTTGTAAATAATGAGGATGCAAACTGCCTAACACTAAAATACGTTTGGAATGAGAATGTCGATTTGCACGCACCGCCATCAACACAGCTTCCGCTAAGGCAGAGGCACCATCATATAAAGATGCATTAGAAACATCCATACTCAGCAAATGTGCCATCATGGTTTGATATTCGTAGAGTAATTGTAAGGTTCCTTGGCTTGCTTCCGCTTGATAAGGTGTGTAAGCCGTCATGAATTCACCGCGCGAAGCAATGTCCCATACGGCGGCAGGAATATGATGCTCGTAAGCACCCGCGCCAATGAAACATACGCCGCGCCGATCTTGCGCTGCTTTTTCTAACATGAGACGAGAAACATCCATTTCTCCTAGACCTTCTGGTATTCCCTCCAGAGATTCAATGCGTAATGCCTTTGGAATTTCATCAAATAATTCTTGAATGCCAGTGACACCAATGGTCTCTAGCATGGTTTGAATATCGTGTTCAGTATGTGGAATATAGGGCATGGTGTTACCTCAGATGTTAGTGATCATCCGCAGCGATCATCTCTTCATAACCGTCAGAATCTAACAATTCTTCTAACTCATTTTCATCATCCAATTGAATTTTGAATAACCATCCATGACCATAGGGATCGTCATTAACTAGCTCAGGCGCTGTCGCTAACGCTTCATTGATTTCGAGAATTTCGCCACTCACCGGCGTGTAAACATCGGAGGCCGCTTTGACAGACTCTACAACGCCTGCTTCATCGCCAGCTTTTAATGAAGTATCCACTTCCGGTAATTCAACATAGACTAAATCACCTAACAATGATTGTGCATGATCAGTGATACCAACAATAGCGATACCATTACCTTCAAGTCGAACCCACTCATGGGATTTGCTATAACGTAATTCGCTGGGGACGTGATTCATAACAGAGCTCCTTTTTTATTAACGAATTATTGAACTAAGATTTTTCCGTGACGCACAAAAGGTGGTTTTACAACTTTAGCAGGAATTTGTTTTTCACGAATTTCTACTAAGCAAGTGTCACCAGCAGTTGCAGGGACGCGAGCAAAGGCAATGGATTTATTCAGCGTTGGAGAAAATCCGCCGCTAGTAACTTCTCCTTCTCCGATCCCAGGAAAAATAACTTTATGATGTTGACGCAAAATGCCTTTGCCTTCGAGGACTAAACCAACTAATTTTCTGTTAGGTTCAGCAGCTTTAATGAGCTCTAGTGCTGCGCGGCCTAGAAATAAACGCTCATAGGGTTCCCAAGCAATGGTCCAACCTAACATTGATTCTAATGGGTGCGTGGTTTCATCCATATCGTTGCCATATAAATTTAACCCAGCCTCTAAGCGCAAAGTATCACGAGCACCCAAGCCAATGGGCTTGATGTCAGCAGCTAATAAGCGTTGCCAAAATTCAATGATATTTTCAGAGTGCATGATAATTTCGTAGCCATCTTCGCCGGTATAACCTGTACGAGCAATGAAAATTTGTTCGTTTTCAGCACAATCGAAGGGACGCAGAGTGACTGCTAAATCTAATTGTGCAGGAGTTAATAGAGACTGCACTTTCGCAATGGCATTGGGACCTTGTACGGCCACCATGCTTAAATCATCTCGTTGATGCAAACCAATGGCAAAACCTTCAGCTTGTTGATTCATCCAATCTAAATCTTGTGTACGACGGGAGGCATTAAGAACGATGCGGTATTTGTTGACGTCAACGAAGTAGACGATCAAATCATCGATGACACCACCTCGGTCATTGAGCATACAACTATAGAGTGAGCGACCACGAGAGGTCATCTTATCAATGTCATTTGCTAATAAAAAACGCAAGTAATCACGGGCACCTGGGCCGAGGACATCAACGATGGCCATATGCGAAACATCAAACACCCCGCAATCTTGGCGGACTTGATGATGTTCCTGTAATTGTGAGCCGTAATGAATGGGCATTTCCCAGCCCGCAAAATCCACCATTTTGGCGCCAGCCAATACGTGTTGTTCATAAAGCATGGTTCGTTTGGTCATTGATTAACCTATTGGAGAGACTCAATTTGGAGTGCATTATATACTAAGTTGATTGCAAGATGCGAATGCATGTTGGAGTGCTCCACAACTATTTGCCAATGATCATTGCACTTACAATCTTGCTTGTCGTTGTGAAGTTATTGGCATCTCGGGTGTTTGTTGTTCCAGAGTCAATTGTAAGAGTTGTATTAATAATCCAAGCTGGATTAGAAAATCACGGTTATAACCAAATCTTGCCATTTGTCGTAAAAAAGTTTTCATAGTCCCAAGAAGATAATGCCGAAAATGATGTACCAGCATTTATAGGCTGCTGGCTTCCACAAAATAAACCGATAAAAGGTCTTCTTTCTTTTATGAGTGGATGCTTATGGGTATAACGCAGATCTACATTTTGTTGTGTTAATTGGGTCAACAGGGGTTCTAAGGTTGCATCTTTTAAAATAAAAGTGGCACTGATTAAATAGTGAGAGATATTTTCCTGAGCGCATTCTTCTTCGCGATGGAAAAGGCACAATATTATTTCTTCAACGGGGCAGCAGCCTGTGGGTTCGATGCACCGTGAGCCCTCTAGCGTCATCCAAGGCTGTGTAGCATGCCATCTGTTAAGATAGCAACAGCGGCACCACCACCAACGCGTGTAGTCCAACTTGACGAACTCCATCCTGTATCATGGTGACAAAAAGTCCAGGGCCACGTAAGGGATTGCGGCCATTAGACATTACCTCTTATCTATTTAATGCTCAGAGTTGGCCACAATACTATCAAATAGCCTTTTCTGCAAGAAAGTGTCTCATGTTTTGGTAATAATCATGCAATTTCGACACTCGAGCAGTTTTTTTTCATTGTAAATTAGCTGCTCGAGTGTAATAATTTCATTGAAAAATCGCTATTGCAAGGAAATATGCCAGTGAACTACACAACCCGCTCCATCGAACAACGACTTTGGACCGCTTTTGATGGCTCCATGATAACTGGCCTTTTGGGCCCGCGACGTGTTGGCAAGTCTACGTTGTTAAATCAATATATAAAAGAACACCCTGAGTTGGCCGTTGTTTCATTAAATATGGACCGCTTATCGGAACGCCAAGCAATACAACAAGGCGAATTAGAAACCATCATTTTGACGACCATCCAGCGTCACCTTGAGCCTAATCGTTTGGTCTTGGTTGCAATCGATGAGGCGCAAAAATCTCCGGAGTTATTTGATCAAATCAAACTGCTTTATGATCGTTATAAAGATCAAAACGCTATAAAGTTTATTATTACCGGCTCTGCGCTTTTAGATTTACATCGATTAAGCGCAGAAAGTCTTGCAGGCAGAATTAATCTTTATTATTTATCGGCTTTTAACTTATGTGAAACTGTCGGGTTGCTTCATCATATCGATATTCAACCCAGTATTTTTACACAAATTCTTTCTGCACCAGAGGATGAGAAACAATGGAATGATTATTTTCATGCATTGACTCCGTATTCGAAATTACTACAACAAGCACTTGTTACTTTGCAATGTTGGGGGGGATTACCGGAGGTGTTATTAGCAAACACCATCGAAGAAAAGCTCGATTATTTAGATAACTATCTGCAAACTTATTTAGAAAAAGATGTACGTGCCATTCACTCCATCACAGATTTAAATCTATATCGACACTTGATGGAGATCACAGCGGCACAAACGGGCTCTATCCGCGATGATTCTCGGATTTTGCAAGCACTGGGTTGCCACCGAGAAACGCTGCAGAAGTACCGTGGTTATTTATCAGCGACGTTATTGTATGAAGAAGTTTCGCCTTACATCAATTCCGTTTTAACGCGATTGGTTAAGGCACCTAAAGGATATTTGATCAACAACGGTTTGGTTAGTTTTCTCCAGGGTATTTATGATCCAGAGACATTATTAAAAACAGGACAAATGGGACATCGGTTAGAAAATTGGTTTCTAAGTGAATTGGATAGCTGGTTAAATCATCATCCTGGCCACCATCGGGTTCATTATTGGCGAACAACCGGTGGTGCTGAAGTTGATTTTGTTATGCATGCACCGCCACACATCATTCCCTTTGAAATCACCAGCTCTTCTCACATTGAGCCTAAAAAAGTTAGAAACTTATTACGCTTTCGTGATTATGAACCCAACGTAAATTTTTCTTTTTATATTTACATGGGTGAGTTTAAATTCGATGCGGCTAACAAAATTATTTTTCTTCCAGCATGGGCTGTTTGTCAATGATTATTGCATGGGGTTCTAATCCACGGTTTTCATTATTTCCACACCTGTTTACATTTAGATTAAGCTTGCCTATAATTTGCCCTTTGCAAGGCAAAGAACAAACATTTCCACTATAGTTAGGTTGATCTCTATGAACATCGATATGCTTATCCAACAACATCCTTGTTTAACCATGCCAAGAGATAATACGCTGATACAAGCACACGCTCTTCCAATGCCAGTGAAGGAATTAGCTACTCATGCTCCTAGCGCGGGCGAGGTGGAGTATGGCGTGACAGTAGAGGTTTCCTTGAGTTTCTTATCTGACTAGAATATAATCAATCCTCTCCAAATATAACAAGATGTTCCAATGAGTAAACAGTAGAGATGAGGATATTTTTCAATGCCAGATCATAAAGTGACGCGATTAGAAACTCCATTATTCCAGGCAGGCCCAACACTAGCGGGTCGATCTCGGGGGCCAACATTTTTTGTAACATCCTCGAGCTCTTCTCCGTTGCCTGAAATAACAGCCAAGCGCAGTACAGCAGAGGGAAGGCGCTTGTCTGAGTCAAAAAGTTTTAAACGACCAAGGTCGGTAGCTAAGGCTCAAGAAAAAAATTTTCCTCCACTTCTTTCTTCATTTACGGCAGAAGCTCACATTACGCTCGACGCTATCACTCCAGTATTTCCGCCGCTACTAAGGCGAGAGCCTACAAAAACTGCATTATATATCCGTGCAGAAGCGCAAAGGAGTAACACCCTTCCTCCTCAGGAACAATTTTTCGGTAAGCATCTATCTTTAGTTCGTAGTGAGGATATGTACGGAAAAGTTAATTACACGTTCATCTTTTCTCTGTTAGAGACATTAGATCATCTTATGCAGCAAGCATTGCAAACAGCTATTAGAGCTGATGCAGTATTCACTCATCGATGTGGTTTTACTGAAAGTGACGGGGCGATCATCGAACTATATCTTGAAGATGCGGCTACTGCTAGAAATCTATTAACAGAACTAGGCAGCATTTTGAAGATTAATTCTGAGACATCTTTATTGCCAAACCATCACTGCCACAAGCTAAGCATCTAATAAAAGGATATACCGCTCGCATCAATGGCAAAAATCGCATCTTCATTGGTGAGCGGTATAAGTTATTGGTAATTTTTCCTGTATTGCTAGTCTGTTGATTTTTCGCTATCTTTGCCAGCGTGGGTGCGCGTGAGGCACGTTTCTAATGTAAGGGTTGTGAGACACATGAGGGGTTATACCTATAATCAACTAAGAAGAGTAATTAATAATAGGCAAAGCATGAGTTTGCGGACTGGAAAAATCCCGAAGCAATCATGCAGCGCGCCTGCGAGTTGGTAAAATCCCAGCGCGCTCTTGTTACTTTGAGCCCACAAAAGAAAGCGATATTAGAAAACTATATCCATCGATATGTCCTGCCAAATCCCGCACCAAGCATGAGAATATGATTTCATTTGAGCCCGCCTCGATTTCCCGATAGACTTAGCGTTTTTACCGAAGATTGTGTATCTTCAAAAGCGCACATAAAACGGACACATCAAGTGATTAGGAGCTAAGTCATGAATGCAGATTTTCTCAACCACCTAACCAAAGAAACGCAAACATTGCATGAGCAAGGGCTCTATAAGCATGAACGTGAAATTACTACACCACAGCAAGCGGATATTACAGTTGCCGGTGGTGAACATGTTCTTAATTTTTGCGCCAACAATTATTTGGGACTCGCTAATCATCCAGCGCTGATTGCAGCAGCGCAAGAAGCAGTGTTGCAACATGGTTTTGGTATGTCATCCGTTCGGTTTATTTGTGGAACACAAACCGTGCATAAAACCTTAGAGCGACGATTGTCAGATTTTCTAGGCATGGAAGACACGATTTTGTACTCTTCATGCTTTGACGCCAATGGTGGATTATTTGAAACGTTGCTAGGGCCAGAAGATGCCGTGATCAGCGATGCGTTGAATCATGCTTCCATCATTGATGGTATTCGTTTGTGTAAAGCGCAGCGCTTTCGTTATGAAAATAACAACATGCAGGACTTGCAAGCACAATTAGAGCGAGCAAAGGATTGTCGATTTAAATTAATTGCCACAGACGGTGTCTTTTCTATGGATGGCATTATTGCTAATCTGCCTGCGATTTGTGATTTAGCCGATCGTTACCAAGCCTTAGTGATGGTGGATGACTCTCATGCGGTTGGATTCATGGGAGAAAAAGGACGCGGTACTCATGAGTTTTGTGGCGTGATGAATCGCATTGACATTATCACGGGAACCTTGGGTAAAGCGCTGGGCGGTGCTTCCGGCGGGTACACCAGCGGTCATAGAGCAATCATTGATTGGTTGCGTAATCGTTCGCGACCTTATTTATTTTCTAATAGTTTAGCGCCCATGATTGCAGAGACTTCGATTAAAGTGCTCGACCTCTTAGAAGAAAGCGATGATTTGCGCAAACGATTACATAGTAACAGCCAATACTTTCGCGCGGCGATGACAGCGTTAGGTTTTAATTTAGTGCCGGGACATCATGCGATTATCCCAGTAATGTTAGGTGATGCAAAATTAGCGGGTCTGATGGCGGACAAGTTATTAGAAGAAGGCATCTATGTGATTGGTTTTTCTTTTCCGGTGGTACCACATGGCGCAGCGCGTATTCGCACACAAATGTCAGCAGGACATACACAAGCACATTTAGATAAAGCGATAGCTGCTTTTGCCAAAGTGGGTAAAGCATTGGGAGTGATTGCATAATGAAAGCCTTAGTAAAATTAAAAGCAGAACCAGGCTTATGGTTAACAGATGTAGCAGAGCCAACCTATGGCCCGAATGATATGTTGATCAAAGTGCGAAATACTGCAATTTGTGGCACAGATCTGCATATTTATAAATGGGATGCTTGGGCACAACGAACGGTTCCTGTGCCGTTGACAGTAGGCCATGAATTTATGGGCGAAGTGGTTGCCATGGGGAGTGAAGTGAGTGGCTTTCGAGTGGGCGATCGAGTATCTGGAGAAGGTCATATCACCTGTGGTCATTGCCGCAATTGCCGAGCAGGTCGTCGTCATTTGTGTCGTCTAACTATTGGCCTAGGTGTTCAGCGTCCGGGGTGTTTTGCGGAATATGTTTCATTACCAGCAGCGAACGTTTTTAAACTGCCCGCTGAAATTAATGATGAAGTGGGTGCAGTGCTCGATCCATTAGGTAATGCCACACATACTGCTTTGTCCTTTGATTTAGTCGGTGAAGATGTGTTGATCACCGGCGCAGGTCCCATTGGTTTAATGGCAATTAAAGTTGCACGACATGCGGGAGCACGTTTTATCGTGATCACCGATGTAAATCCTTATCGGTTACAACTAGCAGAAAAAATGGGTGCGACCTGTGCGATTGACCCAATACAAACGTCAATGAAAGATGTGATGAAAGAGTTGGGGATTGTTGAGGGCTTTGATGTTGGCTTAGAAATGTCAGGTCACTCCACTTCCATGGATTTAATTTTGCAAGTAATGAATCATGGTGGTCAAGTTGGCATACTTGGTATTCCAGTTAAAGCTACACCAGTGGATTGGAATCCAATTATTTTTAAAGGTCTCACACTCAAAGGGATCTACGGCCGTGAAATGTTTGAAACTTGGTACAAAATGGCAAGCATGCTAAAAAGCGGTTTAGATATTTCGGCAGCGATTACACATCGTTATCCAGCAGAGGAGTTTGAACAAGCCTTCCAAGCGATCATGGAAGGACGTTGCGGTAAGGTTATTTTGAACTGGTAAGTTCTATGGATGACAAGAAGAGAGCTCAGGATAACTCGGCAGGAAGAAGTGTTTTTTCAGATAAGATCCTTAAGATTCTCTCTGTCCCAAATTTCCATGAATCACGCTGCCATTTAGCACCGGATGATTTGCTGCGAACCAAAGAATATCGGCAATTTCTTCTGGTTCTACAAAGCGTTCAGCGAGGGAGATTTTCTTTAAGATCTCAAGCAGTTTTTCATCATGTTGACAACGTTCTCGTAACATCGCGGTATCAGTTAAACCAGGGCAAATGCAACAAGTATGAACGCCTGAGCCTGCTAAGTCTTGACAGGTTGCTCGCATGAGTCCCAACACCGCATGTTTACTGACAAGATAAGAAGCGCAACCAGGCACGGCCTTTTCAGACAAAGTTGATCCCACATAAAGAATGCTAGAGTCTTTACTCATTCGTGGTAACAATAAATTATTGAGCGTGCTGGGAATAATCACATTGAGAGATAAAGTTTTTTCAAAGTTCACGGGGTCAATCATGCCAACACGATCAGGTATGAGTGCAGCGGCATTATGGATTAAACATAAAATGCTAGAGTCTGGCAGGCGAGTCAACAATTCTTTTTCAATGCGCTCTACCCAATTTGTGGCAGATAAATCAATTTCTAGATCTATAACACCCGGTAATTGCGTCGGCTTTCTAGAAATATTTATTCCTTGCCATCCTTGTTCAACAAATTTTTGCAAGGTTTTCTGACCAATACCTTGACTGCCGCCAGTAAGGATGAGAGTTTTAGTCATGGTCATCTCCTAAGTAAAGGTTAGGTAATACGTATTTCTTTTCAATTTGCGAACTCGCTTTCTTTGATAAAGCTTGCTTTACACCATCCCAAAAGCTTAAGCCATCCCACGGGTCGTGGCTATCAGTGTAGAGATGTTTATCCAAAGCGTTGATATGCTCGATCGCTTTTTCATCGGTAAACTGTGTGGCTAATTCCTTTAGCGTTAAAAAATGTTGCGGATCCCAAATTGCATGTGCAACATTCAGTAGCGCAGTTTTCGCTGCCTTGGCATTATTTTCTAAACACATTTTTTTCAAATGGGAACGCGCTTTACGGATAGACTCAACTTGGTGTGTCGCGGCATGGTTTAAGGGTTGTGACAGAGCTTTTCTGCGAGCACGTTTACTACGTAACAAAAGTAGTAAAGTGATAAGCCATAATACCAAACTGATATTTGCGATCCAAAACCAAGCGGTAATTTTAAATTTCTTATTGGCACTCGTAGCAGGCGCTGTATTTTCATTATTGTCAGTTTGGTCCAAGGTTGGCTCAACGCGCAATGGTTGAATGCTGGTGCTGTTATTCTGACGGTTAGAAGTGCTGATAATATTCAAAGCTTGCGAAGGCAGCATTGCTATTTCTGCTTGATTAGTTTTAGTATTCCACCAAGGAATCTGAATCGCAGGCAAAGTGATAGAGCCTGCCGCATTGGGAATGTAAGCAATCTTAATGATTTTTTTGCTCACGACGCCCAAGGGTGTAAAGTGATTGCTAGTAATGGCTTTATCTGGATAAATTTGTAAGTGCTCTTGATTTTGAACTGGCAGCTCAGGTAGTTGAGTATCGAGCAACCCAGTTGCTTCAAGCGTGATAGTGCGAGTGATGGCAGAGCCAGTGGTGATTGGCGTGTTAAGAGGTTGTGACCACTGTTGTGTGACACGCAGCTCAGAAGCGGGTAACCACCAACGTTGATTGTTTTGCGCAGGTGCTTTAATGTTTAATGTAATGGCTTGGCCGCTAACACGAAAAGGTTGCCATGTTGTATCAAGTCCCCAAGCACTTTGCGTGTTGACTTGCTGTGTGTAACCACGCATGGTTGGTGCAGGGATGGTGATGGAGCCACTTTTTTGTGGGAAGATCGCATAACGCTGTTCTAACACTTGATAAGGCACGCCGTTAATCACACGATCATATTGTGCATCCGGTTCTAAGTGTTTCATGATGTATTGATCATTGGGTTCCATGTTTAATGCAGGGTTACGAATGGACCGATTGTAATAAATGCGCATGTTATATATGAGCTGCCCTTGTACGTAACCATCCTTAGGATTAACCGAAGACTCAATAAAAACAGGGCTTTTTTGTGGCAGAGTACTTTGCGTAGAAGCTTGTGCAGTGACTTGTAAGGTGATGGGTTGACTGTTGATTTGACCGAGGGTGATAGCGGGAATCGTTAGAGTCCCAGTATGTGTTGGCATTAATTCTAATGACCATTGTGTATATTGTGAAGATTTGTTATTAATGATGGAAAGTTGACTGCTTTCACTGCGGCTTAAAATATTAAAATCTTGTTTCAACGCGTCAAAATTTGGAACCAGTTGACCATTATCATCTGCGGCGACTAACGTATAATGAAGCGATTCATTTAAGCCGAGAGTGGTTTTATCGACAGAAGCTGTCAAGCTAGACAGTGCAAGACTGACAGTGCTCATGAGCAATGCACATAAAAACAATAAAGACTTCATAGTGCCTCCTTAATCTCCATTTTGTTGTTGGTAACGTTGATGGTCTCGTAAAAATTTTTGTTGCAATAATCCCGGAGGATTATCAGGAATTTGGCGTAGCCATTGTTCGTCGGCTTGTTGCTGTTGCAGCGATTGTGATGGATTGATATTTTTCTGGGAATTTTTGTCATCAGGGATTGTTGGTTGCGACTCCGGAGTAGAGGTTTGTTCAGCGGTTGTTTTTTCAGGTTGATTTGCTGATTCAGATTTTTTGGGATCCTTGTTGGTTTGATTTGAAGATTGAAGTTGATCCTTTTTTTCTTCATCTGCAGCTTTTTGTGAAGAATTGCTTTGCGAATTCTGATTTCCTTGAGATTCTTGTTGCTGTTGCTGTTGCTGTTGCTGTTGCTGTTGCTGTTGCTGTTGCTGTTGCTGTTGCTGTTGCTGTTGCTGTTGCTGTTGCTGTTGCGGATTTTTCTGTTCTTGCTTTTTCAGCAGGTCACGATTAAACGCGGCATCACTGAATTTAGGGTCTAATGCTAAGGCCTTCTCATAAGCCTGTATCGCTTGCGGATAGTTTCCAGATAAGGCCAACGCATTTCCTTGATTGTAAAAATTCGTGGCTGTCTGTCCTTGCGCAAAGTGTTCAGCTGCTTGTGCATATTGTTGATTGCGATAGTAAGCGACACCCTGCCATTCATTGGATTGAAACTTTTGAGCAGCCACATCCGGTTTTTTTTCCGCTAAGGCTTTCATACCTTGCTGATTTTGATTGAACCAGAGATCTTGCCAGGAAAAACCGAAAGCGGTCATCGGCAACACCAGAAAGAATATCCAACAAAGCAGCCGTATCATGCGAGATACTCCACGAGCCAACCACGACAAAATCCTAACAACAATAAAGGTAAAATCAATAGCAGTAACCATCGACCTTCATCTTGCCACTCGGCGACTGTTTGTTTGCCATGATGTCGGCTTTTTGAAATATTAATACCGTGAGCAGCCGTGATGAGCTGGCGAATATCTTGATCGCTATTCGTATGCGCCATATAGAGTCCATGCCCAGCCGTTGCCAGCGCATTTAAACTTCGCCCGTCTAACTTCGCAATGAGAATGTCACCTTGTTGATTTTTTAAATATCGACCATTGGGCAACAAGATAGGTCCACCGGTATTACTACCAATACCTAAGACAAAGATTTTATAACCTTCCTTCGCTAATTGTTTAGCGGTAGCAATATCATTGCTTGTTGCATTATTACCAGTGAAGACAAAAATATTGCCGCCCGTTTCTCCGGATTGTTTGAGCAAGGTTGCTGCAAAGGAGAGTGCTTTATCTAATTGATAACCAGCAACAGGCATCATGTTCGGAGATAATTGTGAGACAAAATTTTCAAGGGTTTTTATATCATCGGTTAAAGGAGATGCCACATAAGGCTCACCAGAATAAGCAATCAAACCAAAACGGCCATCTCGTGATAGACGGACTAAATCAAGTAATTTATAACGAGCGATCATCAAGCGGCTCGGTGGTATGTCACTGGCATCCATGATGTAAGAGTTGTCAAATAAAATCACATTAGCTTCTTGGTTTTTCAGCAAGGGAACACTTAGTTGTTTCCAGCTAGGTCCTGCGAGAGCAAAGACGGTGAGTAACCAAACAAGAGTTAACCATAAGGTGGGTGCTAATGCTCGAGCGCTTTTTCCCTTTAATAAAAAATGTAATAAGTTTGGATCACAAACAAGATGCCAAGCATTGCGTTCTTTTAACGAACGATATTGCCAGATCAAAATCAACAGCAGTGGCAATAAAGCCAGTAGCCACAGAGGACGGAGCAAATGAAAATATTGCCAACTCATAATGCACCTCGCTGAAAATAGCCTCTTAGTAACGGCCATGAAAAAAGACCAGCACTCAATAATAAACCTAGACCCAGAGGCCATGTATATAAAGGAGTAAGGGGACGATACACACCTTGATTTTTTGCCAAAGGCTCAACTTGATTGAGCGTATCATAAACCTTTTGTAATGCTTTTGTATCCTTAGCACGGAAATATAAACCATGAGTGATGTCAGCAACTTTTTTCAACGTTGTCTCATCTAAATCAGCCGAGGGATTTACCACTTGTGGTCCCATAAAGCTTTCTACCACGGCGCGTTCTGCACCAAAGCCAATGGTGTAAATTTTTATGTGATATTTAGCAGCCATATTCGCCGCGCTTAAGGCGGAAACTTGCCCTGCATTGTTGACGCCATCGGTTAATAACACCAAGATTCGATCTTCTTTAGGATATTCGATTAAACGTTTAATGGCTAAACCAATCGCATCGCCGATAGCAGTTTGCGGACCCGCCAAACCAATGCTGGCATCATTTAACATGGAAGTGAGTGTGTCATGATCGTACGTCATTGGCGTGAGTAAATAAGCATGAGTACCAAATAAGATCAGCCCTAGTCGATCACCTTCGCGATCTTTTATAAAGCCACGAGCAATAGATTGAATGGCAGCGAGCCGATTAACTTGTTGATGATTGATTTGCATATCAGGCGTTTCCATGCTGGCCGAAATATCAATGGCCAACATAATATCGCGACCACTTCTTTTTAATTCCATGGGTTTGCCGACGAAACGCGGTCCACTAGCAGCAAACACAAATAAACACCACACTAAAAACAAAAGCCATAGACCATGAAAAAAACCTTTCGAAAACGTTTGAGCCGGTTGAGGTAATTGTGAGACATCTTGATAAAAGGGAATGTGTAATGCAGCGGTAGCTTTGGGTTTTTTGCCACTAAAAAGGCCGTAGATGATAAAAGGTGCAGGAAGTGCTAGTAGTATCCATGGGTTCGCTATTTCAAACATTGTTGCATCCACCGTTTTATAAGAGGTAATAATTGTGTCGCAGTATCATTCCATTGTTGTTGGTAAGCGACAGTAATTAGTAATCGGCCGCAGCCGTGACTAAAGTCTTGTGTCTTGCCAGTTTGGTCTAAAAATTTCAACCACGCTTCGCCATGTAAGCCAGCGACATCTTGCCGTGGAAAGTTGAGCAAAGCAATTTTTCGTAATAACACGGAGCAATCAGAGACGGCCGTTGGATCTTGAAGTAGCAATTTTTCTTCAATGGAGGTTAATTGCTGAAAAATAAGTTGTTGACGTTTTTGTTTCTGGCGATAACGATAAAGCAAAAAGCCAAGACAACCTAACACTAATAATGTGATAAAGATCACGCCATACCAACCAATCGCCAGAGGCCACCACGAGATCGGTGCTGGATTGTGAATATCTTTTAATTGTTGCAGCAAGGTATTATCCACGACGCATAATCTCCTGATTCATTTTTTTCACCAAATCATCTTCGGTATTGAGTGTGCATAATGCAGCGCCTTGAGCGGTGAATAAAGATTGAATATGTTGATGGCGAAGTAAGAATTTTTGGCGATAAGCTTCGCGAAATTCAGCAGAATAAGTACTCATAGTTTGTGTTTGTCGGCCATCAGTGATGCCGTAATAATTAGGTGGCGGTGGCTCCTTTTCCAGTGCATCGTAGATAAAACATCCAATAATATCGTTATGTTGTGCTAACAGAACGAGTTGTTGTTCTGCATTAGGTTCCCATCGATGAAAATCACTGATGATAAAAACAAGACTGCCTGGTCGGATGATTCTTTGTAATCGCAGTAATACGCCTGCTAAATGTGTGGTGTTTTTATTTTCACACCGAGGATCATTGGCGACACTCAGCGTTTTTAGTAAAGGTAAGACACCTTGTTTGCGGCCTTTGGGAGCATGTTCAACATAACGCTCAGGTGTGGCAATGATACCTCCGATACGATCACCTGCATTTACCGCAGCCCATGCAATCAGTGCAGCGGTTTTAGTGGCCGTGACGGACTTTAATTCACGACGCGTGCCGAAGAAGAGGCTCGGTGAATAATCAAGAACAATGAAGATGGGGCGCTCGCGTTCTTGATGGAAAATTTTTGTGTGAGGTTGTCCCGTGCGTGCGGTGACTCGCCAATCAATACTGCGAACATCATCACCACGTTGGTAAATACGCACTTCTTCAAAATCCATGCCGCGTCCATGAAAGGAAGACGTGAAACCACCGGCGTGAGTTGCCGATACGGTGCGCGGTTTCATAATTTGCAGTCCTCGGCTGACTGCTTGCAGCGCAATAAGATCAGAAAGGCTCAGCTGGATGCTAGCATCGGTCATGGTATAGCTACACGATGTAAAATTTCTTTTAAGACGTCATCGGTAGTAATCCCTTCAGCTTCCGCTTCGAAGGATAGTAAAATACGATGACGCAACACCGAGTAAAACACACCATGAATATCTTCTGGAGAAACATAATCTTTTCCTGCTAACCAGGCGTGAGCGCGGGCTGCACGATCAAGACCCAAGGTGCCGCGTGGGCTGGCACCATAGCGAATCCAATTCGCTAAATCCATGCCATAAGGGCTGGCATCGCGAGTAGCCATGATGAGCTGTACGAGATATTCTTCTAATTCCTTACTTAAATGCACATGCAGTAATGCTTCGCGCGCAGAGAAAATTAATTCTTGGCTTAAGGAAGGTGGAGGTGATTGAACTTGCGTTGGATTTAACAATTGCTCACGGTGTAAGCGTAGAATGTCTAACTCGGTCCCCAAGGTTGGGTAACCAATTTTTACATAGAGTAAAAAACGATCCAACTGCGCTTCGGGCAGGGGATACGTTCCTTCCTGTTCAATAGGATTTTGTGTTGCCATGACTAAGAATAAACGAGCTAATGGATAACTATGATGTCCCACGGTAATTTGTCGTTCCGCCATGGCTTCAAGCAATGCGGATTGTACCTTGGCGGGAGCACGATTAATTTCATCTGCCAAAATCATATTATGAAAGAGAGGACCTTCTTGGAAATGAAAAGAACTATCCTGCGCATGAAAAATATCCGTTCCCGTTAAATCAGCGGGTAATAAATCCGGTGTAAATTGAATGCGATGAAAATCGCCTTGAATACAATGTGACAATTCTTTAATAGCCGTAGTTTTAGCAAGACCGGGAGCACCCTCTACCAATAAATGGCCATCGCAGAGCAATGCAATCAGTAAACTACGAACTAATTCGGTCTGACCAATGATACGTCGATTTAAATGCGCTTGTAAGGCAAGCAACGCTTGAAAATCATGATCCTGTGATTGCGACATAACTATATTCCTTAGGAAAAATTGTTGTGACCTCTCAGACTTTGCTAAAAAAGTAAATGTTGAGTTTCTAAAATAAGCAAGTAAGACGTGCCTTCTCCCCTTGAGGGAGAAGGTGCCCGCAGGGCGGATGAGGGGTATCTAATTAGGATCTATACATATGATGCCAATCTATTTAGACACCCCTCATCCGGCCTTTGGCCACCTTCTCCCTCAAGGGGAGAAGGCACTCCTTACTATTTGCTCAATGACTCTAACATTTATTCACTTTTATATATTGCAAAGTCTAAGTAGTTACGGTGTTTGTATCATAATCGGGTTATTTTTAAGATACAAGAGTTGATGCTATACTCCGCCACAAATGATTAATCGATGGTGATTCATGCATCACAGTGGTCTTCTTCCATACTTACAGACAGCTCAAGCGTTGAGTATGTGCCCGCCGACAGAGGCGGATTGGTTGCGTACGCCCGGGTCTATGACACAACGTTTGTTGCAGGCCTCAGAGGGAACACTCAAGGTGATCTTACTACGACAAGGTTGGAGTACCGCATTTCCAGAGGAATGTGTGCAACTGGGCTTGGTTCCCAGAACACGAGTTTTATTGCGAGAAACACTTTTATCCGGTTATGGCGTGCCATGGATTTTTGCGCGCTCTATTTTTCCACAAAAACTTTTTACAGAGGGTGACCGATGGTTGATCCATGCGCTGGATCATACGCCGATTGGTCATTTGCTCTATCGACATCCGCACATGCACCGTAGCCCCCTGCAATTTGCACGACTGGATGCACGGCATAGCGATTATCAACGCGCACGGTTGTTCGTGCAAAACTTGCCGGAATCGTTGTGGGCACGACGTTCTTGTTTTTATTTACATCATAAACCGTTATTAGTGAGTGAAGTTTTGTTACCCGCACTAGGAAAAAAATCATGCGACAATC
The DNA here is from genome assembly GCA_020051155.1 of Gammaproteobacteria bacterium. Classification (GTDB taxonomy): domain Bacteria; phylum Pseudomonadota; class Gammaproteobacteria; order UBA1113; family UBA1113; genus JAGVJK01. The sequence continues at coordinate 41,489 of JAGVJK010000021.1, read as the reverse complement.
CTTAAGAGCCTATGGACGCTTAATGCGTGTAGATAAACCGATAGGAACATTTTTGTTGCTGTGGCCGACACTCTGGGCAGTTTGGATTGCCGGTGATGGTCATCCTTCTTGGAAAATCGTCGCTATTTTTATTGCCGGTGTGATTTTAATGCGAGCAGCAGGGTGTGTGATCAATGATCTGGCTGATCGAAAACTAGATGGTCATGTGACGCGAACCAAAGAGCGGCCCTTGGTGACGCAAGCGGTCACCGTGAAACAAGCGCTGATTCTCACGGCGGTACTTTGCGGGATTGCTTTTTTATTAGTGTTGCAACTCAATATCAAAACTATTTTATTAGCGGTGTTAGCGCTCGCACTTAGTACGTTATATCCTTTCATGAAACGTTATACTCATTTCCCGCAAGTGATCTTAGGCGTCGCATGGTACATTGGATTGCTGATGGCCTTTACGGCACAACAAAATGCGTTGCCACCCATTGCTTGGGCATTATATCTGACAGTGATTTTATGGACCGTCGTCTATGATACTTTCTATGCCATGGTGGATCGTCAAGATGATTTACTCATTGGAATTAAATCTACCGCTATTTTATTTGGTCACGGAGATCGAATCATCATTGCTGGTTTACAAGGATGTGTGATCGCGTTGTTATGGTTCACCGGCTCTTGGTGGCAGGCAGCACCGATTTATTATATCAGCGTGATTCTTGCTGCTATGTTGTTTATTTATCAGCAGTGGTTAGTGCGCGATCGACAACCCGCTCACTGTTTCCGAGCGTTTTTAAATAATCATTATGTAGGATTGATTATTTTTCTAGGAATTTTAGGCTCTTAATCCAGCGTACGGTGGAAGCGTTTCATGCCAAGAATGATCATCCCTAAAAAGAATAAAGCCATCGGCCATAATTGCGGTACGATATCGAGGAAGGTATTGCCTTTCAACATAATGCCACGTACGATTCGCAAAAAATGAGTCAGCGGCAGGATGTTGCCAACGCATTGCGCCCAATAGGGCATACCATCAAAGGGAAACATAAATCCAGACAGTAAGACGGAAGGCAAGAAAAAGAAGAAGGCCATTTGCACTGCTTGCAATTGATTTTGTGCAATGCTGGAAAAAGTAAGACCCACCGCTAAATTAGCCGCCATAAAAGGCAAGCAACACAAATAGAGTAACAACACACTACCAGCAATCGGCACATGAAACAGCCATAGCGATGTGATCAAAATCAATGTGACTTGCAGATAACCTACAATAATGTAAGGCGTAATTTTGCCGATCATAACTTCTAAGGGACGCAGCGGTGTGGCTAACAAAACTTCCATCGTGCCCCGCTCTCGTTCACGAGTCATGGCAAGGCTCGTGATCATAATCATGGTCATGGTGAGAATCACACCTAATAAACCCGGAACAATAGCATATTGTGTAATTGCTTCAGGATTATATTTGGTTTGTAGAATGGCATCCACACTGGGTAAGGGTGTTTGTAAATCGAATAAAGGTCCTTGACGATCAAACTGGAAGACACTGGCAATTAAGTTGGGGATGGTATTCAGAGCATTACCCGATGCAATGGGGTCTGTACCATCGGCTTCCACTAAAATTTGTGGACGTAAACCTCGTGCTAATTTTCGATGAAAGTCGGTTGTGATGCTCACAACAAACAGAACATCACCTCGAGCCAAGGCTTGCTTAGCTTCTTTCGGTGAGGTGAAGTGTTTTGTAATATGAAAATATTTTGTATTCTCTAAACCAATGATAAACGCGTTAACTTCGCTGCCGAGTGAAGCCGAGACAACAGCCGTGGGTAAATGTCGTGGATTCGTATTGATGGCATAACCAAATAAAATTAATTGCAAAAGCGGCATCGCGATGATCATAGCAAAGGTTAAGCGATCACGACGCATTTGAATGAATTCTTTGTACATGACGGCCAGTAATCGTTGCCAATTAAACTTCATGAGGAGGAGCCTCCTCTGGTGGTTTAACTAAATGAATAAACACGTCCTCCAAACTAGGAGAAACTTTTTTTGCGTGTTTTAAGTCTGCGCGCAATGTTTGAAGCTGTTGTTCTAGTAACGTGCCATCTTTACCACTGACATGCAGCAAGTTGCCAAAACTCGCAACTTGATCAATACCGGATAATTGAGAAAGTTTAAGAAAAAGAGCTTCTCGATCAATGCCACTGAGCTCCCAAGTGGTGAGTCCCGAGTTTTCGACAATGGAGTCTGGTGTACCTTGCGTTAAAATATGACCGTAAGCAATGTAAGCAAGTCGAGAACAGCGTTCAGCTTCATCCATGTAGTGTGTACTGACGAGCGTGGTAATCCCTTGAAAAGAGAGTTGATGAACTTGTTCCCAAAAATCACGACGAGCTTTGGGATCAACACCGGCGGTAGGTTCATCCAACAACAGTAATTGTGGTTTGTGTAATAACGCTGCAGATAATGCTAATCGTTGCTTCCAACCGCCAGACAGGGTGCCAGCAAGTTGTTGCCGTCGTTCATATAATCCAAGTTGTGTGATCGCATCATGCACTAATTCTTTGATATTCGTCATGCCGTAAATTTTAGCGATAAAATATAAATTTTCTTCTACCGATAAATCTTCATAAAGACTAAAGCGTTGTGTCATGTAGCCAACGTGATATTTGATTTTTTGAGCTTGTTTGATCAAATCAAATCCCAAGCAAGTGCCGGAGCCAGAGTCGGGTGTTAATAAACCGCAGAGCATACGAATGGTTGTGGTTTTGCCGCTGCCATTCGGTCCTAAAAATCCAAAAATTTCGCCGCGTTTGACTTGTAAACTTGCATTAATGACTGCGGGTTTTCCATCAAAGGATTTATTTAAATCCTGCACATCGATGACATAATCATTAGTCTCCATGTTTTGATTTTGCCTTATTGAGGTTAACATGGACGGTGATAGGTTGTCCGGAATGAAAGGATAAAGCAATGGCATCGGGCATTTTGGCTTCAATCAGATAAACTAACTTTTCCCGAGTGTCTTTGCTATAAATTACCGGTGGTGTGTATTCAGCGCGTGGTGAAATGTAACTGATGTTAGCAGTTGTGAGTTTTTCACAGCTATCACAATTGAATTGCACAGGAGAGCCTAATTGAATTTGGCTGAGATATTTTTCAGGTAAGAAAAAAGTGACACGAACTTGATTGGCAGTGACTAAGGCTAATATAGGTTTTCCACTGGGAATGAATTCTCCTTGTTCGTAAAAGTTATCAAAGACAAAAGCATTAACCGGTGCATAGAATTCTTTTTGCAGAAGCAGCCACTTTAAACGATCCACCGTTGCTTGTTTTGAATCGACAATGGCTTTTTGTGATAATAGTTTATTAGTCCGTGCTCCTTGTATCGCTTCATTGTAATCAGCTTTTGCCGCTTCGACTTGTTGTCGTGTGCTTTCATAAGCTGCGGTCACATTGTCAAACTCAGCCTTAGCAATCACCTTTTTTTCATACAGAATGCGCTTGCGATCTAAATCTTGTTTGGCTAACAGTAAATTGGCTTCGCCTTGTCGTTGTTTAGCCATGAGCGCGAGCAAAATAGTTTCGCGACTACCTTTACTAATATCGGTAAGAATTTGTTGTTCGCTCTCTAAGGATTTTTCTGCTTCGGCGAGTTGTGAAAATTCGGGTTCTTGATCTAATTTTGCAAGTAACTGGCCGGCAGTGACAGAATGACCGCGTTCAACACGGAGTGTTTGCAAGTTGCCGGATACGGGCCCCGCCAGATAAATGTAACGAACATTAATATAACCGGGTAATTCTATTTGATGGTTTTTGGAGCAAGCGGCCAGCAGCAATGTAGCACTGAGCAATAGGATTAATTTTTTTTGTGCAGCACGTATCATTCCTGGTCCTTGGATTTTTGCGTCTTTCCTCAGTATACAAGAGAATTTATGCTGAAGGTATTAATCAACCCTTAATCATCCCCCATTATAACTCTGTTATACTGAAAAATGACGAATTATTAAACAAACAGGGGGGTGCTATGGCGACCTCAGTGGAACGTGTGACAGTGCGAGTGTTGGAGTTAAGTGAGCAATCAGCGGAAGGTTCGAGTAGCTTGGTAGGTGGAGTGTTAGTCTATAAAGAAACAGACATTCCTTTACATAACACCGTCTATGGAACCTTTTTCGAGGGGCGTTATGTGCTGATCTCTATTAGTAAAACAGATCCACGTCGGCAGCGCATGTTCAATTTTAAAGTAGGTGAACGGCCAACCCCCCAATTTATTCAACGCAGTTTTCCACGCGGGATGGATCAATTTGATCACTATCTCGTGTTTGGGCCCGAGGGCGATCGCAATGATGTTCCGAGGATTTGCCAAGAGTTAAGTATTACCATGTTAGCGCAAATCTATCACGTGCAAAGCGAACAGCCCGTACATAATGCTTGTTTAAGTTACGATGGTTTAACCGGCGTATTTTTTTGTATGGATTCACGAGATGGCGTGACGCCGGAAGAGCAATTGCCCTTACCAAGAGAAACCGCCGATGAATCTTTCCAAGCGTTAAAGCAATACATCGCAGATGAATATGCGAGAAGACAAGGATACTTCTTACCAGTAGGAATGGCAGAACTTTTACAAAAAGTTTTAAAGACCCATGACAAAGAAGAATTAGGCATGGTAGCCGCCGATGAAATTCGCAACGCCGATTTGTTTGAAAGCAAAGCCATTGCTGAAGTGTGTGATATTTTGAAAGATCTACAATTTGCAAACTTCACCACGGAGCAAGCGTTGGATCAGCTGAAGGCGTATAGCGCACAACATCCTCCGCAGCATTAAGATGACATTCTTGCACCTTGAGTGCTCATGACATCTTCGCAAAGTGCTTGAAAAGATAGCAGTAGAGCATTTATAATGCACCTCTCTAGGCAGCGATTAGCTAATTTATTAAAATTTTATTATAAATCAATGCTTAATAAGGTTCTTCATTAATGAGGATCTTCCATTTTTTATATAACAATCATATTAATTACAGAACATGAGGATATTAATAATGAGCAGCGAAGTAACGTCTACCAGTGTAACAGCATCTTCTACTCCATCAGATGATTCTTTATTTAGCGCCGTGTCGCGTAATGATCTCACTAGAGCAAGACAAATATTGCGTTTAAGCACCGAAGAAATAGAGACACTTGAGCCCTTCGTAGTTCGTGGACAAGCCCGTTATACACCTTTGCTCAGAGCGATTGCTAATAAAAATCTTAAAATGGTTATGTTGTTGTTAGATTATGGTGCTAACCCCAATGCGAGGGCCGATGATCTGTGTGGCACAACCCCTTTGAATTTAGCGGTACAAGGCGGTCCAGCACTGCATAGGATTCTTGATGTCTTACTTGCTTGTATTGAATTAGATCCGGATGCTACGGATGCCGCTGACGTAACGGCATTGATGACAGCGGCGTTGCTTGGGTCTGATAACTATGTCTTGGAAGCGCTGGTTGAACGGGGCGCGGATGTAAATAAAGCAAGGTGTTATGAGGCACGAGGTCGTCATACACCATTAATGCTTGCAGCTAAAAGCGGCCATGGTGAGGTCGTAAGGTTTCTCCGAAATAAGCATGTCGAAGAGTTTGAATTATTTAACGGTAACATAGCCAGAGAGCTGGCGAAGGGCTCTGCGATAGAGGCTTTTGAAGAGGTAGTTTCTTCTAAGCGTAAGAGCGCTCAGCCACAATCTTTAAAGTTGACGCCTGCTGCTCAACGTCTTCGTTGCGGTCCGTCTTTGAGTCGCGCGTTTAGCTGGGATGCTGCGCAGCCTTCTACTTCTGCGGGAAGTTTTTTTGAGCCTGAGAGTGTTCAGCTACAATCTTCAATGTCGGCGCCTTCCACCCAACGTCCTCGCCGTGGCTCATCGTTGGGTCCTGTGCTTGGATGGGATGCTGCGCAGTCTTTCACTTTTGAAGAAAGTTTTTTAAAACCAGAGAGTGTTACACCACAATCTTCAACGTCCTCTAACTCTGAGCCTCAACCGGGCCCACGTTTTGGTCAAAGAAGGTAAGTCTAAAACAACTGTGCAACCCCGGTGTCATCACTGTTATTTGTTCCGGGATGATCAGACTCGTGAGTGTAAGTCGTCGGCGCATTTTCTGCGAAAAAAGTTTCAAAGAATGCGCCGGGGGTTTCGGGCTGTGCTAATAAACCCGTTTGCGGATCGATTTTCACTGCCACTAATCCAGGAGGCTGCGGTAATTCCGCATTGGGTTTGTCTTGCAATGCAACGCGCATAAAGTCAGTCCAAATTGGCAATGCAGAAAACGCAGCGTTTTCTTTCAAAGAGTGAGGTTGATCGTAACCCATCCAAGTAACTGCGACGACGTCACGATTAAATCCAGCAAACCACGCATCTTTCTGATTATTGGTGGTTCCCGTTTTTCCGGCTAAATCTTTGCGGCCCAGACTCAACGCGTAACGCCCCGTTCCTTTATTGATAACATCTTTCAACACTGAAGTCATGAGATAAGCCATCTGCGGTGAAATGGCTTGCGGTGCCTGAGTGTCTTGGGTGCATTGTTCACAAACACGTGACGGTTGCGCTTGATAAACCAATTGATTGCGAGAGTCAGTGATGTGATCAATCAGATAAGGCGTGATGCGATACCCACCGTTAGCAAATACCGTATACGCTGTTGCAAGTTGTAAGGGTGTTACTGTCCCAGTACCTAAGGCCAGCGATAAACTCTGCGGCATGGTATTCATATCAAAACCAAACTTTGAAATATAATCCATCGCGTAAGGGATGCCGGTAGCTTGCAATAACCGAATGGAAACTAAGTTGCGAGATTTTGATAAAGCTTCACGCAAGGAAGTAGGTCCATAAAAACGTTTCGTATCATTTTGTGGACGCCAAAAATCTTCTAAATTCGGATCATTGATGACGACGGGTGCATCATTAATAATACTGGCCAAAGTAAATCCTTTCATCAGTGCCGCGGCATAAACAAAAGGTTTAAAGCTAGAACCGGGTTGGCGATTGGCTTGCGTGACGCGGTTAAAATGACTGTTATTAAAATCAAAACCGCCAGACAAAGCGAGGATCGCACCATCATTAGGATTCAGTGATACGATGGCACCTTCCACTTTAGGTGTTTGTGCTAAACGCCATCCACCATCATTGGTAGGCGCGACTTGGATCACATCGCCTAAAGAGACAATGTCGCTTGCCTGTGTCGGAACAGGTCCTAAGCCACCATGAGGTAAATGTAAACGAGCCCAAGATAATCCTTGCCAAGGAATGTAAATGACCTGGCCATTATTTAAGAGTGCAGTAATGCTATTGCTTTCAATGGTCAGCACTGCCGCAGGAATTAAATCACTCACGGTTTTATAATCCGCCAATCGATCAATCCAATCTGCAATGTGGCGTTGATTCGGTGTTCCCAAATTATCTAAGGGGCCGCGATAACCGTGACGTTGATCATACGCCAGTAATCCATCGTGTAATGCTTTAGTAGCACCTTTTTGTAAAGTGGTATTCAAGGTAGTGTAAATATTCAATCCCTGTGCATAGACTTGTTCGCCAAATTCTTGCAGAACTTCTTGGCGCACCATTTCTGCAACATAGTTAGCTTCTACATCAAAAGGCAAACCATGATAACTGGCAGCCAACGGACTTTTTACCGCTTCTTGATACATGGCCTGTGTAATGTATTCATGTTCTAACATGCGTTCTAACACGTGATTACGTCGACTCATTGCTGCAGCAGGATTGACGATAGGGTTTAGCAAAGAAGGCGCTTTCGGTAAACCAGCGATCATTGCACATTCTTGCAAGGTTAGCTCCTGTAGTGATTTGCCGTAATAAACTTGTGCCGCAGCAGCCACGCCATAAGCATGATTGCCTAAATAAATTTTATTAAGATAAAGCTCAAGAATTTTATCTTTGCTGAGCTCTTTATCGATTTTAATCGCCAATAAAATTTCTTTGAGTTTGCGGGTATAGGTTTTCTTGGGGGTGAGGAAAAAATTGCGCGCTACTTGCATGGTAATGGTGCTACCGCCTTGGGACTTTGTGCCGGTGAGCATCAGTTGCACGGTTGCGCGAGCTAAGCCAAACAAATCGACGCCAGAGTGTTCGAAGAAACGCTGATCTTCCGTGGCTAAAAGCGCGTGAATTAAATTTTGTGGGATCTTCTCGTAAGGCACAGGGTTACGGTGCTGATTACCAAACTCCGCAATTAATTGATTGTCAGCAGAATAAATGCGAAGAGGAATTTGTAACTGTATATCCTTGAGGCCGGAAATGTCCGGTAAATCTTTCTCGATTTTTACTACCAAGATAGTCACCGCCACTGAACCTAGCAGCACCAGAGCAAGAAACAACCACAGAAAAGTTTTAATGATAAAACGTAAGCGACCCATAGTGCTTCATGAACCTATATATAGAGTAACAGTTAGAAGATAGGGCTTAATGTAACACATTTAAAAATAATATCACAGGCAATCTTGACCTAGAACCGCATTTATATTAATTTAAAAATTATTAAAAAATAAATAAATGGATTTATTAATGATTGTAATGATGATTGATGATGAGGTGTGGTCAGTGGCAATGTGTTCTCCTCATGAGCCACGGGTGATACATAACATAACCTCATACGCCATAAAAATAGAATACCGCTCCAAACAAAGCATCACGCAATTGGTGGCGCATCTAGGTTTAGCTTCCCATTGTGGACATGCCTTGTTGGTAGGATTAGCCCCCTCTTATTATCATTCCGTTGTGCTGCCGCAGCCGGCTGAGGTGTCAGCTACGGAGCTAATGTTATATAGCCGCATCAAAATAGCTAAATGTTTAAATCTGGCAGCGGATGAATGCGCCATGGATTATTACCCATTGAATGAGGATTCTGTGTATGTGGTTGGGTGCCGACGTTCACTCATTGAGTTGATCCAAAAAATTGCGAGACAAGCCCGTTTGCGTTTGTGTCGAATTGACTTAAATGAGTATGGATTTTTAGCCGCGCAAGAAGTGCCATGGTCATTACCCGAAGGTATTGCGATGGAAGATTCAGTCAGTGCAATGACCGCTTATGGTTTAGTGCGTCGACATTACATCAGTGCTGGCGGTGTGCATGGGTAATTCACAGTCGTTGCCAGTGATTAATTTAATGCCTTGGCGAGAGATCAAAAAACAAAAAAATCGTTTTCGAATGATGATGAACATTGCACTCATCATCATGTTAAGTACGCTCGTACAAAGCATCAATGTTTGGTGGCAACAACGACCCTTAAACGGCATCGTGCAACAACAAAAAAAAGTTCGTGATGAATTGCGAATAGTGATGCAGCGTGAGCAAGTCTATGCTAACAAGCTGCATCAATGGCAAGAGCTTGTTGCATTACAAACTCGACTCAAGGAGAGGCAAAAAATCTTGATGCAGTGGCTGCTATTATTGTCACAGCAATTGCCCAAGGAAGCTTACTTGACGAGCTTGATGTACGAAAAACAACAAATTCTGCTAGAAGGTTTAGTGAAAGATTCATCAATGATAGAATTATGGATCATACAGTTGAAAACGTCGCTTGCAACACAAGAGATTGTCTTAAAGGCATTGAATTTTCAGCAGGGCATTTATCACTTTTCCATGATGATTCAATCACCATGAAAAATAAAAAATTATTGAAACTTGTCTTCCTGGCATTGCTGATGAATGTCATTCTGTGGGTGACAATAAAATTCTGGGTGGAAAACTCTCTGCATAGAGAACAACAAACGTTAAAACAGTTAACACAACAATTACAAGAGAAAAGACAAACAAAAGACTCATCACTAATAATCGATGAAAAAATTAAGAAACAGCAAGAAAAATTATTTTATAAAAAAGAAGAAAAATTTGTCTTATTAAAAATATCAAGAGAAGTTTTACAGAAAACCTTGCAAGTTCAATCCATCAAACAAGTGATCAGTGCACCAGGAACCATGTTGATCGAGTTTGTCGCAGTGAGTGATTACGCATACTTATTAGAGTTTTTAAATCAATTAGGACAATCAGAACCCTTGTTGAGCATGCAATCATTGAAAATTCAATTAGCCGATAAACAAACAGAAGAAGGACTCTTGCAAGTGATTGGAAATATCGAGGTGCAAATTGAACAAAATAAATAATGGATTATTGCTGTTAATGCTAATTGTGACATCCACAACCTTTGCTCGAAATCCATTTAAACAACAAGCAGACATGGAACAGCCTTCTCTAACCCATGAAATCATTACACCGCAATTGACCACGCAAGCCATCAAAATAAACCACCTCAAAGTAGAACAAGTGATGAAACTACTTAAATCCCAAGCCGTACTAACAGAGTCCGGTTTGAATGTCATTGTTGATCAACGTACCAATCAATTAATTGTGCAAGGTTCACAACCCAATATTCATCAGCTTGATCAACTAATCAAAAAACTAGATGTGCCAATGCCACAAGTCATGATTCAAGCACGCATCATGAATTTAGATCGAAAGTTTGAGCGCAGCTTAGGAATTGCTTTTGGTGTAACGCAGCTTTCTCACGTTTCAGGAACTCTACAAGGCGCACAGCAATTAGCAAACAACGCACTTAATGGTCAGCTACATCCGGCGGCGGATGTACCACTCAGCGAGCGTCTCAATGTTGATTTCCCAGCAACCATCGATGGAATTGCACAAGCACCCAGTCTCGGTTTAGCCTTTGTAAAATTAGGACAAGGCTTGTTGCTTGATCTGGAATTATCCGCCGTAGAAGCGGAAGGGGGAGGACAGTTACTATCAGCCCCTCACTTAATGACCACCAATCGCGAATCAGCCTTCATCGAAGCAGGAGAAGAAATTCCTTACGAAGAAACCACCAACGGTGGCGGTACAGCGGTTGCTTTCAAAAAAGCCGTGTTGGGTTTGCGAGTGACACCAGAAATTTTAGCCAATCACGATATCGCTCTCGACATTAAGGTGAGCCAAGACAAACGTGGCAATGAAGTGGTGCATGGTGAGCCTTCCATCGATACCCGACAATTAGCCACACACGTGATGGTAAAAGATGGAGAAACGGTAGTATTAGGAGGAATTTTTGAACAACGTAGCCGCACAAAAGTGGTACGTGTTCCTTTTTTGGGCGATATTCCCGGATTAGGCAACCTCTTTAAATCTCAATATAAAGCCAATGAACAATATGAATTGCTTATATTTTTAACACCTTCCTTAGTTGCTGCGTCATAGAGGTTGTACCTCGCCGTGTATTTTAGGATAATACCCCGTTGTCTTTTTTAAACAGGTTAAAGAATTAGGTGAAATAGAATAAATGTTGGGTTTTAAACAAAATGTTTTTTTGATAGGTCCCATGGGGGCGGGTAAAACCACAGTGGGTAAAGCACTTGCCAAAGAACTGGGTTATACCTTTTATGATTCTGATCAAGAAATTGAAGTTACAACAGGTGTAGATATCGCTTGGATTTTTGATGTAGAAGGTGAAGCCGGCTTTAGAGAGCGAGAGGTGGGCGTGATTGATCGCCTGTCACAATTGACAGGTATTGTATTAGCCACCGGTGGTGGCGTGGTAGAACGCGAAGAAAATTGTCGAGTGTTGGCGAGTCGCGGTTTGGTGGTATACCTGCAAGCAAGCGTAGGACAACAATTAGAGCGAACGATCAAAGATCGACGCCGACCTTTATTACAAACTGATGACAAAGAAAGTAAATTGAAAGAATTGATCGAACGACGTCATCAACTTTATAAAAGTGTGGCGGATTATGAATTCTCCACGGATTCTTGTACGATTAAATCGGTAGTGAATGACATCTTAGCGGTCTTGAGTGATAACTCAGAATCTTAAAAGGCATCTGCAATGAAAACGTGCTGGGTAGAGCTGCATGAGCGACGTTATCCCATCTATATTGGAGAGGGATTGCTATCGGCGGGTGAATTGTTACGACAACACTTGCCAAAACGCCAAGTGATGATTGTGAGTAATCCTGCCATCGCAGATCTCTATCTTGCGACGGTGCAAGCTCAATTACCCGATAAGCAGTGTGATGTGGTGTTATTGCCAGAAGGCGAAGCCTACAAAACTTTAGAAACATTGTCGCTTATTTTTGATGAATTATTGCAGCATCAACATCATCGTAGCACACAGTTAGTGGCTCTAGGCGGCGGTGTCATTGGTGACATGACAGGTTTTGCCGCGAGCTGTTATCAACGAGGGGTGTCGTTTATTCAATTACCCACCTCGTTATTGGCACAAGTGGATGCATCAGTGGGGGGGAAAACTGCGGTGAACCATCCTTTAGGCAAAAACATGATAGGTGCTTTTTACCAGCCTAATGCCGTGATCATCGATACGAATACTTTATCAACCTTACCTCCTCGAGAATTTCAGGCAGGCTTAGCCGAAGTGATTAAACATGCGTTGATTCGTGATGCGGATTTTTTCACATGGCTGGAACAGAATATTGATAAAATGATTGCTAAAGAACCAGAAGCATTGCAAACTACCATCTATCATTGCTGTCAAATTAAAGCAGAGGTGGTGGCCAATGATGAGCGGGAGCAAGGGTTAAGAGCGATTTTAAATTTCGGTCATACCTTTGGCCATGCCTTTGAAGCAGGCTTGGGATATGGATACTGGCTGCATGGTGAAGCAGTCGCTGCGGGGATGGTGGTTGCAGCACAACTTTCCATTGCCCTTGGCACCTTAGCCTTAACTGATTTGGAACGCATAAAGCGTTTATTGCATCGTTGTCATTTACCCACCGAGGTACCAGCAACATTATCGATGAAGCAATGTTTCGATTTAATGAGTCTTGATAAAAAGATAGAGAATGATCAAATGCGTTTTGTATTATTAAAATCCATAGGCGATGCTTATATCAGCGATACAGTCTCTGCCGAGCAGGTGAGAGCAGCATTGCGCATGTGTGGTTTAAACAGGGAGTAAGTCATATGTCAGATTATTGGAAACATTATCATTTATCCTCGGATCCATTTGCTTCAGATAACCCAGAGATTCGTCCTTATATTTCAGAACGCTGGCAACAGCAGTTGGAATTATTGCTGCATCTGAGCACCATGAGTAATACGATTTTAGTATTGACCGGTGTTTTAGGTGTCGGTAAAACATTATTACTACGCGAATTCATTGCCACGCTGAAACGTGAATCGGGCGTCTGTGAAGTGCGAGCGGACTCAAATATTACTCCCACAGTGCTATTGCAAATCATGGCGAGTAATTTTGGGATCCATTATCAAGATCTTTCTGATCAAGAATTAAAAGCCGCAATTGAAACCGTGTTGCACTCCATGAGTCAACAGGGTAAACGTTATTTATTGGCGGTGGATAATGCACATAAGTTGCCAGAGGCAACACAAGAATTAATTTTACAATTTGCTACGGAACATGCCGAGCCGGTAACGCCGCTTTCTATTCTATTAGTGGGAGGCCCACAGTTAGGAGCGACATTATCGAATATCACCACAGAGCATATGGGAGAAGAGTTAACCCATACGCAACGCGTGGAAGCAATGACTCGGCAAGAGACTGCGCAATACATAGAACATCGCTTAGCAGCGGTGGGAGTTCCAAGCAGCAGCTTGTTAACAGAAAAAGATATTGACGAAATTTATCGTCAATCTGGTGGAGTACCGATTAAAGTGAACTTTTTTGCTAAAAATACCTTATTAAAATATTTACCTTCTAACGTGAATGGCTTATCAAGCAAAGCAGCTTGGATACGCATGGCAAGACGGCATTGGCCTGTAGTTCTAGGCTCTGGTGTTTTGTTGGCGTTATTGACGGAGTTGATCGCCACGCCGAAAACCAATCAATTGTTGAGTGGCGCACAGCATTCAACAGTAGCGACGAAAGGGACGTTGTTGCCAACGGCAGAGTTGTCTACTCACGGTGATGCTTTGACGGATGACGATGATGATAGTCTGGATGATAATAATGAGTTAACGCAAGAGGAAGCCTTGCCTGCAGCAGAAGATCCCCAACAATTAGCGATGACTTCTGAGCAACAGCAAGCAGAATCTCTAGGCGTTACGAACGATGATGCAGCAGTGCCAGCACGACCACAGACGCTGCCGCAACAACAGCCATCACAATTGCCACCACAACCAGCGACTCCAGAAGCTGCTATCCCAGGTGCAGCAGCAGTGCCGCCACCGACGCCTCCTGCGCCAACGATGGATAATGTAACATCGATACCCGCACCTACTTCTGCAAAACCAATGGCAGCTAAGCAGCCGGCAGTGCATTCGACAACAATCGCACATTCTAAAGTGATACCTGTAACTTCGCATCATCACGCAACAGCGAACGCGATCGACGCCACGGCAACGCAATACACATTGCAATTGTTAGCCGCAGCATCGTCTTCTCAAGCGAATCATTTTATCGCAACCCATCGATTAGGTTCTAATGCGCGGGTTTATCATATTAATAGTCAAGGTAAAAGTTGGTTTGTGGTGGTCTACGGTGGTTACCCCAATCAAATGGCCGCAAAAATGGCTGTGAAAAGTTTACCGCGAGAATTACAGCAATCCACACCGTGGATCCGCAGTTTCAAAAGTTTAACGGATAATAAGATTGGTTAATTTATTAAAAAATGATCGGTTGCTAAAAGCGTTGCTGCGGCAACCGGTAGATGTGACACCAGTGTGGATGATGCGTCAGGCTGGCCGTTATTTACCAGAGTATCGCGAAGTTCGTCAGCAAGCAGGTGACTTTATGTCATTGTGCAAAAATCCCGAACTTGCGTGCGAAGTGACATTACAACCTTTGCGGCGTTTTGATTTAGATGCTGCAATTTTATTTTCAGATATTTTAACCATACCGGATGCGATGGGTTTAGGTTTATATTTCACAGAGGGTGAAGGACCGCGCTTCATGCATCCTATCACTACTCATCAACAAGTGTTGCAATTGCCAATCCCTGATCCGGAACAAGAGTTACGCTATGTACCAGATGCGGTACGTTTGATCCGCAAAAATTTAAACGGTAGTGTGCCGTTGATCGGTTTTGCTGGCAGTCCTTGGACCTTAGCCACTTACATGGTGGAAGGTGGACCGAGTAAAACCTATAACAAAATTAAAACGCTGATGTACCAACAACCAGCGACATTGCATTTGTTATTAGACAAATTGGCAAAAGCGATCATTGTGTATCTGTCCGCGCAAATTGCAGCGGGGGTGCAAGTGATTATGTTGTTTGATACATGGGGTGGTGTGTTAACAACACCTGATTATCAAGAGTTTTCTTTAAATTATATGAAACAAATTCTATTAGCTTTACCGAAGGAATCAGAAGGTCGCGAGTTGCCAAAAATTCTTTTCACGAAGCAAGGCGGCAATTGGTTAGAGTCTATGGCAACCGCTGGTTGTGAAGGTGTAGGATTAGATTGGACCATTGACATTGGCCAAGCCAAATCGCGCATTGGTGCGCAAGTGGCTTTACAAGGCAATATGGATCCTGCTTTATTATTCGCAAAACCAGAACGCATTGAACAGGAAGTCGCACGTATTTTAGAAAGTTTCGGCCATGGCTCCGGCCACGTCTTTAATCTCGGACACGGCATTCAACCGACAACACCGATAGAGCATGTGAAAATATTTATTGATGCAGTGCATCGACTGAGTGCGCAGTATCATTGAGTGGATTAATACGTTATGGTTTTCCGGCTATTCGTCAAATCTTTCTAACGTTTGTCGGATATTGGTTTCCATCACCTTAATGATTTCATTTATTATCGGCACATCATATCCTTCTGATATTAAGATCTCTTTTTCATCAGTTGAGATTTTTAACATTAATTCAGAGTGATGTTTGATAAGTTCTTTCATTGCAATATATCGGTATTGAATATCGTCACAAAATTGTTCCCAATGTCGAGGAAATAACAAAGCAGGATCATATTTACTGCCAATCTTCATAGCCATCTTGGAGGTTAAATCAGGGTAGGCGCGAGTACAAATCATGTCATAGAAAGGTGTTAAACGAATGTTCGAAGTGGAATGGTGCAGGAGTGAGAAATTTTTTCCGTGCGCATCCATGTTGCCGAGCAGATAATTAAAGACTAATGCCGAGGCAAGGTTGTTACGATCAATGGCAGGTTGCGCGGTATTTTTCAATAAATCAAAACAGTCTTTAAAAGAAGGGCCACCTTCATTTTGATATTTTTTTGAAGATAACATGCCAAGTGCTTGGCAAAAATCTTCTTGATGAATTCGTTCTACTTGCATGTTTTGGATACGCCGGTCATATCGCTCTATGAGCAAAAAAGTAATGTCATTAATTTTTCGTAATTGAATATCGGGTACAGCAAGTCCAATTTTTTTAGCGAGCCTCAAACAAAAATATTCATTCTCTGCCATTCCTGAAAATGCGCGTGATGAGGGTTTTAAAATATGTGTTGTAGGACAACCATTTTTAGCAATCGCAACTTGATTGTCAATCAAACAGACAGCTGCTTTATCTTGAGCGCCGGCGAGTGATAGCCGCAACCCATTAACATCATCCATGAACAAAGGTTTTTGAGGTAATGCAATGATGTGTTCGTAGAGATCATCTTTCGTCATGATATTTCCCATTAGAGGAAAAGAAGATTGCTCAGTGATTGCTTCATCGATTTCATGACAAGAAATGGCGCCAGCACAATCATAGCCAATAGCTTTTAATAGTGCGAAATGGTTGTGTGCGCTAATGCCATAGCGCTTGCCAATTATTTTTTTTATCGCATCGCTTTCGGGTAACAGCCCACCAAAATAAGCCTCCGATGCAATGGGGTCGTAGGGTTCGTCCCGCAAAGGCATGCTAGTGGAAATTGCTTGGGTGGCAGAGGCGTTATAAGTAAAACGCATTTTTCCTGTCGGGGTTTGCTCAAGAATTCCCACAGGTCGGCCATAGAGTCGTATGGATAGTTGGTTGTTTTTCATTTTGGTTGTTCCTCGCTAGGGGGCGGTAATATAGCTTCAAATTTTATCCCGAGCATTTGTGCAACCCACAAGGTCTTTTCTAATTGACAGCTAGGTTTCCCTTTTTCTAATTCTCGAATAAATCGTTCGCCAATTCCGGAAGCTGCGGCAAGCTCTGCTTGGGTGAGGCCAGCTTTTTTCCTCGTTGCTCGAATGAGATTGCCAATATCAACAGCGGTGGTAACTTTCATAAACCGTCCTGAACGGGATGTTTTCATGAGTATAAGTCATTTTAAAAAGAAATCAACCCGATCGGGAGGTTTTTAAATGTGTGACGAAGAACATCTTAATCAACAACAATTCGCTCAGCGTGAAATAACTTCACGCTGAGCGATGAGTTTGCTTTATTTGAAAGTGCAATCTCTCGCACGTTTCTCAGTAAGCAATATTAGTTAGAAATCACCGTGTAATTCGAAACGCCCATGGCGCGTCCGCCGGTGTTAATGTAACAAGATCCACCGCGAGTGATAGTACCTTGGTACATATAACCATTGTAAGATGCTTGGCAAGGCATTCCGGCATTATTGGTGCTATTAACCACGGCGGCAGTCGTACCGATTACGGCAGCCGTTGCTGCAGCAGGGCCGACCCATCCCCAGTTATTGTTATAATAACCAGCTCGGTAATATACACCATTGTAACGTCCACCACGCCAGTAATGGCGATTCGTACCATAGCGGTATCCTCTTCCATGCCACGCAGCTGCGCGTCCATGATTGCCACCATGCCATACAGCTGCGCCACCGTGAACACCACGTCCAGCACCATGGTAATGTCCGCCACGACCTCTATCAGCATACATTTGTGAATGCTCAAGGGTTGCTGTTGTAGCACGTGCATTTTCTAATGACGATGCAAGAGTATTAGTATTCGTCGCTGCTAAAGCGGAAGTTCCTAATGCTCCAGCACACAAACCTATTGAAATAACAGTCAATATTCTTTTCATCAGATGATCCTCGTTATTTTATACCACCTACAGTATAGGTGTTGTAGATAAATGGAATTCTGAAGGAATCATGAAGTCAAAATTAGTAAGAAAATTTCATTAGAAAATTGAGCATGAGGGAATAGAGCAAGCTGCTGCCGTCGAGTCAGCTGCGTTGCGTTCCGTATGAGACTTTGTACCGGGATATGGATACATAAAAGAAAGTTCGCTTGATTTTTTGTCTGGAAGATTATTGCTAGTGATATTTTTCAAAATAGTTTCGAAGACGATAGTAACATTTTTACCAGTTTTTGCGCTGATCTCCACATACCCCATTAACGCTTGTTCCTTTGAAAATTTCTCAGCTTGTTCTAAAGAAACTTGTCGACTTTCTTCGCGATCTATTTTAGTCCCTACCAAGAGAATTTTATCTCTAGAGAGCGCGGGGTTTGAATCCTGTATTTCCTTAAGCCATGTAGTGAGTCCAGTAAAAGATTCAGCATAAGTCAGATCAAACAGAAGAATGCAAGCAGCTGGTTGTGTTGTTTTTAAGTTTGATAAGAGATTGGGTCTATAGATGCTTCCTCCAGAACAATCACATAATTGTAATCTGGCAGAGTAATCGGGATATATCACGGTTCCTAGAGTCAGACCATACGTCATTTCATAGGTTGGAGCAAAGCGACTCTCACATACACGTTGTCTTAAAGCCGTTTTACCAGTTCTAGCGTCGCCAACGATAGCAATGGTATAGCTCGTGTGATCCAATAATGTATTCTCTGCGGCCATCATACACCTCATAATAACTCATTAAACGTCTTTTTCTTGTTTGCTTGATTACAGTTTTATACCTAATAAAAAGATCAATCATGTCGGATTAAGCAGAGAGCATCATATAATGTTTTGCTAGAAAAGAAAACACTTTTTAAGTATGATCGGCATTGCTACAGGAAATCCAACAAAAAATTAAGCGATAATGAGGTTATATCAATGTCCCAAGCACGATCCCCGGAAATGCTACTAACAATTGAAGAAGTACACGAGTGTTATGATGTGTTGCGTTTTCTCGAGGCTAACGTATACCTGCAATCTTTTGAAACGGAGTATTATAAGATGCTTTATTGGTATCTCAGATTAGAGAAAGCTTTTCACTTTACGTTAAAATTTTTTAGTCAACATTCACCGTCTGTTGAGGCACGCTTTGAATTTACAGTCTACCATCTAAGCCGTACAAGAAACCTAATAGATAACCTGCAAGACTTAATTAAATTGTTTACTGACCAGCATAGCGGTTTATTATCAAAAAATGAATTGTTCACAACATTTTATGAAAAGCTAAAGTTATTTTTAGAAATAATACAAAAAGCAAAAGATGAAATTCGACCAAGAGTTAAAGAAGTGATTAGCAAGCCTGGCAGTTATCCTGCGAGTTTTCTTGATTTTGCTGTGAGTCCGAGAGGGCCAGCAAGTAGCAGTGATGTGTCAGATGAGCCTGTTAGCAAACTTCTGCGACACAGACGTGCTCTCTCTAGATAACCAGAGAGAGTTGCTTGCTGCGTCAAGATTTTCAACGAAGAGTCTTAACTTGGAGAAGAGGCTGCCGGCCCCATAGCACGAGGAGTTAGTGCGTTATCTAACAATCAAAACTTGATAAAATGACCGTATCAAAATCTCTTAAAAAACTAGCAAGCCTGGGGTTAATCAAGCGTACTGAGCATGAAAAGGATGCACGTATAAAATCGGTACATCTTACATCAAAAGGTAAAACTCTTGCTTCTAAGTTGGAACCCCTCGTTGAAAAAATTGATGAGCATTTCTTTGGTGTTATAAATTCAAAAAATCAGCGGCAACTTCTCAATTTGTTAAATTAAATCATTTTAAAAAATGAATAAAATGTAAGAGGATCCTCAGCAAAACTCATTACTATCTATTAATGCTCACTCAAGTTTTTCATTCCAATCTTGTCTTTTAACATGAAGGCGTCTAGCAGCCTCTGATAATGCGTTTGCTAAGTTAAAGTTAAACCTATCTTGGGTGTCCTGATATAGAGAGAAAAAAGTTTCATACATCAAGAACACCAGCGATATTATTTCCAGCCGCAACTTGTTTAACTAAAGTTTTGAAAGATTCTTTAACAATAGCCATTTTCTCTAGCCATGGAAAATGCCCAGCATTTTGTATTTTATTCATAACAATGTTTGCTCTTTGAAACCGTATATCTTTCTCAAAAAGAGAATATGGTGTAACAAAGTCGTGGCTAGAGCCAAGGATTAAAGTAGGAACTTTTTGAGGGATCCATTTTGCACTAAAATTTATTTCATGAGCTTTCTTAAGCCACCAAGCTGTCGCAAGATAGTTAATAGTCATTTGTTCAAGTAATCTCTTTCCCATTTCAAGACTGCTCTCTGGAAAATAATAAGGGGCACAAGCTAATAATGCTGTTTTAAACGTTTCAAGATTTGGATTTTTCTCAAATTCAGCCAGTGGCTCAGCGAGTAATGGAATATTATTTTCTTTAGCGCATTTAGCAGCTTCTTCTAACCATAGGGATGGAGCTGAATTTAAAAGTATCAAGCCTTTTAATAATTGCTCTAACTGCACGAATAGAAGAGGAAACATACCGCCGAATGAATGACCAACATAAATAGGATTTTGAAATTTTTGAATAGACGAAAGTAAGCAATCGCCCCAAGTATCAAAATCATAATCCGCATTGATTTGATCTGTTAGGTTACTGCCATTTGCAGGTAAATCAATTAACCAGAAATTACCGGGCACATCAAGCTCTTTAATTAAAGTTAAAAAATAACTTGAATCGACGCCTGGTCCACCTGGCACGAAGAGCCAATTATATACGATATACCCTGGGTTAGTTTTAACGAGTTGATACCGAACAGAGTTTTCATCATAGAAATAATTACTTGTTTTCATATTTGAAATGCTCCTAAATATACCCTCTTGATACACCAGCACGAATTCGCATATTTCCAGTGGTATTATCTTTCATCCAAGTCACTAATTGTTCTCGTTGAACAGTGCGCATTGATTGTATCTTACTCATAATCATCTTGCCAAGTATTATATGTCAAACAACTGTTGAGAAAATGATTACAACATATTTTGGTTTGAGTAATTATTTGTGGTTAAATACATCTACATTGATAACTCGAGAAAGGTACTTAAATGTTTCATGATATACCTGCAGCAATTCTAGAGCGAATGTGATTTCTTATCAATCTGATCTTCAGCCAATGATTGATCGTGCACTGAAAGATAACAGAGTTGATTCTTTAGTAGTGCCCATAGGACAAGGCATACTCTTGTGCAAAAAATTATAAGGATAAAGTGTTCAATATAGTTTGCCTTTACAAACTTAAAGTGTAGTGGTTCACATCAACCAAGCAGCTAATTTTTCCGTCTGATGCCGCCTGTCATTCGGCGAAGATAATTTCGTGACATCAAGACTAATAATCTTTTTCGATTGTACTAATCGAAAATCATATCTTACACCAATATTGAACTTTACATTGTTTCTCGGTTATTAATATTCTCTTAAGAATTTTCCGATAAAATTTCATCCAGATAACTACCTTTAATGAAATATAAAGAATTCATCTATGGCAGCAACTCGCTTGCGAATTGTTGCGATCACGAACTCAGAATGCTATTACCTTAAGTCGGTAGGCTCACAGGGATATGTAATGTCTTGATTCTGGCAAGTAAACCTTGAAACAAACTTACAGAAAGGATGTTACACTACCAATAATGTATGAAGTTTTTTTTTCTATTCACCCTCTGGTAAACTACAATCAGCATTATCTGAGACTATCTTGGCAATCGACGGTTATTTTTGGAGGTTTACATGAAACGATTAAAAGTATTAAGTATTGCACTTTTGGGGTTAGGGATTTTTGTTTCGACAGCCTATGCCGAAGATCCCGGGAGAAAATGTTTTTACATCCAAGGAGCGCAAGGGGTAGGAACTTTGGAAATTGTCGCGGGCATTGCTACTAATGTCGGAGGAGGTATTGACGCAGGAATTACTAGTCTGGGGAGTACCGCCCTCGAATTTTGTGTTACTAATTATCGTGACGGATCAAATATAGTTAAAGATGGTAGCCAAGAGCAAACGGGTACCTTCAATGTCCAGACAGGGGATGGTCATACTTGCTCAGGCACATGGACACATCGATTTTTTACCGATACTAAGGATAGTAGTAAATTACACGATCGATTTTGGGCAGTTGTCACTAGTCCGTGTAGATCAAACGCTGATAGTGAAAGCAATGCTAAGAGCGGCCATGACAAAGGGGATAGTGTAGTTCAGATTGTGGGTAAACTCGGCTAAATTTTGAAAGATTCGATACCAACAAGAAAAGCCGGAAGTTCTTCCGGCTTTTCTTTGATCCAATTAATCGATAGTTTTTGATAATTTTCCGATATTGATTCGAGCAATATTGATTTCCTCGATCTGAATGCACAATAACTTTTTTTGGAAATTTTCGTTTAAACAAAGCCATCATCAATGCATCACAAACTAATTTCTTTTTCATTGTTTTATCCATTGCCGAGCCAATAACGGCTCTTGAGTAAAGATCAATAACTACTGCTAAATACATCCATCCTTCTTGCGTGTGAATATATGTGATGTCTCTCACTCACTTTTGATTAATAGCGGTGGTGCTAAAATCACGATTTAAAATATTAGAAAATACAGGGCTGTTATGATTGGAGTCCGTTGTGACTTTAAACTTCCTTTTTGCTATGGCTTTTAACTTCATTACTTTCATCCTTCTAACAACACGTGTATCACTACAATTTTTATTTTGTGCCTTCAACACCGTGACACTGACTGCACCTTCTAAGATAATCAGAGAGCGTTGCTTTCCGCATCAAGGCTTTCAATGAAGCGTCTTAACTTGATGAAGATGGTGCCGGCCCAATAGCATGAGGAGCTAGTGCGTTATCTAATAAGAGTGTCATAGATGCTCGCAAGTGCATTAAGCAATCCCTAGCGATTACACGCATGAGGCCAACAAGCCGGCCATCAAAAGAAAGTGTTGGCATATTTTCTAATTGAGAGCAAATCCAAAAAAATACAGCGGCATAGCCGTATAGCGGTGAGTGGTTCCGCAGTGCTTGAGAAAGTGTTTCTGCTTGAAGTAAGGATTTGCGAGACCAAAATGTCATTGAAGGTGGGTGTTGATAGGTCGTGATGAGTGCTAGTACGGATGTCATTAGAGCGTTGTGATCTTCGGCATTGACTTTAATTTCAATCTGCGCGGCTCTTAATACCGCTTCACCTTGAGCGATAGATGTTCGATACGCTTTTAAAAAAGCATGAATCTGGCTAGTTCGAAGATTAGTTTGTATCTCCATGAGAAGTGTTTCATCTGCAATTAAAAAACGATGCAAATTCGACAATTCGTCAAGTGTAAGCGCTGCACGAGATCGCCAATACTGTTGAAGAATACGCGGTAGGAATGCAGCTGCAACAAGACAATTCTCATCAGCAATAAAACAACTTGAAGATGCGTCAGAGAGGGGTTTGAATAAAGAAGGTGTGAGTTTTGGTTCGCGCAATAATCCCAACATCAGGATTAATTTTCTTCGATTAGAAGTTTCAGGTGAGGCGGCTTGCAAGCTTTGCAAAATAAGTGAAAGATTGATGTTTTCATTTTGTGCCGTCAAGCTGAGCAATGCAGTGATGATAAAGTCAGAGTTCTTTTGTATTTGTAAGTGATGATCTTCCGTTATAAGATAACAAGGATAACTTTTTCGATTTTTGTTGATAGATTCATCGCGGTTATCAAGAGACAAAATGTCATTTATGATGCGCATAAAGTTTTCTAAATCTATCATTAACAGACAATGTCGCAAATGTTCATTGAGTACAAAATGAAAGAGAATAAATGTTTCGTTGGCAGTTTTTAGAAAATTGTTGAACGCCGGCGCTGACATTTTATCAAAAAAATATCTGCGGTTTTCTTCTGAAAAATAAGTAAAAACAGCAGTAATAATTACAGGTCTAATACTTTCATATTTATAATCGCTCGCGTTAAATGGCGTATAGAACATACTTTTTTCAGCGACGGATAATGCTGAGAATCTAACATTTAACCAGGTAGGCGCATGTTGAGCAATCATGCTAGCTAATGAAAGCTTTGCCGCGTCTAAAGCATTTTTAAGAGTTTCAGCCAAAAAACCACTGGTATGAAAGTAATCGAGAACAGTATTTTTAGGCTCTTTTTCTTTAAAATGAGAAAGAGCCACGTTTTGAGGTTTTTCCCAGGAAAATGCAAATATTTTTTCAATAAATGTGGCGCGGTCAAGGTGTTGACCATGGGTCAAAAATAATGACGTAATTTTTTCGAGTGAAGCGATAGAGAGGGTTTCTCCAGAAAAAACACAAGGTAAAAAAACGGTATAGAGGAATGTCTCGTCATTGAAAATTTCTCTAGGATAACGCTCTAAAAGACTCATAGCATAATCGGCTAAACTAGCGGAGGAAAGGCAAGATAGAATTTTTTTACATTGAATATGATCTTTAAACATTATAAAGAATATTTCTGGGGTAAAACGTTCCAGGATAGATTGGATTTCCCTATCGCTCTCAAGCTCAATTGAGCGATAACCAGTGCGCCGAAATGCAGAGATAATGCGGAAAGCAGTAACAGCAGGGTTGCTCGAGCGAGTAATTATTTCATTCAAATGCGTTGTTATTGACGGCAAAAGAAGTTTTTTAAAATCTTCTGAAGAGAATAGCTGTCCAAAGCTTTCCGGTGGAAAAGACATGGATACAAATAAATTCAGCGATTGTAAGAGGTTGAGAACAATATCCAATAGAGGCTTGTTGGGGTCATGTGAAAAACTATGTTCTTTAATAGTGATCGTCAGTGGTCTAATAAGGTCAGTTAAATAATACCAGCGAGAAAAATTAGATGATTGAGCTAGACAATGATGAATGGATTTTTCCAGAAAATATGTTGCAGAGGAGCGGGCCAGTTTTTTCATTGTTCCATTGCTTATCGTGACAATAGAGTAGCGATGAATCAAAGAGTCCAACTGCGCAAGAAAGCTATTTTCCGAAGAAAAAAAGTAACCGGCATTATCAGACATCGAATTGACAACTTTCTCAAAAAACAGTGTGTCGAAATCAGTCCATTTTCCTGAAAATCGTTTTAGCAAAGCAACTTGTAATTCATCAATTAAACTTTTAATTGCTGTAGGGGAAGAGGGGAATAATGTATTATTTTCCCTTAAAAAGAGATAAAAAAACTCTGCAGCAGTACCAATACAAGTAAACAAGTCTTCAGAAATAACTCGCGCGGTTTCTTTTTCGGTTAAAGGGAAGATGCTTTTTGATCTAAAAAACAACATGAGTAAATAACTTTCTAAAGAAACATCACCGCGATGATTGTTACTAACAATCATGGAGCCAACTTTATTACGAGTCTCTTCTGAAAGAGTCATCCAGTTTTTATAAAATTTTTCCAAGGCAGGCATTAGTCTTTGCCAATCAGGTTCTTGTGCGGTTGCTTGATTGGAATGTCCAGGTGTTTGAATTGTATTATGGAAGTGTGCAGCAGAAGCAGCCATCGCATTTGTTAGCTCATAAAGCCAAGGACCGACAGTGGCAATTTCCGTAGATGTTGTTTTTGTACTACGAGAAGCAGCAGTCCGCTCATTAGAGCTGCTTGTGACTCGGCTCGTCATCAAAGCAAGGAGCGCATCACAACAACGATCAGTATTTCCTGGCATAAACCCACGTAAAGCGTGTCTTATCGTGCTAATGTGAAGGGGGATGCCAGATAAAAATGCTTCTTGTTCAGAAAAGAAATTATTATTTCTTAACGCGTGCTCTAAGAGAGGTATCACTGGAAGCAATATATCGCCACTGGCGTGTGGAATGAATAAATAATCCTCTAGATGAAAACTACAAGGACCTCTAGACTCCGTCTCTTCTTTGATATCAAATCCATTAGGACTAACCACAAATTTTACTGATGGCATTAACAGTTGGCAAACCGACTCCTTCGTGACTAAAGCGACACTTTGCGCCAAGGCTAAAAAAACCTGATTGATGGGAAAATGCGGCGCCACCATGTAACCAAAGCAACCTTGCCCAGTGGTGAGCCAATTAAAATGTAAAAATTCTTTTGCAATGATAATCGCATTATTAAAACTAAGCCGCCCCTCCGATACAACATTGAAAAAATCACGCAACCAAAAAAGACAGTGGCTGAAATAGCGCGCCACTAATTGATTTCTCAAGTGCTCTGGCTGAGAGTAAATAGAAGATGAAAAGATAAATTTAAACTGAGGCTCCGCAATGTCTAGCGCATTTTTTAAAGGACCTAGATCGAGTACAGGCTCGGTGCTTGATGTAGTGATGGGCGTAGATGAGCTTTCAGGACGTTGTTCAATGGACATGGATTTATGAACTCTTTTTTATAGGGTGTTTTTGTTTGCACCGTATCACACCCTAAGTGTGGCTACAAGGGTACGCTTTACTTCTCTGATTTGTTCACCGCCGTACAGGCGGCTTAGAAAAGACCAAGATCCGTTTACTACATCTAACGGCAGCTGATAAGTTTCTGTTGATTGAAAGGGAAAATTTTTTATGCAAGTTATAATAAATTCCCCATAAAAACAATGAATTAAAAAACTCATCGTGCCACCTTACGTTGCCTATACACAAAAACATGTTTACAACAACTAACAAGTTATACTATAGTGCGATTCCAAACCAAGTTTGATCGAAATTAGATCAAACATTAAAATATAAAAAAGCGTGAATTTTATACACGTTCGATTACAAAGGGAGCACGGAGAGGTTGTGTTATAAAGACGGCGGTATAGCTGTCGGTGTCGTCTTTTAAGAGAATGACATAACTATGAAATATGACGGAGAACGGATTATGCCTTTTTTAACAAATGAAGAAAATCGTGAAATAGCCATTGAGCTGATGAATTTAGCAGCCCCCTCTACCTCAGCTGGGCCCTCAAGTAGCAGTGAAGCAAGACCAATCGCCAATGATGCGCAATCCTTATTGGAACAAACCATTACTAACATTCGCGAACAACAGCAATTAGTAACAGAAGCATTTGAAGAAAGGTTACCCAATTTACTCATTCCAATGGCATCCTCCCATGAAATTTTTTGTCTTTCTCGACACGAAGCCCGAGATGGTTTTTTCCTAAGAAGACGTGTTAAAGGAGATGGTCATTGTGGTTTTTATGCTCTAGACGTTGAGCGCGATACATTTAGCGAAACACTCATACAATATGTCAATGATGAAGAAGCACGACGCGCTGTTAGAGAATCTATTCTTGAATTGCTCCATGGAAGCCGACGAATTTTTCTTGATGCAGTACAACAGCGTAAATGGAAGAGGCTGCGTCATGCTGACATGGATGAAAAACTTAAATTTTGTGAAACTCCAGAAGTTTATCGGCAATATATGCGCTGTTTTGCGAATAGTAGTTTAGAACTAGATGTGCGAAGTCTTGTTCTTTTTGCAATAAAATATGACATACCTCTTTGTGTGTGGGAGTTACCTGCTGAAGGGTCACAGAATCGAGCACTGGTATTGAAGCATACTTCAGACGTTTTGCCCAGCGAGGGAGACGAGATACAACACATCTTATACGCAAACAATCATTATGATCGACTACAACCATTAACTTTGCATCATGATGAGATCCCATTAATTCATCAAGCTATTTATACCTATCATCGTGGTCAGACACTTAAAGAGTTCAACTCGCGCAATGATATGCTCCTTGATGCAGAGGCGCATTTGCCCATAGATGTGGCGCAAGATATTTTAACGCAACGAGAGCAAGCTGCAAGAGAACTTTTACAATCAATCGATGCGGAGTTTCCTGCAATGGAAATTTTGGATGAAATTTCTTTTCAGCCAATCTTTGTCGCTATTAATTTAGACGATCCTTCGGAGACAGAAGTGTTTGGTTTTTTTGATCAAGAGCCAGAAAATATTGCAAAACAGGATGTTGAAAAATTACCGTCTACATCACTTGTTCGACGAGAAGAAATTATCTCTGAAATAAAAACACTTGTTCTGGATTTAAGAGCTCTTCCTCCGCAATCGCTCGAGACTATTTTTAAAAGATTGGAAGAGGTCATAGAAGAAGTAGAGTGGACTATTACTTTAGATGAAGATCAACTGCTCATTAATGAGCAGTTGAATGAATTATTTTTAACCCTGGACGGTATGATACACCTTAATCCTTTGCATATTGCATTGCTCTATGATCTTCCTGGCTTACTTAAGTATTGTTTTCTCCGGCAGTTTGATCAAGCATGTCATTGGGTCAATGAAACTAAAAATACGAAGTTTGGATCTTTATCACCTTTCTTTTTAGCGCAAAGATTAACACAGCATCCCTTGATGTGGGGTACAGTGACTTCCTCAATGCGTCCCCAACCAGGACACATTTTAGTGCAGGTGAATGAAAATGAAATGCTTTGTCAAATCTGTTTACCAGATAATAGTACGAAAATCTATACGTTAAAAAAACAAGCGTTTAGATGGCCTTCCGAACGGTCACTCATTGATATAATTAATGGTCAAAAATCTTTGGTGGAAAGGCAAGAAACGATTTGGCAATTGTTGAGTGAAGAAGATCCAGCAGTATTTCAAAACGTCATGCAGAAACTAATTGCAGCTATTTCTTATGCAATTGGAGGGCTTTCCAACATTGATTTTGAAAAACTTTCAAAAATTGAAGCAATGTTTGAACCTTTCCTTGTAGCGCAGCAATGGAATATCTTTCATTTAATTGCCAACTATGCAGAGCAAGCTGAGAATCTTTTTACTTTATTTCGTCATCGAAGAGTTCATGATAAGGCGACATGGAGAAAATGGGTAAAACAACCTGATCGCATGGGAAAAACGCCTTACCATTACGCGTTTTTAGAGCAGAGCAGAGCGGTAAATTGGAGCAAATTTATTTCATCATGCCTAGAAAAACAAGCAAATAATGAAAATAACTCATCAGTGGCTATGTCTAGTGCGGCGAGTGTTCCTGCATCTTCGCAATCCCTTAATTTGACACCCGCGGGAGAAATGTTTTTAAAAGTCGAAAAATTCTTTGCTGAATCTGCTTCGGAAAAAAATAAATTGAAGTTAGCGATCCGTGAATTGCTTGTTAATAGAGTGCCTACAGGACAAGGCGAAAGTTATTTATCCATGCAAGAGCGGTTAAAAGAGGCTTTGATGAGCTGTGTGATACCGGATCTCGTGCGAGATAATCAACACCTGTTAGATGATGCACTGAATAAACAAATACGACAGATGTCCAGTATGATCCAAGGTATGTCTGAGTCAGAAAAAAAAGAAGAATATCAGAGACTATTTCAAACGATAGAGAGTAAAAAGGCAGAAATTTTAGAGAAAGTGATGCCTTTTGATATGCTCGAACGAAAAACATTAGATCGACATGGCTATGCAGATGAAAAAACAGAGTTTAATCGTGCTGTTGTAACAGCACTTAGTCAAACTGTTGAGGAAATTAAACGGTGCTTACAGCAGTTAGAAGACTTATTGAATGGATTGCCTCATGAATTGATAAAAACAAAAGATGCCACAGATCTTTCCCATTACATTGGGCAGATAATAAAGACTTTTGATGATGACTACCTGCCTACGTTGAGTCAACTTCAAACACAATGGATAGCCGAGGCAAGTTTTCCACTGCGCTGGGTACGTGTAGATATTCAAGGAGATTTAAATCCTCATTGCTACTATTTAAATAAAGAAGCGAAAGCAAAATTTGAAGAAGTGATGTTAGCAACCGATGAAAAATTGCTGTTACTAAAAACAGATGGAGCAAGTCATTATGTTCCTTCTTTAAATGGTATTCATTTTAAATTTGAAACGATTGCTATCGATGGAGAGGCTTCCTTATTGCCGGGAGCCGGGTTTGCGATGTCGAGTTGGGATAATCATACGAATGTTTATCCACAATATCTGCTGACAATGAGTGTGCTTTTGATAAATGGTCAAGTTAGAGTACGAATGGTGCAAGCATCATTGACGGCACCCGGCATCCAATTTCAATGTATTTTAGATCATTGCCCAGAGATGGTTGCGAGTCTGGAGCTCAATGGTGTAGCGCGAGAAGTTGATCGCTCCTTGGTAACCAATGCGCACGATGTAAAAGCAGAAAACCTAATTTGGCAACCATGGCCTTTAAATGCTGCTTGCCAGAGCATTGCTCTACAGGATGAGCAAGCTTTTCGATTAGAAGACATTCCTATGGTTTCATTTCTCACTGGCATTGATAATGATTTGGGGCTCGTCAGGAGCATTGAGCGTGATAATCATGGAAGAATTATGATGCAGCTCCGAAATGTCTTTTTTTGCATGGAGAACATCATGCAACGTTCCGTTCCCAAAGAGCATAGAGAGCGTTATCTTGCTCAGTCGCCTTATAAAGTGATTTTGGATTGGTTAATCGGACTGGTACAACAAAATAAATCATACAGTAAACTTAGGAAAAAACCAGGAACCGTATTAAACAAACGAGCTTTCCAACGATTGCAACTTCCTATCACCTTTCATCCAGAAATCATTCCGTACCTTGTTGAGCGAGAACGACGTCTGCGTCAAGTTTATGAAGATGCTCGAGGTCGTGACATCACGTTTGATGAAGTGTTGCAAGCAGTAGAACCTTTAGCTGGGGATTTTTATCGTGCTCTGCGGCATGAGATGAAACCCTTTGGCGTAAACCAAATCGGTATGGCCCTCAATGCTGTTTATATGCCAGGAAAAGAGTTTTTGCCTTACGATTTAGAATCATTGTTAGTTGATAGGAACCCAGCATTAACAACCTTTGAAGAAAGACAACAAGCTCGTATAGCGTTAAACGATAGGGTTGCTGCTTATGAATTGCAGCTCGATCGATTTCGTGAAGAGGGCTTATGGCTAACTCACAGGCAAGCGATACCCCCTGAACGATACACGTTATTTGATGGTATTCGGCATTATCTTGCCAATCTGCCACTGGATCAATTATCTGAGCGAGATTTTTCCGAGGTGGTACAGGCACTACCCCATTTTGCTGAAATAGGGGATTTGGTCTTGCAAGGACTGTCATTTGATGATCGGACTTTTTCACAAAGAGTCATTCATTATGGTGATCTCAAGGTGCAAGCACAAACACGAGTATTTTTTGGAAAATTAAAACAAGTAACATTTATTGATTGTCCTCATTTAGGTTATAAAACAACGGAAGCGTTAAAGAAAGTAGGTGTTCCTGGGATAAAGCTCGTCCGTCATCGGTTGGATCTCATGCCAGAGGAGCCGTTGCCGTTATTGCGTGATGTGCCGAAACCGAAGCAAATGACCTACGGGGACAAAGAGTTTGCGTTGACTCTGATGAAGGAAGCCTTGACGGACTCACAAAACATTCGGCATCGTTATAAACCGTTGTTGAAGTTGTTATTACAAACGCCAGAAATACAGAAGTATTCAGACCTTGTTGAAGAAGGTGCACAAAATGCTTTTCATGCCCATTCTCAAGCACGGTTTACTTACCAGGCAAAACAGCGGGTCCATCATGCTTGCATTGAGTTGATCTTACAAATTTATGCCCTGTTTCGTGATGCGGGGCCACTTAATTCAAATGAAAGGGTTTCATCGATTCAACAGCAGGGTTTGAAGCAGAAGATTCTATTACCTATACCGGACTCAAATGATTTTTTCTCTCGTCACTGGCTCATGCGGGATCCAGATAATGGCTTTAAAGCATTGGGTACGAGGCGTCAATTTTTTGTAGAGAGCTTACTGGAGGAGTTAGCACAAAAACCGACGATGGCAGAAATACTCAGTGATGATGTCATTGAAGCCTTGATTTTATCTGAGCAAGCGCGAGATAGGCTGTTGCTCAATAGCCATGATCACCGTGTTTTCAATGCTTTTTACAAGGAGTTGGAGAATAGTTCAATTAACGTGGATGCCGTTGGATTTAAGAGCCAGTCACGCGAAGACTTGAAAAAGATTTGTGAAACGCCTGACATGTGTCGAGCTTATTTAGATTACCTGGCTCAATCTGATTTACCCGTTGGATTAATGGGTGCGACCTACTATGCGAATCGTTCAGGTGAGGCCTTTTGTTTTTGGGAAGAGGAAGATGGGCAGTTGAAGACGGTTTTTGAAACACCGATGAATTCGAAGTCTCTTCCTAACACAAAGCATTTGCTAATTAATAAAGAAAGTGGAATTGGTTATTATGACAAAATGGACTTTCTTGCCGGCCAGGATATCGCATGGCAACTTATCTTGCGAGCGGTGTTGTCAGGTTTCGTGCGAAAAGCGCGAGATGCGGTTTATCAAGGATTGTTTGCAGAAGGATTTGATCCGATACAGCTCCAGTCAGCATTGCAATTATTTCAGACCTATTGGACGTTAGGTAAAGTTCCTTTTCAGTTAACTTTGCACAGCGAGCAATGTCAGACACTTCGTATCGACGATGCATTAGAGGATGTCGATAAGTTAGAACGCTTTTTTGCATTGCTTTATGCGCACTATCTTAGCATTGAGAGAGAGCGTCGCACCTTATATTCAAACAAAGCCCCTGTATTCATTGAAACGCAGCAGCAAAAATTCCAACAAAATCGTCTAGTAGATGCCTATAATACGCTTATCGAGCAACATGTTAATCAGTTTCATCAAGCGGTGATAGCGTTCAATGCGGAGGGGATTTTAGATGGGGTTCCAGCCGCGTACCGAAGAGATTTGAAACATTTGGGTGAGAAACTGCATCAAGTGGCAGGAAGGGTCAACCCACACTACGTTGACCCACGAAATGGAAGAAATTTTCTAGGGATTTTAGCATGGTTTACCTATGCAGGTCGACAACATAGAGTGTCAGAACAGTTAAAAGCCGATGTGTTATATCAGTTATTACTCAACGAACATGGAGTGTCTAGTGGTCACGAGGATGCGTGGGGGATCAGTGCGGACAACGCAGATGATAGTAACTTATTAATGGAGCGTTTTACAGGCGGTGATGAAGAACCCTTGCACCATCGCCATAGCGTCTATGTTGTTGTGCAATTCCTGAGTTATGTTCTCACCTATCTAGAGGATAATGAGGTTGATAAACTCCAGCGAGAACAACGAGCACAGTATCAAAATAGCAACTATTGGTGGTTTCGGCAGATGTATCTCATCGCGAAAGCATGGCATGAAGTAGCAGATGATCATTGGGATTCTGCAGAAGGACTCATACGCTTGATTAAACGAAGCGTTCTTGAGGCAACACCAAAAACATCTTTTATGCCGTTATTAGAAAATATTCGCAAAATACATCAGGAGTTGAAGAAAGGTATTACAAGGAATCAATTTAGCAAGCTTAGTAGACTCATCGGTGAATTTCTTGAATTTATTGAAGGTAATACTGATAAGAAGGGAACGCCATATCGGGAGATTTTTGGGACGACACGAGAACCTTATCCCATTTCGTTAACATCACAATCGATGGTACTGATGAAAAATCAATATCAGCAGGCGCTTGCTAGCATGCAACAGCTCATTGATAAAGAACGAGCAGGGAAGGAGGCTGCAGAACATGAGATAGTGGAGTGGCGGGAAAAAACAGAGGATGCAAATCGAAGGGTGGAGGAAGAGCGAAGGCAAAAAACGCAAGCACGAGCAGAAATAGCGCAATTGGCGCGAGAAAATGAGGATTTGCGACGGGAACTTCAGCAAGCACTCGCTGGACAGTCGGCTGCTCCTTCAAGAGCACCTACGTGCACTCTTTTTTAAAAGAGAAATTGAAAGACAAGTCGTAACAAACAATGACAAGAATGTAAAATGTAGAGCAATGTTGTACTTTTTTGTTATAATATGGGACGGCAGATGCTCGAATTTTTAAGTAAGTAAATCAATGAGTTAAGGTTGCAACGCAGTCTTGCTCATGAAAGTATCTGTAAAAGGAGGCATAAATGGCCACTGAAAAAGAATCTATGTTACCAAAAGGTGCAGACGTGCTTATTACGTGGAGTGAACCGACGTTACGTACAGAAAAGGAGCATGAGGCACTTAAGTTTTTTGGTTTTGATCCTAAGCAGGCGCTTGATAAGCAATCTGTGCTTCGTAGCGTACGACAGCAGCTCGTTTCTTTCCACCCAGATCGCTGTTCAGATAAAGCGTTATCAGATCAAGCGATGGCCGCTTTTTACTGCCTTAAAGAAATGGGACCTATTAAGGGACCGGCTGGAACTAGTATCTTAGATGAGATAGACACACTATCGCCGGAAGAACTAGTAGCGCTCCAAAAAACACTTAGAGAGACAAATGCATATATCGATAGAGTGACGAAAGAAATTGAGAAAGAAAATGCTGAACGAGATGCTAGGTGGGCTGGATGGCACGCTGAACAGGCCGAATGGGAGGCTAGATGGGCCGAATCGGCTATAAGAGATGCTGAATGGGAGGCGGAGCGTGCTGAATGGGAAGCTAAGCGGGCTAGATGGCGTGAGGAATACAGAATAGCGAAAGAACAACGAGATAGCGCACATGTAGATGCAGTCGCTAGTGCTTTTTTACCAGAAAAACTTTTTCTACTTCGCCAGCGTTTATGGGCGTGGATTTGGGATTCTAAGGAGGGACAGGGACTTATCGCGGAATTAACAGCTTGGCGTTTGAAAAAACTCATTGCAGCTAAAAAGCAAGAATTAAGCCAGCACACCCCAAGTGACCGAGCTATTATCCTCAATGCCCCTGAAGTTTTGGAGGAATTGGAAGAGCAAGCTGAAATTTGTAATGACACACAACTGTCAGGAGCATTGGAAGAATACTTAGAGGATTTTCAAGAGCAACATGGCTCAAATTTTTGGTTAAGATGGTTTTACCAATTAATTAACAAAATTTCTACGATCAAACAAATGCGACAAGCACTTCGTGTATTTTTAACAATAGATGAGGCGCTAGAGGAGAAATTATTTCCTCCATTGCGCTCTAGCGGAAATGGTGTGTTGTCCGTTTCAATGTTGAAAAGCGCAACTCAACCAGTTGCTGCTTCTGAATTACTTAATTTTGCTGCTCATAAGGAAATGCCTTCCTTGCATTTGCAAATCAGAGATCTTTATCAGCGAAGCGGCTGGTTCAGTGTCGTGCGTCACGCAGTACGAGGTCTGTATCAAGAAATTGAAGATTATTTTTATCGAGAAGCACCTCGTGAGTCGGCATCTTCAGTGCCATCATCTTTTTCGTCATCTACTACAGTGGAACCTTTAAAACAACCATTAGAAAATGCGCAAGCAGCATTGAGCGCATTATTATTTCCTACGCTAGCCAATCAAGTGATAACGCCTTCTTCTGTCGAAGCGCAATGGGATGAAAAAATAAAGGAAGTGTTTTTATCCAAACAATGCATTGGGGAGTTGGGAACGAAGCCAATAGCATCACAAACATTAGATGAAATAGAAGCATTATATGCTCAGCGCCTTTCTTTTCAGCTTCAACATCTAACAGAGAGTCACTCGCAGCCTTCTGAGGAAAATCTGAGGTCATTAGTATCCTTGCTTTGGGAGGGAGTTTCTTTAAAAAAATTAATAGATCAGAAAAAACCTTTTTTATCTGGGTTTAGAACTTTTTTTAGTTCTCCGGTGTCTAACACGAGTGATCAGTTATGGCAAACTGTAGGGCGGTTACAACAGCAATTATTAACGCAAGTCAGAGGGGAACTTCTCACTAATCCCTCTTTCGATTTTTTACGTGCAGAGTTAAGTTTTCTTTCTAATAAAAAACCATTGTTATGGCGAGAAAATCATCGCCGTGCTTTGCAGACTATTTATAAAGAAAACTGGCCTCTTTATTTGAAGCAGCGCTCGCAACTGAAACCCTCACAATTAGATGAACATATTGAATTTAAAGAAAATATCCTTGCTACCCATCTTTATAAGGGTATGTTTGTAACAACACCGGAAGATGCCAAAGCTTATCGGTTAATGATTGAAAAACATTTCATTGATTTATTCCATCAGTTGAAAGCAGCACAATCTGGAAATTACTCAGTGAATAGGGGATCATCTAGCTCTAGTTCTGATGGCTCGCCAAACAGTTCTCTTTCAGAGGAGGATGCAGAAGGGTTAGAAATAATACCTCTTGAGACACCACCTCGCAAATCATTCCCTTGAGTCGTTAAAAGCTCACGATATTTAGGAAGGTTGATGGTTAAGAGTAAATGGGAGCTTTTTGAAAAATTTATCAATAAAGTTCTGAAAGATTTGGCATCTGATGTACTAGTTAGAAGGAATCAATATCTCATCGGTAAGCGGACTAAGAAACATAGGAAAATTGATCTTTTAATTCAAAGACAGGTCGGTCATAGTTGGATTAATATAGCGATTGAATACCAAGATTTAAAAAATCCCATGGATGTAACAAGTATTAAAAAAACAATAGAGTTGTTTCAAGATGTCGCTGTCAATATGGGTATCATTGTAGCAGCGAATGGTTTTACAAGAGAAGCGCGAGCAGTTGGAGAAAATGCGAAACTAAAATTGTATGACCTGGCTGATACAGATAATCATAATTGGAACATTAGTCTGGAAGTGCCAACATTATGTTATGTTCAAAATTTGGAAAAGTTTAATTTCTCTATCGAATATCCTAGCAACAAATTGGTTCCTATTGAAGATTCATATATGTTGTACAACCAGCAAGGGGAACAACTAGGTTTTGTTCGAGATTTAATAGCTGCATGGTGGACACAAACAGATCATGGCTTTGCTGCAGGGTACCATAAAAATATTGACTGTATACCAGAGGAAAAATTTATATTAGTTAATAAAGAGCTTATTCAAGTTAAAATTAAAGCCAATGTTCATGTAGAGGAATTTATTTATTTGAAAGAGTGGTTGATTGAGGAAATATCAGAGTTTGAAGAGCGCACAAATGATAAAATTAAAACAAAAAATTTTATGACTGAAGATATTGATTTAGAGGATCTGAAAAATAATTGTGGAAAAATTAAAGATGTTTCTAGCTTGGCCATTAAGCCATTTTTTAGAACAGCTATTAAAGCTTGTAATAATTTTTGAGGGATAAATCAAAGAGTGATAAATTATTAGTGTCAGAAACACTTTTTCTACAAACTAGGATAGTTAGGTCGGTAATTACAATTAAAAATTAATTTTTACTAACGTCTGAAGTTCAAGAGGTCTACTCAATGGCGCATGAAATCCAAGAAATTAAACTTTGTCAAAATGAGTCACAGAAATTACAATTACTTAGGACTGCTTATAGAAATGGCAGAGTAACACTAGGAAATATTTATCAGTGTGATGTAACGAGTGAGATACTTAATTTTTTAGGGGTAGCTATTGAGCTAGAATGTGGAGTACAACAAGCTTTACCGATTTATCATAAGGCTATGCTGCAAAATTCATTATGGGCTAAATGCAACATGGCACGCTGTCTTAGTTGTAGTTCGTCATTAGTCGAAAGAAACCAATCACTGCTATTGTATGTTGATCTTTATATGAATCGAAATAATTTACAAAATGATATGCCGAAATATTTTATTTGTTACTGGGCAGGTGTTCATTATTTTAATCAGGATCAATACGCTGATGCTTGGCGTGCATTTAGTAATATGTTCGAATATGTTGTAAGAAATGGCCGGCAAGAGTTATTTTTATATTTTAATCAAGGTATGAGCTATCTAAGAAGGATCAAGGATTATACGATTGCTATACTCGAAGGATTGCAATACAAACAAGCTCAACATGTGGTTGTTAGAAGCATGAGTCATGAGGATGAGGCCACAGAATCATTGGAAATCGTTATTGAACAACCAGCGCAATCAACAAATGAGATTATTATATCGCCTTGGATAGCATTATCACCATCAATAGATTTATATGATTTTAGTCAACGAAAAGACATTTGTATCGCCTACGAATTAGCTGAGAAAGAGCGTCTTGCAGCAGACGCGGCTTGCCCTCTTCGTTCAAAGTCTTTTCTTTTAGACCCAACTCTAACAGTGGAAGAAGAATATGCTATAAAAGCAACAGAAGCTCGTGATAAAGTACGCGTAGAATATGATCATATTTTAATAGAAGGTAAAATAAAAGGAGTACAACGACTCATACAATGTGAAGATCACTTTTTTTCAATGACCCGTAATCGAAATCCTAAAGTCTTAGCTATAGCAATACATTTATTAAAACAACGTCAACGAGATACCAAGGACGCTGAGTCGAAAGACATGACGAACGTTCCGGTGAGGCATCTGATTACGGCGGAGCTTGCAGTTATTGATGCTTCGGTAGTAGTAATGGGTCCAAGATCGGATTTTGGTTATAATGTTACGGCTTTTCCTTGGACATTTAGTCATGTCGAGAAAAAAAAGTATGATGTTATTTGTGGATTTTCTGAATATATTAGCTATGGTCAATCAATAATTGAATACTATCATCGACTCGATCCACACGTAAATCATTTAGGTGATTTTTTCATGAAACATTTGGGGAGATATGAACATATTTGCCATAACTTATCTAGTTTAACATATACAGATTCTCAATTTGATCAGGAAAAAGAGAAAAAATTGGCAAGATGCATGTTACGCTACACACAAAGTGGTATACCAATCACTCTTGCTGAATTAAGACATTTCAATGATGAAGCTGATGAGGTAATGCTGCAAGATATTATAAGAATTTTTTATCATTGCTTTGTCAAAGAGCCAGCGAGTTGGATGCGTGCTCAAGATAAAAGTCGTCGATTACCTTTAGCGATTAGTCAATTACGTGCAGTTAAATTAATTGCGAAAGGATACCTACATCTTCGAGATGTCTTTGGCCAAAACAGTGATTATGGTGTTTTCACAGGAGACAACATTGGTGATCCTAATGGGCAGAGAATTCTGAAAGAAAAAATTAAACGAATTAACCAACGTTATACTAGCGAAATTTTATTAAAGCGGCCTGAGAATTTTGAAGTTTTTTCATTATTCCAACAAGAATATCCACAAGCTATACCTGTAGTAACACGAGCAAGAGTTCACAAAGAGCTGAAAAAATGGTTTGGCGGTGATTCAGATACTGATGGCGAGGGATATGATTCAGAGACTGGGGAAACATTGTATCCGTGTTTGTATCGTCCGTAGGGGGAGTATCCGACATATTTCGCTAAAAGAGTCATTAAAAAATCTCTATACGATGATAATTGGAGCCTGCGCCATTTATCCGCGCTTTTAGGACCCTGACAACAAGCGTGGCTACAAGAGCTAGGAAGGATGATTACTAAGGATAAAAATCAGTGTTTACTAATCCGAGACGGTACTACGTCATATAATCAAAATCGCTACATTTTTTATTCCAAATTTGCCATATCTAGGCAATTGTAGTATTATAAATACAGCAATTATGGAGTTTTGGAGGCATTATGACATCCAAGGGAATAGGAAACGAGGGGCGGCAAAAGTTAGCAACTATTGCCAAAATAGCAAAGGGAATCCTCACGCCAAAGTTAGTTTATGAAGCACTTAATGTTTCACCCCAAGAGGCGGGACGTCTTTTGTCGCGTTGGCATCAGCAAGGCTGGGTCAAAAGGATTAAAAGAGGTGTCTATATTTTTGTTGCGGTGGATGATCTTACAGGAGAGTTATCTATTGAGGACCCATGGATTTTAGCAGATCATTTATTTTCGCCCGGATATATTGGTGGGTTTAGTGCGATTAAGCATTGGGATTTCTCAGAGCAACTATTCGAGACCACAACATTTTTTACTTCCAAGCAAATTAAAGAGCGATTACCTATTATTGGTAACACGCGGTTTCAGTTAAAAAACATTGCACCGTATAAAATATTTGGCACACAACCTGTGTGGCGAGAGGATGTAAAAATATTAGTTTCGGATCCAACCAAAACAATAGTAGATTTATTTGATGACCCTACAATTGTAGGAGGAATGCGTATTGTTCAAGATATTTTTCAAGAATACAAAGAGTCTAAATTTTTTGATATAGAAAAATTTATCAGCTATTCAGAAAAAATGCGAAATAAAACTATAATAAAACGGTTTGGATTTTTTATGGAAGTTATAGGCTACTATAGTCTTATTGAAAAATATAAATTACCAACTAAAATTTCTAGCGGTTACTCACTATTTGATCCAAGTGTTAACAACACAGCGGTGATTCGTAAATGGAATTTAAAGGTTCCAGAAATATGGAAAAATAAAAATGATTAAAAAAGATGAAATAATAAGAATGGCTAATGGTCTATCTCTTAATCCAGATACAGTTGAGAAAGATTATGTGTTGAGTTGGTTGTTATGGGGGATCAATCAGCATAGAGATTTTTCAGAAACATGGTTGTTTAAAGGAGGGACGTGTCTTAAGAAATGTTTTTTTGAAACGTTTAGATTTTCTGAAGATCTTGATTTCACTGTCACGGAGCCACATCATTTATCAGAAGACTTTTTAAATGAGAGCTTTATTGAAATAACAGAAAATATTTATAATGAAACAGGGATTGAGTTTTTCAGGGATAATGATAAGTTTAAATTTAAAATCTTACCCAAGAGTGAAGGAAAATTTTCAGCGCAGGGCTCTATTCGTTATAACGGGCCATTGAGAAGAAGACAAGGTTCTACTGCAACAATTAAACTGGATTTAACAAATAATGAGGTTGTGGTGCTTCATCCACAAGCTAAAAAAGTTCACCATCCGTACTCTGATGAACCATCAGGTGGAATTTTGTCTACATGTTATGCTTTTGAAGAGGCGCTAGCAGAAAAAATACGTGCTCTAGCTGAGCGAGCAAGACCGCGAGATTTATATGATGTAGTTCATTTTTTTAGAAGCAGAGGTATGATTGAAAATCCGCAGTTAGTCTATAATGTTTTAGTGAAAAAATGTAGCTATAAAAGAATCCCTATACCAACATACATCTCTATTGAAAATCATCAAAAGATTGAAGAGCTGTCTGCGCAATGGGGTAATATGTTAGGACATCAATTACCCGCACTTCCATCTCTAGAGTCTTTTTGGATAGACTTAGAGCCATTTTTTGAATGGCTCACGGGTGATTTAGAAGAGTTGAAAGTTGTTGCTCCATTAGATATGGACGGTGAAGTGTTTCAAGTAGGTCGAATCGAAAATTCATTGCCATTTGATTTTATTACTCAAAAGATTCAATTTGCAGCGGCAAATAGAGTTTGTATTGAGTTTACATATCATAATAAAACTAGACTAGTTGAGCCATGGTCCTTTAGGCAAGGGGCATTGGGGAAAAAATTATTTTATGGTTACGACCACCAAGCAGGGCAATCAAAAGCATTTGATCTTTCAAAGATTCAAACGATAGTTATTACTAATCTGCCATACAAAGAAAAAGGGTATCCAATTGAAATTAATGCAAACGGTTACATTGCGATGCCTCCTATTAGATGAAGTAGTTTTGACTTGATGTGAGCAAGCGTATCCTTTAAAAATTCAAGGTTCGCATCCAGCTGTGTATTCCGGCCCCATCCGAACACCGATTCCGGTAGTATCCGAACACTAAATCCGGTTTCATCCGAACACTGATTCCGGCACTACCCGAACACCGAT
>JAGVJK010000040.1 GCA_020051155.1 Gammaproteobacteria bacterium | reverse complement strand
GATGGGGGATTCACAAGGGGGAGTAGAACTCCCCCTTGTGTGCAAGCCCGGGTTCCCCGAGCGCAGCATCTAATAAAAGGATATACCGCCTGTTCTGAGGCAGAAAATCGCATCTTCATTAGCGAGCGGTATATTTCTAAATTGCTAGAATAGAACATTATCAAATTGCGCTTACAACGATCGGTAT
Source organism: Gammaproteobacteria bacterium (assembly GCA_020051155.1). Classification (GTDB taxonomy): domain Bacteria; phylum Pseudomonadota; class Gammaproteobacteria; order UBA1113; family UBA1113; genus JAGVJK01. The sequence continues at coordinate 20,043 of JAGVJK010000040.1, read as the reverse complement.
AGACCTTGACTATTCAAAATGAAATAGTATCCTATCAACACTTTTATGGAGAGGTACCGAAGCGGTCATAACGGCACCGACTCGAAATCGGTCGGGGGCGTAAGTCCCACGTGGGTTCGAATCCCACCCTCTCCGCCATATTGATTGTAACGTATCTTAAATGGATGAAGATGAAGGACGTTCCCCTCTTACAATTACAACATATCCACTATCATGCCTGTGGTCCTATCGATCTAAGTGTCGCAGCGGGAGAGTGTGTCGTGATTCAAGGTCCTTCTGGTGCGGGTAAATCGCTCTTGTTGCAAGTAATTGCTGATTTAATCCCTCATGAGGGAATGCTCCATCTGAAAGGGATTGCTTCGACCGCTTATTCTCCTCAACAATGGCGTCAGCAAGTGGGGCTTTTATTTGCTAATAGCCAGTGGTGGGCACCCACCATTGCTCAGCATTTTACTCATCTACCGAAAGAGGAGGCAGTTATTTTAGGTTTGCAAGAGGATCTATTTAATCAATCTCCACAAACCTTATCTACGGGCCAGTTGCAACGATTAGCCTTACTACGTTTGTTGGCACAGAAACCACAGGTATTATTACTGGATGAGCCTACGGCTCATTTGGATCCTGCACACGTTAAAAAAATGGAAACGATGATTCAGCAGTATCAACAGCGAGAAGGTGCTGCCGTAATTTGGGTGAGTCATGATGCAGAGCAAGTGACGCGCATCGCGCAGCGAGTGTTGCACATAGCGGGAGGGCAATTGCACAATGGGGGCCATTGATTTATCGCCGTGGAGTTTGTCCATTGCTGCTTTACTCATTGTGGCATTGGGAGGTATTGCTACTTGGCAACGATTACAGTTAACACGTTCCCTGTTTATTGCAGCAGCACGTTCGGTTTTGCAATTGTTGTTAGTGGGTTTGTTGTTAAAGATTATCTTTGCTAACGTCAATCTGTTGTGGGTGCTTTTATTAGCGGTGGGCATGTTGTTCATGGCGAGTCATGAAGTGTTGGCACGTCAGCGTTATCGTTTGCAAAGTGGCTGGAGTCTCATTATTAGTTCCAGCAGCCTGTTTGTTTGTACTTTCTCCTTTGTTATTTTTACCTTGTTAGTGATTATCGGTAATCATCCTTGGTACCAACCACAATATTTTATTCCCTTGTTGGGTATGTTGTTGGGGAATACCATGACCGGTGTGGCTTTATCTATGGAGTCTTTACTGCGTGGTTTATGGCAACAGCAAGCCATGGTGCAACAACGTTTAGCCTTAGGCCACAGTAGTAAGCAAGCCGTCGAAGATATTCAAAAAGATGCAGTGCGTGTTGGATTTATTCCCACGATTAATGCGATGGCCACCGCGGGGGTGGTGAGTTTGCCGGGAATGATGACCGGGCAGATTCTAGCAGGAGCAGCTCCTACTTTGGCAGTGAAGTATCAAATTTTAATTTTGTTTTTAATTACAGTTTCTACCGGCTGTGCGATTTTGCTCACGCTACGCTTATTAACCGCTCGTTTGTTTGATGAACGTCAACGATTACGAATAGACCGCATCAAACAGCGTTGATGATGATTAGAGCGTATACGTTAATCCAGTGCTTACCATAATTTTTGCGGGAACGGGACTATTGTGGGTTAAGCCAGTGCCTTGTAACACTAAATCGAGACGATTGGTGAGAGAATAGCTGACACCTAAACCTAATAACATCGTATCTCGTGTGTAGTGGCCGCTTTGTGCTACCGAACCAATTTCTGGCACAGAGTGAGGGGATAAGGTGTGTTGTGAAGCAGTAATTCCTAATTTACCGATAAGATTAAAACCACAGTCATAGGGGATGATGATTTTTATATCGCCGGCATAGGCTTGATTGTCGCGGCCTTTTACGCCATAAGCCAGATCATCCTTTGGAAAGCCATAATAACCTGCTTCGAGTGCCCAAAAACGGTTGATGCGATAACCAATGTTTGCATTGTAAGCAAAGCCATTCATATCTTTACGCGGAACATCTTTGACAAGTTCGTTGATGCGGCCCCAGCCCATTTGACCATCTACAAATATTCCCTGAGTCACACGTTCCAAGCCATAGGTTGGAAAAGATAATAAAGCGAGTAATACGCTGGATAGTATGGGTAATGTTTTTTTCACAGCTAGTCTCTTAGGAGTATTTAAAAATGAGCGGAAAGTCTACCATGTGATAGGATAATGTAAAAGCTGTGATCATAATATCAGCGTTTTTTGTATTTCTCAGAGCAGGCTTTGGATCGAATAAAAAGGAGAGCAGGAAAATGTTTCCTGCTCTGAAAGAAGCGTTAGAGAGTAAATTACAAAATGCGTTGAGGGTAGCCGCGATGTTGCTGTACCATCGGATCGATCTTATCCCATTCGAGATAGTGACCAGCGTCACCGACGGATTGTTCCACCACAGTACGGTAATCTCGTTGCACACCTTCTTTTGCTTCAATGCTATTGTCGACGGGAGAATGTGCTTCGATGTAATATTTTCCTTGATAACGACCGACTTTGTAAGGTTGGTTAATGATTTTCACCGGAGTGCCAACGGGTACTTGATTAAACAAATATTCAATATCCGATGGATACATGCGAATACAGCCAGAGCTGACGCGCTGTCCAATGGAACTTGGATTGTTTGTTCCGTGAATCAAATAAGAGCCCAAACTTAAACGCATAGCATATTGCCCTAAAGGATTATCGGGACCAGGTGGTACCACCTCAGGCAAGTATTTGCCTTTCTCAGCACTGGCTTGACGAATAGATTGTGGTACACGCCAAGTAGGGTCTTGGGTTTTTTCCACAATTTTTGTCGCAGCTAATGGCGTTTCCCAACCTTCTCGTCCGACAGCAATCGGTGCAGTGATCACGATATTTTCATTTTCAGGATAATAAAATAGTCGCATCTCTGAAATGTTGATCACAATTCCGCGACGTTGCTCCGGTGGCAAGATGTAAGCGGTAGGGATTTTAACGTGTTTCCAAGCTCGCAAACGATTAGGATTAATATCCGGGTTAGCCCGTAATAAAGCAGCTAAGCCAATATCATAGCGTTGAGCGATTTTTGTTAAGGTATCACCAGGTTCTATCACAGCAGATTGCATTTCACCGACAATATTGTCACCAGGTTCTGGTAACGCATAAACTTCAGTAGCAAAGGCAGTGGGTGTTAGCATCACAAGGGTGGTGAGTCCTAGGATTACTTGGCGCAGGGGCATCCCCCAAGTGTGGGATTTTTTTATACGAATCATGCGGTGCCTCCTCAGTTCGTATTATTTTTATTTAATATCGACTTAATTTTAGACTACTTTTTTAAAAAGTGTAGAGTAAAAGATCATTTTTGATGAAAAAATTCTCAAGTAAAATCAAGTCGTCTGAAGGCCATGACCGGTGTGTTTTAACCACTCCGGCCAGTTAGTGAGCGTCCGAGCTTCGTTTCTAATATATGCAGGGGTGCTAGTTGCGGATCCTGCATAGCTGAAGTAGGTAAATAAAATGTTTGTTCTAATAAATATTGTCCTGTCAGTGCTGCGTGGGATGTCTTATCGGTAAAAACAATCCAAGTGGTTTCCGGAGGAAAGGGCATCTGCATTTTAGCAACATCGGCTTGATAAGCTGAATCTGCTTTCATGGCATTGTGTAATTGCAACATGTAATGATCGTAGGGAGTGCGCAAACCTTTGGTGATGGTGAGTGTTTTTAACAGCGGCGCAATGATCGGGTTTGGCGCAGCGAGCGTTGGTAAAAATCGATCGACAACATTCGCAAAAGGCTCTCCCAAATTCCATACTCGTGGTTGCCCATGAGGATTTACATTACAAAAGACGCGCAAAATTCTACGACCTTGCACCGGCATTGAGGGAAAAGCATCGACATGCAACAAGGTATCATCTTTTCGGTAAGAAGATGGACGGCCTTTGATCTCTACAGGACGATAACTAGTGCGTCCAACCTCAAGAGAATCCACATAGGATGGTAGTAGAGCCTGTATCAAATCTTTTGCGTAATCGTAATAACGTTGCATGAAAGATTGCAGTAGCGCACGTTGTTCAGCAGAGAGGTGTTCACAACCACGAACTTGTTGGGTGAGTGGATGGTAACTGATATTTTTTGATTTGTTGTCGATGGAATTCGGTGAGAGGAATTGCGTTTCATTCTTATTTAGGGAGAAGGCCATGTTTGAGAGGTATGCAACACGGCCTTCTTCTAAACGCGCTGTAATAGTCCTTACAGTGCTTTCGTCGATTGATGATAGCGCATCTATGCCAAAAGTAAAATGATTCATGAAAGATTCCATATTTTTTTCTCACTTTTCTTCAATTATTTTTTTTGTAGGCGACTATAGCACAGAGTTTCAACGGTCACAATTTAAGAACGACCAGCAATGGCGAGAGCAAGTGTGCGTGCATCAATGTATTCGAGAACATCTCCAAAGGGGACACCATGAGCAATGCGACTGCAAGAAATATTAAATTGTTTTGCTAATTGTAAAAGATAGTGTGCAGTGGCTTCGCCTTCTACTGTTGGGTTGGTGGCTATAATGACTTCTTGAATAGTTGCTTCTCGAAAACGACGAGTGAGTAAGTCTAAGCCAAGATCTTCAGGACCTATCCCATCTAAAGGAGATAGATGTCCGAGTAATAGAAAATACAAACCGCGATAACCCGTTTGCTCTACGGCTAACATGTCGGCGGGAGATTCTACTATACACAACAGTTGATGATCACGTTTTTGATTCGCACACAGAACACAGAGTGGTGTTTCTGAAAAGGTACGACATAGTTGGCAATGATGAATATGCTCCATGGCTTGTTGCAACGCTTGCGCAATTGCTTTGCCAGCGGCTCGATCGCGAGCCAATAAATGAAACGCCATGCGCTGTGCGGATTTGGGCCCCACACCAGGTAAGGCCCGTAATTGTTGAATGAGTTGCCCGAGAAGGGGGCTGAAGCTCATACTTATGCTCCTTCGCCGCCGCCGATGCCAGTAAAGTCTTCAGGTAAATTGAGACCTTTGGTTAAGTCAGTCATTCGTTCTCGTGTTGCTTTTTCAACTTTGCGTACGGCGTCGTTAATGGCAGCAGCGATTAAATCTTCAAGAATGGTTTTTCCTTCGCGAGATGCTTCATTACTAATGCTCACGCGTTTAACATCATAACGGCCGGTCATAGTGACTTTCACCATACCACCGCCGGAAATACCAGTGACTTCCATGAGGGATAATTTTTTCTGGGCGTCTTCCATATTGGTTTGCAAAGTTTTTGCTTGTTTCATGAGTTCTTCGAGTTGATTTTGCATATCGCTCATTCGTTGGTACCTCGTTATTTTGATACTGGTTTGTTCTTAAAGTATATCAATGTTTGCGCAAAAACTTCGTCTGTGAAGATGATCGTCCCTGCGCGAAGACGAACTGAGCGGAAGTATAACATAAATTAATCAAAGGATGGGATTCCCCGGTGATTGCTTTTTTAAAATAAATCATTAAGATGGGAACGGTATGTCATGTCTCGTTGATGCGCTTAAGACCGTTAAATTAGAGTCGCGTATTAGGAAGAACGCTTTTACTTATAGAGAGCTAGCGAAACAGATAATAAGGACTATTATAAAAATTACAGGGTTATTTCCTTATTAATCAAGGGGTTGTCTTAATATTATTTTTTAAGTATTTTTTTTGTTCCTTAATAAAGTCTTAAGGTATAGCCTGTATACTCTTTAGTCAATTAGCAGAAGTTTTCTGTGAGCTTGCTTAGGGGCTTGTAAAAGACTAACTAGCTGTGGCGCAGTGTACTAGGGGAGGGAAGATCCATGGATATTGGCTTTTTGCGCTTGAGTAAGACGTAATATTTTCTTAATAGATTGAGGGTAGACTGGAGTCGTAGTTAAGAAAAATTTCAAAAGCGTCTAATGATTCTCAGTTTTTTGAGAGCATGAGTTTAAAAGGTGGTGAGTATGAGCAAAGATACATTAGATCTTCTACCTCTTGATGTTAATCCAGCGCTGGATGACTTAGCCAATAAAATTGCCCCTCTTATTTTAGAAGTATTGCAAGATTTGCAGAATCTTCCAATCGCTGATATAGCGAACGCAACGCGTATAGCAATAGCAAGTTTAGATTTAACTGCAAAAGTAAAGTCATGTTTATCTGATAGCAACGAAGAGGAAGCAGAGGAACCATTACCTCAAGATGTTCAGAATGTTTATTTAAAGCTGGATGAAATTTTTAAACAAATAGAGCAAGCAGATAGTAAAATAGGCGCGGATGATCTAATTCCTTTATTGGAAAAAGCAATTAACAATTTTTTTTCTCCTGAAACAACGCCCGCACTTCTCATAGAGGTGTGTCCGATAATTAACGCTCTGGGATCTTCACTGCAAATGACCGCGTACCACTTGACAAGCTTGTGTGTAGCCGTAGAGGCCACGCTAAATAATAGAAAGATACAAGATAAGGCAGCGCGGCAACAGACTCTACGTGCTTATACTCAGCAAGTTCAACAGGACATAAAGCGACAGCAAGTTCAAGCACAACTAGAAGAAGAACTTCGGGACTGGAATTTTATTCCTCTTGCGGCAGAAGCGGGAGAGGAAGAGTTGGGTATAGATGACTCCGATGATGCTCCTATAGATCAACCCTCAATGGGAACGCCATTGCTGGTTAGCTTTCAATCTCCGAGTAGAAGCCCCTCGTCGGTGAGCTCTCTATCTCCGGGTAGAACGCCATCGCCAGTTAGCTCTCCATCTCCGAGCAGAACTCCATTGCCAAGCAGAGTTGGATCTCCAGCTGCAACTCTATCCCAAATTAGAACTTCATCACCAGTTGGAGTTCAATCAATACCAACACCTACTTCCTGTGGCTTTTTCGATCCTAAGAAAGCTGCAATACGAGGATTCCCGACCTCTGCTAGTGGTATAGCTTGTTTGACGGGCGGGATTGTTCTGTTGTTACTCTGCCCTGGAGTTAGGGAAGGGATTGGCATCGCTTTAGCTTGCGTAGGTATAGCACTTTGTGTTTATGCATTGGCCCAGCTGGTCGTGTGGGGAAACGCACAAATATCAAAATCGAGTGGTTTATCAAGCAATCCTTTTGCTATTTAGTAGCAGAGAAGATAAATTTTTTTACCTCTTTCAATTATCCTCAGCGCGGTTCAATCGAGTCAGGCTCGATGACCGCGCCGAATTGCTCCATCAGTGCTCGCATATTCGGATCCTGCATTAGAGAACTTTCCGCAGCTTTTTGTTGTTGATCCGCACGTTCTTGACTTAAAGCAGCGGGAGTGTTGGATAAAGTCCCTTCGCTAGCGGTCATAATCGCTTTGATGTCTCGTCCGAAGTAGCGACTTAATGCTTCACTTAATACGCTTTGCTGTTTGGCGTTGATCAAGGCCGATTGATTAGCATTTACTAAGAAGTAAACGGTTTGATCCTCCATACGATCCAACACGCAGTGGCTAGCGAGTACTTGGCTTAATCCTTTTAATTGTAATTGCGCTAGGATCTGTTCCCATTCTGTGAGTGAGGATGAAAGGGGGGCAGCATCTTTTGGTAATGGTTCATTTGTTGCAGTTTTTTCATCGTTGATTTTCGCTTCTTGCTCTGTTGTCCCTGCCCTCTGATCTGTCATCCCCGCGTAGGCGGGGACCCATTGCTCTGAGGGCTCAGGCGCTGGTGTCGGGATGGGTCCCCGCCTGCGCGGGGATGACAAGTCTTGGGGTTGAGATGACAGGTTTTGAGGCTGAGATGACAGATCTTTGACTTGAGATTGAGATGACAGCTCGCGAGGCTCAGAAGATGACACATTAGAAAGCGGACTAGCGACCGCCATCCCTTGTTGCGGTTGAAAAGCCAACATTCGCAACAGCGCCATTTCAAAACCAATTTTTTCATTAGGTGCGAAGGGCAAATCTCGTTGTCCGATTAAACCAATTTGATAAAATAATTGTAAATCTTGTGGCGATAAGCGTTGTGCTAAACTTTCGAGAGCTTGATGGTTAACCGTACGTCCTTTCAATCCAGCAGGAACGATTTGCATTACCGAGAGTTGATGAAACACATGCAGTAAATTAGCTAAAACTTGCTGTAAATCTAAACCAGAAAGAGCCGCCTCCTGACTCAACGCTAACAACGCTTCACCATCTTTAGCGGCTAATGCTTCTACAAAAGGAATTAAATCTTGCTGATGAACTAATCCTAACAATTGCGAAATATCCGCGGTGTGTATCGCTCGATTGCCATAAGCAATGGCTTGATCCAACACGCTCAATGCATCACGCATGCTGCCCTTTGCTGCTTCCGCAATTAACGCCAGAGCGTCATCCTCATAAGGAATATTTTCTTGTTTCAAAATAAACGCTAATTGCTGTGCGATGGAATCTACGGATAAGTGTTTTAAATGAAATTGTAAACAACGCGACAAAACCGTCACCGGCAGTTTTTGCGGATCAGTGGTGGCTAACAAAAAGATCACATGACTCGGCGGTTCTTCCAAGGTTTTTAGCAAAGCATTAAAGCTGTGGTTTGACAGCATATGAACTTCATCGATGAGATACACTTTGTAGCGACCACGAGTAGGTGCGTATTGAACATTATCCAACAATTCTCGAGTATCTTCCGCACGCGTTCGAGAGGCAGCATCTACTTCAATCAAATCAATAAAACGACCTTCCTGCAGCTCAACACAGGATTGGCAAACACCACAGGGGGTGGCACTGATTCCTTTTTCACAATTCAAGCACTTGGCAAAAATACGGGCAATCGTGGTTTTGCCCACACCGCGTGTTCCGGTAAAAAGATAGGCATGATGCAACCGTTGTTGCGTCAACGCATTGATCAATGTTTGTAAAGTTGCCGGTTGTCCCACAACATCGCTGAGTTGTTGTGGACGCCATTTACGTGCAAGAACTTGATAAGGCATAGTTTTTGTAAATCCCTAGATTAAAGCGATAATCGCTGCGCGAAGCATAACGCGATAAGCGTTAAATTTCCAGAGATGTTGGATTGGTCTTCAGCGAGGTCAATGAGGATAACAATAAGAAGGTATTTAACAGACACTAATTAGGTGGCGGCCCCATTAGCGACACCTCGGCGCCCGAGTCCACTGCTACTGCTGCTTCCTTCCGGACCTGACAGGGTTTGCAAGGCATCGTCGCGAGGGAACCAATGTGGCCACCATAAAACAGACGGTTTGCCGCAGTGCTCAAAATAAGCCACCTTAGCAAGGGGGGCAGTATAACAAACTCATAGCTAAATTCAAGCGAAAAATAACAGCTTTCAAAATCCTTAGGCCAGGGTATAATCCCCACATTTGCGATAACTAGGAGTAAATGGATGAAAAAAAGTTTAATAATGACTTGCTGGATAGCGCTCTGTTGCATCGCAGGCCATGCTTTTGCTTTACCCAAGGATTTTGTTTATCTGAAGGATGTGGATCCCACGATTTTACAAGATATACGTTATGCGCAAGATCACAATTTCATCGGGCGTCCTATTACTGGGTACGAAACATCGACTTGCATTCTAACTCGCAAAGCAGCCTTGGCCTTACATCAAGTACAATTAAAATTGAGAAAATCTCATCTATCTTTAAAAGTCTATGATTGTTACCGCCCACAAAAGGCTGTGAATGATTTTGTGCAGTGGAGTAAAGTTCCCACAGATGAAAAGATGAAAGCAGAATTTTACTCGCGAGAAAATAAAGCAGAATTATTTAACTTGGGATATATTGCGCAAAAGTCAGGTCATACTCGAGGTAGCACGGTAGATTTAACTCTCGTGGCCATTCCTGCAAAACCTTCCGCACCTTACAAATCGGGAGAACCTTTAACCGCATGCTTTAAGCCTTATAATATTCGTTACCAAGATAACAGTATCGATATGGGCACGGGTTATGATTGCCTAGATCCAGCAGCGTCTACCACTAATCACCACCTCGATATTATTGCGCTTAAGCACCGGCAATGGCTTAGTACAATGATGAAGAAATATCACTTTGTCCCCTATGAAAAAGAATGGTGGCATTTTACGTTAAAAGACGAACCTTATCCGAATATCTATTTTAATTTTCCTGTTAAATATGACTTATAATCAGGTTATATAGAGTGCGTTTGTGAGAGTGCGATGACAGTCTTTCATGACCGTCGTGAAGCTGGACGTTGCTTAGCGGCGGAACTTAAATCCTACGCCCACCACCCGAATGCCATCATCTTGGCGTTGCCGCGAGGCGGTGCTCCTATTGCCTATGAAATTGCAAAAAGCTTAGGGCTTCCTTGGGATGTGTTTATTGTGCGAAAGCTTGGTGTCCCGGGACAAGAAGAGTTAGCAATGGGTGCTATCGCTTCCGGAGGTGAAGTGGTTTTTAATGAAGATATTCTTAAGGCATGTCGCATAGAACAAGAGGATATTGAAGCGGTAATTCTTGCTGAACAAGAGGAAATTAATCGCCGCGAACGCATCTATCGTGGCGATCGCCCATTCCCTATTTTAAAAAATCGCGTCGTTATTTTAGTCGATGACGGCATTGCAACCGGCGCTACCATGCGCGCGGCCATTCGTGCCTTACGACAACAAAAACCACTTGCAATTGTTGTGGCAGTGCCTGTTGCTTCCTCATCAAGCTGCCAAGAAATCTCTGCCTTAGTGGATGAATTCTTTTGCCCCCTGCAACCCGATTACTTTTACGCCGTAGGCGCACACTATGAAAAATTCCCACAGGTAAAAGATCAAGAAGTAACAGAGTTGTTGACGAATAAAATTCTCAATGACCCACTTTAGCCAGTAGATTAGATAACAACTTCAAAGGTAAACCAACGACGTTGCTTTCATCGCCTTCGATTTTTTCTACTAGTGCTTGTCGTGCAATGCCTTGGATAGCGTAACCTCCGGATTTACCGAAGGGTTCTTGGGTTGCGATATAGGCGTCAATATCGGCAAGTGACAAAGATTTAAATGTTACATACGTAACTTCATAGTCTGAGGCCTCTTGATGGGTGTCGGCGCCGATTAAGCAAAGGCCTGTTAATACTTGATGTGTTTTACCTTGTAATGTTTGTAACATCATTGCAGCATGCTCGGGATCTTTGGGTTTTCCAAAAATTTGTTCAACACCATCGTATTCGCAAAGGATGAGTGTGTCTGCTGCGAGGACGAATGCATCAGGATGCCGTGCTTTTACGACCCGTGCTTTTTCTTGTGATAAGCGTTGTACTAACAATTCATAAGTAGGCGCTACAAAAGACTCTTCATCAAGATGAGCAGGGTCAACAATAAATGAGTATCCCGCATTTTTTAGCAACTGCGCACGAGCTGGGGAACTTGAAGCTAAAACAAAATTTAAATCCATGTGAAATCCTGATAAAAAGAGCTAAGGCGGCATTATAACTTAGATTACTAGAGATAAAAATGAGGGAAAGGTTCTTGTAGAGCTTATGTTTCACAATTGAATTGAATGTGTCATTTGTGAAACAAAAGCTTCACAAATGACACATTCAATTCAATTGTGAAAATCCCTAGACAATGCTAACATCTTCAGCCTTTGTTCCAAGGGAAACACTCCCTTAGGAACAGTCAACAGATTCAACATATAAAAGTTAGGTGGTTTTATGCCAGTGGTGACATTACCAGACGGTAGTCAACGTGAGTATCCTGCAGCCGTATCGGTAGCAGAGGTAGCGGCTAGTATTGGTGCGGGGCTTGCGAAAGCGGCTTTAGCGGGGCGCGTGAATGATCGCGTGGTGGATACGAGCTATCTCATCAATGAAGATGCAGCCCTAGCGATCATCACGGATAAAGACCCTGAGGGTTTAGAGGTGATTCGTCACTCTACTGCCCATCTCTTAGCGCAAGCGGTGAAACGTTTATATCCCACGGCACAAGTGACCATCGGCCCAGTGATTGAGCAGGGTTTTTATTATGACTTTGCTTTTGGTCGCTCTTTTACTCCAGAGGATTTGATTGAGATTGAAGCGGAAATGACGCGCATTGTTGCAGAAAATTATCCTGTATCTCGCGAAGAGCTCTCACGAGACGAGGCTATTGCCTTCTTCCGCAACTTAGGCGAAGAGTATAAAGCCAAAATTATTGAAGATATCCCCGCCAATGAGACTTTATCTTTGTACCGTCAAGGCGAATTTGTTGACTTATGCCGCGGCCCGCACGTGCCGCACACTGGCAGGTTAAAAGCATTCAAACTCACCAAAGTTGCAGGTGCCTATTGGCGCGGTGATTCTAAAAATGAAATGCTACAACGAATTTATGGCACAGCGTGGCCCGATAAAAAAGCTCTCGATGCCTATCTTGAGCGTATTGCAGAAGCAGAAAAACGGGATCACCGTTTATTAGCGAAACGACTTGATCTATACCATATTCAACCAGAAGCGCCCGGAGAGATTTTTTGGCATCCCAAGGGTTGGCGTTTAGTGAATGTCTTGCGCGAATATCTGCGCAATGTGCAGCAAGATGCTGGTTACGAGGAAATCAACACGCCTTTACTAGTGGATGAAGTTCTGTGGCAGCAATCCGGACACAAAGCTAAATTCGGCAATGAAATGTTTAGTGTGAGTTCAGAAAATCATACTTACCTCATTAAGCCCATGAGTTGCCCTTGCCATATACAAATATTCAAAGACCAATTACGCAGTTATCGTGACTTGCCTATCCGTTATGCGGAGTTTGGACATTGCCATCGCAGCGAACCCTCTGGTACCCTTCATGGCTTAATGCGCGTACGTGGCTTTGTACAAGATGATGGTCATATCTTCTGTACGGAAGAGCAGATCCAAGAGGAAGTGCTTGGTTTTATTGATCAATTACACCGAGTCTATCGCGATTTAGGCTTTACCCATTTGAACTATAAATTATCCACGCGCCCTGAAAACCGTGTGGGTAGTGAGGAAGTCTGGGATAAGGCAGAACAAGCTTTGGCTGCAGCTCTTGATGCCAGAGGCTTAAATTGGCAGCTGCAACCCGGGGAAGGGGCCTTTTATGGTCCCAAGATCGAGTTCTCTATGCCAGATTGTCTCGGACGAGAATGGCAATGTGGCACGATCCAAGTGGATTTTTCCATGCCAGAGCGTTTGGGAGCTTATTACATTAGTGAGCAAGGCGATAAAAAGCCGCCAGTCATGCTACATCGCGCCATTTTGGGTACGTTCGAGCGTTTTCTCGGCATTTTAATCGAACAACACGCGGGAAAATTCCCTTTATGGTTAGCGCCAACCCAGGTGGCAGTGATGACAATTGCCAGCCGACACGACGAATATGCGCATAATCTTACAAAAAGCATGAAAAATAAAGGCCTTCGAGTCAATTTAGACTTGCGAAATGAGAAGATAGGCTTTAAAATCCGCGAGCACACATTGCAGTACGTTCCTTATCTTGTCGTCATTGGCGATAAAGAGTTGGAACAGGGCACTGTCTCAGTAAGAACATTAGCTGGGAAAGAGCTAGGTAGTTTGCCGTTAGATCAACTAATTGAGCAGTTAGTTGCTGAGGTAAACCGTAAAGGTCATGACTTGGAGGACTAGATTATTAGCTCAAATGAAACTCAACAAACACGGATTAACCGTGAAATACGAGCCAGAGAGGTTCGTGTGGTTGATGCAGAAGGAGAACAAGTCGGCGTATTGTCCCTAAAAGATGCGTTGATGACAGCAGAACAAGCCGGTTTAGATTTAGTGGAGGTATCTCCCAATGCCAAGCCGCCTGTCTGTCGAATCATGGACTACGGTAAATACATTTATCAGCAAAAAAAGCGAGCTGCCACAGCTAAAAAGAACCAGCATGCAATGCAAGTGAAAATTGTTCAGTTCCGTCCTGGAACTGAAGAAGGGGATTATCAGGTAAAACTACGCAACCTGATACGTTTCCTTGAGGCCGGCGATAAGACCAGAATCTTGGTGCGCTTTCGTGGACGAGAAATGTCTCACCGCGAAATTGGGATGGAGTTGCTAGTGCGACTCGAGAAAGACTTAACCGAATACGGTCAAGTCGAGCAGCATCCCAAGTTAGAAGGGCGTCAATTAATGATGGTCGTGGCCCCAAAACGTAAGAAGTAGCCCTTGGGCGACACGCTTACGTCGTAGTAAAAATGGTGCAAAATTTATTTTGCAAAAACAAAAGTCGTTGATTCTCTCCTGATGGATTAGGGTGTGTTTCATAACAGTCTTGTTATTGAACTCATACGTTTAATTGAAAAAGATGGAATCAACAAATGCGGAGTATTGGAAAATGCCTAAACTGAAATCTCATCGTGGCGCTGCCAAGCGCTTTCGTCCGCGTGCTAATGGCGTGAAATTTCGCCGAGCCAACCGTAATCACATCTTAACCAAAAAAGCACCTAAGCGTATGTTACAACTACGCGCGCAAGGTGCGATTAAGCCTTGTGATCTGAATGAAGTTCAACGCTTATTACATGGTAGCTAAGTTAGTACGAGGAGTTAAATAAATGGCAAGAGTAAAACGTGGCGTCACTGCGAAGGCGCGCCATCGCAAGGTTTTAAAACAAGCAAAAGGTTACAAAGGCGCACGTAGTCGTGTTTATCGAGTAGCCAAGCAGGCGGTGATCAAAGCTGGGCAATATGCTTATCGTGATCGTCGTCAGCGTAAACGCCAATTTCGCGCACTCTGGATTGTTCGTATTAATGCGGCAGCTAGAGAGCATGGTTTGACTTACAGTCAATTTGTCAATGGCCTGAAAAAATCCGGCGTTGAAGTGGATCGTAAGATTCTCGCAGAATTGGCCGTTATGAACCAAGAAGGTTTTGCAGCGATTGCTGCCCAAGCAAAAACAGCTTTGGCTGCGTAGCTTAATCCTTCCATCATTTAGCAGAGCAAAGGGCTATGGCAGCAGCATGAAAGTGTTGTTATCATGGCCCTCTGTGTTTTTGCGCTACCACGAGAGCCCACCATGCATGATATTGATATCATCGTTAAACAAGCCACTACCGCCGTGCAAGAGGCGAAAGACTTATTTGCCTTAGAGCAAGTTAAAGTTACATATCTAGGTAAAAAAAGTGAATTCACCGCCGTATTAAAATCCCTCGGTGCTCTCTCAGCAGAGGAGAGACCCCGCGTTGGTCAGTTAGTGAATGAAGCGAAAGACACTATTTTACAATCCATCAATCAGCGTTTTGATTTATTACAACAGCAGCAATTAGCACAGCAATTAGCAGCAGATGCGGTGGATGTGACATTGCCAGGACGCGGCGCCTTAGGTGGCGCATTACACCCTATTACCCGCACGCGAGAACGAATGGAGGCCATTTTTTCTCAATTAGGATTTGATATTGCCACCGGTCCTGAAATTGAAACCCAGGCGTATAATTTTGATGCCCTTAATATTCCAGCGCATCACCCAGCACGTGCTACCTCGGATACGTTTTATTTTTCCGGAGATTTATTATTGCGAACGCATACTTCCCCGGTGCAAGTTCGTTATATGAAACAGCATAAGCCCCCATTAAAAATGATCGCGCCAGGTCGCGTGTATCGCTGTGAGTCTGATATGACACACACACCGATGTTTCATCAACTAGAAGGGTTATTGGTGGATGAGCACACAAATTTCGCCGCCCTTAAAGGTTTGCTGCATGAGTTTATGGAATGTTTTTTTGAAACATCCTTCAATATGCGTTTTCGCGCTTCTTACTTTCCCTTCACCGAACCTTCGGCGGAAGTCGATATTGAATGCGTGAAATGCCAAGGCAAAGGTTGTCGTGTTTGCGGCGAAACTGGTTGGTTAGAAATCGGTGGCTGTGGCATGGTACACCCCAATGTTTTGGAGTGGGCGGGTATTGATAGTGAAAAATATTTAGGATTTGCCTTTGGTATGGGGATCGATCGCATGGCCATGTTGCGTTACGGCATCGATGATTTACGTATCTTATTTGAAAATGATTTACGATTTTTAAAGCAATTTAAATAACAAGCGATTGCTAAGACAATGCGCTTGTTGAAGGAAAGAGGACTACTCAATGAAATTCTCTGAAGCATGGTTACGCCAACATGTGCAACCACTCTTAGATACGGCACAACTAGCCGAGCAAATTACAGGCGCAGGTCTGGAGGTCGATAGCATCGAGCCAGTGGCTGCCGATTTTAGTGGCATTGTCGTCGGTGAAGTTCTGAGTGTAGAAAAACATCCCAATGCAGAAAAACTCAGTATTTGCCGCGTTAATGTCGGACAAGCAGAGCCATTACAAATTGTCTGTGGTGCTCGTAATGTCGTTGCTGGAATGAAAGTGCCCGCCGCCTTAATTGGCGCAGTGATTGGTGAAGATTTCCGAATTAAACAAAGCAAATTACGCGGTGAAGAATCCTTTGGCATGTTGTGTTCAGCAAAGGAGTTAGGATTAGCGGAAGCATCAGAAGGGTTATTGCCCTTACCAGACGATGCACCGGTCGGCGAAGATGTTCGTCGATATTTACAACTCGATGATCAGATGATCGAGTTAGAGTTAACTCCCAATCGCGGTGATTGTTTATCCATCAAAGGTATCGCGCGCGAAGTTGCTGTGCTAAATAATATTTCTTACACCGATGTAGTGGTGCCATCTAATCCTGTCATCCTCGATGAAAAGATTTCCGTACAACACACTGCAAAGGCTGCTTGCCCTCACTATGCAGTGCGAATTATTCGTGGTCTCGCTACAGATGCAACTACACCATTATGGTTACAAGAGCGTTTGCGACGCAGTGGTATTCGCAGCATTAATCCAGTGGTGGATATTACCAACTATGTGATGTTGGAATTAGGGCAACCTTTACATGCCTTCGATTTAGAAAAAATACAAGGTGGCTTATGTGTACGTCAAGCGAATGCCAATGAGTCTTTGACGTTATTGGATGAAACAACCAT
Source organism: Gammaproteobacteria bacterium (assembly GCA_020051155.1). Taxonomy (GTDB): domain Bacteria; phylum Pseudomonadota; class Gammaproteobacteria; order UBA1113; family UBA1113; genus JAGVJK01. The sequence goes on along the minus strand of JAGVJK010000040.1, from coordinate 3,189 downwards.
TACTTTAACCAACGATGATTTAGTGATTGCTGATCAACAACAAGCCTTAGCGTTGGCGGGTGTGATGGGTGGTGCATTCAGTGCAGTTTCAACGGATACGCAACATATCGTATTGGAGAGTGCGTATTTTAAAGCGGAACCCTTAGCATTAACCGCTCGTCGTTTTGGTTTGTACTCTGATTCTTCGCGCCGTTACGAACGCAATGTAGATTTTCAATTACAAATTACAGCGCTGGAACGAGCCACAGAATTATTGCTCGCAATGGTTGGCGGTCAAGCTGGTCCCATCGTAGAGTGCACCAGCGAAGAACATTTGCCACAACTTCAGCAAATTACCTTGCGTCATGCGCGGATAGAACGAGTTCTCGGTTACCAGGTTGCGCCAGAAGATGTGACGCGCATTTTGCAACAATTGGGAATGGTGGTAAAACAAGAAGGACAACAATGGCAAGTGACACCGCCGAGTTACCGATTGGATATCGCTTTGGAAATTGATTGCATTGAAGAAGTAGGGCGCGTGTTAGGTTACGATAAAATTCCTTACGGTCGTGTCACCTCATTACAACAGTTGCGTCAGCAATCTGAATCAACGATCTCAATGTCTCGCATTCAACAAGTTTTACTAGATCGAGATTATTACGAAGCGATTACTTACAGCTTTGTTGATCCAGCAATACAACAGCAAGTTGCTCCTCATTATGAAGCAATACTGTTGCAAAATCCTATTTCTCAAACCATGTCAGCCATGCGCACCAGCCTGTGGCCCGGACTCATTCAAGCAGCCTTGTACAATGTGAATCGCCAACAAGAACGTGTTCGTTTATTTGAACATGGACTGTGTTTCACTAAAGCGGCAAAAGATTTAGTGCAAGAGCCTTATATAAGTGGTTTGATTTTAGGTGCGATGCAACCTGAACAATGGACTGAATCTCAACGCGATGTGGATTTTTATGATATTAAAAATGACGTTGAAGCTTTATTGCAACTCACTGGGCGTTCTTTAGATGCTTATGAATGGCGACCCACTCAGCATCCAGCTCTTCACCCAGGCTTAGGTGCTGATATCGTGTATAAAGACCAAGTGGTTGGGCATGTAGGCCTGTTACACCCCAAAGTTGCTCAAGAATTAGATATCAAATCCAACCTCTGGCTATTTGAATTAAAACGCCAACTTATTGAACATGCAGATATTCCAAAGTTTGCTACACTATCAAAATATCCAGCCATTCGGCGGGATATTGCGCTTGTTGTGGCTAAAGATGTGTCATCTGCTGCCATTTTAAGCGCCATTAAGAAGGTTGGGGGCCAGTTATTGGTGGATTTGACGCTATTTGATGTGTATCATGGCGATCGTTTGCCGGCGGGCCAGAAAAGTATCGCTATAGGGTTACTTTTACAGCATCCAGAGCGTACGTTGCAGGATGCAGAAGTCAGTGACTTTATGGATAAAATCATTAACACGCTTAAAACAACGTTAGGAGCAGTGTTAAGGGAGTCGTAGTACCATGGCATTAACAAAAGCGGATATCGCAGAAAAGTTGTCGGCTAATTTCGGTTTTAATAAACGTGAAGCCAAAGAAATGGTGGATTTATTTTTTGATGAAGTGATCAGTGGTATCGTTAAATATGGTCACTTGAAATTATCGGGCTTTGGTAATTTTATTACTCGTAGTAAAGGTAGTCGCCCTGGTCGCAATCCAAAAACAGGCGAAGAAGTGGAAATCAGTGCACGACGCGTCGTGGTATTTCACGCAGGACAAAAATTAAAAGCAAGGGTTGAGCAATATGCAGGATCAAGTTCTTCACAAGGAATGCCAGACTATCGAGCTGCCGTCGATTCCCAATAAGCGGTATTTTACTATTGGTGAAGCCAGCGATTTATGTGGAGTCAAACCTCACGTGCTACGTTATTGGGAACAAGAATTCCAACAATTAAGTCCTTGCAAGCGACGTGGTAATCGTCGTTATTATCAGTATAAAGATGTGGTGGCGATCCGCCAAATTCGCGAATTACTCTATGACAAAGGATTTACGATCATTGGTGCTCGCAAATTCTTAAATCAACAGAAACGGGCGACAAAAGTCACAGCCTTACAACCGGTGATTCAAAGCTTAGAAGCGGTTTTAAATCTTTTGGTGGATAAATAATAGGGGCTGTTGATAAACTCGCTAGCTTGCGGCAAACTGCCACGATTTTCGAGCATCGTAGCGCAGCATATACATACTATGGGAGCAACGAAGCACAGAAAATCGTGGCAGTTTGCCCAAGATAGTAGAATTGTCAACAGCCCCTAGAGATACTACTACCATTGTTTAAAGAATTTAGTTACAATGGCCTCGCTTTTCGGTCGGGGCGTAGCGCAGCCTGGTAGCGCACTTGCATGGGGTGCAAGGGGTCGCTGGTTCGATTCCAGTCGCCCCGACCATTACCTTATCCTTAACTTATCCTCTCACAAAACATTGCAGATCTTCCACGGCAGAGTATACTTCTTAGAGAGATTTTCATGCATTGCAGAAAATAAATGATGATTTTTAAGAAAGCCTTACAGTAGGCATGACATTGCAAAAGGAGATAAACTCGATGAACGGTTATAAGCATATTCTTTTCGCCACGGATTTATCCGAAGATAGCCATTTAGTGGCGCGTAAGGCTCTAAATATGGCGCAGCACTACGGTGCCCGTGTTACCATGCTACACGTTGTAGAAAGCTTACCCCCCTATGCAGTAGGTTACTTAGGTAGCATCAATATCGAACAAGAACTTTTAGAAAAGGCTCAAGAAGATTTGGCAGCCTTAGCCAAAGAAATTAATGTGCCGGCACCAGAACAAAAAGTTGGTATTGGTTCAGTTAAAAATGTGATTCTTGAAAATGCAGCGGAAGGTGATGTCGATCTTATTATCGTGGGCAGTCATGGTCGTCACGGTATCGGATTATTATTAGGTTCTACATCAACAGCAGTTTTACACGGCGCTGAATGCGACGTGTTAGTGATTCGTTGCAAAGAATAGAGATTTTGTTTCAGCAGAGGTGTCTGGCACCTTCGATTAAAGTGCCAGCACCTCATAATGACGAGAATAATTAAGCAATCCGTAACTTCTCAATAACCCCGGGAAAATCCTTATTTATGAGCAGCTAGGACTAACAGGTCTAATCTAGGAATAGAGTATTTTTTAGTGGTTCTGTCTAT
>JAGVJK010000036.1 GCA_020051155.1 Gammaproteobacteria bacterium | reverse complement strand
GGTTGTAAATCATCTTGCAACCCTATCTTGCGGCAAGGAAGCTATTATTACGATTAAAACCTGCGCCATTTATCCGCGCTTTTAGACCCCTGACAACAATCGTCTCTATCAGCTACAACATATCGGTCTCGACGTTATTATAGAAGCTTACTTCCTTATGTATCCGCAGAAAAAAAATCATGAAAAGATTTATTGTTTTTTTGATGAAATTCAAACGATACCTAACTGGGAAAGCTTCATCAGCCGCATTATGCGAACAGAGTCTTGTGAAGTTTATATCACGGGCTCCTCTGCAGATTTATTATCAAAAGAAATTGCAACACAATTGCGAGGCCGTGCACTTGCTTGGGAAGTTTTTCCATTTTCATTTAAAGAGTATCTCGATTTTCAGCAAATATCTTATGATCAAGTCCTCTCTAGCAAAGATCGATTCATTATTCAAAATCAATTTTCCAACTATTGGGAATGTGGTGGATTTCCTGAAGTTATTGATCTCCCATCAGCATTGCGAGTCAAAATACATCAAAACTACTTTGATACAATTTTGTTTCGTGATCTAATAGAAAGACATAATATCACCCACCCTAAAGCGCTTTTGGATTTAGCGTATTGGCTCATACATCACATTGGCTCACTCTATTCTATTAATAAATTAACTGGATACTTAAAATCTCTTGGACACAAAACACCAAAAAACTTAGTCGCCGATTTTTTAACATGGTTTGAAGATGCTTACTTTTTCTTTAGTGTCAGTATTTACGATGCATCCTTAGCGCGTGTCAGTAGTAACCCCAAAAAAATATATAGCATTGATTCATCTTTTGCTGATTCCATTGTCTCTGGTATTTTGCTGAATCAAGGACATCATTTAGAAAACTTAATTTTTATTGCACTACGAAGATTGTATCCATTGATCTGTTACTACAAGACGCAACAGAATCGAGAAATTGATTTCATTATTCAAAGCAAAAATCGAGAAAAGCAATTAATACAAGTCTGCGAAACCTTAACGGATCCTGCGACCTATGAGCGAGAAATCACTGCGCTTAATCAGGGAATGACTGAGTTATCTTTGTCTTCCGCCACCCTTGTGACATCACAGGAGTCAAAACAAGTAACCACGGAAGCTGGCATTATCCACATCGTGCCTGCTTGGCAATTTTTGTTGGAATTACCTGCTTTTTTGTAGACCTGGTAGTCCCTCTCTTATTGACATTCTCTATCTGTACGCTGGACAATAGTGTTGCTTTTTTGTACTATTGACGAGTTTAAAAAAATGAGGTGTTTCCATGAGAGCAGTTTCTGAAGATTTATCCGCTGTTTGGGGTCTATTTAATCGCTACTCTTTAGCTTGTGTTTTTGCCACAACTTCTTTTCTTAAGACACATGAAACGATTCGTATCATGATTCAGGTAGGACACAATGCAATTAACGAGTTTGAACAACTTGTCTCACATGGTGCAACGCCCACAGCTGTTATTCTCACGGAGATTTCTCCTCTCTCTGATGTGGCATTCCCTGCTTTCCAAACGGGAACTCTCTTAACTCTTACGAGCGTGGTCATTGGAGCAATAGAGGTTGCGCTCTCTCATCTCTACATTCGTCGACACATTACTCAACCTCAAATGCTAACAAGGATCAGAGAACCTTTTTTTGGTACAGAACGTCCCGAAGGATTGAGTGTAATACGACCTTCTCAAAGAGATCTAACTCCACTATATTTCCAAGCTATTGCTCGCTTAGCATCATTATTATTTGCTACGATGCTCCATTTTTTTCTTGTCTTTGGAGCATCTCATATTATAAGCAATCAACTCTCACCTGCGTTAGACCGATCAGAGCTACTAGCACAAGCTTTTTCTAAACATTTTTATGACCCCACTCGTGAATTTGACTCCTTGCGCCAGCAGTTTGATGTAAAGTGGATGCGAAGCGTTCCTCTTGTGTTTGGCCTCATTTTATTTTTCGCAACTCTAGGCATTACTCTCTGGGATGCAAACTGCGCTAAGAATCCAGGAGATAAAATAAGACGAATCACTCCCCGCGCTTTGGCATCAACGCTATCCCGTTGTTTTACTGAACCTGATCCAACAGAGGATCTCTACCTACAACGTTTTGGTTACCGCTAACTATCTACTGATGCCAGCCATGAGGATATTCTCTTATTTCCTGGTCATCTCCCTTACATTGTTATCTGCGCGCACGCTGTCATCTTTTCCCACATGCTATCATTCCCCCACACGTTGTCATTCCCGCGCAGGCGGGGACCCATTTATCAACGTCGCCGATCTTTAACTTTAAGCTCTTGAGATAGCTCAGCATAATAGAACATCAGTATAAACTTGGCATCGAGGAAGCCGCACAATGGGTCCCCGCCTGCGCGGGGATGACAGTGTATGGGCTGATGCAGCGTGTGATGGGTGACAACGTAAAAAGAGCAAGCATCTCTCTTACAACAAATCACTCCGGCTTATCATAGCCAAAATCCTGCAGCAGTGATTCTTTATCGCTCCAACCTTCTTTGACCTTAACCCATAATTGTAAATAAACTTTTTTACCTAGCAATTGTTCCATATCCAGACGAGCTTGGCGGCCGATATTTTTTAACATGGCGCCATTTTTGCCGATGAGAATTCCTTTTTGTCCTTCACGTTCAACAATGATCAACGCATGAATGCGAGCAAGGTTTTCAGTATCTTCTAACTTTTCAATCATCACCGTCGCTGCATAGGGAATTTCTTCCTCCAACAAACGCATGATTTTTTCGCGCACTAACTCTGCTAAGAAAAACCGCGTACCGCGATTGCTAACTTGATCATCAGGATAAAAATGCACGCTCTGTGGTAAATGTTCTCGAATCACTGTTTCTAAGGCTTTGACATTATCACCTTGCAATGCTGCTAAGGGCACGATGGCTACAAAATCCATTTTCTTTTGCATATCTTCGATGAGCGGTAATAACAAACCTTTATCTTGTAACACATCGGTTTTATTCAATGCTAAAATTACCGGTTTTTTCGATTGCTTCACAGCTTGTAATACTTCTTCATCTTCCTCCGTCCATCGCTGAATATCAACGATGAACACCACCACATCCACACTTTTAATCGCACCATGCACGGCTTTATTCATATAACGATTAATCGCCTTCGCTTGTTTTTGATGTAAGCCCGGCGTATCTAAATAAATAATTTGATCATTACCTTGCGTCGACACGCCTAAAATTTGATGTCGTGTGGTTTGCGGCTTTGGCGAAGTGATACTTAACTTGCGACCCAACAATTGATTAAGCAACGTTGATTTACCCACGTTCGGACGACCAACAATGGCAACAAAGCCACAGCGTGTTACAGGAGGCGTTGTCATGGTTCGATTCCTAATTGTTGCAACATACGTTCTGCTGCTTTTTGTTCTGCTTTACGACGACTTGGGCCGTCAGCGCGAGTGATTAATTTCAAACTTGTCACGTGACATTCCACAATAAAGGTTTGCGCGTGAGCTTCTCCCTCAATGGCAGATACTTCATAAAGCGGCAAATCCAATCGTCTCGATTGTAAATATTCTTGTAATTGTGTTTTTGGATCTTTTAAAGAGGTGATGCTATTCAAATCAGTCAAACGAGTTTCATACCAACTCACCACTAAGGGTTGCACAACGGTCATGCCTGCATCTAAATAAATGGCAGCAATAATTGCTTCCATCGCATCTGCTAATATTGAATCGCGCCCGCGGCCACCGGTTTTTAATTCTCCTGTGCCTAACAACAAATGCTCGCCCACAGAAAACTCGCGAGCTAATTCTGCTAAGGTATCGCCTTTTACTAATAAGGCACGCAAGCGGCTCATTTCACCTTCATCGGCACCGGGGCAGCGTCGATAAATTTCCTCTGCGATAATAAAATTCACGATAGAATCACCTAAGTACTCTAAGCGCTCATTATTCAACCCCTTACCACTGCGGTGGGTTAACGCCGCTTTCAGCAATGCTTCCTGTTGAAAGCAATACCCTAACTTATCGCATAGCGATTTATAATCTTTATTCATGATCCTTTACAAGGCTTCTCCAATCCGATTCCAACGAATACGATGATTTTTCTTATCCCAACTCAGCCAAACCATGACAGCTTTGCCTCGTAAATTAGCTTCTGGGACAAATCCCCAAGAACGACTATCATCGCTATCATCACGATTATCGCCCATCATAAAATACATCCCCTCCGGTACTGTGATGCTAAAGTCTGTATCATCACCCCCCCTCGGATTAATCAAAATATCATGGACTACGCCATTTAAATTTTCACTGTATTTCTTCACAGGAATATCTCCCCCCTGCGACTCAGGCTCAATATCCAGCGCTGGGCCCACGAAGGTTTGCTTAGCTTCTTTGCCATTGATATAAAGCACTTTGTTTTTATATTCAATGTAATCGCCCGGTGTACCAATCACGCGTTTTACAAAATCAATGGAAGGATTCACTGGCCAACGGAAAACGACAATGTCACCAATTTTAGGTTCGCCAATGGAAACCACCTTCGTATGCAACGCAGGTAATCTTAAACCGTAGGAATATTGTTTCACCACGATAAACTCAATAGGCATCACTGTCGGCTCCAGAGAACCTGTAGGCACTCGCACTGGTTGCACGATGAAAGAACGAATCACTAACACCGCTAATAACACGGGGAAAAAAGAACGACCATATTCTACAATGATCGACCGTTCTGAAATATTCTTGCTAGCCCTGCGTTTTTTAAGCCAGAACACATCTAAGAAATAAATAACCGCACTGGCCAAGGTAGCTAAGGTTAAGAGCCATTCGAAATTAACTTTCAATAACAACACTGCGATGACGCTTAAGGGAAACACTGTTTCAACAACCACAAGATAACCCGGTGTTTTTGTCTCACTTTGCTGTAACCGTTGCTTGCGAAAGACGGTATAATCCAACACCCAAATTAACCCAGTAATGATTGCAATAACCGTTAATAATACTATCATCATAATTCTTTAACTCTCCTGATCTACTTTTAATACCGCTAAGAAAGCTTCCTGCGGAATTTCTACTCGTCCTACCTGCTTCATGCGTTTCTTACCCGCTTTCTGCTTTTCTAATAATTTTCGTTTACGTGAAATATCACCGCCATAACATTTTGCTGTGACATTCTTACGTAAGGCTTTGACTGTTTGACGTGCAATGATTTGTCCCCCAATAGCTGCTTGAATAGCCACATCAAACATTTGTCGTGGAATTAAATCTTTCATCCGTTCTGTTAATTGTCGACCGCGATACATCGCCACATCACGATGCACGATTAGTGCTAAGGCATCTACCTTTTCACCATTAATCAACACATCTAATTTCACTAATTTGTCTTCTTGGAAACGCAGGAAGTGATAATCCAAGGAGGCGTAACCGCGACTCACCGATTTGATTCTATCAAAGAAATCCAACACCACTTCATTCATCGGCAATTCATAGGTCAGAGAGACTTGTCCGCCTAAATATAAAATATTCACTTGCACACCACGGCGCTCGATACAAAGTTTAATGATATTTCCCACATAGTCGTTGGGGGTTAAGATACTCGCTAACACGATGGGTTCACGAATTTCTTTAATCACAGCGACGGGAGGCAACTTTGTTGGATTATCGATATGGATAATTTCGTCTTTTTGCGTGACGATTTCATAGATCACCGTCGGCGCGGTTGTAATTAATTCTAAATTGTATTCACGTTCTAAACGCTCTTGTACAATCTCCATGTGCAACATGCCTAAGAAACCACAACGAAAACCAAAACCTAAAGCTTCGGAAGATTCTGGTTCATAAAATAATGCAGAATCATTTAATTTTAATTTTGATAAGGCATCACGAAAATCTTCGTAATCATCGGAATCAATGGGGAAGAGTCCCGCATATACTTTGGGTTCAACCCGTTTAAATCCGGGTAAAGGCTCTTCTGCACCATTTTTGGCAGCGGTGATGGTATCACCCACTGGTGCACCATCGATGTCTTTAATACTAGCTACCACAAAACCTACTTCACCTGCACTTAAAACTTCAGTGTCAGTAGATTTAGGGGTAAAAATACCAATCTTGGTGACTTCGTGGATTTTACCCGTGGACATGATTTTAATTTTTTCACGAGCGCGCAGAGTACCATGCTTTACACGCACCAAGGACACCACACCTAAATAACTATCAAACCAAGAATCAATGATCAACGCTTGCAACGGTGCATTCACATCACCTTGCGGCGGTGGCACCTTCGCCACTAACATTTCTAATAATTCTGGAACACCAATACCTTGCTTTGCACTGACGCGCACAGCATCTTTCGCTTCGATGCCGATAATATCTTCGATCTCATTGATCACGCGATCAGGTTCAGCCTGCGGCAAATCAATTTTATTCAGCACCGCCAAGACTTCTAAACCTTGCTCGATAGCGGTATAACACACGGCGACGGTTTGTGCTTCAACGCCTTGTGCAGCATCCACCACCAACAATGCGCCTTCACAGGCTGCCAGCGAACGAGACACTTCATAACTAAAATCCACGTGACCTGGCGTATCAATAAAATTAAGTTGGTAGGTTTTACCATCCTTAGCTTTATAGTGGAGAGTGACGCTCTGAGCTTTAATGGTAATACCGCGCTCTCGCTCAAGATCCATAGAATCCAAAACTTGCTCTGCCATCTCACGATCGGTCAGCCCACCGCAATGCTGGATCAGCCGATCCGACAGCGTGGACTTTCCGTGGTCGATATGAGCAATGATAGAAAAATTACGAATGTGTTCTAAGGTAGTAGTCATGTCTAACGTTTTAATAAATTAACCTTTTTGTTCAGTTGAGTGGCTCAAATTGGGGGGCAGTATAGCATGACTTCGAATCGCTCGTCGACCGTTAGGAGCGTTCCTGTGATACTGCAAGCCGTGGAAATATCTTCACAGATTTCACCATATTGTCTTGCAGCTCTAAAATCTCCATGGGATGGTGCTGTAGAATCAAACAGGTAGGCTCTTCGGGGATCCACTCCAAATATTCAATAATCAGACCGCTGAGGGTCTTAGGACCATCGGTGGGTAAATTCCACTCCATTAAACGGTTCAGTTCGCGGATATTAACGCTGCCGTCTACCACCATGGAACCGTCATCCATGGTTTGCACTAAATGGCTAACTGTCGGAATTTCCGTACCTAGCTCGCCAATCAATTCTTCCACTAAATCTTCAACGGTTACCAAGCCTTGCACGCCGCCATATTCATCCACCACCATGGCCAAATGACCCTTCTCTTTGCGAAAATTCATTAATTGCGTATGGAGGGGTGTGTTTTCTGGGATAAAATAAATTTCCCGTGCCGTGGCTCGCAGCGTTTGCAAGTTTAATTCATTTTTAACCATCAGTTTGACGGCATCCTTGACGTGCAGCAGGCCACGGAGATTATCAATATCATCTTCGTAAAGTGGTAACCGTGTAAAATGACTATTGCTAATGATATCGAGAATCTCTTGCCAATCTTGATTTAAATCAATGCCGATCACCTCGTTACGAGGAATCATGACGTCATCCACTGTAATATTTTGGAAATCTAAAATCCGCAACAACATGTCTTGGTGTAAATCAGAAATTCGTCCTTTGGACTCTAAGACTACGGTGCGCAATTCTTCGCTGTTTAAGCGATCCACATGATGCTTGCCAACGCGCACGCCAAACACTTTCAATAAAGTATTACTAAGACCATTAGCGACCCAAACAACGGGATAAAAAACTGTTAATAACGCTCGCAATGGCCATACAGTAATAAAAGCTACCTGCTGAGAATACATTGCTGCTACGGTTTTCGGGGTGATTTCTGCAAAAAGTAATAAGACAAAGGTCATCACAAAGGGCGCTAACACCAGCCCTAAGTCACCTAACCAAGCTTCAAATAAGATAGTAGCAATCGCGGAAGCAAGAACATTAGCAAAGGTATTGCCGATTAAAATGACCCCTAAGATCCGATCCGGGCGCTGTAATAATCGACTGACTTGAGTAGCTGATGCGTGCTTTTGGCGAGCCAAATGACGCAGCCGGTAACGATTAACCGCCATAATTCCCGTTTCAGAGGCAGAAAAAAACGCAGAAGTGAGGACTAGCAGCAGCAAAAACAGCAACAACATGCCCGTATTTAAATGACCCAAAACAACGTCCTTTTTTGAATAAAACACACATACGTTACTATTAAACAGCTTAAACTTCAATTACTGCATCATTACTAGCCCCTGCGCTGCCATCCTGAGCCTACTCCCTCCGTGTCATAAACTATGTTATGGAGCAAAACTTTCATGCGATCAACAATGTTGTAGAGAAGCGCTCTCCACCCCACCGATGTCATCCTGAGCGAAGTCGAAGGATCCCCATCTTACGAAGAGCAATCCCTCCAAACAATGGAGCAAAAGATCCAGCAAGCGTCAGCGCTTTATTCTCCGTAAATCGAGTAGGAGGGGCCTCACGGCCCCGTCCTCTCACACCACCGTACGTGCGTTTTCGCATACGGCGGTTCCAAGTTAAGTGTTTAACTGTGTGACCCATCTGCTTTCTAGGCTGATGAGTCCCTGTGTTTTAAACCATTCATTGTCTAGCGCTCGATGAACTGCACGTGTATGGGATAATCGCCACCATCCTTTACCTGAGGAGCCTAGTTGGTGTGCCTCCCTTTCGGGGACACCTACGCTCTTCAGCCATTTTATGATGCTAGAACCTCTTTTCTTTTGTTTAAGTCGGTAGCAACGTAGTTTTCGTCGAATCCACGAATCCAGCTTTTCCCACAGACTTCGCGTCTCTGCTAAGCGATAATAACCTAGCCATCCACGTAGAAATTCATTCAGCTCTGCGATTACCCTCTCGATGCTTCTTCCCCGATTTCGTTTCGTGAGCTCTCGAATTTTATCTTTCGCTCGTTGTATTGATTTCGGGGCGACTGTCAGTTTGCTATCATTCATTATTCGATAGCCGAGAAATTTCCGTTCTCTGACTTGCGCCACAGCACTTTTCTCGTCGTTTACTTTCAGTCGAAGCCTTCTCTCTAGGAATCTTTTGATCGACGCATAGACTCGCTCTCCCGCTTGCTTTGACTTCACGTATACGTTCTGATCATCAGCATAACGGCAGAATTTATGTCCTCGCCTTTCTAGTTCCTGATCCAGTTCATCTAGCAAGATGTTCGATAATAGAGGCGATAAGGGTCCTCCTTGAGGAGTTCCTTCGTACCGTTCCGATATCACTCCATCTTGCATGATCCCCGCTCGTAAAAACCGGCGGATGATCTTGAGCAGTCGTTTATCTCCGATCCGTTTCGCCAATTTCGACATCAGTATATCGTGGTTTACGCGGTCAAAGAATTTTTCCAGATCAATATCTACTACCCAAATATGTCCTTCCTCAACATAGGCCTTCGCCTTTTTCACAGCTCCATGAGCTCCGCGATTCGGTCTGAACCCATAGCTTGATTCTGAGAAGCTGGCGTCAAATATCGGTTCTAGTATCTGGTGTATTGCTTGCTGAACAAGTCGATCTACCACTGTAGGTATCCCGAGTTGTCTTTCCCCACCTCCAGCTTTGGGAATCATTACCCTTTTCACCGGTTGTGGTTCATAACTGCCGTTCAGCAGCGCATTGATCAACTGCTCTTTGTGTTCGCGAATATAGGTTCCTAGTTGTTTTACGGTTAGACCGTCAATTCCTGGCGTTCCTTTATTCGCCTTCACTCGCTTGTATGCCCGATTCAGATTTGCTGGTTCGCAGATCTTTTCCATCAGGTTCACCGCCAAGGTGCATGATTCTTTCCTCGCCGCAGGGATTTGTTGTTCCTCGAATACTCCAGCTCCAGTTCCGCCTTCGCCAGATGTATCGTGGCAGATAACTCCAGTTTGGTCTTTTATCACTTTACTCTACAACTCCGTCCTCTGTGAGATTCATGTCATGATCTCTTGACTTAACTTAGTTCGGGCCTTCCTCCGAATGATATCTATTCGGAGTACTATGCCTTCTGCTGACTCCTAACATCCCCTCTGTTCCCATCACTGAGAACATAGCTACTTATGCAGCAGGATGTCAGGCCTCCCGGGGTAAGACGCAGTTCCTTCGCAAGGCTGTGCCAGATCTACAGTAATGCACTTCCGATCGAACTCGGGTTATTCTGTCCTTCGCCAGGTTACCCAGTCATTACTGCCTAATCTGATTTCTGTGCGTCACTGCCTTGCTTTGCCATCGGCTTCCTTCAGATTCCATCTCGCGATGGACACCCTTGCCTAGGCTAGTAGACCGGTTCGATTCAGCCTACGGTGGACTTTCACCACTTAGAACTGCGCCATGCCCGGCGCACGATGAGGATCCTTCGACTTCGCTCAGGATGACCTCAGTATCGCACCCCAGCAGGGAAGTTTTTCTACCCCGCAGAGCATTTTCCTGTATAATGGCCCACCATGAAATAATTCACATTTTGGGTCATATCCACCATGTTTAACAGCTTAAGTGAAAAATTAGGTCAAACCCTACGAACTCTACGCGGTCAGGGCCGATTAACTGAGAACAATATCCAAGACATCTTGCGCGATGTGCGTCGTGCCTTGTTAGAAGCCGATGTGGCATTGCCCGTGGTAAAACAGTTTACTGATAAAGTATCAGAACGCGCCATTGGCAATGAAGTCATGAAAAGCTTAACGCCTGGCGAAGCCTTTGTCCGCATTGTCCGTGATGAAATGATTGCCTTGATGGGCGAAAAGAATGATGCTCTTGACCTAGCAACTCAACCGCCCGCTGTCATCTTAATGGCTGGTTTACAAGGTTCCGGTAAAACCACTACCGTCGCTAAATTAGCTCGTTTCTTAAAAGAAACAGAAAAGAAAAAAGTCATGGTCACCAGCGGTGACGTTTATCGTCCTGCCGCAATTGACCAGTTAAAAACCCTGGCAACAGAAGTAGGTGTTGAATTTTTCCCTAGTACAGCGAACCAAGATCCTGTGGCCATTGCCAAGGAAGCGCTAAGTCTTGCTAAGCGCTCCGGAATGGATGTTCTCATCATCGATACCGCCGGCCGCTTGCACATTGACGATGAAATGATGCAGGAAATTAAACGCATCCATCAAGCCATCGATCCTATCGAAACCCTGTTTGTAGTGGATAGCATGACTGGCCAAGATGCGGCCAACACTGCCAAGGTTTTTAATGATACCCTACCACTTACTGGGGTGATCTTAACAAAAGCCGATGGTGATGCCCGCGGTGGTGCGGCTCTCTCCGTACGTGAAATCACAAAAAAACCTATTAAATTTCTAGGGGTTGGCGAAAAAACTGATGCTTTGGAACCTTTCTTCCCCGATCGCATCGTATCGCAAATTTTAGGTGAAGGTGATTTACAATCTCTCTTAGAATTAGCCGAACGAAAAATTGATAAAGAACAAGCAAAGCAGCAAGTTCAAAAGCTAAAGAAAAGCAAAACCTTCGATTTAGAAGATTTTCTTGAACAAATCCAACAAATGAAAAAAATGGGTGGCTTAGGCGCCCTTTTGGGTAAAATGCCGGGCGCTGGGCAAATGCTGGGAGGCGTTGATCCTCAATCGAGTGAAAAGCTCTTCTCTCGTTTTGAAGCCATGATCTTTTCCATGACCCCCCAAGAACGACGCTTTCCCTTATTGATTAAAGGTTCCCGACGCTTACCCATTGCCAAGGGCTCAGGTACTCAGATTCAAGACGTCAACAAATTATTGAAGCAATTCATGCAATTGCAAAAAGTGATGAAAAAGTTTTCCAAAGGAGGCGGCATGCAGAAAATGATGCGCCAACTTCAAGGGAAATTGCCTCCTGGAGGCTTTCCTGGGGCTGGTAGTTTGCCATTTTAGCAAAATTACCCGAAAAACCCCTTCTCAAATGGTTGAAAGTTGCGTAGAATACGCCCTTTCATAATGGTTATACTTCGAACAGCTTAACTGTCGAGTATCACAATCCTCCAAACAACGAAGGAATACATTGCATATGGTCGTTATACGTTTATCTCGTGGTGGTGCAAAAAAGCGTCCCTATTACCGAATTGTTGTTGCTGACAAGCGCAGCCCTAGAGATGGTAAATACATTGAAGTGGTCGGTCATTTCAACCCTATCGCTTGCGGTCAAGAAACCCGTGTTGCCATTGACATGGCTCGCGTTGAGCATTGGATTGGCCAAGGTGCACAAGCCAGTGATCGTGTTAAAAGCTTGATGAAAGAACAGAAAAAAGCGGCTGCTGCTGCGTAATTTCATACATGATGAAACAGCCCCCGATTGCACGACATTCATCTCTGACTTCAACCACTGTCAACGTCGTGCAGCCGGTGGTTGTGGGTCGCTTAGGTCAAGTCTACGGTATTAAAGGTTGGCTTAAACTCCAATCTTTCACCTCACCCGAAACGAATATCATTGATTACAAGCCATGGTATTTAGCCACTGCGAAAGGGTATCTCCCCGTCACTTTTGATCAATTCAAAGAATATGGTAAGGGCTTTGTGGTGCATCTCGAAGGTTGTGATGATCGAACCTTGGCTCAATCCTACGCTAACCTCGATGTTGTCATTGCAAAAGAACAATTACCCCCTCTCGATGAAGATGAATATTACCTCATCGATTTAGAAGGTATGACCGTCATCAATCAACAAGGCGTCGTGCTTGGCACCGTCAGCCATCTCATGCAAACCGCTGGCACTGAAACCTTAGTGATTGAGGGTGACGATCGACAGCGTTTAATCCCTTACGTCATGGATCATTTTATTCTGCGTGTGGATCAACAACAGCGGCAAATCCTGGTGGATTGGGATCCGGAGTTTTAAGTGCGATTTGATATCATCACCTTGTTTCCAGAGATGATTAACGCCCTTCATTACGGCATTCCGCAACGGGCCCAACAGCAAGGCTTGCTCGAGATTAAATGCTGGAATCCCCGCGATTTTGCGCAAAACAAACATCGCAATGTGGATGACCGTCCCTATGGCGGCGGACCCGGGATGGTGATGATGGCACAACCCCTACAAGATGCGGTATTAGCTGCAAAAAAAGATTGTACAATTGCTGCCAACGTCATATACTTATCGCCCCAAGGTCGGACCGTCACGCAATCTTTTCTAAAGCAACGTTCAGATCAGCGATTTATCTTTCTTTGCGGTCGTTACGAAGGCATTGATGAACGCTTGATTGACTTAGTGGTAGATGAAGAGTGGTCCATCGGTGATTACGTGCTAAGTGGCGGTGAATTCGCCGCGATGGCGATGGTGGATGCCTTAATCCGATTACAACCCGGAGCATTGGGACACGAAGACTCAGCGGAACAAGACTCTTTTAGTCAGGGATTACTTGATTATCCCCATTATACGCGCCCAGAAATTTTTGAGGGCGTTGCAGTACCTAAGGTATTGCTCAGTGGCGATCATCAAGCAATTCAGGCATGGCGTATGCAGCAAGCACAACAACGCACTGCACAACGTCGTCCAGATTTGCTGGAATGTAAGAAGAACGGTGAATAACCGTACCGGTCGCACCTCAAGATGCGAGCCTAGCCTTCTACCTTCCAAAGTATCGAACGTTACGGAGCGCTTTCCACAGCCCTCCCTCTATCTTCGAAATATAACCTTGTGGGATCTTACTGATGCCCATTATTAGGAGTGAACTATGGCTAACATCGTTGAACAGTTAGAACAAGAAAGAGTAAGCGCAGCAAAACAGTTTCCTGAATTTGCACCAGGGGACACCGTGGAAGTAGGCGTACAAGTTATTGAAGGCGATCGTAAACGGATCCAAGCTTTTGAAGGCGTCGTTATTGCTCGCCGTAATCGCGGTTGGAATTCATCTTTCACCGTCAGAAAAATTTCCCATGGCGAAGGCGTTGAGCGTGTATTCCCGCTTTACAGTCCTTTAGTCGACAGCATTGTTGTGAAACGTCGCGGTGATGTACGTCGTGCGAAGCTGTACTACTTGCGTAATCTCGCTGGTAAGAAAGCTCGTATTAAAGAAAAATTACAACGCAAAGAAACCAAAGGCACTCAAGCAGAGTAAGCTTTGTAAACTGAAGCATGTCCTTTGCTGTCTGAGTAAAGGGCATGCTTTAAGTGTTTTGTTCCAAACATTTTATATCTGGTCATTTTACCCTCCGACTCTTTAATTTTTTATTCGTACATTGCTTTTAATTTTTGTTGTAGATACAATCACCAAAATTCTAGGTAAGACAAATAATAAAAAATTTAAGGAGTTTATTTGTATGTCACGCTTTTTTTTCCTAAGTCAAACGGATATCGGACGTCGCGTTTTGCGACAAGCATTTAATTCTAAAACAAGTGAGTTAAATTTTAGTGAAGTCCTTAGCTTGTGCCAGCTGTATGATAAGGTCGACCCTTGGGAAGCTGCTGCCATGGCAAACCCTCGTATTTTTAATGCCTCTTTTATATCGACTCTTGACGACAGAAGTTTTCGTATGATTCCTCAAGATTCTATCGAAGGTGTCAAGCTGGATGGTTGTGGGTTTGAAATGCTTTTGGCTACACTTTCTGTCTTTGCAAAAACTAGCAATTTAACTTTTGTGTCCTTCGAGAATAATCTTCTTCTCCCCGAAGGTATCAAAAATCTTTCTGAAGCGATTCCTCAGTGTCGAAAACTTAAGTCTCTATCTCTTGCTGAATGCGATTTGCGAGGGGTTAGCAATAGTACGTTAAAAGCGTTAGCAAGTTCTACACAACTTGAAGTTCTCACTCTTGATGGCGCAATAATCACTGAAACACAATTACCGCTTTTAGAGAAAGAAAGGAAAATCACCGCTGAGAAAAGAGATGGCATGTTAGCAGTTGAACGTTCTGTTCCATATATTTTAGCTATGGAAGAACCTCTAATCAGTCATCGAGTTCACGAACATCCAGATGCATACGCTAGCACAGAGGCCCCATCAATGACCTTTAGCTCGCGTCGTTAATCCTCTAAAAATAGCACATTAAACTGCTCATACCTCAAGTTGCTAATCTAACAACTTGAGGTATATACCGCTCGCCAATGAAGATGCAACTTTTGGGCATCAGAGCAGGCGGTATATCCTTTTATTAGATGCTGCGCCCGGGGGAACCCGGGCTTGCAAGTAGAGGGGAGTCTCTCCCCTCTACTAACTCCCCATCCTGATGGAACACTTAAAGATGCATTCGCATCTTTAAGTGGAATGGATATATACAAATTCACCATAACATCATAAAATCCCCGTTTGATAAAAAATATGAATAGGATTTTATTATGGATATTCAACAAAAAATCGCACAAGAGTTACATCTCGATCCCCGACAAGTACATGCAGCAGTGACGCTCTTAGATGAAGGTGCGACTGTTCCCTTTATCTCTCGTTATCGTAAAGAAGTGACTGGCGGATTATCTGACACACAATTGCGCGATTTAGAAAATCAATTACACTATTTTCGCGAACTAGAAGATCGCAAACAAACCATTTTGAAATCCATCGAAGAGCAAGGCAAACTGACTCCCGCACTAAAACAAACCATCGTTGCTACCGATAATAAAGCAACCTTAGAAGATTTATATTTACCTTACAAACCTAAACGTCGCACCAAAGCACAGATAGCGCGTGAAGCAGGTTTAGAACCCTTGGCTATCGCTTTATGGCAAACACCAACATTAGATCCAATGACAACAGCTGCTGCCTATTTACAACCAGACAAAGATGTTCCTGATGCACAAACTGCTCTTGAGGGTGCTGCACAAATTTTAATGGAGCAATTTAGTGAAGATGCCAATTTACTCGGCCGTTTACGTGACTATGTCTGGCAACACGGCGTGATTCAAAGCCGTGTGGCAAAGGATAAAGAACAAGAAGGAATTAAGTTTTCCGATTATTTCACCTACGATGAACCCCTCCACAAAATCCCCTCTCATCGCGCCTTAGCTATTTTTAGAGGGCGCAAGGAAGAATTTTTACGCGTGAATTTAGTCTTAGAAGAACCAGAATCACAGCACTGTATCGCTCAGATCGCTGCCCAGTTCAATGTCACATCTCAACAGCGCCCTGCTGATGCTTGGTTGCAAAACATTGTGAATTTAACTTGGAAAATAAAAATCGCCACTAAGCTCGAATTAGAATTGATGATGAAGTTACGCGAAGAAGCAGAAACTCAAGCTATCCACGTCTTTGCACAGAATTTAAAAAATTTGTTAATGACCGCACCTGCGGGAACGCGTACCACCTTAGGGCTTGATCCTGGCTTACGTACTGGGGTTAAGGTCGTTGTGGTGGATCATACCGGTAAGTTACTAGAATACACCACGATATTTCCTCATGTTCCTCGTAATGATTGGGATCAATCCATCAGCACACTCGCTGCATTGTGTCATAAACATCACGTCGATTTAATTAGCATTGGTAATGGTACGGCTTCTCGCGAAACTGATAAATTAGTTGCAGATATGATCAAGCGTTATCCGCAATTAACCGTCACAAAAGTGATGGTATCCGAGGCCGGTGCATCTGTTTATTCTGCCTCTGAATTAGCGGCAAAGGAATTTCCTGAATTAGATGTCACCTTCCGCGGCGCTGTTTCTATCGCGCGACGTTTGCAAGATCCCTTAGCGGAGTTAGTAAAAATCGATCCAAAAGCCATCGGTGTAGGACAATATCAGCACGATGTTAACCAAACTAAATTAGGCCGCAGCTTATTCGGTGTGATGGAGGATTGTGTGAATGCTGTTGGCGTAGACGTCAATACTGCCTCTGTACCGTTATTAGCAAGTGTTGCTGGTCTCAATGAGAGCATTGCGAAAAATATTATTCTCTATCGTGATGAACATGGTCGCTTCCAATCGCGCGAGACGCTGAAAAAAGTCCCCCGCTTAGGTGACAAAACTTTTGAACAGGCCGCGGGTTTTTTACGCATACAAGAAAGTCAGAATCCACTTGATGCTTCCGCAGTGCATCCAGAAGCGTATCCCTTAGTCGAAAAAATTCTGACAAAGCTTGGCAAACCTTTAAAAGAACTCATGGGGAATGTTTCTTTGTTACGTCAATTAAATCCTAAAGATTTTGTGGATGAACAATTTGGGATCCCCACCATCTCCGACATTCTACAGGAATTAGAAAAACCTGGCCGTGATCCGCGCCCTGAATTTAAAACTGCTGAATTTAAAGAAGGTGTTGAGGAGTTAAAAGACTTAACGCCTGGTTTGTTATTAGAAGGTGTGATCACTAACGTTACGAACTTCGGTGCCTTTGTGGATATTGGTGTCCATCAAGATGGCTTGGTTCACAAATCACAAATGGCAAATCGTTTTGTGAATGATCCGAACGAAGTGGTCAAGGTGGGTGAAATTGTACGTGTGAAAGTCGTTGAAGTAGACTTAGCACGCCGTCGCGTGGCATTAACCATGCGTCTTGATGAAAAACCTGCTGCGGTGCCACGAGAAGCGGTAACGGAGAAGAAAGTTTCGATCCCTAAACCGCAAACGATGGCTAATAATGCCTTCGCTCAGGCGTTTGCTAAGGCGAAGAAATAAAACGTTCCTCATTACGCCCGCGCGAGGAGCAGGAAAAATGAATGCATTTTTCCCGTGGGAGAGGGGTGGGGAGAGGGCTTTCCGCGATACCCTCTCCCCAACCCTCTCCCGCGAAATAGATTCAATCCTTGCTTTAGCTCCTCGCGCGGGCGAGGGGGTAATGAAGGCATTTTTATCCTCACAGCGAATATAAAGATCCCTCACAGCCTCCCCCTTGCTCCTTGGAAACAGACTCTCTATAATCTGACTGTGCCCTGCGCTCCTTGTGCACGAATAACACGCAGCGCTAGAGGCTATTGTTCATAACCTTCTTTTTTAAGGAACATACCATGAGTAAATCAAGAGATACTAAAAAAGAAACCAAAAAAGAGCCTGCTCTTTCTTTAAAAGAAAAAAGAGCTAAGAAAAAAGAAAAGAAAAACAATCAATAATAGATTTTTGATTCTTCTTTTACAATCACCTATCATCTCTGTCTATAAAAACAGAGATGACAGGTGTTAAATAGGCAGACAAACAGACCCTTCCCTTTCTCTTGTCATCAAAGCAGAACTACCTACCCCGCTCCTGTCACCTCTTCTCTCCCCTGCAGAGTCTTCTCTTAATCAACCCAGCGTCGAGCATTTTGAAATAAGCGCAGCCATGGACTTGCATCAGGCCAATCAGCGCCAACCCCTTGTGAAGAACGCCATGTATGTTGCACGGCGCGGAAAATCCGTTCGGGATGGGGCATCATCATCGTGATGCGCCCATCTTGATTGGTCACTGCGGTAATGCCGCTAGGGCTACCATTCGGATTCGCAGGGAAAGTTTGTGTCGGATTGCCGTGATTATCCACAAAACGCATAGCCACCAAACCTGCTTGCTCTAAAGCACGTTGTTCAGACTCAACCAACCATTCGGCGCGCCCTTCTCCATGAGATACAATCACGGGTATGCGTGTGCCAGCCATGCCTTGCATTAAAATCGAAGGAGACGGCATCACTTCCACCATCACAAACCGCGCTTCAAATTGCTCTGAGGTATTTCTAGCAAAACGCGGCCAATGAGATGCGCCCGGAACAATCTCTTGCAATTGACTCAGCATTTGACAACCATTACACACACCTAAGGCAAAACGATCGGTGCTTGCAAAAAATTCTTGAAACATTTGGCGAGCTGCATCGTGGAATAAAATACTCTTTGCCCAACCTTGACCCGCACCCAAGACATCGCCATAGGAAAAACCACCGCAGGCTGCTAACCCTTGAAAAGATTGCAAGGATACACGCTGCGTCAGCAAATCGCTCATATGCACATCAACCGCAATAAAGCCGGCAGCAGTGAAAGCAGCGGCCATTTCTAAATGACCATTCACCCCTTGTTCACGTAAAATCGCCACTTGTGGTTTTGCCGCTAAATTTAAATAAGGCGCTGCGACATCCTGGTTCACATCAAAAGTAACATGGGCATGTAAGCCTGGATGATGCTCATCTTGCAATTGCGCATACTCTTCATCTGCACAAACAGGATTATCCCGCAAACGTTGCAATTGATAAGAGGTATCACTCCACCATTGTTGCAATTGAATACGCGACTCATCATAAAGTGTTTGTCTCTCATGAACGATCACCAACCGTTGTTCTGATTGGCAATGAGCAATAGGATAACAATGATCCAACAAATGATGTTGCGCTAAAATCGCTTTAAACGCATCTTCCTCTGCGTCATTAATTTGTAACACAGCCCCTAGCTCTTCATTAAATAACGCAGCAATAGGATCCGAACCTAAAGTTGTTACATCAACCTTTAACCCAACATGGCCGGCAAAACTCATTTCACACAGCGTTGCAAATAAACCGCCGTCGGAGCGATCATGATACGCCCGAATCAACCCGGCTTGATTTAATTGTTGGATCACATTGAAAAAACGTTTCAACCGTGTGGGATCTTCGACATCAGGTGCCTCATGTCCTAACTCACCATACACCGTTGCTAAAATAGAACCGCCTAATCGTTGTAACCCTTGACCTAAATCCAACAACCACAGGGTACTTTCAACATTCGGTTGCAACTGCGGTGTTAGCGTGCGACGCACATCATAAACTGGTGAAAACGCTGAAATAACCAAGGATAAAGGAGATGTCACTTGCTTCGACGCTCCCTGCTCATCTTGCCACTGTGTGCGCATAGATAAAGAATCTTTTCCTACTGGGATTGTCACACCTAAATCAATACACAATTCACTTACCGCTTTGACGGTATCAAATAAGCCCGCATCTTCCCCAGGATAACCACAGGCAGCCATCCAGTTAGCCGATAATTTAATATCTGATAAAGATTCAATCGCCGCTGCGGCTATATTGGTGATAGATTCTGCCACCGCCATACGTCCTGAGCTAGCAGGATCAATCAATGCCGTAGGGGAACGCTCGCCCATCGCCATCGCTTCACCGTGATAAGATTGAAAACCTTTGCAAGTCACAGCCACGTCCGCTACCGGCACTTGCCATGGTCCTACCATTTGATCACGTACCACTTGACCACCCACACTACGATCGCCAATGGTAATTAAAAAACTTTTACTCGCGACAGTAGGATGCTGTAACACTCGTTTTACAGCATCCGCAAAATTCATTTTTGACGTCATGAGTGGTTGTAAATCTTGCGATAAACGTTGCACATCACGTAACATTTTTGGTGGTTTGCCAAATAACACATCCATGGGGATGTTGATGGGATCATTTTTGAAAACCGTATCATGCACTTGTAATTGTTCTGCCGCGGTTACTTCGCCTACTACTGCAAATGGACAACGTTCGCGTTGCGCTAAACGAGTGAAAAGATCTAATTGCTGCGGATGAATCGCTAACACATAACGCTCTTGCGCTTCGTTACACCAAATGGCCAGCGGTGCCATCCCCGGTTCTGCATTGGGAATGCTGCGTAATTCAAAACGGCCACCACGGCATGCATCATGAATAATCTCTGGTAACGCATTGGATAAACCACCGGCCCCTACATCATGAATGGAAAGAATAGGATTTGCATCTCCGAGACTCCAACAGCGATCAATCACTTCTTGCGCTCGTCGTTGCATTTCCGCATTATCACGTTGCACCGAGGCAAAATCTAATTGTTGATCGGAGGTGCCTGCTGCCATGGATGATGCAGCGCCACCGCCTAAACCAATTTCCATCGCCGGGCCACCGAGCACGATTAATAACGAGCGCTCAGGCAACGATAATTTCTCAACGTGAGAGGGGCGAATGTTACCGTAACCGCCAGCAATCATAATGGGTTTATGATACCCGCGCACTTGACCATTCACTGCTAATTCAAAACTACGAAAATAACCGCATAAATTGGGACGGCCAAATTCATTATTAAAGGCTGCACCGCCAATGGGACCTTCCAACATAATATCCAACGCTGACGCAATATGAGCGGGCTTACCATAGGGTGCTTCCCATGGTTGCTCGAATCCTGGAATTCGTAAGTGAGAAACCGTAAAACCGGTTAATCCTGCTTTCGGTTTTCCACCACGCCCGGTGGCGCCTTCATCACGAATTTCACCACCGCTGCCCGTGGCTGCGCCTGGGTAAGGAGAAATGGCGGTGGGATGATTATGAGTTTCCACTTTGATGAGGATATGGATAGGCTCATAGTGATAGCCATACTGTTGCGTTGCAACATCCACCATAAAACGATGCTCGGCAAAACCACTAATGACCGCTGCATTGTCTTTATAGGCAGATAGAACCCCTTGCGGAGCATGATGATGCGTGTCTGTGATCATCGAAAATAAAGAAACGTTTTCTACCTTACCATCGATCACCCACTGACCTTTAAAAATTTTATGGCGACAATGTTCAGAGTTAGCTTGCGCAAACATCATTAATTCCACATCCGTGGGATTGCGCTCTAAACGAGTGAATTGCTCAACTAAATAATCAATTTCATCTTCCGCCAACGCTAATCCTAATTGCTGATTAGCGTGCAATAGGGCCGCTCGACCTTGACCTAAAATATCTACTGTTTTTAAGGGTGCTGGTGCTTGTTGTTGAAATAATTGCTCGGCTTGCTGTAAATGGGTCAATAAGCTTTGTGTCATGGGGTCATATAAACACTGAGTCCACGTCTGACTCGCTAAGGGCGCTTGAGTTGTAATGCGATATAAAATGCCCCGTTCAACTCGACGAACGCTCAGAAACCCACAATTATGACAAATATCCGTTGCCTTCGAGGCCCAAGGAGAAATTGTGCCAATACGGGGTGTCACCAGATAACAATTTTGATCTTGCGGTAGAGTGCTTTTTTTAGCACCAGGTAATAGCTGGCAAAGAGCCGCTTCGGCTTGCTCAGACATAAAGTCTTGTAAATCAATAAAATAAACAAATTCTGCTGTGACGCTCTGGATCGCAAGCTCATGTTGCTGCAATTTTGTGAGCAATCGTTGTAATCGAAACCGAGAAAATGCCGCAGGACCTTGCAGTATAAGCATCACCACCCCCATCATCGCTAATACTCTAAAGAAGGCCGCATTATATACCCATTTTACTTGAAGATGCGAACAGCATCTTCCATAGAGGTACGATTGAGCGTGTCGGCTGAAATATTAAACAATATTCACTGTATCTCTTTGAAACAACGATCATTCCCGACTTTTAGCAAAAAGGTACGGTTTTTTCCTAGCCTAAATTGAACAAAAAATATTTACTTTGCTTTTTTATCGAATTATTCTTGAGCAATCTCTTGGGAAAGAGGCATACAGGCCAGCAGTTCATGCTGAACCTTGCCGGTAAAGGATGATCGAATGACAGGAATGGATTCTCAGCAGAATTGTCTGGGAAAACGTGTTATAGATTTTAGGAGAAAAATCATGTCATTTAATCTACTTGACGAGCTTTCAAAAGTTTCTGGTTTAAGAGCAAACCCTCAACCAACTGATGCAAAAGCAAAGGAAGAGCGTCAGCGTAGAGCCCTAGTCACCATGAAATATTGGACTGGACGACTTTCGCCCTCTGAACTTCCACTCTCCGATTACTGGAATCCCGCTGCCCGTAACAAACGAGCAAGTGGCGACAATGAAACAGAGACAAAAACGTTAGGTAAGAGCAAGCGCAGCTCTCCGGTGTTAGGGTGAAACCTTCATGAAGTGCCTTCTTCTTTTACGAAGAAGGCACGCTCGCAACACAAATCTCTAAGCATCAATTTGATTCGCTAAATTCATCAAAATTTTCTTTTCATCCGCACCAGGAGCATTATTCCAACTGAGTTGTAGCAACCAAATGGATTTGCGCCATTCAATACGTGCTGGCCAGAAATCACCTAGCGCATGGCCCGGCGTAAAATAAGCTTTATGACCATCTTTCAACGTCACTTCTTGCGTCAAAGGTTGGTTATTTTGATCATAATAAATTTGCGGATTTTCAAATTTGCTAGCGATGATGGTGCCCACATTACACACCTTCACACCTTTGCAATTAGGCGTACGATCAAAATAAATCGTGTATTGTTTGTCACTGTTTTTATCGACGGTCATGTAATAAGTTCCGCCATTAGGCAAATTTTTGGGAACTGTCATCGGCACATCTTTAATGCTTTGCACCTTACCCACTGCTTCCAAATAATTTAACACCGCTTTATCGGAGGCCAACCAATTGTCCGCCGCCAAGGTCGCTGTAGATACCAACAGACCCAACATCATGATAAACTTCTTCATCGTAACCACACTCCTCTTCGTAAAGTGGTGTAACATTACCCTATTTTGTGGGAGAAGGAAACCCCAATGCTCCCCCTTAAGGAACAGACCATATGACTCATAAAATCGCGCTTCTAGCCACTGGTGATGAAATCATTCAAGGCGATATTTTAAATACAAATAGCCAACGCATCGCGCAAATGCTCAGCGATCATTGCTTTGAAGTGGGCTTCCACATGACGGCGCCCGATGGTGATGCTCCCACGTTAGAAGCGCTGCAACTTTTACTTGCAACGCACCAAGCTGTGATTATTACCGGTGGTTTAGGTCCGACGTCCGATGATCGAACTCGCTTTGCACTGGCAACGGCCATTCAACAACCCTTAGTGTTAAACGAAACTGTTTGGCAAGACATTGTCGATCGCCTCACACACTATGGTTTAAGTGTGCCAGAGTCTAATAAACAACA
Organism: Gammaproteobacteria bacterium; assembly: GCA_020051155.1. Classification (GTDB taxonomy): domain Bacteria; phylum Pseudomonadota; class Gammaproteobacteria; order UBA1113; family UBA1113; genus JAGVJK01. The sequence goes on along the minus strand of JAGVJK010000036.1, from coordinate 5,408 downwards.
AGCACTGTTTCCTGAAAAAGCGACGATTATTCCCAATCAACGTGGCACCGCTGCAGGTTGTTATCTCAATTATCAAGATAAACTTATTTTTATGTTGCCCGGGCCTCCCATTGAATGCTTACCCATGGTTACGGATGTGGTACTGCCGATTTTACTCAAAACATTTCCCCAACATCATCGTGTGCTACGAAAATGGCGTTTGTTTGGTGTGAGTGAAGGACATGTTGCTGCGGAGTTAGAAGAGGCTTTGGCCGACTATGATCTTGTTACTGGTTATCGCATTGATTATCCCTACATTGAATTTAAAGTTTCTATTCAAAAAGAACAAGCGAGCGAAACTTTATGGACTTACATTGACTCTTTAGTAAAACCTTATTTACTTGGCAATGATTCACAGCAATCAGCCTCTCGACGCCTCATTACCGCATTGGAATCTTATAAGAGCGGATTTGCTATTGAGGATCATGTCACTGGCGGTCGATTAGCAACGGCAATTTTGCATCCTAACACACGACATGCTTTGTATTTTGGTAATTTATCTGCAGCACCTGCTGCTTATATTGCCGTTCGCCTTGAGGGACTTGATGCATTTTGGCAAGAAGATACTTCACAAAAAACCACCACACTCACGGTCACATGGCTGCAAAAAGATAAACAAGAAATGCTTTCTTTTTCCTTTCCTTTACGCCCACAGCGGATGTTAGCTCACACTGTAGAGTTCATCACTCAATTATTATTTGAAAAACTATCGGAGATTTCATCATGACGAATACTCAAAAAAAATCTTTCTCTACCACCTTACCCATGATGTGGGGCGACATGGATGCCCAGGGGCATTTAAACAATGTGCAATATTTTCGATATTGTGAGCAAACCCGTGCCGAATGGCTGCGTCACATTGGCTTTCCCTTGGTGCCCAATGATAAACTCGTGTTATTAGTTGTTAACACATCCTGTACTTATCTACGCCCAATTCATTACCCTGCAGATATTACGATTAAAATGTATTTATCTGAGTTGGGGCGTACTAGTGCAACACTTACCTACGAATTCTTTGCCAATGGCGATTTTTCAACGTGCTATGCTGAGGCTAGTAGCAAAATTGTCTGCTTTGACCCAGTGGCTAAAAAGCCGGTAGCAGTACCAGAGATGTTTCGTAAGCATTTTTAATTTTCTACCAACAATGGCCGCCTTGTAATAAATGATATCAAAAAGATGCTGTGGGACGAGCGACCGATACATCGTCTAGCGAGAGAGTCATCTGTTTTTTCATGACTAGTGTCGCTGTTTCTGCAATTGATAAAGAATATTCATCCTGCTTGGTTGCTTGCGCTTGGCCGTTAACATCAATAAAAAATTGACTCTTTATACTTCCTGGTGAAACAATGACGCCACCGGCACCATCTTGAATCAATCGATCTGCAAGGTAAAGATTTTCACCGATTTTTTCACACACAATCTCCTTGGGTTTTCTTTCTCCATAATAGTTTTTTCCTGAAAACAAGCTACGAACTAAAATAGGTTCAAGATAAGATGACGCATTTTTCTGTCTTGGAGAAAGCCTCACATGCTCGATACATTGAATAACTTTTTCCCTCTCCAGTCCATCAAATGAATTAATAGATACTATCGCTGAATCATCGATAGCATCATAATAGATATTTGCTGTAGTAGCACCCGTATGAACATGAAGCCAAGAAAGTGAATGAACATGCGTTTTTTCTCTAATCTTTTGCTCTATCAAATGTGTGTTTTCCGAGTGTGTTGTTGTAATAATCACAATATCATGTGGATTTTTGGGAGTAAGTGTATAAGGAACATAAGCTCCACTTCTTTTACTGAAGAAATAATCACTTCCTGATGTTAAATGACCCGGATGTACGTGAAAACAGTGGATATGCCCAGTTACTTTATTCGTGGCCAAAACCACATGACACCCCTTGAGTCCATTAAATTTAACATGAGTATTCAGATGATCTAAAAATACATCAGTGTCATTATAACATGGAAGATATCTCTCTTCTTTGTCTGGTAATGATGGAAGGATATCGCGTTGACTGCGTTGAAAGCCATCCCGATGCATATCAGTATATGAAAAAACGTCATAATAGAGTCGTCGCAGTTCATCACTGCTGGATGGAAAATGAATCTCCAGATAACTTTCATCGAGCGTCGTAAAAAAATAATTGAAAAACATATCGCCAATAACATTTTTTTCATCCGTTTCTAAATTATTAACTCGTTGATTTGGAGCGATATGATTGATATACGTTAGCAAGCTTTGGCTAATAAATTTTATATGATGAGCGACACTTAAACACGCAATTTGATCTAACCCACATCTAAACGCCTCTAATGCGACACATATAACAAGGTTATCTTTTTTGAAAAGCTTAAGTCTGGTGTAAACTTCATCTGAAATATAACATGATATTAATTCTCCATGATGTCGGTAGCTAATACGATATTTGATAATAACCCCTTGATCTCTTACAACCTCTTGATCAATTATTCCCTCTGAAATATCTTCATAGTTCAGCTCTCGTCTTATTGTATTAAAACTTCGTATTTGATGAATGCAATTTAATGCTGAATTTAACTGATTTTTTTTCTCACTAAAAAAAAGTTCTGTCATAGATGAAAAAGGAAAACCGGATTCTAAAATCGCTTCATAAGGATTAATAATGCTTTTTAAATAAACGATAACCGTATTAAGACTCTCTATAAGATTATTTTCCGAATCGCTGCCGGAGCAACGATGTTGTACAAAATTATCTTCTACCTCTTTTATTAATCTTTGCAAACTGCTTAAAAATTCTATTTCATTGGTTTCTATCATCAACCTATCTATCCACGAAATAAATCTACTCATGCCTTTTGCTTGTGAGGTGGTAAATATGCTTAGAAACTTATCGAGGTTAGAGCTTTTTTTTCTGCAGCTGACAAGCACCGTTCGCGCCATCGTAAGAAATTGATCTGCCGTGGTTTTATCAAAAAGAATAAACTCTCTATAGACTGTTTGATTTATATCATAAGAGGAAGACGCCATAAAAATAAACCTCATATTTTTTTGATTTAACTTTAAAAACACAATAGTATCAAATTAATATTAAGCTTTTATTAAAGCTGCAATACGTAGATCCTGTAGCTAAAAAGCCAGTGGCGGTGCCAGAGATGTTTCGTAAGCATTTTTAATTTTCTATTAACTTCAGAAATTTCGTAAGGGGACAATCATATCCCCAGAAAGTTACGACCTAATTGATATTCTTGCTCCATCCCTTTTGCTGTGAGCTGTCCCATTCCTTCTGGCCAATCATAGGGTGCGGTAGGAATCGTTGATAATGGCGTTCTATCACCATGTCTGATGACATCTAAGGAAAACACTCTTGTTTTTTCAATGCTGGCGCTGACATTAACAATGAAAATTGTCAGACAAAGAAGAAAAAGTCGATACATCCACATCATCCTTACACTTTAATGGGCATTTACCAATTTCTATAATATCCGATGACGTGTTATTTCTGCGGATTGAGGGGTGGAGGTAATAAGATAACCTTGGCCATCGTTATGAAGTCCACTATTTTTGTTGTTGTAATCATTGATGGTAGTGAAACAATCTGTGTTGCCGCTGGTGATCGTTAAATAAAAACGATCATGGCGTTTGTCTCCCGACCCTTCGTCAATCCAGAAATCGTGCTCCCATCTTGCTGTACAAAGCACCTCTGGAGTCTCTCCTGCTGCCGTCCTTTCAACACTGATCATCCCGGTTTGTATGCGTCGATTAAGATAAGGTATGACTTCACCTTTCCCATACACATTCGTCGCTTGCAGCACCAAATGATCGCTACTCACGCTGGCTAAGGCACCATCATTTGAGATCAAAGAAAAAGTTCTGCTGTAATAGTCGGATGGTTGAACTTTTATATCAAAGGTGACTAAATCATTCGCATAGACTTGCATAGAACATCCGAAGAGAATTGCGGCTAGTAAAGGCATCAATACTTTTTTCATTACTACATTCCGTATCGTTAATAAGCCGGACTCAATCCAAGAGTCATGCGGCGTGCTTCCTGCATTATTTTGCCAAGGAGAAAATAAATAATACAATACCGCGCAATTATATGGCGGTACGAAAAAAAAGGCAATACCCCCTTGAGTGGATGTTCTCTGGTTGTGATACTCTTAGGCGTCCTTGAACTGTTACTGACAATTGGGTAATGACCCTTAGATAGAAAGGAGAAAATCATGTCAAAGAAACATTTTGGTGAATTTTGTTGGAATGAACTAGCAACAAACAATGTGCAATCCGCTAAGAATTTCTATGGGAAAATCTTCGGTTGGGAATTTACTGATCATGTGATGGGTGAGATGACCTATACGATGATCAAATCGGGTGAGAAAGAGTTCGGTGGAATATGGCAAATACCTACCGATAAAGCCAATGAAATCCCTCCACACTGGATGGGTTACATTTTAGTAGAAAATATTAAAGACACCGTAGCAAAAGCAGAAAAATTAGGCGCTACCATCAAGATGCCTATCACACCTGCTGGGGATTTTGGACTTTTTACCGTGATTGCTGATCCAACCGGTGCCCATATTGCATTTTGGGAATCGTTGCATGACAAATAGGTAACGTGCTAGGGGGAGGGGCAACCTTCCCTCCGATATGCTTGCAGATAGAAGCGTTGATACCATCGGTGAGTGCTCTGAGAGTGCTACCATTTTAGGATTAAATATCGTTAGAAACATCAGTATAAGTCCTTGAATGCCCACAATTACTCCAAAAATATTCAGGGCTTGTTTATCGATTTTTTAGGTAACATTTTGCCCGATACAGGCTAGTGAGAGCACAAATTTATGATATAATACTAATAGGTACTACCTAGTAATAACGAGGCTTTTATCATGGCAACATCTGTTAAACTTGACGATGACTTAAAAGACCGCATTCAGCGTTTAGCTGATATACGACATCGTTCAGCGCATTGGGTTATGCGCGAAGCAATCCGAAGCTACATTGAGCGTGAAGAGGCGAGAGAGGATTTTAAGCAAGAAGCCCTGGCCTCTTGGACAGCTTTTCATGAAACGGGAAGACACTTAAATAATCAGGAAATACGTACTTGGTTGAATACTTGGGGTACGGATAAAGAAACGGAGAATCCTCAGTGCCACGAGTAATCATAACGGAGGCCGCAGTACAAGGATTAGAGCGAGGTCGGCTGTTTCTGCTCGAAAAAAGCCGCGAAGCAGCAATGCGGGCTGGTCAGGCTATAGAGCATCAATTTGCGTTATTAGAAATTGAACCGGAGATTGGCAGACCGTTCGATGATCTTCCAGAATTGCGAGAGCTAATAATTCCATTTGGCGACTCTGGTTATGTAATGCTATATCACTTTGATGTGACT
>JAGVJK010000002.1 GCA_020051155.1 Gammaproteobacteria bacterium | reverse complement strand
GTTGATGTAATCGTTCTGCTAATTTTGATGAAATCTTTAATCCTTCCCGGAAATAAACTAACCGATTCAGCGCGCGATTAACAATTAAACGCGGGATCAATTTATCAAAGTTTAACATCGCGCCCTCATCACCGCATTGCTCATGAATACTGCGTTCGATATTATTACCGTCCACTAGCACTGCAACAGATTGACTAATGACAACATCTGGGTGCGGGGGATGACTCATAACGTGTCCTCCTCTAAAAAGAAATCTGGTAACAGTGTTAGCGTGGGATCTAATGCGTATTGATCAAAATCAGCAACACCTGCTTGTCGTAAAACTTGCTCATCAATATAAAAATTTCCCGTATTTTTTTTCGCAGAGCTTGTTAAAATTTGATAAGCTGCATCGGCCATAATCGCTGGCGTACGGCTTCTGCGCCACACCGCCTCAGGAAAATGAACTTTAATCGCCATGGTGGCAATGGTGGTTTGAGGCCATAAAGAATTAACGCCAACACCTTTCTCACGATACTCTTCTGCTAAACCCAAGGTACACATACTCATACCGTATTTTGACATGGTATAGGCTAAGTGATCTTTAAACCATTTTGGGTCTAAATTAAGGGGTGGTGATAAGGTCAAGATATGTGGATTTTCTGCTTTCACTAAGTGCGGCAAGCATGCTTGTGACATCGCGAAAGTTGCACGAACATTCACACCGAACATTAAATCAAAGCGACGCATTGGCGTTTCTTCAGTTGCAGTTAATTGAATGGCACTCGCATTATTAACTAACACATCGATCTTACCAAACTCAGCAACCACTTTTTCAACCACTTGTCGAATTTCATTCTCATCACGCACATCTAAATGAACAGGAAAAGCAACGCCGCCCGCCGCTTCTACTTCAGCAGCCACCGTGCTTAAAGTGCCTGGCAATGAAGCATGAGGGGTTTCTGTTTTGCCAGTGATGATTAGAATAGCGCCATCTTGTGCACATTTTAGTGCAATTTCTCGACCAATGCCGCGAGTAGAACCAGTAATCAGTACAACTTTTTTGTTGAGGGAGGCCAAAGGTCAATCTCCTATCCATATTTATACCCATTTCACTTCAAGATGTAAAAGCATCTTGAAATGCTCCACCAGGATGGGGAGTTATTAGAGGGGAGAGATCTCCCCTCTAATTGCAAAGCCCGGGTTTCCCGGGCGCAGCATCTGATAAAAGGATATACCGCTTGCACCGATGCCAAAAAGTCGCATCGTCATTGGCGAGCGGTATGGTTTTATGAAATAGTACTCTAATTGGATGCTTGCTGTCACTGTTTTTTCAGAATGTGCCTTAAGGCTTAAGATGTTGCTGATCATGCCACCATAAACGATCACAAGCTTTGACCATCTCTGCTGTTTGTTCAAATATCGCCATGGCCAACCATGATAGTACCATTAAACATAACAATACTTGGATTAAAATAAATCCTTTAGCCCGGAAGGCCCCCAGCATTTTCATCATCCCGCAACTCCTATTGCAAACCATCCTTGCCATGCTTGATAATATTTTTCATCTGCAGGTCGCTGCAAAATGCCTTGCAAATAATAAGGTGTTTTCTTCAAACCTATACTCTCAATACTATCATTCACCAAAGAAACCTCTAACAGTGGTAACTGACCTGATTGTTGTTTTGAGTGCAATCTTAGTTGCAAATCGTCAACACCTGCTATCACTTCTTGCGCCGGTTGTTGATTCATTTTTTCAAATAAACTATATACAGATTGTCGTCGTTGATTGTGATAACTAGCGGAGGCTATGTAAAAAAAATGATCTTCATAAAAACCCACATGTGCCCCAGCGCCATAACTTGAAAGATCACTTAAGGTGGTCACCCATTTATTTTGTTTTGTGCTTGAAACTTTCTGCACGATAAATTCCATAGCTTGCTCACAATTACTGATGATTAACCTGTCTTCCACATTGACTGACAAAGATTGATCGATCACCAGTTGGTGTCCCTGTTGTTGTAATGCTAGAACCACTGCTGTTTCTGGCGAAATATGACGTGTTTCCAATGCCATGGTCTGTGACTTCATGGATTGACGAATACTCATAGGTAACCCCTGAGATTGTTTTACATGAATTTGTATAACTGTTTGTGGCGTCACATGGTCGGTTGTTAGCAGCATGGGAGCTTTACAACCCAAAGAACCTGCGCGCTGACTTTCTTGTCGCAACAATGACAAAGCTAATACGCCATGATATTGCAACAAAGTACGTCCATTGATTTGCGCTATAGATTCTTCCGCAGAGGTAAAAAATTTTGTGATAAACAATAATAAAAAACCGCTAAGGGCCAGAGTTAATAGCAATTCCAGTAGAATCATACCTTGCTGATGTCTATTAAACATGAAGCACCAACATTACTTTTTGCGGTTGATGCCACGCCAAAGAGACATCGACGCTGCTGCTATTATAACGGACCATTGCAGTAGCCTGCGGTAATAATTGCTGGGATTGTTGCTGCCAAAGACTGAGGAAACTATATTGATGGGCTTGAATCACCGCATAGCCATTGAGCAACTGCATGTGTGCCAAGCTTCGCCACAAACCATGCTGGCTCATCCGTTCACTTACACTGATCAGTTTTAAACATCCCATCAACCCCGTACTGAAAATGAAAAGCGCAACCAAAAACTCCAATAACGAGAATCCATAAACCTGTTTATCCATTTTATTATTTTTTTATAATTTGTTAAAGATTATTTGATTATGCTGAGAGGTTTATTAATTTACAAGCGTTTTTAAAAATAATTTGCTATGCTTGCAGAAATTCTTTATCCGGAGAGATGTTATGTTCATATCAAACTACGTGGCTAAGTTTCCTGACGCACAAGGAGCCATCCATTATGATGAGTCAGAAAACGATGTTTGGCACGATCTCTTTCAACGCCAACGTTCCATTGTAAAAGACCTAGCTTGCAAAACATTTTTAGAAGGCTTGGACATCATACAATTTCCAGAAAATCGTGTACCGCAGCTTACAGAAATTAACGCTGCCTTAGGGCGTGCCACTGGTTGGGGTGTGGAACCCGTTGCTGCGATCATCCCTGCTGATGAGTTTTTTACTCTCTTATCACAACGAAAGTTTCCCGCTGCTAATTTTATTCGCCGCCGTGAAGATTTTGACTACATCACAGAACCTGATATTTTTCACGAGTATTTTGGCCATCTCCCCATGCTCACTGATCCAACCTATGCAGATTTCATGGCAAAGTATGGAGAAATGGCGCTGCAAGCTTCCGAGCTGGAACGTCATTACCTCGCTCGACTCTATTGGTTTACTGTAGAGTTTGGTTTAATTAACACACCAGAAGGATTGCGTAATTATGGCGGGGGAATTCTTTCCTCTCCTTCTGAAACTGTTTATGCGGTTCGTAGTGATATTCCTGAACGTCGTCCTCTATGTGATGTTATTGAAGCACTCCGTACGCCGTATCGTATTGACATTTTACAACCTATTTACTACGTGATTGAGTCTTTCTCGGAGTTATATAAACTGTTAAATCCCGAGTTACTCGATTTAATTCATGAGGCTCACCAGTTAGGCGATTATCCTCCAGCATATCCGCCATTGGATGAAGCTCAACACGATATTGTCTGTTAGGAGAAAAAACATGACTGACTCTTTAATAACAAAACGATGTGTTTCCTGTGAAGGTGGTGTACCCAGCCTCAGTGATATACAAGCAAATTTATTATTAAAACATTTGCATGCTGATTGGAAACTCAATCCTACTGCGACAGAAATGGAGCGAAATGTTCATTTTAAAAATTATTATGAAACCATGGCCTTTGTGAATGCTGTCGCCTGGATGGCACACCAAGAAAATCATCATCCTGATTTAAGTGTGCATTATGATCACTGTATCGTTCGATATAGCACTCATGCAATTAAAGGTTTATCTGAAAATGATTTCATTTGCGCCGCGAAAGTTGATCAATTGTTAAATCCAAAAACGAAATAAACACTGACAATCCCCAAATCATTAAAAAAACAAGATAGAAGTGCCTTCTCCCCTTGAGGGAGAAGGTGGCCGAAGGCCGGATGAGGGGTATCTAATAGTTCTTTTCAATAATGTATTTTCCTATATTTGATCACCCCTCATCCGCCCGTTGGGCACCTTCTCCCTCAAGGGGAGAAGGCACTCTTTAGGATATTCTCTTCAGAAATTCAACATTTATTCCATATCAATAAACAATTGATTCATGCGTTGCACAAAGATAGCTGGATCCGTTAAGGTTCCACCTTCAGCTAATACCGCTTGATCAAATAACACATGACTTAAATCCGTAAAGCGTGTTTCATTGGATTCTGATTGCAGCTTTTTCACCAAAGGATGATCAGGATTCAACTCCAAGATAGGCTTGCTATCTGGAACTTCCTGTCCAGCGGCCTTCAAAATTCGCTGAATATTCATCCCTAAATCTTGCTCATCCGCCACGATGCACGCAGGAGAATTCGTCAATCGGTGAGTCATACGAACGTCTTTGGTTTTTGCTTCCAATACCTTTTTAACTTTATCTAAGATACTCGCAAACTCTTCTTCCGTTTGTTTTTGACGTTCTTGCTCCATTTCGTCATCTAACTTACCTAAATCTAAATCACCACGGGTCACAGACACAAAAGACTTTCCTTCATACTCATGTAAGTGTGCTATCAGCCATTCATCGACACGATCATGCAACAGCAGCACTTCAATTCCTTTTTTCCGGAAAATTTCTAGGTGAGGACTGTGCATTGCCGCATTAAAACCATCCGCCGTGATGTAATAAATTTTATCTTGCTCAGGCTGCATACGAGCTACGTAATCCTCTAAAGAAATGGCCTGCGCTTCTTTATCGTCAAAGGTCGTGCTAAATCGCAATAACTTCACTAATCGATCTCGATTTGCAACATCTTCTGCCATCCCTTCTTTCAATACCGGACCAAATGCTTTCCAAAAGTTTTGATACACTTCTTTATCATCTGCAGCCATTTTTTCCAACATATCTAATACGCGTTTGGTGGTCGCAGCACGAATGCTTTCAATCACTTTATTGTTTTGCAATAATTCACGGGAAATATTCAATGGCAAATCATTAGAATCAATCACACCTTTCACAAAGCGTAAGTATAATGGCAGCAATTGCTCGGCATTATCCATAATAAACACTCGCTGCACATAGAGCTTCAAACCTCTGGGGGTATCACGATTCCACAAATCAAAGGGCGCTGCCTTGGGCAGATAAAGTAAACTAATGTACTCTTGCTTTCCTTCCACACGATTATGAGCCCAGGTTAAGGGTTCTTCAAAATCATGGGAAATATGTTTGTAAAATTCTTTATACTCTTCGTCGGTGATCTCTGACTTTGACTGTGCCCATAACGCTTTCGCTTTATTAACGGGTTTATACTCAATAGGTTTCTCTGCTTTTTTATCTTCTTCGGATTGCCACTCTTCCATCAAAACTGGAAAGGCAATGTGATCAGAATATTTTGTGATGATTTGTTGCAAGCGCCAACGATCTAAAAATTCAGACTCATCATCTTTAATGTGCAAGGTAATGGTTGTACCACGTTGCTCTCGGTGAATAGATTCCAAGGTATAATCGCCTTCACCGCTAGATTCCCAACGCACACCATCTTTAGCCATGACACCCGCACGTCGCGTTTCTACACACACTTTGTCAGCAACAATAAAGCTTGAATAAAAACCTACACCAAATTGTCCAATTAATTGTGTATCTTTCGCTTTTGCTTTACCAAGAGCGGCTAAAAATTCACGAGTTCCTGAACGAGCGATCGTACCTAAGTTGTCAATGACTTCTTGCCTTGACATGCCAATCCCATTATCTCTAATGGTTAAGGTTTTTTTATCTTTATCGTAATCAATCCAAATTTTTAGCTCTGAATCATTTTCATAAAGCTTTGGATTGGAAACTGCTTCAAACCTTAACTTGTCCTCAGCATCTGAGGCGTTGGAAATTAATTCTCTTAAAAAGATTTCTTTATTGCTATATAGCGCATGGGTCACTAGGTTTAGTAATTGCTTTACTTCCGCCTGAAACCCCAGGGTTTGCTTTTCACCAGCGTTATTTGTCATATAATTTGCTCCTATTTTTGACACAATTCCGGTAGGTGGGGAATTTTATCACAATTTCAAGGGAGAACCTCCTTACCTTGTAGGAATTTAGAGAGCACGCTATACTCCGCTCAAATTTAATAAGAAGAAGGATATGGTCTATGAATTATCACTCCCTCCCCATCGTCACCCTATTGCCCAATATGGGTTATTTCCATGCCGGAAAACTGCCTGAAGTGGTTCATTTGAGCGACCCCGCTACGGATGTCATGCTTGATTTTAAACATACTAGAGCTTGCCATGTTTTAACCGATGCGCTCTTGGTCACCGCCAATCATGAAATGACGGTAGGAAATGTTCATGCTCTGTTGGTCACCAACGAGTCAGAACGCGTACAAGGGGTCGTTGGCATCGAAGATATTCTTGGCGAAAAACCTATCAAAATTACTCAAGAAAAAAATGTGATGTACAAAGATTTGAAAGTCACGATGGTAATGACGCCCATCAATAAAATTATCGGCCTGAGAATGAACGATATTAAACATAGCAAAGTCGGGCACATCATCCAAACTTTGCAAGAGGTAAAACAATTCTACGCCCTAGTGGTAGAGGACGATATTGATAGCGAGGAACCTTACTTTCGCGGCTTATTTTCCTTAGCGCAAATCAGCCGTCAATTAGATCTCGATATCAGCGTTAATGAATTAATGACGGCCAATCTTACGCAGTTATAGCCGTAAAGTGTTCCATCACTAATTGAACTGTGCGACGCCCTCGAAACTCATTGATGTCTAGTCGATAAGCACCATGAATTTGTTGAGCACGATGATTCGGCCATAGTTGTATATCGACATTAAAGGCAATGGCCTCGAGCATTTGTGATGATTCGGGCAGTGACAATACCATTTTTAAATGTTTGCTGCCCACCAACCGTTGATCGACCAGTTGAAAAACACCATCAAATACTGGCTCAGGAAAGGCTTGCCCCCAGGGTTCCGCATATTTCAATCGCTCTGCAAGATTTAAACTAAACTCATTTTCCTGTAGTGCGCCATCTGAGTAAATGATCTGTCCAGTTAACTGAGGATCAAAATGTCGGCTCACTTCTTCTTCAAAGGCTTTTTGAAAGGCAGGAAAATTTTTTTCCTCCAGCGTCAAGCCAGCAGCCATCGCATGCCCACCAAATTTATTGATCAGAGTCGGATGTAAGACTGCGATGTGATCCAAACAATCGCGGATATGAATACCGGCAATCGAACGCGCAGAACCTTTTAATTGACCCTCACCTGCTCGCGCAAAAGCAATCACGGGGCGATAATGCTTTTCTTTAACGCGCGAGGCAACAATGCCTATTACGCCTTGATGCCAAGACTCATTAAACAAGCAAATTCCTGCGGGTATTTGACTGCCGAAAGATAATTTTTCCAGCGCTTGGAAAGCTTGTTGCGACATTTCCGCTTCAATCTGACGGCGTTCTTGGTTAAGCAAATCCAACTGGCTCGCTAATCCTAAGGCTTCAGGCAAACTTTCACTTAACAAACAGACAATCCCTAAGGACATATCATCCAAACGGCCTGCTGCATTTAAACGAGGAGCAACCGAAAAACCTAAATCCTGCGCTGCCACCTGTGCCACATTGCGATTCGCTACCGTTAACAATGCTTGAATCCCAGGACGTCCACGACCCGAACGAATTCGTCGCAAACCTTGATGAACCAAAATACGATTATTTTTATCTAAGGGCACCACATCCGCTACGGTGCCGAGAGCCACCAAATCTAACACTTGACCTAAGTTAGGTTCAGCACGATGGGGTTCCACAAACCACTCTTTCACGCGTAGTGCTTGACGTAAAGCTAGCATGACGTAAAAAATCACGCCAACGCCTGCTAAGTTTTTACTAGCGAAAGAACAACCTGGTTGATTAGGGTTCACAATGGCATCTGCCGCAGGTAATTCATTAGCGGGTAAATGGTGATCGGTAATCAGAACCTTTGTACCAATAGCATGAGCGGCTAAAACACCCGCGATACTAGAAATACCATTATCCACGGTGATAATCAGATCCGGTTGCCAAGCAGCAGCCACCTCAACAATTTCGGGCGTCAAACCATAACCATACTCAAATCGATTAGGAACTAAATAATGAACGTGCTGAGCTCCCATCAGACACAAGCAGGATACGGCTAAAGCCGTACTGGTTGCACCATCGGCATCAAAATCACCAATCACCATGATCCGCTGCTGTTGCATCACGGCTTGCGTTAATAATTCGCTAGCATCATCAATGCCTTTGAGATCCTGATAAGGCAATAAGGCTGTTAATTCTTTTTCTATTTCTGCGGCAGAAAGAACACCGCGAGCTGCGTAAACGCGTTGTAAGACAGGATGCTCATCCTGCTGCATCCAAGCCTCAGAAGGAATTGTACGTCGTTGAATAACAGCCATGTGCTCTCCGTCAGTAAAGTATTTTGGGAGGCATCATATCATTCTCTAGGAGAGCGGGCTACATTACCCTTCGCCACCACGGTTTAAAGCGAGAGCTATTTAAAATCCATTGATCCGTTGCACAGTAAAGATTCACCTTAGCCACTTGGTTGTGTTTCAAGGCCGTCAATAAGGGTGTGAACAAATTATCTTCTAATTGCTTTAATAGGTGCTTCTTCTCGGCTTCGTCGCAATACACTTCGGCCCTCATAAAGTCCTCGAGCAACCATAAATGACACCCAGGAAACAATGAATGTGCGTAATTTTCAAAAGAACTGGTTGCTGGAATCACCAGTTGCTTTAGCCAAGCTGCATATCCCTGTAACAGTGGTGCGTTGCTACATAACGTACTCCAACAAGATTTGGGCACTACCTTTGGCAATTGGCCCTCGCCAGAAAACCAGAGGCCATTAATGAGTGATTGCCCCACACTATGCCGCTGTTGATAAAGAGGCATTTGATATAAAAGCATTTGCAATTCTGTTAATAAGCGCCGCCAATATTCTTGGCGTTCTCCGGTAGGTAAATAATCATAAAGATTTTTCGCTAAGGCTGCACTGAGTGAATGGGTTTTAATACCTGGCGGTTCTGATAGTCGTAAATACCATTGAGTTTCATTACCTAATATTAACTCCAACTGATCCTGTTGCAAGAAAGTATTAAAGCTTGTTACTAAGGCTTGTGCCTCTGCCTGTGTTATCGCTAAGTGTCGATTGCCAAGTACATAGGCACTGTTTTGATCCGCTTGGATCTCTATGGGTTCCACTTGTAACCACCATCCCTCTGTTGCAGCAAGTCCATGGGATAAGGCACATAAAGGCGCTTGATATTCTGTGACGGGACATTGTAAGAGATGATCTAACAGCTGTTGTTCGTTTGCCTGCGAGTCAACGCGAGTTCCGCGAGAGATAAGTCGATGCAATGACGGCATGTCACGTTTTATTTGATTTGAATCCAATAAACGAAGTCCTGGAATCACAAGAGTTATTTCAATCATTAAGCTACCTTTTATGACGGAAGATCTCTGCGGAGTGGAGAAAACTATAGTTACTAAATCCTAAATGAAAAAATACTAAAGAGTACCTTCTCCCCTTGAGGGAGAAGGTGGCCGAAGGCCGGATGAGGGGTACCCAATCAGTTCACTTCGACAAAGTATTTTACCTGAATTTGAATACCCCTCATCCGCCCGTTGGGCACCTTCTCCCTCAAGGGGAGAAGGCACTCTTTAGTATTTTTTCACTTGAGATTTAGCATCTATTCGCTTTAATCCTCAGCAGAGGATAAATGTCTGGAGCACAGTATATCTTAAGCTGGATAATTTCGCACATTGGATTGACCGAGGCATTCTGCTATGAGCCCCTAATAAGTCCGCCTTCTAGAACTAGGACTTAAACTTGGTTCTGATCTTGGCTCATTTGAAGTTTCTCTTACACTCACCCGCCTAAAAAAACTATCCCTGTTATCACCAGCTTCATGCATGGGGCGCTTTAACCCAGCACCAAAAAATGCAATATTACGTATCTCTTCTTGATGTTGCTCTCCAAGAGGAGAGCGAGGAACGGGATAGACTTCCTCGTGAGTCTCATCCATACGAACAGAAAGTGTTGTATAAATGCGAGAAAACCAAGCTCTAAAGAAATTTGAGAATTTTTCACAAAAACTTTTTTGCGCCTCTATATCAGCAAGATTGATCGCTGTTCTAATTGCATCAGTGCAAATTTTTTCTCTAATATCAGAATCACTCAGAGTGGAGCGTTCATACCCTTGCCGCGCTAATTGAACATCAACTGGATTTTCAGAAAAATATTGTTCTCGTTCTGCAATGATATTGCTAAGTCTTCCCTTTCGTTTACGTCCAACTCGAGCCGCCTCTATAAATCGAAGCGCGCGATCAATCGCTGCCGTTTCTCGATCCAACAACAATTCTTGCGCCAATTTAAGCAAGCTCTCAACATGCGCATGTCGATCATGGGCTAGCGTTGCTACAGGAGTTTCCACAAGATAAAGAATCAAACTTCCAATAAAATCACTGATCCAAACGATGAAATCCCACTCTTCAGCAAATATCGTAGGTTGAGCATCAAGATAAGCATCACTGTCTGTATCATCCTCAAAATCACGCCTTTCAAAATTACGGAGTAGATCCAAAGTATCTACCCCACTCTCACTATCACTATCGCTGGCACTTGGATTTTTTTTGCGCCAATCAACAAGACCACCTCTATAAGAACTACTATCATCGTTAATCGATGGTGATAGCAGCTCTAACCCCGACTCACTATCGCTACTAGAGCGAGTCAAACCAAAAGAGCTTAAAAAACTCTGCCTATTATTCCAAGAACCCATAATCTATCCTTTGTTCCTTGTTAGCAACATCAATTGAAAACCACCTGAGAGATGATGGAGGATGATTATAGAAGAGGTTTTTCAAAATTCGAGCAACATTGTGTATTTTTTATCTTCTTCAAATAAACGCATTTCAAAATTTATTAATCAATCATTGTCTTCTCTCAGAAAGCTCATGGAAAAAAAATTTACGGAAATCCCTTGTAAAACCCTGGAAAGGTAAAAACTGTCAGCTATCTTAAGTAGTAAGGCGCTTAATTCGTAGCCAATTTTGGTGGCACTTTTTAACAAGGTTGCTGCTTTTTTAGAGGTTGTTTAGTGAGTATAAAAACAAGGAGCTGGACCATGCCATTGCGAAAAAAACCAAATAATCAATATGATACTATGCCAACCTCTGTTTATGGTTCCCCATCTCCTGCGCCGGTTGTGAATAACACGCCAGAAAATCTAACACCCTCACCTCGCACTGCTTATGATCTATTGCAGAGTGAGACCTATTGCCATGGCAACGAAGCCTTAAATTTAGCAACTTTTATCACAACGGCCCTGGATGCCGAATCAAAACAACATATTGTAGAATTCATTGACCACAGCGCACCATTACAACGTATGAAAAAATTGCAAGACTTAGAAACACCTTGCGTCCAGTTGCTTGCTAAATTGTGGAATAATCCTTTTTCCGATAAAGCCGTTGGCTGCGCCACCACCGATGCCAGTGAAGCCTGCATGCTAGCTGGGCTGTC
The DNA here is from genome assembly GCA_020051155.1 of Gammaproteobacteria bacterium. GTDB lineage: Bacteria > Pseudomonadota > Gammaproteobacteria > UBA1113 > UBA1113 > JAGVJK01. Next base: position 56,891 of record JAGVJK010000002.1, on the reverse strand, counting down.
AATGCTACAACAGTGGAAAATGCACACCGCAGATTCCAGCAAGCCTAATCTTGTTTTAAGCTCAAATGCGCAAGCTGGATGGGAAAAGTTCTGCCAATGCTGGCACATAGAAATGCGAGAAGCGCCGATGGCAAGCCACCACTATGTGATGGATCCCAATAAAGCGATTCAATTGTGTGATGAAAATACCATTGGTATTGTTGCCGTTCTTGGAGGCTCCTTAACTGGTGAATATGAACCGATACAAGCCTTAGACCACGCTCTTAGCACGTTAAATCAAAGAAAGGAATGGAACATTCCCTTACATGTGGATGCAACCAATGGCGGATTAATCACGCCTTTCCTACAACCGCAATTAACCTGGGACTTTCGCTTATCTTGCGTGACGTCAATTCACGCCGCAGGACATCAATCCAGTAACACGATTCATCCTGGCATTGGTTGGATTGTGTGGCGTCATGCTGATGACTTACAGGAAGATGCTTATAGTTTCTCTTCCCGTTTTTCTAAACCGAAAGCATCGATCATTGCTCAATATTATGATTTCTTGCAGTGGGGCATTGAAAAACATCAACGTACTCAGCAAACTTGTCAGCACATTGCTATGTACATTGCAGAAAAAATTAATCAGATGGGCCCTTTTAAATTATTAAGCGATGGCCGTGACTTGCCTGTATTTGCGTGGACCTTAAAAAGAAATTTAAATTTCACTCTCCACGATTTAGCGGAGCGGTTACATTATTGTGGCTGGGCGATTCCTGTCTATGCCATTCCTGGAGAACCAGAGTCTGTTGTATTACGTGCGGTGATTCGCGAGGGTTTCAGTTACGAATTAGCTGATTTACTGATCGGTGATCTTCATCGTTGTCTAAGTCATTTTAAACAACAAAGTGACGCTGATGAATCCGCTAAAAAAACCAAGAAATCTCTGCATTAAACTCTATGTTACTCCCCTAGGTTGTCATCCCCGCGCAGGCGGGGACCCATTTCCATAGTAACTCCGGAGCCCATACAAAAATAGGTCCCCGCCTGCGCAAGGATGACAACTTAGAAAGGAAAAATAATCATTGAAAGGCAAATACATTTCCAATATTCCAATCTCACCAGAAAAGTAACACCGCATTTATTAATGCCGTTAAAGCTGTGGTACACTGACTGAAATTGCTGTAAGGAACCACTATCATGCTTTTATCTCAAGACTCAGCGCATAGCGCTTACCTCATTCGCAGTTGTGAGTCAGGGCGAATCAAAGTCAATGACTCGATTTATGAAACCAGTTTTATTTTAAGCTCACAAACACTCATTCAACCATGGCCAGTGCATCACGTCAGTGAGTTAAATGACACAACACTAGAATCTCTATTAACACTGGAGCCAGAAGTTATTATTATCGGCACTGGCGACACCGTACAATTCCCTGAAGGATTCCAATTAAAAAGCATTATGGCGAGAAAAATCGGTTATGAAGTGATGAATAATGCCTCTGCATGTCGCACCTTTAATGTGCTCTGTGCTGAAAATAGACGCGTAGTTGCTGGTTTTATTTTATAAGTTTTTCAAAAAAAATCGCCCTGCACGATAAGCCTCTGCTGATAATGCATCTTGCCAAATTAGCACTGATTGTTTTCCTTGATTCTCTTTCTTAAAGTAAAGCATGATAAAATTTTTAGTTAACATGGGCGGACGATAAAACACTGCTTCGTAAAACTTGCCTGACCGCTCCTGCAATTGCCAGTTCTGAGTATCTTGAAAATAGCGTAACCTGACAATCGCTCGCGCATGCGTACGAGACGCCTGCAAGGCTATTTGTTGTTTAACATAAACACTCAGCATTAAACAAAGGGGGAAAATAAAAAGAATCTGCCACTTAGTTTGCAGACAAAGCCAACTTGCCAAAAACAGTGTCATCCCAAAAATAAGAATAAAATAAATCTGTAATGCTTTAGATTTGCCGATTACGATTTGGATCTTGGGCATAAGCACGAATTCCTGTGACAAGTTGCGCTAAATCCGGATCCTCTGGCAAGCCTTTACCGGTTAACCAGGCAAATAACTCCATATCGGTTGACTCTAGTAATGCAGAAAATTGTTGTTGCTGTTCCGGTGTCAATGTTGCATAGCGATCGGTTAAAAATGGAATTAACATCAAATCTAATTCCAACATGCCGCGACGGCAACTCCAGTATAATCGATTATGTTTGTTTGTCATTGTGTTCTCTCACATTGTACTCGTACAAGATAATTTGATATAACATACCCTATAACCTTTGGAGCCTGTCATGCAACAAACTCTCTCACCATCCTCTGCTTACATGAGCGATGAACCTGCCTATGAATATTATCGTGTTGACGGCGAAAAAGCTCTAACCTTTTTGCAAGGTCAACTCACAAATGATCTCACACAATTGTCCAATCAGTCTTGGCTGTATGCAGCTCATTGCAATATTAAAGGTCGTGTCATCGCTTTGTATACCCTTTGGCAACAGGGGGATGACATTTATTTAAAAGTCCCCATGGATATCGCTGATACAGCGATTCCTACTCTTAGCAATTATGCAAAATTTTCTCGCGTAACCTTGTTACCACAGCCTCAGCTCATGACGCTTCATCTATGGGGAACAGGTATCACGGCTTTTCTAGAACAAAACCTCGGCGTCATTTTATCTGAAAATCAATCGTGCTTCCAATTAAAGGACATGACACTGCTTTATGTGCCAGGCGTTGTCCCCTCTTATCAACTCATCACTTCCTCGGCGAACGGTAAAAACCTTTATGCTGCTTGGCAATCACAGCTTACTGTTGCAAATCACGTCGCATGGGACGTCGTCGCTATCCAGAATGGCATAGCTCGACTCTATGCAAATACCATTGGTATGTTTACCCCTCACGAACTCGCCTTACCTGAGCGGCATGCCGTGAGCTTTAATAAGGGATGCTACACGGGGCAGGAAATTATTGCCCGCATGCAGTATCGTGGGCAATTAAAATCTCATTTATACCAAGCCACCGTTACATCGCCAATAACGCCGATCCCTGGCGAATCACTGCAACAAGAAGAACGACCTTGCGGTCAGCTGGTCATGTCTGCTCGCCTTGATGAAGATACTTACGCGGTGTTAGCGCTTCTACAAGATAAAGCGCTTGACGCCCCAATTTTCCTTCATCAATCCTCATTAGAAGACATAAAGATCATTACCTAATAGCGAAAACCTTACTCTTTATGTCGCATGTGAGGAAATAAAATCACATCACGAATTGAAGGTGAATTTGTGAAAAGCATCACCAAGCGATCGATACCAATACCCTCGCCTGCCGTTGGTGGCATGCCATATTCTAAGGCTTGCACATAATCAGCGTCATAATGCATGGCTTCTAAATCGCCTGCATCTTTTTCCTTAACTTGTTGTCGAAACCGTTCCGCTTGATCTTCCGGATCATTTAATTCTGAAAAACCATTGGCAATTTCACGACCCGCTACAAAAAACTCAAAGCGATCCGTAATAAATGGATTTTCATCATTACAACGCGCTAAAGGTGAAACTTCTGCGGGATACTCTGTAATAAAAGTAGGTTGAATTAAATTTTTCTCTACGGTCTTTTCAAAAATTTCTGTTTGAATTTTTCCAAGTCCGTAGGAAGGTTTTACCGTCAAACCAAGACCTTCTGCAATATGTTTTGCTGACTCTCGGTCTTCTAAACTCGCAGCGGTGATAGTGGGATTAAATTGCAAAATAGCTTCGCGCATCGATAACCTAGCAAAGGGTTTTGCAAAGTCAAAGGCATACTGTTGATATTCAATCTGCGTTGTTCCCAATACATTAAGCGCAAGCGTTTTTAATAACTCTTCTGTTAAGTCCATCAAATCCGTATACACTGCGTAGGCTTGATAAAACTCAATCATGGTAAACTCTGGGTTATGTCGAGTCGACACCCCCTCATTACGAAAGTTACGATTGATTTCAAACACACGCTCAATGCCGCCCACCACTAATCGTTTTAAATATAACTCTGGCGCAATTCGTAAATATAACTCCATATCTAAAGCATTGTGTTTTGTTACAAAGGGTCTCGCTGCGGCACCACCAGGAATCACATGCATCATCGGAGTTTCCACTTCAACAAAGCGTTGGTGGGTTAAAAACTCGCGAATCCCCTCGATGATTTTCGAGCGAATAATAAAGGTTTTTTGTGTTTGCTCGTTCATCATTAAATCTAAATAGCGTTGACGGTAACGTAACTCTTGATCCGCTAAACCATGAAACTTGTCTGGCAATGGTCTTAAGGATTTACTCAAAAGAGAAATCTGTGTCGCATGCAAGGATAACTCGCCCGTATTAGTTTTGAAAACGTAGCCGGTCACACCTAGAATATCGCCGATATCCCATTGCTTAAAAGTTTCATAATCCTCAGCTGGCAAATCACTTTGTCGCAAGTACACTTGGAATTGACCCGTCATATCTTTCAAATTCACAAAGGCCGCTTTCCCCATGGTACGACGTGTCATCATACGGCCAGCCAAGGTGTAATGTACTGGGTTTTCTTGCAATTGCTCTTTTGACAAATGCTCGTACTTCTCGACTAAATCACTGGCAAAAGCGGTTCGCTTAAAATCATTGGGATAAGCCTGCCCTTGTTGGCGCAAGTTAGCTAATTTTGCTTTGCGTTGCGCAATTAATTCATTTTCATCTACGATTACCGCTATATCATCATTCATTGGCTTAAGCCCCTTCTCTTTTATCAATACCACTTTTTAAACTTGCCTCAATAAACAGATCCAAATCACCATCCAATACCGCTTGTGTATTGCCGGTTTCCACCCCCGTACGCAAATCTTTAATCCGCGAGGCATCTAACACATACGAGCGAATTTGACTGCCCCAACCAATCTCGGTTTTAGTGTCTTCTACCGCTTGTTTAGCTTCGTTGCGTTTACTGAGTTCTAATTCATATAATTTTGCGCGCAATTGTTTCATTGCTTGCGCGCGATTTTTATGTTGCGAGCGTTCATTTTGACATTGCACCACCACACCCGTGGGTAAGTGGGTCAGCCTAACGGCTGAATCCGTTCGATTCACATGCTGCCCACCCGCACCGCTTGCGCGATAAGTGTCAACCCGCAATTCCGCCGGATTAATGTCAATTTCAATACTATCATCCACCTCGGGCGAAACAAAAATCGCGGCGAAAGATGTATGCCGTCGATTACCAGAATCAAAAGGCGATTTCCGCACCAAGCGATGCACGCCAGATTCTGTTCGCAACCACCCATAAGCATAAGGCCCGGTGATCTTCATCGTAGCACCGCGAATACCCGCTACATCACCACCAGACACCTCTAATAACTCTCGTTCAAAACCATGATGCTCCGCCCAACGCAGATACATTCGCAATAACATTTCCGCCCAGTCTTGAGCCTCTGTGCCACCAGAACCGGCTTGTACTTCTAAATAGGCATTATTAGCATCCATCGGCCCGGAAAACATTCGTTTAAATTCGAGATCTGCCAATTGGCGTTCTGAGGATTCTAAATCCTGTAGAATACTTTCTATAGTCTCACTATCTTGCTCTGCTGCTGCAAGTTCTAATAACACTTCTGCATCAGCTAAGGATTGCATCAGTGGCTCAATGGTTAAAACTACCGCTTGTAGCTGTGTCCGTTCTTTTCCTAAGGATTGAGCTTTTTCTGGATTATCCCAGATTTTGGGATCTTCTAACTCTCCTTCGACTTCCTGCAGCCGCTCCTTTTTAGTATCAAGGTCAAAGGTACCCCCTGATGGATAAGGTACGTTGCTGCATCTCTTTTATTTTTTGAATTAAAGGATTAATTTCAATCATGCTACTGCTCGTTAAATAAACTGTTGGCTATTATCTAGCATTCGAGCCAACTTCACAAGAAGCATAACTACCTATTATAACGCCTATTGTAACGGCGGATTCGTGGTGGGCGGAAACCAACAGGGATTGGCTGGATCCACTTTCAATAGATATTCTCGTGAACTAATCTGCATCAACCAATTCGGATCGGTGGGATCTTGTGACAATTGGTTAGGGTTTACTGGAGGAAACGCCCACTCCAACAGGCGAGAGCCGCCCTTCTCCAAAACGCTAGTGGCACGTAGAGCATTTTGAAAATACATGGTTTCTGAATTGTATTTAGGGTCGAGGGGAATCTGAATATATAACTGGCGCAAATAATAAGTTGGATTACCCTTATTCGGCATACTGCTATCACGAATACCGAAAACATAGCTCATTGAGCCAAAGGGATTAGAAACCTGCGCTGTTTGCGGTAAGTTTAAGGCGGCTAAGGTAATCGGCTTTGGCCAATCCTGTAAGCTGCAATGTGCAAAATAATATTGATTAAAACCAGTCACGAGTGTAGTAATCGTTTCACGCATAATCGCTATATTCGAATCTTCCTGATAGGACTTGTAGCGTTTTGCCGCCAAAACCACTAAAACTGCCACAATAACAAGGACTAACAAAAGCTCTAACAGGCTAATACCTTGCTGAAAATATCGCTTCATTCCTTGCTCCCTCGCCAGCACCATCCTAAGGCTAAGAATTATATCAAGATTGACTTTTAATGGCGACATTGGCCAAAAATCACACCATATTCTCGCTAAAACTGCTTAACTTTCGTCTATATTGGTTAATAGATAAACAGATAGATGATGATCAATAATAATGAGCCGATTGCGTTATGGATTAATGTTATTAACCATAGGCCTTTGCGAAGGGGCTGGTGCTGTTGTTGTACCCGAACACCCTGGTTACTATGCCATCCAGCTAGAGGCGCAGGTCAATCGCGATGAGCTTCCTCTAAAGAAGAATCTACGTTGGTGGATTAAACATCCTAAAACGGATGCCATTTTATATTACTCAAAGGAGGCTAAGCCTTTGATTTATATTTACCCAGGTCATTATCGGTTGGTAGCACGTTACCGCGAAAGCCGGGTCGAGGAGCCGCTGCTTATTTCAAAAGATACCCCGCCCCATAAAACAGTTAATTTCAAGGCAGGAACTATTAAGTTTTTTACAGAAACCCCTGATGGGCATCCTTTTGCACATAAAGGCGCAAGATGGTTGATTCAGCCCGCGGCTGGCAGTCTTGGCAATAAACATCACATTGTTAAAACAATTAGCCAATACCCCTCCTTTACACTACCGGCAGGACAATATGATCTGTTTATCGATTATGGGCATTATCACGCTAAGAAATTATTGCACGTCAAAGAGGGAGTACATCAGAAGCAAACCATTAGCATTCCCGTCGGAAAATTGACACTGAGTGGCGTCCATGATGACACCATTTTGTCGAAGCATGTACGATGGGAAATTTACCTTGATTCAACAAAACAAAAACCCGTCACCAGCAGCTCCATTGCCAACACTGACTTTTACTTACCCGCTGGTCACTATGAAATAAGGGGACGGGATGGAGTAAGTAAATGCAATCTCACCGTACCCATAAAAAATGGGGAAACGACGAATACACAACTCACTTTTCCTACGCCAGAAAAACAAAGGGCAAGTCATACTCGCCCTTTTTCTTAGAAAGACAAATGATTAGCTTTTGCTATGTTTTTCCATTATAGCTTTTACTTTAGCTTCACGTTTTTCCATCATCGCTTGTACTTTTTGTTGTTGTTCAGGTGTTAACACTAGCCATACTTGATGTGCTGTGTTTGCCCGCATTAACATCATTTTTTGTCGAGCTTCTGATTTTGCAGCAATCATTTCTTTTGCTTTATCTTCCGTATAATCTTTGCTTTGTATTAACTGACGCATTTCTTGTCGATCTTTTTTCATTTCAGCCCAAAATGCTTTTCTTTCTGTTTCATTAGTTGCACGTAGTGCTTTGATTTTATCTTTTTGATCGGCCGTTAAATTGAACTCTTTGGCACGTTTTTGTAAAAGGTCAATAATGCTACCACGATCATGGCTATGCCAAGACACTCCTTCTGAAGCTGATGAATTGTGGCTGCTTGCAAACACAGGAGCAGCCACTAATAATGCAGCGCCAACCATTGCAAGACCCATTGTTTTAGTTAATTGATGTTTCATTTCTATCTCCTTTGATATTTATTCCGAGATATGGAATGTTTTTGTACAACCCCATTCTCCTACCTCTATTTCTTGCATAAACTTGAGCAATTGCCCTTCATGCAAAACTTAAGTGTAGCGGGTTTTAAAAAAATGTGGTTACAGTTGGCTAACAATGAGCTTTAATAATTCGCGCATTTTTTCCATACTCGCATCGACAACATCCTTAATCTCTTCCATGCGATTGCGAAGTCCATCACTACGCCCGGCGGCCTTATCTCCCACCACGGCAATACTAGCGTAAGACATGTTTAATTCGCGCGCGAGCAGCGCTTCTGGCATTGCAGTCATACCTACGATATCGCAACCATCACGTTCGAGACGATTAATTTCTGCGATAGTTTCAAAACGAGGTCCTTGCGTCACGCCATAGGTTGCATCATCAGAGTAACTCAAATTTAATTGTTGTGATGAACGAATAAATAACTCTCGTAATTGTGGGCAATAAGGATAGGTAAAATCCGTATGATGCACTCGCTCAAAATGATCTTCAAAAAAAGTGCTGGGACGATCGTGAGTATAATCGATCAATTGATCAGGAAATACAAAATGCCCCGGGGTCATATCAGACCGAATACCACCAACAATACTAACACCAATGATTTTTTTAACGCCCGCTTGGTACAATGCAAACAAATTGGCACGATAATTAATTCTGTGGGGCGGGAGATAACCGGACTGTAAAGAGAAGCCGTGACGATCTAAAAAAATAATTTCCTTGCCGCCAAATTTTCCAATACGCAAAAGTGCCGATGGTGCGCCAAAGGGCGTTGACACCTCTTCCTCTCGTATCACATTCAAATCCCGTAAATTTGGCATGGCAGAGCCACCAAGAATTGCAATTTCACTCATCTTCGGGAGCCACCACATAAATGCCAGGAGCATTTCTCAAATACTCTTTGTAATCCATTCCATAACCAAAGACATAACCATGGGAAACCGTGAGTCCGGTAAAATCTGCGTGGGCTAAACCACCGGGTGCTCGATCTAATTGTCGATCCACTAACACGGCGCTATAAACTTCCTTAACGCCTTCTGCGCGAAGATGTTCTAAGATAGCTTGTAAGGTAATACCGCCATCTAAAATATCATCCACCACTAAGACAGTGCGCCCTGCTAGGGGGACCGGTGAAACTGCTCGCCACTGAATATCCGTCCCTTGCAATCCGCCACGATAACGAGTGGCATGTAAATACGAGACTTCTAAGGGAAAATTTAAGCGCGGTAATAAATTACCTAGGGGTACTAAACCACCCACCATTACCGCTAATAAAACTGGGTTAGAGTCTGATAAACGATCGTGAATGGCCTCTGCCATATCATCCAAAGCGGCCTCTACCTCTGTTTTAGTATAAAGACAGGTAGCACGCTTATAAACTTCACGAATGTGTACTGGTAAAGACATCCTCTGATTTCCTTTGTAAAAATTAACTCATCACACTTTTTTCAAAAAACTCTTGCATGGCTTGCGTAGCTGCTTGCCATTGCGTTTGCTGTTGCAATTGCGCAAGGCTAGTCACCAATGCGGGTTTTGTAAAAGGCGCAATACTGTCGGTTAAATCTAAAGCTAACTCTTCACAGGCGGCAAGCACTGTTTTCACCTCTGCTCGCTGATTGCAAAGCAATGCCATATCACAACCGGAAGCCAATGCTAAACGCAAGCGCGTCGGGTAATCACCCACCATGGAAGCACCTGCCATACCCAAATCATCACTAATAACTAACCCTTGAAATCCTAGCTGTTGTCGCAAAACAGTCACCAACCAGTGCGAAGAAAAAGTTGTTGGCATCGGATCTAACGCTGGATAACACACATGAGCCGGCATAATACCTGCCAACCGTGACTCATGAATTAACTGAGCAAAGGGTTGTAAATCTTCAGCCTCTATTGACGACATCGAACGCGAATCTACAGGAATATCGATATGAGAATCTGCTGATACACCACCGTGCCCTGGAAAATGTTTGCCAATGGCTAACATCCCCGCTCGATTCATTCCATCAATGTAAGCTCTCGCTAAATCAGTAATGATCGCTGGTTGTTGATGAAAACTACGATCACCAATCACTGTATTCAGTTGACGATCAATATCTAAAACTGGAGCGTAACTGACATCAATACCCACCGCTTTTAATTCGCTAGCCATGAGCCAACCTGCCTGGTGAGCGAGCTGACGAGCTTCTTTGGGATCTTGCTCATAACATTGGCCAATAGAACCAAGGCTAGGTAACGCATGAAAGCCCTGACGAAAACGCTGAATACGTCCGCCTTCATGGTCTACCGTGATCATTAACGCAGGTGTTCGCAACTGTTTAATCTGCTGCACTAACGCAATTAATTGTGAAATTGATTCAAAGTTACGGGTAAATAAAATAACGCCGCCCACTAAGGAGTGAGATAATAACTGCTTATCTTCCTCCGTTAAGATCGTTCCTTGTACATCAATGATCAATGGACCAAGAGATTTCATAGGTTATCCTTACAATTTATTTTAATGACTTTCATCCTGAGGCTTATAAAGGGATTTCGCGAAGGGTGTGACTTTGCTGGCTGTCTCTTTTGTCGTAGGTTTAACTTTTGCAGCGCCTTGTTGCTCTACTTCATCAATGCGTAACACAGCATGCATGGGAATATAAGTGCGCTTCACACCATTGAATTCTGCTTTTAATCGCTCTTCGGAGGGATCCACCACAATAGAAGTTTTTTCACCAAACAACACGCCTTCTACCACTAAAAAGCCAAACATATCCGATTCTGCAACGCTTTTAGCGTAAATTTCAAATACAGAATCTTCTTGTAAAAAGCTTACCTTGAATATTCGCTTGTTGTTCATTAAACCTACCTTCTGCTAAAAAGACCGATTATACATGCTATGGCACTATATTTACCAGAGTTCCCACTGAGACGCGGTCAAATAAGTCGATAATATCCCAGTTATGCATACGAATACAGCCATGAGAGGCTGGAATCCCCATGGGAGATTCATCCGGCGCACCATGGAAATAGATACACCGTTGCAGGGTATCCACCGTTCCTCCTTGATTATGACCTTCCTCTAGGCCCGCAAGACGTAAAATACGAGTGATGATCCAATCACGACCAGGTTGCGTTTGATTCAAATAAGGCGTGTAAAGCTCACCGGTGGGTTTGCGATGACGAAAGACCGTATTTAATGCCATGCCCTCGCCGATTTTCTCAACAATTTGATGACGCCCTAAAGGCGTCTGTAGGCTTCCCGTTTGCTGACCTATACCATTACGCGCCGTTGACACCAAATACGTGCGCAGCAAACTATCGCCTTGCCACAATTGTGCTTGCTGCGCATTGATCTCAACATTAATGATATGTTTGTTCATCGTCCATACCTCCTCTACTTCAAGATGCGAAGCATCTTCATGAGCAAGCGGTTTATAAAATTTCAAAAATACCTGATGCACCCATGCCTGTACCAATGCACATGGTTACCATCGCATATTTTTTCTTCTGCAAACGACAACCATGAATCGCCGTTGCAGAACGAATAGCCCCTGTTGCTCCCAAAGGATGTCCGAGAGCAATAGCACCACCGTTCGGATTGACCTTACTAGGATCTAAATTCAAATCTTTGATCACCGCTAAGGATTGCGCAGCAAAGGCTTCATTTAATTCAATCCAATCGATTTGTTGCAAGGTTAATCCAGAACGTTTTAACACTTTTGGAATCGCTTCCTTAGGACCAATGCCCATAATTTCTGGAGGAACACCCGCTACTGCAAAATCCACAAAACGTGCAATAGGTTGCAGATTAAATTGCTTCAAGGCTTTCTCACTGACTAACACCAAAGCGCCAGCACCATCGCTCATTTGACTACTGTTACCCGCGGTTACGGTACCCTTTGCATCAAAGACCGTGGGCAGCTTTGCCAATCTTTCTAAAGATGTATCGCGACGTGGACCTTCATCTTGTGAAAATAAAAAAGATTGTTCCACAACATGATTGCTAGCGAAATCTGGTGAATAACGATGGACTTCGTAGGGCGTTATTTCTTCTTTAAACGCGCCAGACTCCAATGCCTTTAATGCCTTTTGGTGGCTTTCGTAAGAAAAAATATCTTGCTCTTCACGGCTTATATGCCACTGCGCTGCCACATTTTCTGCGGTAATCCCCATCCCATAAGCGATAGCCACATGCTTATTATGATCGGTAAAAAATTCTGGATTTGCGCGATAACCGTGCCCGCCCATAGGAACCAGTGTCATTGACTCCGTACCACCGGCAATGATCACATCGGCTCTGCCCAAAGCAATTTGATCAGCTGCTAAGGAAACGGTTTGAATCCCCGAGGAGCAAAAACGATTGACAGTCATTCCAGGCACCGTGTTTGGCAAATCTGCTAACAAAATACCGATTCGCGCGACGTTCATACCCTGCTCTGCCTCTGGCATCGCACAACCAATGATGACATCATCAATAGCCGCAGGATCTAAACTAGGAACTTTCGCTAATGAAGCTTTTAGCACGTGAGCTAATAAATCATCGGGGCGCGTATGAAGAAAAGCTCCGCGCGCTTTAGCCACGGGCGTTCTCACCGCAGAAACAACATAGACATCCTGAATGCTTTTCATTTTTTTATCCTCCAATAAAATGTTTGGCTTAATTGCGCAATGGCTTACCCGTGGTTAAGGTATGTTGAATCCGCTGCAAAGTTTTTTCTTGTTGTGCTAACTTCACAAAATGATCCAACTCTAAATTCAACAGCCATGTTTCATCAACGACGGTGTTGGCATTCACATTGCCACCACAAAGAATCGTTGCAATAGCTGTTGCAATTTCATCATCATAATCAGAGATAAAATGACCGGCTCTCATGTTTTCTAGCACTGCTTGTAAGGTTGCAAGTCCCGGTCGTCCCACTACGGGGATTCGCGGAGGAATAGGTGGCAAATATCCCGCAGCATTCATTTGCTCAATACACGCCTTTGCGCCATAGAGAATTTCATTGCTATTCATCAAAATTACGTCTGTGGGACGCAAGTAATGGAATTTTTTTGCCTCTAATGCACTGCTGGTGACTTTTGCCATCGCCAATTGCTCAAAGAATTGTTTTATTTTTACAAAAGGATCACGTCCCTCAGCATATTGCGCCGCTCGCAATGCCATTTCCTTCGACCCTCCGCCCGCAGGTAAAATACCAACGCCGGCTTCCACTAATCCCATGTAAGTTTCCGCTGCAGCCACTACCCGTGCTGCATGCAGGCAAATCTCTACACCACCACCGAGAACCATGCCACGTATTGCAGCAACTACTGGCACTCGCGAGTAACGTAGTTTTAATACCATGTCTTGGAAGCCCGCTACTAAATCTCTGAGTCCAGCAGGATCACCGACAAACTTCAGACTAAAGTTTTTTAAATCAGCGCCATAGCAAAAGTTCTCAGTATCGCCCTGCCATAGCACTAAGCCTTTAAAATCAGCTTCTGCAATGGCTACGCTGTCGATCAATCCTGAAATCACGGCATCCGTAATAATATTATTTTTTGTTTTAAAGGTCGCAATGGCAATACCATCATTCATATGCCACAACCGTAACCCTTCATTTTCCATAATGGTTTCGCCGAACTTGTTTTTTTGTCCGACTAATTGAGTGGGGAACAATTGTCGTTGATACACCGGTAATGATGACGGCTTTTGTTGTTTGCCGGTATGGAAATTATAAGCACCTGCTTCATCGTAAACATGATCAATTTTTTTCACCCACTCTGGCAATGGCGCTCGAGTGAAGGATTTGCCATTTTTGATATCTTCTTCAATCCAACCAATCACTTTTTTCCAACTACAGGCTTGCCATGATTCGAAGGGACCTTCGGACCAACCAAATCCCCAGCGCATCGCTAAGTCAATGTCGCGCGTTGTTTCAGCAACCGTGGTGGCGTGGTATGCACAATAATGAAAAAGCTCTCGGAAAATATTCCACAACAACACCGCTTGTGGTTTCTGGCATTGTCGTAATTTTTCCATTTTTTCTGTTGGATTTTTTATTTTTAAAATCTCTAGCACTTCGCTATCCACTTCTGGGTTAGCTTTGCGGTAAGTATTGGTTGCGACGTCGAACACTAAAATGTCTTTACCTTGTTTACGATAAATACCAGCACCTGTTTTTTGTCCTAAGGCACCTTGTGCAACTAACTCTTTCAACCATTTGGGGGCATCGAACAATGCGGCCCAAGGATCGTTTTTCAAACCTTCATGCATCGTATGAATAACATGCAACAACACGTCAATCCCTACAACGTCAATGGTACGACCTGTCGCACTTTTGGGATGACCAATCAACACACCCGTCACCGCGTCAATAGCATCAAAACCTAAGTTTAAATCTTGCGCCAAGCGAAGAATGTGACACATCGACATCACACCAAAACGATTAGCAATAAAATTGGGCTCATCCTTCGCACGAACTGCGCCTTTGCCTAACTGCATCACTAAAAATGACTCAAGAGAATCTAATAATGCTGGGGCGGTATACTTGCTTGGAATGATTTCTACCAATTTCATATAACGAGGGGGATTAAAAAAGTGAACGCCACAAAAACGTTCGCGCAATTTTGCTGGTAGACTTTCTGCAAGTTCATTAATGCTGAGTCCAGACGTATTGCTCACAAGCACCGCGTGTTCATTAATATGGGGGGCTATTTTTTTATATAACTGTTCTTTTAAATCCATGCGCTCAGCAATCGCTTCAATGACAAAATCAGCGTCCTGAAGTTTTTCTAAATCTTGTTCATAATTGCCAATCACAATAGCATCGGCTAACTCCGGCAACATCAAAGGTGCTGGTTTTAATTTTTTCAATCGTGCAATCGCTTGCTGCAGACCGCTATTTGGATCACTCCCCTCTGCTGCCAAATCCAACAATGTAACTTGAAGCCCTGCATCTACTAACAAGCCTGCAATTTGACTTCCCATCACACCGGCACCTAACACCACTGTTTTAATAGGTGACGAATATTTTTTAGCCATATTTTTCTCCCTAAGAATTTTTTAGAGGTTTGTAACCCGCGCGGAGTATAGCATAGGCATCCAGTAGAGACTACTTTGAAAAATAGCTGGCTTAGTATAAGATAAGTGTTATCAAATCAACCATACAAGGATGTGTCGGATGCTTTATGTTCACCGTGACAAGGATGGTACCATTACGTCTATTTCCAAAACTAAAAGTGAGCTCCACCAAGAAGAACTTGTAGAGAACCATCCTGATGTGCTTCACTTTCTCAATGTTGGTATATTGATGGATGAAAAAGAGCGACAGTTTATCAAAAGTGATTTACAAATGATCCGTGTCCTTGATGATTTGATTGATTTGCTGATAAGAAAACACGTCATCACCTTCACTGACCTACCGGTGGTAGCCCAAGAAAAGATTCTTAAACGACAAAACCTTCGAGACAAACTCGCTGGGCTCATTTCAGAAGACGACAACGTCCTTGGCTTATAAAAAACAAAGATGTTTTTTATGGGCTGTTGACAATTCGCTAGCTTGCGGCAAACTGCCCCTAATCAAGATCCAAGATATCCTGTTGTACTTCTCGTAGCCGTTTATTTTCCCAATATTCCTCGATATATCGACGAGCATTGGTTGAACGCCCTTTCTTGGGATGCATGCCACTACGAAACTCGCCACTCCATTCAAATTCTATCTCATCCATAAGCTCTTCCCGCACGTCTTCATCTTGATAGACACCCCAGATTTCATCATCAGTGGATGTATGTTGCGAATGTCGCATAGGAACAGCTCCTCTAATGCCCTACCATTCCCAAAGTATAGATAAAATAATAAACCTTCTTAGCTTAATAAATTCTGAACAGATAAACGACATGCATGCAATTGTCTTTTTAATTATTTACTCGTATAGTTTGTAAGCGTTAACAGGAGGGGCTTCATGGATACACAGCAATTACAGCAGGATGTTACACAGGTATGGGAAGAGTCTATCCTGCCGACACTGATTGAGTTTATTAAAATCCCCAACAAATCACCGCTATTTGAGCCCAATTGGGAAACACTAGGGCACATGGAAAAAGCCGTACAATTAATTACAAACTGGTGTGAGCAACGCCCTATCAAAGGACTTTCTTTGCAAGTACATCGCTTGCCACAACGAACTCCCGTCATTTTGATTGACATTGCTGGGCATGATGATCGCACCGTATTACTCTATGGCCATTTAGACAAACAACCGGAAATGGAAGGATGGCAACCCGATTTGGCGCCCTGGACGCCCGTACGCAAAGGCGATCACTTATTTGGTCGAGGCGGTGCCGATGATGGTTACGCAGTATTCGCTTCCCTCACTGCCATCGAAGCCTTACAACGCCAAAATATTCCTCACAGTCGTTGTGTTATTTTAATTGAAGCGTGCGAAGAAAGTGGCAGTTACGATTTACCCTATCATATCGACGCTTTACAAAAACAAATTGGCACACCTGAGCTTGTCATTTGTTTAGACTCTGGCTGTGGCAACTATGAGCAACTATGGTGTACCACTTCACTACGAGGACTCGTTGGCGGTAACCTGACTATTCAAATCATGACTGAAGGGATTCACTCAGGTTATGGTAGCGGTATCATCGTAGAAACCTTCCGCATTCTTCGGCAATTGCTCGACCGCTTAGATGATCAATTAACCGGAAACGTTTTATTACCTGAGCTAAACACTCAAATCCCACAGCATCGTGTTGAGCAAGCACAAGCAGCGGCTGCTATTTTAAAAGAGACCGTTTTTACTGCATTGCCTGTATTACCAGGCGTACAACCCGTGAATAACGACCCAACAGAATTATTATTGAATCGTACCTGGCGCCCCGCGCTGAGTATTACAGGCATCGGTCATATGCCTCACTTGGATAATGCAGGAAATGTTTTACGTCCACAAACCACCGTCAAGCTTTCTATGCGTATTCCTCCCACTTGTAATGCCGATGATGCCATTCAAGCAATAAAACAAACCTTAGAAAAAAATCCGCCCTATGGTGCTAAGGTCGAATTCATTCCTGAACAAGGAGGCACGGGTTGGAATGCACCGGAAACTGCTCCGTGGCTATTACAAGCGAACCAAGAGGCTTCACATCATTTTTATGGTAAGGATGCTATGTACATGGGAGAAGGGGGATCCATTCCCTTTATGGGCATGCTCGGTGAAAAATTTCCTCATGCCCAGTTTTTAATTGCTGGTGTACTGGGACCACACTCTAATGCCCATGGCCCCAATGAATTTTTGCATATTCCTATGGCAAAAAAATTAACGTGCTGTGTTAGTTACGTGCTTGCTCAACACTTTGTAAACGCAAGCTCTTCTTGATCATCGGCTTAATTGTCATACCCTGAATCAAGATTGCAAATACAACAACGCCATAGGTCATTGCTAACACCACTCCACGTTGTGTATCAACCGCGGGTAGTGCCAGAGCCAACGCCACCGCTAAACCGCCGCGTAACCCACCCCAGGTAAGGATGCGCACCATGCCTGGAAAATATTGACGTTTAAATCGAAAGAAATGTATCGGCACTGCAACGCAAATAAAGCGTACCAACAAAACAAGCACTATCGCCAAGCCCATGGCGATTAATTCTTTTAAATTAATATTCAGCTGTAATAACTCAAAACCGATTAACAAAAAGAGAACGGCATTCAAGATTTCATCCATCACCTCCCAAAAATTATCTAAATTTTCTCGGGTATGCGGTGACATATAAAATTCACGGCTCTGATTACCAATAAAAATCCCTGCAACCACCATTGCTAAGGGACCAGAAATATCTAAATACATTGCTAGGGCATAACCGCCGGTAACCAGCGCTAAGGTCACTAAAATTTGCATACGATGATCATCCACCGGCTCAATCAGCCAATAGCCAATTAATCCTAATAATGCACCGTAAAGAATGCCACCTATCGCCTGACGTAGGAATAAGAGCGTGATAGTTGAAATAGAAAAATCACCACCCTGATACGCTAGGGTATAAATTGTTAAGAAAATAACAATGCCGACACCGTCATTAAATAAAGACTCACCCTCTAAAAAAATTGTCATGTCACGCGGCGCTTTGAGCGCTTTGAAAATAGAAAGCACGGCAATGGGATCCGTCGGAGAAATTAACGCTCCAAATAATAAGCAATACAATAAACTTAAATGAATACCGATCAAGGGTAACGTCCAATACATACCGTACCCGACTAATAAAGCAGAGCCCACTGTTCCTAGGGAAGCCAAAATACCTATTTCCCATTTTTGATTTCTCAAATGGCTAATGTCGATGGTCAATGCACCTGCAAACAATAAGAAGCTCAGCATGCCATTAATCAATAAATCGTGAAAATTGAGAGGTGCTAATAATGTCGATAAACTTTGCAGCGTATCGTGAAAACCAAACCATCCCATCACAATTAAGAAAAAAGATATCAACAACGAAGCGAACATGATAGCAATGGTACTTGGCATCTTTACATAACGATGATTGATATAGGCCACTAATACTGCAAAGGTCAGCAGCAATGCGATCAAATGATAAGGACTCATGTTATAACTCTCTCCCGCAGCTTTTTTATGAAATAAAATGTTGCGGGCATTGTAACATTACGCGGAATCAATTGCGTACAGTTGATCTTTAAATTTCAGAAAAAGAAAAGGCCTTCCCTCGATAAGGAAAGGCCTTTGTCTACTAAGACATGACTATACTAGCTAGAAGTACCAACGACTGCGGGTATACCTGATTGTGCATGCCCTACTTGATTAACTCTAGCCCAATCTACGCTCACACTATTACGTAAGCCAGCCACTTGCTTCACTGCAGTTGTCCACATGGTAGACAACTGACCGCCTCTGCGAGTTTCTTTCAATGGTTGGTGAGACTCCATGTACAGATTATTTCCCACCCAAGCCACTTTGTAAGGCTCATTAACAATACGAACTTTGGTACCGATGCCCACAGTGTAAAACAATCGTTCCACATCTTCTGGGTACATACGGATACATCCAGCACTGACACGACGCCCCACTCCCTGTGGTGCATTGGTTCCATGGATTAGGTACGTATGATTGCTAAGACGCATCATATACCGACCCAAAGGATTATCCGGACCTGGTGGTACTTCCTTCGGATAATAAATTCCTTTGCGTGCCAAATCAGCAATTACCGCGGGAGGCGCATGCCAAGTTGGATCTTTTTGTTTTTGAATAATACTCAAATCTCCTGTGGGCGTTTCCCAACCTTGGCGTCCAATGCCAATCGGTTCCGTCACCACAGTATTTTGGCCGGGTGGGTAATAATACAAACGCAGCTCCGCTGTATTAATCACAATCCCTTCCCTTGGGCCCGATGGTAAAATATAACGGGTAGGAATGGTCACTACTTGTCCTGCCTTAGGATGCATAGGATTAATGCTAGGGTTAGCCTCTAACAATTCGTAGTAACCAATGTCATTTTTTCTAGCCACATCGGTGAAAGATTCACCGGCTAGAACTGTAGCTGTTGACACATGCCCAACAATTTTTCCTTGTTCTGGCAGTTGGAATGTCAATGCGTTTGCATCTAACGTAGCCCCCATGAGGCCTGTTGCAGCGATTAGTGGATAAGCTAATCGTGGGAATGAGCAGCGATGGATGCGTTTTTTCCAGCCACCGATGCTAGCGTTTATGTCCATGTTTTACCCCTTCTGTACTCGTGTATGTTCTGTACTCTAATTTACTTTTCCAGTCTAGGAGCATGTCCAAAATGGGAAGTTACTCTGGATGCATCCCTTAACGTTTTATGATATTCCAATTCACACTCTAAAATTAAGCATAGGTTGCGCAAAGATGCCAGTAACTTGACCAAATATTTTTTTTACTTCTAAAACAGGTTGCCGGATCTTAGAATGTACAGTAAAATCTTTATGTGCTTTTATGGATGTTATATCCATTAGGGGCTTGTTTGTAAAGAGCAATTTTATGGAGAACCAAATGTTAAAAAAAGGCTTAGTCATTTTAGCGAGCGTATTGTTTGCTACCAGTTTAGTAGCGTGCCAAAATAAAGGCTCCTCTACAGATGCGGATCAATCTGCAGCAACTAGCAGCAGCACTGATCAAAGTACAACCAGCACGAGCGATCAAAGTGCAGCTCCTGCTGCTACAACACCTGCAACACCAGCTCCAGCTAGTGATGCAGCTCCCGCTAGCGATGCAGCTCCTGCTAGTGATGCATCTTCTACTTCATCCACCGATCAAAGTGGAACATCTAACTAATTTATATTGGCTAGATACGGAACCTTTGTTCGACAAAGGTTCCGTAAAAAAGGAGGGACTGATCCCTCCTTTTTTATGCCTGACTGTTTTTCATTACATCAGATACGGTAGTGAAGCTTTTTAAAAACTGCGCAATGAAGTCACTCACTGAATGCTTAGCAGAAAATAACCGCTGATTGATTTCCACTTCGATGCCGTGATACTTTGGATATTTTTTGCGAAAATGTGACGTTAAGCCATTGGAAGTGCCTTTGTAGGGATAATTCATTCGCACGTGAAAAGAGGGCATTTGCTCCTTAAGCACGCTTTGCCATAACAGACAGAGTTTCTTTTCTGCTGCATGCTGAGGATCGTACAAAAAACCAATATCATTGTTTCTCTCTTTTTCATTTATAGTAGGCGTAAAGCTATGCAATGAAAGATGAAAGACTCTTTCCTGTGTTTCAAGACGCTGGGTAATGGCTTTCTCTAAATTTGACACGTAAGGAAAATAAAATTTTTCTAAAATCATTTTTTTGTCTGCCGCAGATAAGCTACGAGTAAAACTTGAAAATAACTGAGGGTGATTCACCGTGCGGTTTAAATCTACCAACAAGCGAGTATAATTTCCTGCTTGTGACCAACAAGGCAATTCATCGGCGAATCGCTCGTATACTTGTTTTGAACCGATATCGTATCCACGATGGGTCTTCAGTGCACTCTCCTGCCCTGCAAATAAATAAGTATACTCCTGAGGAACTTCACTACTAGCATGTTCACAGGTAATCAGATAACAATCCGTCATGGCAAAAACATCACATTTCTTTTTAAACAGTCCATCAACGACTGATAAACGTTGAATAAAACTTCTTGTCGCACTGTTGTACCCACCGCTTGTGAAATACGTTGCGCTAAATTTCCATGTTCTAGAATAAGATGGAGCATCTCCTTCTCTGGCTGCTTCAAACGATCTGAAACTCTAGTAATCAATGCTTGCCAAACTTCTTTTACTGTACAGGGCGCTTGCAAATCACATTTCAATAATGTTAGTAATTCTTGGTCTGTGACTTGAGCATCAAATCCTTTGTAAATCACTTCATCATAAACTACTTTTAATCCAGTCGTTGGATAAGTTAAAGAAGATTTCAAATCAACACATTTCATTAAATCTTTTAACACTTCGACAATGAGTGCAATGCAGGCTAAATCCATCTGCGGTGACTCTTGTAAATCTAAAATCCTAATTTCTATAGCGCCATACTTAAATTTAGCCACTGCGCCACGCGAGTTTAGCCACTCATTTTGCATAATATTTTCTGGATCATATTGCGCAATATCACGATACATTGGTTGTAAAATCACTGCATGATATTCGGCAATAGATTGCACTGGCTCTGGAATAATATGTCCTGAAATATGGGGAATACTCGCTTGGTTGGTGCCATAAAAAAGTAATCGGCTATCTAAGGCTCCTTCATATTGTCCTTCTAAAATTGGCGTGCTTGCCGTTAATGCGGGAATAAACGCGAGCAATAATCGAATGGCACTATGCAAGGCAACAAATTCTTCTTCATTGGCAAAGGGTAAGTTTAAATGGGTACTTTGCAAATTTCCCCAGCCATGTCCACTGCAATTGAATATTCGATGAAAGGTTTCATAAATAGTACGATCGCCATGATGCCATAATTTAATGCCTTTTTTTGGATCTAACCATGGATGTGCGCCTGTTGGCATGAGCACTGCGTCAAATTTTTTTAATGCTTCATTCACCGTTAAAATGACTTCATGAAAGTTTTCGGATAAATTCTCTAAGGATTTTGCAGGACCATTGGTTTTTAACTCTACCACATGCATGGCTAATTCATTGCTAAGGGCAATCGCTCCCAGCTCTATTTCATTTTCCACAGTTCCTGATAGTTCTAATATGAGCTGATCAGCAATCGGCTTGACCGATAAATCATTTTTATCAACGATCATGTATTCTAATTCAATCCCAAACACTGAGAAAAGTGGATAATCTGTTTTACTCATGACCGTGTAACCTTTGCATGCGCTGTAAAAAAACCTTCATAATGGAAGCATACATTTCGTCACCCAACGCTTGATCTTCTACCCCGGAATCAAGATTAGGATTGTCGTTCACTTCAATCACATAACATTGCTGGCCTACTTGCTTCAAATCAACACCATATAAGCCATCACCAATCAGTTTTGTTGCTTTTAATGCGGTGGCAATCACTTCCTTAGGCACGTCTTCTACATGGACGGTATCAAAATCACCGACAAAATCCTCATGCTTTTCATCTTCTTTCCAATTATAAATTTGCCAATGACCTGCTGCCATATAATATTTACACGCAAAAATTGGTTTGTTATCAAAAATACCGATTCGCCAGTCATAGTCTGTTGGTAAAAATTCTTGTGCAATAATTAAATCTGAAGAATTAAAAAAAGGTTTAATCGCTTTTGTTAAAGCTGAATAATCTTCCACCTTTATGACACCTTGTGAAAAAGCACTATCAGGTTTTTTTAACACACAGGGATAACTTAATACTTTATTCATTTTATCTAAGTTTTGTTGATTGAGAATCCATGTTTTTGGTGATGGTATATTATGGCGTCTAGTAAGCTCTGCTAAATAAACCTTATTGCAACATTTTAAAATAGATACAGGATCATCGATCACCATCATATGCTCTGCATATGCTTTTCTGGCAAATGAATAGGTGTGATGATCAATAGATGTAGTTTCACGAATAAATAAGCCATCATATTCTGCTAGATTTTTAAAATCACTTTTTTCAATTAAACTAACATCGATCCCAAGCTCGTGGCCAGCACCCATGAATTTTTTAAGTGCATCTTTATCTGAAGGTGGTGTCGATTCATTCGGGTTATGAAGAATTGCTAAATCATAATAACGTGCTTTGGGGCGATGATTATGAAAACGTTTCTTTTCAAAATACCGGCAAGCGGCTTCCTTCATAAACTCTAAATGCTGCGGTAATACGCTCTCAATATTAACGGGTTTAATTTGCTTGATATGCCAGTGTCGAGCGTGCTTAAAGTACACTCTAAACATTGGCAGTGGTAATAGCTGGTGCAATTTTTTTGCAAGAACATCATATTTTGCTGCAACGTTCTTACCAAAATAAACACTTAACACAAATTCCTCTGATTTAAGTCCATGGAGCTCATGATCAATTTCAGCTTCTAAGGCATCAGACAATGTCTTTGCTAAGGATGAATTCATTACATCTTGAATAGCAATAACGCTTGGGATAATTTTATGGCCTCGCGCTTCTGCTAATAAAGAAACATAATACCCTACACTTTGATATTCGTGAGAATTACAAAGATTAATCACTCGATAATGATATCCATTGGTATAATCAATATTCGACAAATAATCAACTGCGTCGACAATCTCGGTCTTTTCAGAAAGAAAACTCCAAAACTCTGGCTCATCCGTGACTAAAATAGTTTGCATAAATTACTCTCTTGGTGAAATAATAAGAAGTGTTGCATCATAGGTCAACACACCCAACATGATTGAATTAATAAGTCGATTACGATCTACCGTATAATAATTATCTTTTGATAATGGATTCTTTTGATGAGGATCCGCAACAATCATATGTCGTTGATCTTCATCATAACCACACAACACTACAAAATGCCCGCAAGGTTCTCCTAGAATATCATCTGGAACAGAAACTCCCTCCTCCGTGAAGGTTTCTCGTATTGAATTATATAAATAAGTGGCACTTAATCCGGTAATGATCGGTTGTGATTTAGTAAAAAACTTTCTAAGCAAAGCAGTTGAAAGATCTTTAAAAAAAATATCGCCGCCCAATTGCAGAAAGTTAGCGTAACCGTCACTGACTTCATTGGTTTTTTTTGATGATTTATGTTTTTTTTGCTCCATTAATTTCTCATATAGATATTCTCTCGAACTTTTTCCATCTGGAAACCAGCTAGGGTCAAATATCTTCAAGTTATAGGTAAACAATTTAGCTTGATAACCTCGCTCTAACGCATGACATCCTAAATGAGATGCGATAGTGCCACCACCTGTCACTCGCTTCACAGTGTTTAATACTGTTTTAAGAGAGATCTTATCACCATAATATCGATAAACACTGTGCAAGCTGGTAGGTCCACAGGTTTCATCATCCGGTTGATTTTTTATTTTTAAATTAATCATATGATCCCTTGCTTAAAGATGAAGATTTAAAACACTAAAAAGAATTTCAACTGCGATTAACACAATAATAATAATTTCTAATCGATGCGTATGCTTGTTTTCAAGATACCCATTAAACATGAGAAATACTTCATTTAATGTATCTAGTTGTTGATTAATATTTTCTGCACGCGCTGAAATGTCGAGATATTTCTCAAATAACCAATAATAACGTTCTAACCCTGGATGTTGCCAAAAGAACTTTGGTTGATATAAAAAATTACTCGCTAAATTAATTTCACTGTGAATCGCTAGAATATCCCCTAAAATTTTATTGATTCTTTCTCGGGAAAACTTAAACCGTCCGAACTTAGCTAATTTAGAAATAAGCGGATAATAATGACTAATTAATTTTTCGATGATAGTTTCATAGTAATACAATTTCACTGACATGGATAAACCATAGGAAACAGCCAATTTAATTTCTGGATCATCACTTTCGAGGGAAATACAATCGAGATTAAAATACGGGTGAGGCCAAACATTTGTTTCTTCTGCTAGATGATAAGAAAATTCATCGTGAATATAGGTATCTAACATCTTGACGCCAGCGGCTATCAGCAAATCAAAAATCCCTTTAATATTATGCCGGTGGTAGCCCCACGCAATAACAGTGCCATTTTTAAAAATATAACAATAACGGGTTTTAGCTGCATCGAAAAGTTCTAATCCTCCCCAATGTCGCTGATACAATAATCCTGGTTGCAATTTGCATTGTTGCTCTACATTCGCAAGATTAATTTGCTCTGCAACACAATAGGTCAAACACTTCATGAAAATTCCCTAGCATCCTTGCTGTGTCTATCTAAGATAATACACTTTTGCCTGTATGGGAATGTAATAAAATCAGAGAATTGTAATTCGTTGGTCTCCCTCGCCCGCTTTCGATAAAGTTTTAACCATTTGTTCAAGAAAAACTGCCGCTTGCTCTTTCAATGGCCAGGGTGGATTCACCACTACAACACCGGAACCGATTAATTTATTGCTGTCTGTTTCTGGTTTTTGGTGAAAATATTCTAAATGCAGGCTGTCTGCGGGCAAGCGTGCTTGTTTGAGAATTTTAACTGCGGTTTCATTTCGATAGTCTTTGATGGGATACCATAGCAAGTACACGCCTTGTGCAAATTTATCGATGCCTTGTTTCAGCAATTTCATGGCGCTTGATAATTCTTGTCGTTCTTCATAGGGGGGATCGATTAAAATAAGACCACGTCGTGGTTCGGGGGGAAGCATTGCGGGTAGAAACTCATAGGCATCTCGTTGATGGCAATGCACTTGGGGCTCGCGGCGAAAGACTTGTTTTAAAATTTGGCTATCCTCTGGGTGAAATTCATTGAGGATCAATTTGTCTTGCTCTCGCATGAAATGCTTTGCTATTAAGGGGGAGCCCGGGTAAAACAGTTTTTGTGGGGCATCGTAATAGTGGCCGACAATGTCACGATAAATCTGAACTTCCTCGGGTACGCTGGGTAAGGCCATAATTTTGTGAATCCCCTGCCGATATTCCTGACCGCGGCTGCTTTCATCGCTATGTAGGTCATAATGACCAATACCGGCATGGGTATCGAGATAGACGAATCCTTTTTCTTTTTTTGTAAGATAATCAAGGATTAGGCA
The DNA here is from genome assembly GCA_020051155.1 of Gammaproteobacteria bacterium. Classification (GTDB taxonomy): domain Bacteria; phylum Pseudomonadota; class Gammaproteobacteria; order UBA1113; family UBA1113; genus JAGVJK01. The sequence continues at coordinate 30,680 of JAGVJK010000002.1, read as the reverse complement.
TTCAATGCCATGCTTCATTACGTCTGAAAAACCGCCGGCGTGGTAGGCGTGTCGATAGTTCATTTTGTTGTACCCTTTGGTTCTATTTTGGTGGGGGAGCGTCACTTTAACGGGCCAGCGAGGTTGAGTCAATGATCATCTCTTGTAGGTGGAATAGCAGCGGAGATCGAGCAAGATGCATGGTCAGCCCGGTTGCGGTTCCCGTCGACCGCTTAATCCTGTGCTCCTCGCAAAATTGGGGGTCATTTCAGTTGAGCAGTCAATGCTGAGTCAGGATTTGCTGTATCCACGTCTCCACTGGCAAATGGACTTTCCAAAGAACTTGCAGGTCCTGGAAGAAACCTATGTCTTTGGTCATCTTGCGAATTAGATTTTCTCGATGGTTTGAAAACATCTTTATATTTCTCTTTATAATAAACAGGCGCCGTTTTTAATACTTCATCCATAAATGGTAAAGTATCATTTACAAAAAAAGTTACTTTTCGCAACGTGGCATAAAGTTCAGAGTTTTTTTCTATCCATTCACGTAGTGCTCTTAACACGGGCATCTTTGAAGTTTCTAGTGCGCTTTTTAATGAGGTTAATGCTTCTTGCTTAGATTTTCTCAGTGTTTCACTATCTTCTGTGCTCCACCGGCTCTTCAACTCTTTTTCTAACTTTGCTTGTGCCTCAGAAATTTTTTCCAAAAAATCATCTTTTTTATCTTTGCAGCTAGCTTCGATATCTTGATAGAGACTATCATACAAGACATTCTCATCAGCAGAAGGGTAAGTTGCGCCGTAATTTAAAAGCTCAATCGCAAATGCTATCAGTTCCTCAGGAGATCTTTCTTGTTCTTTTCTTTCTTTTATCAATCGCAACACGATCATCATGGGTGTTTCTAAACCATGTGATACATCGATCGAAGAACTTGCCACTGGAATTGATAATTGGTATTGACAGGTTGATCTGCTTCTCATCCAGCGAAGTGTTTTCATGACTTCCGGTTCTTCCTGTTGAGAAATACACAGCGGCGAATACTCCAATGCTGGCACATTAACATCTGCACCTATTTCAATGAAACATCTTGCTAATTCTAAATTTCCCATTCTCAATGCCACATGCAATGGCATTTCTCCATATTGATTGCGATGTTGAAGCATTGCAATCAATAGAATCATATTTTCAGAGGTGACTAAAGACCCGCCGTAGTTTGCCTCCGTAGCAGGTTTTCTTAAAAATTGCTTCATATAAGATTCTTTGCGGTGCGCAGCAGCTAAATGCAAAATAGTATTAGAACCCATCTCGCTCGCCATATTATCCGGAGTTAAATGACCTAACCAAAAAAGAGTATCTATATGAGGCACACTTAAACTTAACATTGTACCTAAAAAAGTTACTCCATAAATAGGATGCATTAAACGCAAAGGAAACAAATATTTTCTATGACCAAGAAATCCATACTCTTGTTTACAAAAAAATTCTTCAAGAAGAATACAATGTGCATAAGCTAAAAACCAAGAATACCGGCTTAAATCGCCTGGGTGATAGATTGAAAGTAAGCGCCAAAATGATATCTTTAATCCATCTATCTCTGGAGTTTCCTCGGGGATTATGCCAAAGAAAGCAGCTGAAATATAAGAAGGATCTTCTGATTCTTCCGGCCAGACCAGAGCGGCGTGAATTTGTTTGATCTTAGACTGTGGGCGCGATGAGGGTTCCATTTTATTAAAATCTTTTCGCGCCATTTCCATCACTGAGTCACTCAGCTCTTCACGCGTTCCTTGACACCATTCTGCTAACTCGAAAAGTTGCTCTCGTCTTTCAAGAAAAGAATGCTGCATGCAAGCGTTAATCGCTTCTTTAATATCATCACGCTTGCGTGTTAGTGGCGCCCATAGAATAAATGCATCAGTCAAAACTGACTGTTGTTCAAGAGACAACTCAACAGTTTCCCCTCGAGCAACACACTGATGATAAGCACGAGTCACTAAAAAAGCATTAAGCATATGCTCAATGTTAGCTTTATCGGAAACTTTATCTTTAACCTGCTCAATCAATCGCTCCAAGAGTTGATCTTGTCCTAGCTCATTCCATTGCTGCACCTCTTGGGCTAAATCACTTTGTTGAGAAAGAGGCAGAGAAAACGTCGCTTGATAACGTCCTCGATAATTCTCAGAAACTCTATTTAAAATATTAATCAGAGTTTTTCTTAAAGATTGACTGTATATCCTGTCGAGGAAGATGCCGTCTTCTGCATAATGTCCAAAAAGAGTTTTATATTTCTCCTGACAATCTATTGTCATATTATCTAACGGTTCTGTTATAATTTTTAAAGTATCGGAATCCCTTAAAAATGTCGTTGCTTGCAAAGATGCATAGTGCTCAGGCTGTCTTCGTGCCCAATCTCGGAAAATTTTTAAAATAGGATTTGCGCGATGCAAACTACTTTCAAGATAGGCATCCAAAAAGCTTTCCAGCGCTGCAATCTTATCTTTAATCGGTTGCATATCATAATCGGCTAACAGCCACCTCAATTTTTTCTCTAAAGCAGCTTTAGCTTTCACTATTCTTAATAAGAACGCTATTCTTTCTACCTGAATCTGCTGAAACACTTCTTGTTGTGCGGCAAATAAAGGAGATTCCATTGATAACTCAGGCATAACCACGTCATGCTGCAACAAGCTAATCGCAAACTGAATGCATTCATTTTTATGAATATCATTTTCTGAATGGTGAATCAAATTGAGAACCATCATGATGGGTGTATCAGCGTCGATGGGTTGAGTTATATCACTCGAAGAGCTAGGTAGTGAGCTTGCCTGCGGATGCTCGCCATTGACCCAGCACAGGAGCTGATTTCTTGAATCAATCTCAAGGTGCAAGGCTAATGGCGACTGACGAAGAGCAGCAGCATGAACATCGGCACCTAGTTCCATCAATAACTGTGCTGTTTTTATTTTTCCTCGACGCAATGCAACATGTAGCGGCAATTCACCATATCGATTGTGGTGCTCTAACATACTAGAGATATACCGCTCGCCAATGAGGATGCGACTTTTGGCATCAGTGCCGGCGGTATATCCTTTTATTAGATGCTGCGCCCGGGGAACCCGGGCTTGCAAGTAGAGGGGAGATCTCTCCCCTCTACTAACTCCCCATCCTGGTGGAACACTTAAAGATGCATTCGCATCCTCAAGTGGAATAGGTATATAAGGTTCTATTGTCGATCTTGCTCCAGACGTCCATATCTTATCCATTAATACGGCCATTGTTCCAACCGTATCAGAATCATCTACGTTACTCGCTGCTATTAAATGAAAAAAAGTATTGCCTCCTCTTTCTAATGGAAAAGCTGATAAGTTGGATAACTGCTGCATTAACTGGTCTACAAAAGGATCTAAATAAACATGACATGGATTAAAAATCCTAGAATAGGGTTGCAACAGCAACATTGCTCCCAAAGGGGTTAAACCTAAAATGGAATGAACTTTATTGAGCTCAAAGCAAGAGATTCCTTTAATCAGTTCAAACCAAAAATGCTCAAATAAAACAAGATCTCTAAGAGTTGAATACCAAGGTGCTTGACGTAACTCTTCATCTGTATAGCAATCACGAATAAATTTAGATCCTATTTCACGCGCAAGCGTATAAAAGTCTTCATTCCAAAGCCCAACATAATCGGGGCCGAGATGATCTGCTCGCATCCACATGGTATCGTGCAAGCAAATATCTATTGCCCGTTTAATATCGTCTTTTTTCTTTGTGGCAATGGCCTGCAACACAAATGCTTTTGGTATCAACGCTCGATGTTTATTAAACAGCTGCGAGAAATTAAAATGAGGTGCTACAGCGATGGCTTGCTCATAGGCTTGAATCAAGGACAATGCATTGTCACTGGACGGTTTCGCCTCAAACTCCGCTAATTTATTTAAAAAATGTTTAGCAGCTTGTTCTCTTTTCTCTCTCTCATCTACTTCGTGTATAATTTTAACGACCTGTTCTTTATCCTCTTGGGACAAGGTATTAATCGTCATGACGGCTAGCAAACTCTTCGCTTTTTTTTGCTCATCTTCAGATAATGTCCCGCCCTCCGCTAACACCACCTCTTTAAGAGTTTCTAGCCTTTCACTTGAAACAAATGGTATTAAACATTGTAATTTTCTTTCGGCAGTCGCGATAAATTTAAGCGCATGAATCTTTGTCAAAACATGTAGTGTCTCATGATTGAAAACAATCGATCCAAGCTCATTAATTTTTTCTTTTAATTTTCCTTCAGTTTCGCTAACCGTTAAAGGTGCCTCTTGCAGAGAAGGAAGACTCAGCGTAATTTCTGAGGAAGTCTGAAATTGAGAGATATCAAAAAAAGCCACTGCAGCTTCATAGTAACAACGTGCCACCTCGACATAATCGAACTCTTCAAGCTTGGTCTTCGCTTTCGTAAAAGACATCTCTAAAAAAAATGATACTTCATTGATAAGATCAGGGTTGTTTTCAATACTCGACGCTGCCATTTTTATCGCACCTCACATGCTGATTAATCTTAAAAAATATTAATAATCAAGATAGTTACGAGCTAAAGGCCTAGTCGCACTTTCTATGATGAAAAGCAAAAATATTAGAAGCGAGCATTATTGCTCACTGTTTAACCTTCGTCAAGCACTGAGAAATCAGAGGGTATTAAAAGTATTTGCGGCCACCGGAGGATTTTTCGCTTTTTTAGCTTGCTCATCTGAACCATCTGTTATGTCCTGTTCCGATCTTGAAAATTGCGTAAGCTTATTTCGAATTTTCTTATCTCGTGGCGTCAGTGATGCCGAGGAAGTTGATGGCCCACTCCAGCTGTTTTCAGCAGGTTGTCTCTCAACAGGTTCAAAAATATTTTTGAATGTCTCTCTATAATAAACAGGACCTGCTTTTAATAGCTCATCAATGAGCTGACAGGTTTGCGAATCAAACATAAAAGTTGTCTTTCTTAATGCCAAATAATCTTGAGAATTATCTCTCGCCCAATCACGGAATATTTTTAGTATGGGAGTTGCCGGGTTCGAACTACTTTTCGCATACGCTTCTAAAAATTTAGTTAGCGCCGAAATTTTATTGCGTATAGGTTCCTTTTCTGCAGAAAGTAGCCATTTAGACTTATCTTCTAACTTTGTAATCTCAGCCATTATCTTCAATAAAAACTGCTCTCGCTCTCCTCTAATGCGACGAAGCAACTCTTCTTGTATCAATATTAATGGCGAATCAAATGGGATCTCAGGAAAAATAGCATCATAATTTAAAAAACACTCGAGCATATCGAAAAAATGATTAGTGGATACCTTCGATTCTCTATGTTGCACCTCTTCCATCAGGTGCAGCAAAATCATCATGGGGGTTTCAGAAACTTCATCTGCTGCATTGTTTACAGAAAACGCAAGGGAAGCATTCCCCACTGTTGGTGCGAAAGATAGTTCTGCTCGTTTAATATCTTCTTTTTCTCGTGTATTCAGAGCCCAGTCCCAACGTGCTCCGGCTAAGATAGCGCTTTCTTCAAAGGACAAATTAAACGATAACCATGAATTTTGTTCTTTGCCTTGAGCAAGTTCCACCTGCAGCATCAACTGATCATGAGATTGAATCAGTTCAAAGGCTTTTTGATAAAGCATTTCCTGCAGAGAACCTATTTGTGCCATGTACTCTTTCAGCTTTCCACGAAACTTTTCATAAGCCATCTCGGGAGTTTGAGCGACCATTTCTCCGATAGAATCACCGCTCGCGGGGGGATGATATCTTGCATGTTTAGAGGCTGGATTACTTCTACGATCGGGCGCATTAAACAGTTCTGTATGCTTTTGTAAGTAATGCTCGGGAATCACCCTTAAAATTTCTTGAATAATTTTGAATGCATCTGCATCTAATATAAAGGTTGTTGCTTTCAACGCTTGATAATAGTCTGGATATTTCTTCATCCAATCACGCAATATTTTTATAGCAGGAGATATGCTTGGCATTGAGTGATTGCTAGAGGACATTTCAACCATCGCTGTTGATAATGCGTTTAATAAACTTTTTATTGCCGCTCGTTTCGCTGAAATAGGGCCCTTCTCGTTAGGTGCGAACCATTTTGCTTTTAACTTTAATCGGTTTTCTTCAGCTATCATTCTTTCTTTAAACGTCGAATTTTCGGCCTGAACACTCGCGAGCAAAAGACCCACACGCCAAGCTAACTCGGATGACTCGGTGAGCGTCGGCAAAACAGCATCATAGTTTAAAAGATTCTTAGCAAATTGCAGGGGGCTTTCTGAATGTATTGGAAGCCGCCACGATTTGCCACCTATGGCAAGTGATTTAACCTCAGTCTGATCGCTGATTTTTTCAACTACATCGTCAATTAATTTGATCGCTAAAATAATCGGCGTCTCAACTATGTCACTGGAAGAGAAAGATACGGAACTTGATTGCATTGCACCAAACACTGGAACATTCACATCGGCACCGGCTCTAATTAAACCATAGGCTGTGTGAAATTTTCTATGAATGATGGCTAAGTGTAACGGCCTATGACCCGTTGCATTCGCTTGCTGAAGCATTGCTGCAACTAGATGTCCTCCTTCAGCTATTGATAAGCCCATTTCCATCAAAAATAATAAACAATCTCGCGCCATAACATCGTCATCATAAACATTATCAGCAATTAAATGCAGTATCGTATTACCTTGTTGATCTTGAATTAAATTATCGAATGTTAGCAACGCTAATACTCTAGCAACCCATCCTTTTAACCATATGCTATAGACATCCTGTGCATGACGTGCGAGATCTTGATCTCTCTTTTGTTTGGTTGCCACAGCAATCAATTGATGCGCTCGCATTAAAACGGAATGACGACAATAATCTGTAAATAAATCACTTTCTTCTGTAGAGAATGGTTGCGCAGGCCATTGAAAGGCCTTCAAGAGGCTACGAGCATTTTCAACCGATGCTTCTTCGATGAATGAGTAGACTGCCGCTTCTGGTGAATCATTTGATATTTCTAAGGTGGGAACTTCTGAGCACACTACCAAGATGTTTTCCTAAATCTGTCGCAGCAAGTCATTCACGCTGACTTTTGCGCGTGTCTTCTCATCTACTTGTTTTACAATAACGGCACAATACAAACTATGCGAGCCATCTTTTGCGGGCAAATTACCGGAGACCACCACCGAGCCCGCAGGAATACGACCATAGGTCACTTCACCCGTTTCACGATGATAAATCTTCGTGCTTTGGCCAATGTAAACGCCCATGGAGATAACGGAGTTTTTTTCTACAATAACGCCTTCAACAATTTCCGAGCGCGCCCCAATAAAACAATTGTCTTCAATGATGGTTGGATTCGCTTGTAAAGGTTCTAAGACACCACCGATCCCAACACCACCCGATAAATGCACATTCTTACCAATTTGCGCACAGGATCCTACGGTGGCCCAGGTATCCACCATGCAACCTTCATCCACATAAGCACCGATATTCACATAGGAAGGCATTAAGATACAGCGTGGTGCCACGTAAGCACCGCGTCGCACCACCGCCGGTGGTACAATTCGCACGCCCATGGCTTGCAATTCTGCTTCCGATCGATCTACAAACTTCAACGGCACTTTATCATAAAACTGTGTGAAACCTGCTTCGATGCGCTGATTACCCGTCATGGCAAAATATAATAACACTGCTTTTTTCAACCATTGATTAACGTGCCATTGCCCATTCACATTTTCTGCGACGCGAACTTTACCGGAATCTAATAATTCCAACGCTGCTAACACCGCTTCTTTAACTTGCGGCTCCACCTGCGTTGTGGTGATTTGGCTACGATTCTCGAAAGCCGTTTCAATGATATCCATGAATGGTTGCATAATTACTCCGTCTTAGTTTGTTTAGCACGCTCAATAGCCTGCTCAATTTGCGTATTCAATGCCTCATCGGTTTTTTTGACTTTCGCCATGATGAGATAAAATGCGGGAACCACGAATAAAGAAAAGAGCGTACCAATCGTCATACCACCCACGATTGTCCAACCCAACATATTTCGCGCAACAGCACCGGCACCCGATGCAATAGCCAGAGGAAACACCCCCAATACCATGGCGGCCGTGGTCATCAAAATCGGACGCAACCGTAGTGAGGTCGCTTCCACCACCGCATCTAATTGACTGTACCCTTTCAATTGTAATTGGTTAGAAAACTCTACAATTAAAATACCGTGTTTTGCAATCAATCCCACCAAAGTCACTAAACCAATTTGGCTATAGATATTCAGCGTGCCGCCGGTTAGACGCAAAGTTAACAAAGCACCGGCCAAGGTTAAAGGCACTACGCACAAAATGATTAAGGGATCACGGTAGCTTTCAAATTGCGCCGCTAACACTAGGAAAATGAAAATCACGGCAAAAAACATCACCATGGTCATCGCACCCTGCGCTTGTATATACTGACGCGATTGCCCAGAAAAGTCATATTGAACCATTGGATAATTTTTTTGTATAAAATTTTCCAAGAAATTTAATGCTTGACCAACGGTATACCATGGTGCCAAATTTCCCACTAAGGTTGCTGAAGGCAACTGTTGGAAATGATTAATACTTTGCGGTTCAATCAATTCCTTCACCGTAATAAAATTCGATAAAGGCACTAACTTGCCACTTTGCGAGTGCACGTAAATAGTGTTGATATCCTTTGGATTGGCAATAAAATCAAAATTGCCTTTCAATTCTGGAATTACATAATAGCTACGTCCCTTACGAGAAAAACGTAAATTGGTCGGCTCACCAAACATCGTATTCAGTGCACTAGAAATTTCCGCCATGGTCACGCCCAGATCGCCTGCTTTGTTACGATCAATCTCTAAATTCACTTGCGGTTTATCCAACTTCAAATCGGTGGTCACAAAAGTAAAACCTGGATTTTGTCGAGCGGCCATCATCAAGGCTTGCATCACGGGTTCTAATTCCTCAATCCCCATAGGATCTTTAACTACAAACTCTAACTGCGCTAAGCCCTGCGATCCCGGCAATGGCGGTGGATTGAAAGGGCTAATCATTAAACCAGGAATCGCACTTAATTGTGGCACCAAACTATAAGACACCTCTTGCGATGAACGCTTACGCTTATTCCAATCTACCAAAGTAATAAAAGAAACCGCCTGATTCACATTAGTCGGAAAGCCATTGATAATTCCGTAATGCCATAATTCTGGTAATGCTTGATAAATCGGATTGATCATATCCGTGTATTTTTCAGTAAATTTAATATTGCTAGAAGATGGACCTTCAATATACGTTAATATAATGCCCTGATCTTCCATGGGTGCTAACTCAGCGCGAGTGGTTTTGATCAATCCGTAAAAGAGCAAATACAATACCACGGCGATGGCCACAACCCACCATTTACGTTGCAACACTTTGCGTAATAGCCCTTTATAAAACACCATAATTTTATGGAACAATCGATCGATCATTTGTGGAAACGGTGCATGCATTGCTTTCACGGTTAAAATGCGAGAACACATCATGGGCGACAACGTCAGCGCCACAAAACCGGAAATAATCACAGACGCTGCTAAGGTAAAAGCAAATTCCGTAAATAAAATACCGGTTAATCCACCCGTAAAACCAATAGGCGCATACACCGCCGCCAGGGTAATAGTCATGGCGATAATCGCAAAACCAATTTCTCTAGCACCTATAATTGCCGCAGGAATAGGTTCCACCCCTTCTTCCATATGACGATGAATATTTTCTAACACCACGATGGCATCATCCACCACCAAACCGATGGCTAAGACCCACGCTAACAGCGTCAAGGTATTAATGGTAAAGTTAAGCGCCAACATCACACCACACACCCCAATGAGGGATAAGGGAATAGTGACTAAAGGAATCATCACGGCACGGACTGATCCTAAAAAGAGAAAGATCACGATGGATACAAAAATTACCGCTAACAAAATCGTGACATACACTTCGTGAATCGACGCATTAATAAATAAAGTAGAGTCATAGGTTATTTCTGCAGTTAATCCTGGCGGCAAGGCTTGCTGAATACCCGGCAATACTTTTTTCACCGCTTTCGCCACATCCAGAGGATTAGCATCAGAGGTGGGAATAATACCGATCACAGTGGTTTTACGACCATCCATATAAGCACTGCTTTCATAATCTTTCGCACCTAATATCGCTTCCCCCACATCACCGAGGCGAATGATTTTATTGCCTACGGTTTTAATCGCCATTTTGTTAAATTGCTCTGGCGAAGACATATCTGTATTTGCAGTTACGTTAAAGGTTTGCAAATCACCTTCCACTTTACCGGCGGCTGTTTGCAAGTTATTCGCACTTAATGCCATGAAAACATCGTTTGCAGTCACATTGTGCGCGGCCATTTGTTGCGGGTCTAGGTTAATGCGCATTGCATATTCCCGCTCACCTAAAATTTTTGCAGCACTTACACCATTGAGGGTTTCCATTTGCGGTTGCACGACACGCAACAAATAATCGGTGATACCTTCCGGCGACATATCATTGCTCTTAAACGCAATGTACAAAATGGGCTGCGCATTGGGATCGTATTTTTGAATCACCGGATCTTGCACATCCTTCGGCAATTGCCAGCGAATGGATTGGATTTGATTCGCCACATCGGTGATGGCTTTTTCCATGGGATAACCCAACTGCAAATTGATGGTGATAGAACTGGTGGATTGGGTATTCTTCGATACCATATAATCGATACCATCCACACTACCAATGGCATTTTCCATGGGCGTTGTCACAAAGCCTGACATTAAATCAGCGCTAGCTCCAGCATAGATGGTGGTCACGCTAATGGTGGATACATCAATTTTGGGATATTGCCGGATCGGCATTTTTGAAAAGGCAGCAATCCCCACCACCAGCAATAATAAACTTAAAGCCGTAGCAAACACCGGCCGCCGAATGAAGATATCGGTAAAATTCATGGTAATTATTTCTCCGCGGTGTCAGCGCTGGTTGGTTGTTTTTCTGGTTGCGGCGTTTCAACTTTTAAATGCGCGCCGTCGAATAATTTTACTTGACCTGCCGTAACAATCGGCACATTAGGAGCAAGGCCCGTTAATATTTCCACTTCACTACCGCGACGTTCACCAATCGTTACGCGAACTTTTTTCGCTGTATTATCTTTTGCTTCATACACAAAGGTACCGGCTAAATCGTAAACCAGCGCTGTTTGGGGCACGACGGTGACGGTACGCTCTCTGCCAGCAAATAAACGTACCTTGGCAAAGGTGCCGGGCAATAAGGCTTCATCTTTATTAGGAACATTCGCCCAGACATCGACGCTGCGAGTTTGCGGATCCACTGCGGAATCGATGGCATAGATTTGCCCTTCATAACTTTGATGAGGGTTAGAGGCTGGCATTAATTCCACACGTTGCCCAACGGCTAATTGTGCAAGGTAAACCTCTGGCACGCTGAATTCTAAACGAATGGGATCTAATTGCTGTAAATTAACAATGGCATCACCAGGCGATAAATGATCGCCTAAGGAAACGCGACGTAACCCCGCACGTCCGGCGAAGGGAGCAGTAATGTTATGTTGTCGTAACTGCGCTTGTAATTCATCCACGCTGGATTGTGCCTGTTGATATTGCGCATTTAACTTATCAAAATCCTGCTGTGACATGACATTTTTGTCTATCAGTTTACGACCACGTTCATATTCCATGTTTGCTAAAATCAATGCTGATTGCGCACGCTTTAACTGCGCATTTAAAACATCTGGATAAATTTGAATCATTGGTGCATCTTTCTCGATGGCTTGTCCCGATTTGAAAGAAATTTTTGTCACTTGTCCGCTGACTTCGGCTCTGAGCATGATGCCTTTGATGGCGGAGATGCTGCCGGTGGCATCAATTTCTGATTGCCATTGCGCTTGCTTGGTTGGCGATACGTAAACACTAGCAGTGTATCCCGAAAAAGCACCTTTCTTTTTCCATAAATAACCTAACACGAGGCCCGCTACCACCACGACAGCGATAAGCCCTACCACCCAAACAACCCGCTTCTGTTTAAATATGTTCATTGCACACCCGCATCGATTCGCAAAAATAATCGCCAATCCTGTCAAGATATGAGGGAAGAGTCAAGTGTCATGTAAAAGGGATGGTAATAATTGTACGATAAAGTGATAACTATCTTAAACAACTGATGGTTTTGTAGTCTTTGTTTTACAGTAGATAAAAATGAATAAATGTCCGAGTCACTGAAAAAACATTAAGAAGTTCCTTCTCCCCTTGAGGGAGAAGGTGGCCGAAGGCCGGATGAGGGGTATCTAAATAGTTAACTTCGACAAAGTATTTTCCCTAATTTTGATCACCCCTCATCCGCCCGTTGGGCACCTTCTCCCTCAAGGGGAGAAGGCACTTTTTAATATTTTTTGCTAGGAACTCAACATCTATATTTTTTACTCTGCTATGAGTCTTTTTATTTAGAGTGTTCTGGGTGTGGTGGTGAAACCTGTGGTGTTTCTGTAGACTCTGAGCTCGCTGCACCCCCACTCTCAGGACGCATCTGGAAAAACGAATAGTGTTTGGGTTTTAGCGATTGATATTCTAAAACCTCTTTCATCATGCCGTACTCATGCATATCGCGCTTTATTTTGTTGTATAATTCTCTTTCTTCTGAAAGATTTTTTTTATTTGTCGGATCGATGTTCTCATCCGCACGATAATGCTTTTCTTCTTTTAATAAGGCAAATAATTCTTTTACTAGCTTTGTCTCTTCCTCTTGCGGAACACCTGGACGCTTATCAACAATTAGCTCTTCCGGCGATTTATTGTAGCGTTGTGGTAGTTGCAACGCCTTCACCACCATCATCGCTACCTGGATATCTCTTTTCGAGCCTCCCGTTAATTCCATAGGGCCCTGAGTAAAGTCGTAATTTCGTATGGCATCGTACATGAGATACACGATCGTTTTAGTTTGGTTTTCAGGATAATTATAACCTGAGAGCTTTTTTTGATCTTCGGTTAAACCGCTGTCTGGAATATCATAACGCACAAAGGGCTGTGCAACGGTGGAAGAATAATCTCCCATCACTAACTCTTTAGTAAATTTATAGCGATGATAGTCCACTTTCGGAAGATCTAAATGATGTGTCATCAATCGTCCATCCCAAGGAGCTTCATTGATAACTTTTTTTGACTCAGGAATCTGGGCTATCTCTGACTGTCGTTCAGTTTTAATTGAGCGCTTGGATTTTTTGCTTTTTATTGCTTGAGAAGCATTAACACTTCGTTCTGCGTTTTCTTTATCCGTCGGTTTAGAAGTGTAGACTGTTCTTGGAAGAGTATCGACAAGATGTAATGCATTAGCTGTTTTCATTTCTGTTGCTTCAAGCGCTGCAATTTTCTTCTTCGTACTTTGGATGCATTCTATTAAGAGCTGCACACCTGTCTGTAACTCTTTAAAACTTCCAGAGCCAGGACTTACCCAAGAATTTAAAAAAACTTCCTCTCGTTGTTGCAGATCTTTTAATTTACGAAGCAAAGACTGTTGATGTGTTTGAGCAGCTGCCGATGAAGGAGCATTGGAGGCTGGAACTAACAATTGAAATGTTCGTTCTTGAGCACTCTTTAAATCTTCTACCTGTTTCTCAAACTTTTCAGCTTTTAGTTTTTCTACTAAAACAGCTCGAGAAAGAGCAAGATTACTGCTAGAGGCTTCATGCTCTTGGGTAACCATTTTATAAGTAGTATCATCATTCTCTCGAGCTTCAATATAATAATCTTGGCCAAATGTCGGATCTAAAAAAGTAACAAATCGTGGCAGATCAACTGCAGTATAGTTATATAAAATAGTTTTATTTTCTAAATGTGCGCGCGAGTTTTGTCGAAAAAATCCCGCGTACGGAAAGTTCTTTTGCAGAAAATATGTTACCTCTTCTCCATAAGACAAAAATTTCTGCTGCGGGAAACCTTCAGCGGAAAAGTTATCACTCTCATTTTTCCACTCAGCAGATTCGAGCTCCGGCTCGTGATCAGATTCGGGATGAGAATACATAACATATCGATAATCTTCATTACTGTTTTGGGAGGGTACATAAATTTGTAGCCTATACCACCTCTTGTCAGAAGAAAGCTGGCCTAAAACAAAATCTGCAATGTCATAACGTTCATCTTCGGCTGCACCAAGACTCGCATGTTTTATCTGTGCGTGACTCACCTGCCGCGTCATCGGTTTTTTTTTCCTGCCTATTAGGAACAATGGTTTACTTTTTTTGCCCATAGATAACCTCTATTAAACACTGCCCCTCAAATTCCCAATCGCTCCTCTACTGTCATCAACTACCTTGTAGAGAAGGACTCTCTATTCTGACTTGTCACCATGAGAAAAACGGAAAGATGACATTGATGTGCTCACCTCTTTAAAATATAGCCCATCACCAACCTCGCTCCACTATAGCACAAAATTAACTCACCCCCAAAATTCCGCACCTTAATTCACCATTAAATCAAAGCCCCTCCATCCCTTGCTAACCATCTCTTTTTCAAGGCATAATGCCAGAATATTTTCACCTTAGGATAGACCACCCAATTATGTTAAATGTACTAACACTTGCCAAAGAATTAATTTCCATCGCTTCTTTAACCCCCAAGGATTTAGGTTGCCAAACCATCTTGATGCATCACTTAACCGCTATGGGCTTTACTTGCCAGTCCATGCCTAACAATAAAATCAGTAATTTTTGGGCCAAACGCGGAGATGCGAAGCCTTTATTCGTGTTTGCGGGTCATACTGACGTGGTGCCATCAGGCCCTTTAGACGCGTGGAAATCCGATCCTTTCGTGCCTGAAGTACGAGATGGGATCCTCTACGGTCGTGGCGCAGCGGACATGAAAGGGGCTTTAGCGGCCATGTTAGTGGCTACCGAGCGATTTATTCATGATCACCCTCACCATAATGGCAGTATTGGCTTCCTCATCACCAGCGCCGAAGAAGGCCCTTCTGATGAAGGCACACCTTTTGTCCTGAAAGAATTAGCCCAGATGGACGAGCATATTGATTGGTGCGTCGTGGGTGAAGCCTCTAGTTCCCATGCCTTAGGCGATGTGATTAAAAATGGCCGTCGCGGTTCCTTAACCGGCACCCTCAAAATTATTGGTAAACAAGGCCACGTAGCCTATCCAGAATTAGCCTGCAATCCTATTCATCAAGCATTACCCGCACTGACTGAAATTACCAACACCTCATGGGATACGGGTAACGAATATTTCCCTCCCTCCAGTTTGCAAATTTCCAATCTCAATAGTGGCACGGGCGCTAGCAATGTCATTCCCGGCGATATGACCGTATTGATCAACATCCGTTTTTGCCCAGAATCAACACCGGAATCTATCTCACAACGAGTAGAAGCCATTCTCAAAAAACACAACATTAACTACCATGTGGATTGGCACGTCTACGGCACACCTTATCTCACTACCGAAGAACAATTACTCACTGCCTGCCAACAAGCTGTGCAACAAGTCACCGGATTGCATCCGCAATTAGCCACTGATGGTGGCACCTCCGATGGACGTTACATCGCAGCTCATGGCACACCGGTGATTGAAGTCGGTCCGTCTAATCGCACCATTCACCAAATCGATGAATGTATTTTAGTGGCCGAACTCGACACTCTATGCGATATCTATTATCAAATTTTAGTTAACCTATTTATGAAGTAAGGGATCATCATGTCCAATAAATTACGAGTGGCTGTATTTTTTGGTGGGCGATCCGCTGAGCACGAAGTCTCATTGCAATCCGCAAAAAATGTGGTGAATGCCTTAGACAAAAATAAATACGATGTGGTCTTAGTTGGCCTTGATCGAGATGGGCGTTGGTTTTTAGAAAATGCTACGCCAGCGCTGCAACACAACGCTGAGTTAACTGTCACAGCCCCACAAGGCCAACAAATCGTGCTAGAAGGTAGTACCTGTAAACAATTCATCGGGGTTACTGATAAACAATTACAAACATCCTTTGATGTGGCGTTCCCTGTTTTACACGGCCCTAATGGCGAAGACGGGACTATCCAAGGTTTATTACAATTAGCAAATATTCCCTTTGTAGGTCCAGGCATTTTATCTTCTGCCTTGTGTATGGATAAAGATTGCATGAAACGCATGTTGCGCGATGCTGGCTTACCCATTGCTCACTTTGTAAAAGTTCAAAAGCATGAGACTAATATTGATTATGCCGCCATTGCCAAGGAAGTAGGTTTACCTTGTTTCGTGAAACCAGCGAACATGGGTTCCTCGGTGGGCGTGTCAAAAGTGAAAACCTTAGACGCTTTAGCCGCAGCCATTGAAAATGCTTTTCGCTATGACACAAAAGTTTTAGTGGAAACTTTTATTCCCGGTCGCGAAATTGAATGTGCCATCTTAGGCAATACCTATCCAAAGGCCTCCATCCCTGGAGAAATAGCGCCGACCCACGAGTTTTATTCCTATGAAGCAAAATACCTCGACGCTGAGGGGGCTCGGTTGATGATTCCAGCAGAATTAACACCCTCACAAATTGAACGCATTCAAAAGATCGCGATCCAAGCCTTCCAAGCCTTAGAGTGCGAAGGCATGGCCCGCGTCGATTTATTTTTAACTCCCGATGACAAAATTTATATTAACGAACTCAACACCATCCCTGGTTTCACCCGCATCAGCATGTATCCAAAACTGTGGGAAGCCAGCGGCCTAGGTTATTCTGAGTTATTAGATGAGTTAATCCGCCTAGCCATGGAACGCTTTGATAACCGCCAGCAGTTACAAACTACGCGGTTTTAATGAGTGATCACGTACGTTGCCAAATGTTGGTTATCAGCCACTTATAAACAATTAAAGTTGGAGATATCCAACATGGCTTGCTCCCTCGCACGTCCCTCATCAATAAAAATCGAGAGCAACTTTCGATTTTTTCTGGCGGTAATCCTATGACGAGGTCGCTCTAGACATGATCACGACCGACGTCATTATCCTTGGTGCAGGTGCTGCCGGCTTAATGTGTGCCATTGAGGCCGGCAAACGTGGTCGGCAAACGATTGTCTTAGATCATAGCAATAAGCCCGGAAAAAAAATTCTGATGTCCGGCGGTGGTCGTTGTAATTTTACTAATTACAACATTCACCCTGACTGTTACCTTTCCCATAACCCACATTTTTGTAAATCGGCACTCAGTCGTTATACGCAATGGGATTTCATTGAATTAGTAAAACGCTATCAAATTCCTTTTCATGAAAAAACTCTAGGGCAATTATTTTGCGACAACAAAGCGAAAGATATTTTGAATATGTTATTGACGGAATGTGCGCTTGTGAAAGCGACTATTCGCCAAGATACCAGCATTGAAAAAATCAAGCGTCTGGAGAATGGTCGATTTCAATTAGACACAACCCATGGTTCTTACAGCTGTGAATCTTTAGTGATTGCCACCGGCGGACTCTCTATTCCAACCTTAGGCGCCAGCCCCTTCGGTTATCGCGTGGCAGAACAATTTGATATAAAAGTATGGCCCACTCGCGCTGGCTTAGTCCCTTTCACTTTACATGATAAAGATAAACAATTATTTTCTGAACTTGCCGGCGTTGCCATCGATACGGTGGTGCAGCATGAGCAACAACAATTTCGTGAAAATACGTTGTTTACCCATCGCGGTCTCAGTGGCCCCGCCATTTTACAAATTTCCTCCTATTGGCAACCTGGCAATGATATTCACATTGATATGGTTCCAGACAAAGATTTGATGTTTTATTTACGCGATTTGAAACAACATTCGAGTAAACAATTAAAAACCGTGTTAGCAGAACATTTACCTAAACGTTTGCTAGAAATGATCTTGCCAGCAGAACTTGCAGAAAAACCCGTGCCACAATTGACAGAAAAAAATATTGAAGCCATTGCCACCTTACTCCATACATGGCGCATTAAACCCAATGCGACCGAAGGTTATCGTACTGCAGAAGTAACCCTAGGCGGTGTTGATTGTGACGCACTTTCTTCAAAGACCATGGAAGCAAGAAATACTCCTGGACTTTATTTCATCGGTGAAGTGGTTGATGTTAGCGGTTGGCTCGGAGGCTATAACTTTCAATGGGCCTGGTCCTCCGGCTGGGCAGCGGGCCAGGCTGTGTAGTTAGTTGATCTCCTTGAAAAAATCCGGTATTGCATTTTTTGCCCTTTCTATCTACACTGCTTCTTCTTTAAGCCCAACAATAGCCCATATTTCATAATAGGGCCCCAACCCATGAGGATATTGAGATGCAATCATCTAATGAACAACAACCACGTATCGCTAAAGATATTGAGAGCCGTATTTTATATTACGCAACACTGAAAGACATTAAACCCAAATCCACCCCCGCGTCTGATAAAACAACGAGCGGCACATTAGCCGTGGATGGCATACAAACCTTCGTAGCACAAACCAATGTGCAGGGAGCCCATGGCGTATTTAGCAATGATGAAGATGGCGATTGGACTTATAGAGCAAACAATACTGTTGATGCTTTGAGTGATGGCAAATCTGTTTCCGATACTTTCGATGTATTGGCCACCAATGGCACATTACTCCATCAGGTTATTGCAACCAATGACATTAATGCACCACAAAGTAGCATGGAGCCAAAACCCCCTATATCTCCAGATACATTTGCCGATGAATCCGAAGCTTCTAAGCTTAATGAACTCTCCACAGAACCACAGAGTACAACAAGCCGTTCAGCATCTCCAGATACGGAAAATGCTGAAGATTCAGATAGTGAAGCAGGTTTATCCACGATTAGTGAAGCTGGATGTCCAGAACCTTCACCAGAATCGATTATAGAAGAAAAGCTACACAAAAAACTAACATCACTATTAAATAAGTTTGGAACGTTGGCTCTCTCTGAATTTTTATCTACTGACACCCGCTCTCAGGTTCAAGCAACATATAATACATGTTGCTTAAGGATGGTAGATGCGGAAACACTAGAACAGTTATTACAACTCTCTAGTGATCTTAAACTCATGGTTTCTGAACTAGAGAAAATGATCTCTATAGAACAGCAGCGGCGCCTTTCCTTACATCAAACAAACCTCCTCAATTTAGATAACAACACAGCTTTGAGCGCTCCTAGCAATACTACAATCCCAGAATCAACTCAATTCTCACCAACAGAACCCTCTGCCAGTGATAAAATAGACGGGCTTTCAGACAATGGGATACATTCTGAGACAAGCTCTCCTGAAATGACTGAGGAACTGAGCGGTCCTTCCCACGAACTAGCCACGACAGGACAAAAGCATACGCAAGAAGATGTGGCTGCAAGATTAAGCGTATATGCACAGCATAAAACTGCTCAAAATGCTAGTTCCATTGAACACCTCACCGCTATAGCCAACGCTATAGTAGAGAAAGGAAACTACGACAATGCAATGAAATTCTTAGAGAATTCATCTTGCACTGCTTTTCTTGTATCTTCAGCTCCTATGCCAGCTAGCAGTTCGCTCACCTCTCGTAGATACACTAATGACAGAAGTATAAAGAACAGTTCTGGTTCTCCTTCATCCGCTCCGCAACCAGCTGTTTCTGGGGGCAGTGCTAGCCCAGCGACTCTTCCGGAGAGCAGCGCTGATCCAGCTACTCCTGGTGGTTATTCTCCTGGATTTGTTTATGACATGGGTACTTCTAAGTCAAAATCATCGGCGCCTACTCGACGTCCAAGGCCTCCTGAAGAAACCAACCAATGCAGTGCTAACTTCAAAGGCTGCAGCCTCCAATAAACATTACACCGCTGAGAAACTCAGCGCCTGTAAACACCCTTCAGTATGCCAGCAACTCAACTGGCATACTGAGCTCCAACACAAACACCCCTAACCACTCAAAAGAGCCCTCATATCGCCTATTCTGCGTCAAGAGACTTTATTCAAATTCTGAGCAGCATGGATGCTGCGACGAAGCCCCCAGGGGAGGGTTCACGGCGCATTTGAATAAAGTCTCTTGACGCAGAATAGGCGATACGCTCGAAGCCCCTTGCACAGTATGCCAAAATCATATAATCTACCACCCTTCCCGGGGAGAGGTGTCCGAGTGGCTTAAGGAGCACGCCTGGAAAGTGTGTGTACGTTAACCCGTACCGAGGGTTCGAATCCCTCCCTCTCCGCCACTTAGAGAATTTACCTTTTGAAAAACGATAGTAACGCCATACCAGCACTTGTGCATATTGGGCGTGAAGTTTTAGATAAAATTGCGGACTTGCCACCGATACCTGCATGCATTGGATTGTCGCCTGCCAAAAACCGCTTTAGCTTTTCATTGCTTAGACATGTGATGCGTATTGAGATTTGACTATACAGTTTAGTTCTTTGCATTATGGCAGCCTGCTAATTACGTTATCTACAACGAATTGATAGGCTTCTTCGAAATTCCAATGCAATTTCGATGGCAGCAACAGACTCATATCTACATGAAAATCGCGATTATCTTTCTTCTGCTCAAGATTTTTTATAAATTCTTCTCGTGAGATTTTCATGCCGTTATAAGTGCAATACTTAGCAAAAATATCAAAAACTTGGTTTAAGTTAATCAAGTCATTGGTTGTCACATACCACATATCAAATAAATCTCGTCCTTTGCGGCGCTGGTACAGAGCTCGCAATTTAGTCGCCATCAGCTCATCCATTTCGTAAGTAATAATATCCGCTGTCCCCTTGAACCAATCTGAATCCATAGAGAAAGCAACCTTTTTTAAGGGCAGCACTTGGAAATGTTCAGTTGTATTTATTTCGATTTTTAGTTTTAATGCAGACTTGTTTATGGATTCGTATTTGTAAATTAGCTTTGCACTTCTTTGAGTAATTTTCCATTTTGGATCACCTAACCATGGTTTGAGCACCTCACGAATCGCATTAATTGTTTGGCCGATTGGATCAGCGTTTTTCTGCACGAAATCGATATCTTCACTATACCTAGACGGCGGGTTAATAAATAATTTGTTGAGCGCTGTACCGCCGCGGAAAACTAAGGCGTCTTTGATGTGTGGATCGTTGTACAAATCTACTAACGCTCTGCTTATAATGAGATCTTGTTCAATTTGGGCTGGTGTTTGCCATTTAACATGATTAGACCAATTTTGTATAAAAACATTTGGGATCATAAATCGCTCTCTACTTCAGTATTTTCTATTATTTTCCATCGTTTGGATCTCGGGTAACCCATTTTTTCTATTTCAGAAGCGATGGGGATGTAATATTTCATTTTTCCTTTTAAAAAAGCTTCTAAGGCTTCCATTATTTGAGCTTTTTTATCTTCATCCATGACATCAATTTTCTCTAAAATATAACCAATGCGTTGTAGTTGGTATCTAGCATTGATCTTTTCGGCAAGCTCTATCAATTTTTCCGGATTTATAGCTTCGGCTAATTCAGAAAAAACGGTTGCTATGTGGTTAAGCCCCCCCGCACGAGAAGGGTAATTGAGTAAGTCGATTGCAGTGAGTTCGGGTGATGCCACTTTGAGATAGCCAGTATCAACAACGAAATCTTGAGTTGGAAGCCCAGAGAGTGAATTTTTATAAATAAACTCTATTTCAACATCACCAAAAACCAAATTACCGCTCATCCTTTTATTCAACATGACTTGAAACCTAGCGGGTTTTTGATGGGTCGCTCCATGAAACAACCCTGCTGATAACAGGGCAACATAATAATCGATATTTAGATGCTTCATGAGTATGGGAATAAGTTGTTCTGCAGGTATACAACCGTATGTTTGATATTCAGGAGGCACGATGACATAAAAAGCTTTAGCCGGGGAGACAAGGTCACCACTTTGAATAAGGCGATATAAAGCCACCCTGGCATAATTGCGAGATACTTTGAATTCTTCCAAAATCTCTTCAATCGTGAAGGCTCGTTTCCCATATTTCCTGAGCTGTTTTATGTAAGACTGTAGATTCATATGATTGCCATGCTTTCAAAATTACAAATAGTGTAATTATAAGAACATGGTATGTCTATTTTCAGGAGAGCGCAAGCAAAATGTTTAATTTCTTGTGTCACCCCACCCAGTTTGGAGGTGGTTATTTTAAAGAATGCCAACCTCCGCCACCGTGCTTTATTTAAACTCACTCTTTATGTTTAATCCCCTCATACGCCTCCAAAGCAATTCTCCTAGACTCCCCCAAACTAACAATTGGCATCGGATAAGTTTCCCCCAAAACAATCCCCGCAGCCATTAACAACATCGGTGGCGCTTCCCAAGGTCTAAACAAATACTCATCCGGCAACTGACTCAGCTCTGGTACAAAACGACGCGTATAATCACCGTCCCCATCAAATTTCTCTCCTTGTGTCACCGGATTAAACATCCTAAAGTAGGGAGCCGCATCAGCACCCGAGCCCGCCACCCATTGCCAGCTCGCGCTGTTATTGGCAAGATCCGCATCTAACAAACAATCCCAAAACCAATCACGCCCCTTATGCCAATGTTGCAATAAATTTTTTACTAAAAATGATGCAACGATCATGCGCACCCGATTATGCATATAACCCGTTTGCCACAACTCTCGCATCCCAGCATCAACAATAGGATACCCTGTCTGCCCTCGCTGCCAAGCTTCTAAAAACTCAGAGTGATCAGTCCAGGGAAAACGACCAAACTTAGGTTGAAAATTATCTGTAGGCAACGTCGGAAAATGATAGAGTAAATAATAAGAAAACTCACGCCAACCTATTTCACTTAAAAAATGTTCACGATCTTTTTCATGAATAGATCGATACGTATTCTCATGCACTGCATGCCAAATTTGATGAGGAGAGATTTCTCCAAAATGTAAATACGGTGATAAGCGAGACGTATGCTTTTTAGACGGATAATCCCGACCCTCCTTATAATCTTGAAGCCCTCCTTTTAAAAACTCCGTCAATTTTTTTTGCGCCTCTCCCTCACCGACCACCCAGTACTGCGCAAACTTATGTTGCCATTTTTTTGTGGACAAAAGATTGAATCCGCTCAACGTCATCTTATTTTTTTCATCTGTCATTAAATTTATTTTTTTAGGCATCACACAAGGTTTTCTTGGTGCGAGTCCTGTTAAAAAGCCTTTTCGATAAAATGGCGTGAATACTTTATAAGGGCTACCATCTGGCTTCAGAGTTTCCCAGGGCTCCCGTAGCAAAGAACCATTAAAACTATTACATTCAATATTAGATTTTTTTAACTGTTTTTTTAGCTCTTCATCTTGTTTAATTTGCCACGGCTCATAACAACGATTCCAAAAAACTGCACTGATGTCATGAGTTTTAATCAGATCTAAAATAAGGCACTGAGGATCCCCAACATAAAAATTAAGCTTTCCTTCTAAATCTTGATTTAATTGCGTCAAAGAATGATGTAACCACCATCGACTCGCCCCACCCAATTGAAACACTTGAGGTGTTGATTCATTCAAAATATAAACCGGCAACACGGCTCCTCGCTGTACCGCCGCCAACAGCCCCGGATTATCAGAAATCCTCAGATCCTGCCGAAACCAAAAGATGGAAAGCTGCGTCGTCATGAGGCTTCTTCCCTTGAAATGTCTGGATTAATCATATACACTTCCGTCCGTTGACTTATTTAGTTTTCCAGATTGCAGATCACCTTGCGATAAGTCAATAGGAACTTCATCAATAGGCTGCGGCTCAATGTGATATGCACAAAAATTAAAATAACTAACATTAAAAGATTCCATAAAGGAGAGACAGTTTTATGAGTGCAACTTCTGGAGAAATTAAGCCTCCCATTGACTGGGCCTTTTATCAAGACTTATGCATTCGAAACATCGATTGGATACAGCTCGCGGAGCTCGCTCTTAATGGCAAACCACCTTATAGCGGTTTCGGTAGAACCCTGCAACATCTGCTTATCTCTGAAAATTTATTGATGATTGCTTGTTTACTTGCACCCAATGAGCTTATCGCTAGTAAGGCATTACAACTGCTTAAAAAACACATTTATACTATAGAGCGTTACAGCAGTTTGTTACAATCCAGCAAAGTACTCACTCCAGATGAGCATCCCGTCATTGATGGATATACTGCCGAACAATTGCGACGCGGTTTAGAAAATATCGATGAGGTACCGATTGCTAAAAATTTACTGACTATCATAGCTATCCGTATAGAAGCATTAAAAACGATTATCAAACAAGACACAAAGCACCCTTTTTACAAGATTCTGGAGGAACAACAGCAAAGAGCTCATCAACTTGGAAACCTGATAGAAGGAATCATCCTTGCCCCTTCATCGCCCTCTTCCTCCACCAGTCACATCCCGTGTCCCCCCACACTTAGCAAAAATACTTTCTTTGCTGCTTTTTTTGATCGAGATGATACTATCTTTGATAAAACTCAATTAATCAATCCAGAAGCTCTTCTGCCTTTTTTAATTCATCTTGGACAAAACCCTAAAAATATCTGGGGCATTACCTCCTCAGGTGCAATTGCACTAGAAAGAGATCCTGCCTATGTAGCCTTGCGAAGGCTAGGTTATCAAGGCCCCCCTCCTCTCTATGCTCAAGTTAGTGGAAGATCGACGGGGCTCATTAATCGAGTTTGTCATGTGGATATCCTCTCAACTAACAAACCTACTGCCCCCTTAGAAGAGTATAATCTCTTTTCTCTGTCAGAATTACTAAGCCTCCCGCAACAAGGTATCTATGTCGATAAACGAGGTTCCATTTTAATATGTACGCTAATAAACAGTCAGTTAATAAGAGAAGATTATGTGCTGTCTTTAGCATCGGCATCTGACCTCTCTCATTGCTCTTTAACTGCCGTTGAAAATCTAGTCGACCTTTGTCGTAGTATTCCACCGGAAAAGCTAACTCTCGACATTTTATCTGCACTAAAAAAACCGATCACCACTGAACTTACAAAAGCGATGCAAGCTCAAATCCAGCGAGTTGCATTAGATGCGCTCGTTAATAAAGGTGTTACTATTGATGAGAAAAAACGACAGATCAAAGCAACTATTGGCCCCTTAAGCTTTACATATCCTAGTTCCGGCATTGCAACTTTTAAGTTTGGACAAACTCTAATTTCTCTGTCATTGCGCTCACTATCTACCCCCGAGCTTTTGCAAAGTTTTGATTTAGGGGATTACAAATTATTTCTTATCTTTGAGTTGCTCGATCAAGCAAATGTTACTCTTGACTTAAACCATTGTCCCGCTTTATTAAAGCTTGGTATCACACAAATTGTTGCGCCAGCTCATTACTCAGTAGTATCGCAACAAAATATTATCTTTCTGGATGACAAACGCGGGTGCACAGATCTCATTGCATCTTCCGGGTTTCACGCTATTCATGCTGATACAGAAGCCGCTTGGCATGAGGCAGAAGAGGTTCGCAAAAAAATAAATGACCCGACCCTCTCACAGCCAAAGCCGCTCACTCCCATTTTCAATACGTACATAGCTTTCTTATATGACGCTTACTTTAAAGTAACCGGTACACGCATTCCTTTGGTACGGTATTTTATTCGGAACTTGAAAGATTTTATTCACGTTCAAATTCCGCAACAAAAATTTCCTCTCACTGGGAATACACTCTATCGGTTTAGAAATTCCACCGGTGAAGTATGTGAAATAGAAATTCCAGTGAAACTCAAAATGCTGCTCGATCATATCTATGAAATTGATCGTTGCCATAACGGGGAGAAGATTCATCTATTAATCTCAACAATGGAAAAGATTCTTACGAATGCTTTTTCAAAAAAAACAACCAATTTATTTCTAAATAATAAAGCTTTCTATAAAACGCTAATAGACAGATTAGCTCCGTACCGTGAAACATTAACGCTCATTGCTACCCCATCAACGCCATCTCTATTGCCTGTATCTTCTAGCAGTACAGTCTTACTAGATCGCCCACCAGGACTTTAAGGAAACACTCACTATGATTTACATTAGTATCGGCTCAAATCTTGGTAATCGCCTTCATAACTTACGATTAGCCGTTGAACAACTAAAAAAGCGTTACTTAACAAACGTGCAATGTTCCATTGTGTTGGAAACCACGTGCATTTTACCAGAAGGTGCTCCTGCCTCTTGGGATAAACCTTTTCTAAATATGATTGTTGCCGGTGAAACTGATTACACACCGCAACAATTATTAACTGAATTAAAAAACATTGAGCGAGAAATTGGCCGCCCCGAGCATTACGAACGTTGGTCACCACGTATTATTGATCTGGATATTTTATTATGGGGCGATCTCACTCTCGACACCTCGCAATTAAAAATTCCTCATCCTGAACTTAAAACCCGAGATTTCTTAACTCACCTTCTAGCGATGATGAATGCTCCTTATCCTGCGCTTGCATTAACGCCATGTTTTTTAAATACGCTAGCATTATTTCCTGCGTTTGTCGGCATTGTGAATATCACTGCTGATTCATTTTCCGATGGTGGACGTTTTAATACTCCCGAAGCTGCTATGGCACGCGCCCTACAATTGGCAAAAGAAGGCGCCAGCATTATTGAAATCGGCGCGCAATCCACACGAGCAGGCGCTATCATAAAATCACCGGAAGAAGAATACAGTGCCTTAGAGCCAGTATTAGAAGGCCTGACTCCTTTAGTAAAAGACGGCACTATTACTCTCAGTGTAGATACCTTTACACCTCTTATCATCCAAAATCTTTTGGAAAAACTGCCGCCTCTTTGGATCAATGATGTTAAAGGCAGCTTGGATCACAACACATTAAAAGCCATTGCCGAACACGGCTCGAAGCTTTGTTTGATGCACGCACCTGAAATACCCGCCAACAAGAACACCATACTTCCCCTGGAGCAGTCACCGATTAAAATCCTCACTGACTGGGCAGAAAAACAGATCGAGCATTTACTCTCCTTAGGGTTTAAAAAAGAAAATATTATCCTCGATCCCGGTATTGGCTATGGCAAATCCGCATTTCAAGATCTAGCCATCCTCCGCCACTTAGAGGCCTTAAGGGCTTGGGGCGTCCCTATTTTAGTGGGGCATTCCCGAAAATATTACTTTCAAACCCTGTCAACACGCCCGGCCGCTGAACGAGACTTAGAAACCATCGCTGTCTCAGCCTTATTGGCACAGGCGGCAGATTATCTACGTGTACACAATGTGGCCGATCATCAGCGATTTTTTGTTGCACAACAAGCCTTAACTGGAGGGCTTTAAAAAAAGTTTTTTCTAAGCAAGCATTTTTCCATCTAACCCGATATAATGCCCCCGATATTAACCATCTCGGGAGGAATCATGACTTTTTGTGAAAAACTTAATCAAGAGTTAGAAGCACTGCATCTGTTAAAACACCCCTTCTATCAGCTCTGGAACCATGGCGAACTCAGCATGGATACGTTGCAAGTCTACGCTAAAGAGTATTATCACCATGTTGCTGCCTTTCCTCGCTACCTCAGCAATATTCATACTTCCTGTGCTGATCTCAAATCTCGACAAATTCTATTAGGCAATTTGATGGATGAAGAGTTAGGTGACGATAATCACCCAGCACTTTGGATACGATTTGCTGAAGGTTTAGGTGTTACAGCAGCAGATTGCCAACAACCTGCTACGCTGGAAAAAACCCATCAATTAGTTGATGGTTATTTTGACTTAGTTAAAACAGACTACGCCACTGGTTTGGGCGCACTCTATGCCTATGAGCGTCAAACCCCGCAAGTTGCTGAATCAAAAATTGAAGGACTAAAAGCTCATTACAATATTACCCATGAGCAAGCTCTACAATTTTTCACCGTTCATATGCAAGCAGATGAATGGCACACTGAAGAAGTTGCCGCGTTGATTGAGGGCCTTTGCGCTGAAGATCAAGAAAAAGTACGCCAAGGTGCACTCGCCGGCGCTAACTTACTTTGGTCTTTCTTGGATGGCATGATGGAAACCACGCATGCTCATTAGTCCTATCAAGACTCATCGTGTTGAAATCGGGGAAACCTTAGCAAGTTTCCTCGATGCGCACGTAACCTCACTGTCAGAAAAAAGCATTCTAGTGCTCACCTCTAAAGTCTTAAGTATCATTCAAGGTCGTGTCCGCGATAAACAAGGCATTTCAAAATATGAGTTGATTTGTCAGGAAGCGGATCAAATCCTCGAGACTGAACATAATCCTTATGATTTGTATTTAACGATCAAAAATAACATTTTAATTCCCTCAGCGGGGATTGATGAATCCAATGCGAAGGATTGTTATATTTTATTCCCGGAAAAAATCCAAGAAACCGCAACATGGATGTGGGATTATTTGCGAAATAAATTTCAAATTCAAGCGTTAGGGATTTTGATTACCGACAGCCACACAACGATCATGCGTCAAGGTGTAACGGGCATTGCACTTGGCTGGTGTGGGTTTAAACCGCTGTACTCTTATGTGAATAAGCCTGACTTGTATGGGCATCCACTGCGGGTAACCCAAGTGAATATTTTAGATTCTCTAGCAACCGCTGCCGTGTTTGTCATGGGTGAAGGTGATGAACAAACGCCTTTGGTTATGATCCAAGAAGCGCCTAAAATGACTTTTGTGGATCACCCACCAACGCAGGAAGAGGAAGACAGCGTAGTGATTTCTATGGAAAAAGATTTATATGGTCCGCTATTACGCTCTGGCCGTTGGCTGAGTTGTTAAAGCCGGTTGTGGTGTGGCGGGTGACGAGACGGGCCCCGTCATAGCAAATAAACCAAAAAGTATTAGAACTGTTGCACCAACAAGCCAGCCTATGGGATTGGAAGCTATCGTTATCGCAATAACTAACAAACCAACCCCACTGACTACACAACCGATACCGAGCGAACCAGGAAAACCTCCTATTCTGGTATAGCATGTTTTCTCAGGCTTTGGTTGTATAAATAATCGAGAAGAGCTTGTAAGATTAGAAGAGATTAATTTTTCTTTTTCTGTTCTAGCCAACAGTAAATCGATCTCTCTAACTTCTTTCTCACTTCGAATACAGTTGATAACTTGAGCAAAAGAAAGCTTTTCAGGAATACCTTGCTCAAATACATTCACCGTAAGAACTGCTTTTCCTTTAAGGCGACGAACAAATGCGTATAATCTCAAAGCTAACACTCTTGCTTGATTGGATTCATAACCTTCTGCATCATCTGGCTGATCAAATAGTATTTCCTCAAGCTCTTTGCGCAAATTTAAAAATTCAGTTGAATGATTAATCGGCCACGCAGCATCATGAAAATAGTTCTCCCAGTCATCATTACGCGGAATATAATCAGGAATAGGTGCTCCAGGCTCTTCCTCTGGCGACAAATCAGATTCTTTTGCTAATACAAGAAGCTCAAAAAATATAAGCACGGATAAAAGATGAGAAATGTTTTTTATTGGCTTTCCACTCAATAAGCTGACTGAAGCTGAATAGAACAGCTCATGTAGTGTCAACTCATTGATTGAAACCATCTCTGTCGCCATTTCATACCTCTTCGCCAATTACATTAATAAAAACTCATGAACCAGACCATCTTACAATAAAAAGATTAAGCCTTTCTTAGTAGGACCTTAAGCGTTGCAACCAAAACCAGCGCGAAACCGCGAGGTTGAGTCCGCCATTGGCTCATCTTTGCAGCCAGCAATAATATCATAAATAAACGCGCAAATAGCCAGCAATATAGCAAGAGTGCCCCCTCCCAAAAGAACCAATGTCGTTGGATCTGTAAAGGTAGAATTAAGCGCTGCAGCAAAAGTCCAACATAGAACACCGGTGGCGGTAAGCCCGAATGGCAGCAGCGGCCATTTACAATCCACTGTACTTACATAAGTTTCATCACCATGTTCAATCCGATCAAAGGATGATAGAGATGTCCCTGAATCCTCAGCATCTGAATCAGAAGACAATAAATGTGACATTTCATCTTTATCAGAAACGGCATCCTCTTCAGAGGAAGATGGAAATAATCCCGTCTCTTCATCTGATGCTCTATTCTTTTTACTCATTTATCTAACTCCCAACAACATTTAATCTTAAAAATTACCTGCGCTCTTACACGCATGTTAAATAAGCTCAAATAGTACAATAAAAAGATTAAGGATTTATTAGGCTGTGAAATAACGAGTTGATGTAAAATGCCTCGCCCTTGCCTTTGATAATGAAAGTAATGGTAGGCACGAGTGGGATCGAACCACCGACCACCACCATGTCAAGGTGGTGCTCTACCACTGAGCTACGTGCCTCCAGAGGGCGCTAAATTAACACTGAAGCCCCCATCTGGTCAAGGGCTCGATACAATTAAAATAAAAGAACGCCCAAGAAAAAATCTATCAGCTTATTGAAAAATAATAAAAAAGGATTTTATACGTAGTTTTGCGTAATAGTGCTATAAAAGTAAATATCACCAATGCCCGAGGATGAGGTAATGTGATTATAGAATGTTAGACCGCCGTCGAAACTTACAGGCGCTTGTACTGTCCAATCTGGATGGGTTGCTGGGCTGGTGCTAACAATATCTAAGGTATCTCCCGCATTACCTTGAATCACTAAAGTATTTGCTTTCGTCAAACCTTGGAAAGTATTCGTTTCAATGGACAAGTCAAATATGTCATTTAAATTCAATTTCAGGGTATTATTGCCTGAGCCTGTGATATCAATCACTTCAATGCCAGAATAAACCAAATGGCCTACATTGGTTAAATCAACACT
>JAGVJK010000035.1 GCA_020051155.1 Gammaproteobacteria bacterium | reverse complement strand
CTTTCTATGTACTGATTGAGTGTAGTTTTGAATGATCTGCGATTCTATTTTTATTTGCTACCTGCGCCATTTATTCGCGGGTTATTAGCACTGTCTACAACGATCATCAAAGAAATTAAGATAGAGAACATTTTCTATTGCTACGCCGGAGGTGAGTAGTTCAGCAATTAACTGATTCATTAATGTAGATTTGCCAGCTCGGCGAACGCCAATTGCTACAGTCGCTTTGCCAGTAACATGCTTCATATTTGTTTGTCGTTTTATCCCGGTCTGCAGGGGATTTTGTTGAAAGTCCAACATCAACATTTGTAATAAGGGTATCATAGAACTCCAATCTGGCAATATTAACTACCAGTTTCACACTAATCTGGTAGTTAATATTACCACTATTTGTTTAAACTGGAAAGTTTTACTACCACTTTTATTATTGCATTTTAGTGTTGTAAAGTTATTTTATTTATATTTCAATATGTTAAAACTTAAATGAGCTAATCTTGTTTGACGAAATATTATCTGAGTAGGAATGTGCAATTTAAATATTTAAAGTAGTTTCGACTTGATGTGACCTTCGAGAAGGAGTAGGGCGGGTTAGTGTCTTACTTGAATAAATCTTCTAATGTCACAACATCTTGAATCAGCGCATCCGAGTAAATAGTATTTTTAATGCCATTTGCCGAGATTATGACAAGAAAAATTTGTTTTTTCGTTCTAGTTTTTTCTTTAAAAATAGCGATTTTATTCTTTAGATTTTCTGCATAATCTTTTGTAATTGAAAAAGGCTCTGTAGTATATTTGATTTCGCAAATTGTGATCGTGTCATCGTCACGTTCAAATAATAAATCTATTTGAGCACCTGTCTCTTTAGATTTTGGAGCAGGTACATAACGCCATCCGTTAGCAATAGCGCTGGGACTGATCTTGAGTTTTTTCCTGATTTGTTTTAAATGCTCGTAACAAATCGACTCAAACGCATATCCAGCCCAATTGTACCATGTTGGCGAATTGTGCTTTTCTAGCCAATAACCTGGTTCAAGCGATCCTTTCTGTAAAGTATTTCTTACTGGCTCAATCCAATCAAGGTAAAATGAGGTGTATTCATCAATTAATCGATAATATTTTCCGCGCTTCTTATGCCAATGAGGCATGAAGCTAATGATAAACCCGGTGTCTTCCAGTTCTTTTAATCTTTCAATGATCCTACCACCACGAGATATTTGTTCAGATTGATTAACAATTTCCTCTAGACCAATACCAGTGTGGCTTTTTGCAATGACGCGTAGCAATTCAACATATGTTTCTGAGTTTTCAAATAGCGAAGAGAATAAGTTGTCAAACTCTTCAAATAGTAAACTATTTTGTTGAAATGCCAGCTTATCAACAATTTGTGTTGCCGACATATTTTTCTCAGCGGGTAATAAATAATAAGGTACGCCGCCAGTAGTCATATACAATTCTGTAATTTGTTTATGATTCAAATTTATATTTTGATTTGCCAGTAGCGACGCTGTGTCTTTTAAGTTAAATGGCATTAAGTGAATTTTTCTAGTAATTCTGTTATGCAGCCCACCTTTATTATTAATAATCTTATTGATGATCCAAGAAGCTGAAGATCCACATATGATTAATTTAATTCGCTTATCATTCGACCAAGAATGATTCCAGCGATGCTCCAGTGCTTGTAGTAATCCTGATTTATGTGTAGCCATCCAAGGGAATTCATCAAAAAATAGAACGACTTTTTTGTCTTTCGGAACAATTTTTTCAATCGCATCAGACAACATATCAAAAGTATCGATCCAACTTTCAGGTTCTTTGAGCTCTGCTCCCTGATAGAATACTTTCCCAATTTCTTTGATAAATCTATTGATTTGAGTACTGATTTTCCCATTTTGGACGCCGGTGACGTTGAAGAAAAAACAATCTTTTTCAGCGAAGATTTGCTTGATTAAAAACGTTTTGCCAATACGCCTTCTGCCGTAAATTGCGAGAAACTCCGGACGGTCTGATTGAAAAAATTCTTCTAAAGTAATTTTTTCTTCATTTCTTCCTATTAAATTCATAGAGTTAGCTCACTGTTGTTCTGTTGTGCCGCTAATAAGTATACTATTAGCGGCACAACAGAACAAGAATAATGTATTGTTGTGCCACTAATAAACCTGCTATTGCCGGCACAACAGCTTATGAGGTTTAAGTGATAAAGATGTTCTTAAGAAATAATTATAAAAAATATTTTATTTTAATTTCAATAAGTTAGTCAACTTCTTTTTTAAAGCAAATGCTCAGTTATACATTCCGCGGGACTTCTGTTGTACATTTCGCGGGGTTTCTATTGGACATTCCGCAGGGTGTCTGTTATAAATAATGCGGAGTCTCAAGAATTGGTGGATACTTATGCCGCAAGCTATCTATGAACGTTGGCAATATTCAATCATTAAACACGCGCTAAAAACCCGGCGAGTGATTGTATTATCAGGCCCTAGGCAGTGTGGGAAGACAACCTTAGTGAAAGAGTTGGCAGGCCCAGATGTATTTTATCGGACATTGGATGATATTACCTTGATGGAAGCAGCTCAGCACGATCCGCAAGGTTTTATTCAACATGATCGAGGGTTAATGATTATCGATGAAATACAACGTGTCCCTTTACTATTACAAGCGATTAAACAAGAAGTTGATATTCATCAGGTCGCAGGGCGTTTTTTATTAACGGGTTCGGCGAACATTCAATCCTTGCCTGGAGTGACAGAGTCTCTAGCAGGACGAGTTCGAAAGATCCGATTACGACCCTTAGCATATGGAGAAATTTATCGTCATTTGCCAATCTTTTTGGAAGAGGCTTTTTCTCAAAGATTTTCTATTGCCAGTGAGTTGCAAGAATATACTAAAGATCAATACCTGCTGGATGCGATAGCAGGTGGATATCCTGAAGCGCGATTATTAGAGGGGCAAGATAAAAAACAATGGTATCAAGATTATTTAGATGCGCTGATTGAACATGATCTAAGAGATATTTCAAATATTAGACGTCAAGATAGTATGCGAGATTTGCTCAATGCCTTAGCCGCATGGTCAAGTAAGTTGATTAGATTGTCTGATCTTGGAACTAATCTTGGTTTGCCTCGAGGCACGCTACAATCTTATGTCAATGCACTTGAAGCCTTGTATTTAGTCGAGCGCGTATCACCTTGGGTAAAAACCGATTATGAGCGTGTTAATAAGCATGACAAACTATTTATAACGGACACTGGGATCATGGCAACATTGCTGAATTGGCGATTGGATGCAGTGCGATTGGATTGTGAAAAAAACGGTAAATTATTAGAAACCTTTGTGTTTACTCAGTTAGCAGCACAGATCAATGCACAACAAAATAATTATCAGTTGTTTCACTATCGAGATCGAGAAAAACGAGAAATTGATTTTCTCGTTGAGAATGAAGAGGGAAATTTGCTGGGCATTGAAGTTAAAGCGAGTTCAACCGTAACAAAGGATAGCTTTAAACATTTGATTTGGTTTAAAGAACAGATGAAGCAAAAAGATTTCGTTGGCGTTGTGCTTTATACGGGGCAACATGTTGTTTCTTTTAAAGATGGAATGTGGGCAGTGCCTATCAGTGTGCTTTATTGATAATAGAAATGACGTTCAACCAGAGCAGAATCTGAATACTATCTTTGGGGCACACAAACTACCTGCACAGCAGGTAGTTTGTGATTTTTTCAGAGCAAGCCTAGTTGTCAGATTGAGCTAGAGCAGGATAGATGCGGGCTATGTTCTTGTGAGTCAGGGCGGTATTCTTGCTCAAACTGGGTTGGTCTTGAGCTGTGGGTATTATAATACTGCGTTGCCCCTAGAAATAAATCCTGACGCTTACTCTCCGAAGCTTCAAATAAGTCTCGCAAGGTATCGCCCATTTGCGAAGCCACTTGACGCGACACATTGAAGCCACCATGGCCATCAAATACAGCGGCCAGTAGAGGTTGCTCAGTAATGATCTGAGATACGCTGACGCAGATATTGTCAGAAATACCACCAGTATCATTTACATTCTTCTCGGCAGTTGCCGCCAAAAATTTTGCTTTTAGCAAGGGTGAAGACTCTGCAGGCGCACTCGATGTGGATGCACCAATCATTTGCTGGTTGTTTGTAGCAAAGATTCTTAACCAGTACAACAGGTATGCTTCTTGTTGTTCTTGTGTTTCATCAGCAAGTGCTGTATGAATAATACCGGCTCCATCAGTAAAACCGTCGCTGGTAGTGACCAATTCAATATAAGAGGAATTCTCACCACTGTTTTCTTTAAGTTTTCTGAGATCATGCACCGTAATATTAGGTGCCGCCGTGAGGTTATTTTCTCGTTTATATTTTTTATCGCCGAGAGCTCGTGTCATGATAACTGCGCCTCCCACTCGTTCTACTCTTCCACTATATTCAATATTTTCCTCACCAATGCGAACTCTTTCTTTTTCATTATTGAGCTTGTGGAGTGTATTTAATCGGTGTACGGCCAAGGGTTCTCCTTGGGTATTATAAACTACCGCGAAAGTAACTGAGTCGCCAACTGCTGCGGTGTATAAAAAGTTCTTGCCATCATAAATGGTGACACATGCGGTGGTACCAACTTCTTCCTCACGGATTTGCCGATCAATCTCTGCGAAGGCTGTCCATAAGATCTTAGCAATTTCTTGCTTTTCATCCATGTCCAAAAATTCAAACCGGTCTGCGGGCAAGTCACCTAATAAACAGACATCTTCTTGCTGAGGTCTTGTTCCTAGCCTGTAACATACAGCAGCATTAGCAGTAGAGTAGCCCATGATAGGATAATATGCATGTGGTATTAAGTTATGAAAAAATGGCGGAGTTTTTAGATCATCTGCTGTGTTGGGTGACGCACTAACTCTAGCAACTGGGCTTTGTTTTTTACGGTGAAGGTCTGCTACATGAGATATAGCTGAGCGCTCACGTCGAGGTAAACCGAAAAAACCAGTTGAACAACTCGCTTGCGCTTCGTTGTCACCACTATGGGTCAGCATCACATCTTTCCGAAAGAGAGAATAAATTTTAGAAGAAAAAATAGATTGCTCGTCTTCACTCGCTATTTGGCCATTATCCATTTGATAAAGAACACGCGCGACAAATAAAGCGTCTTCCCATGCTTCTTTAAAAGCGTTGAAATACGAATAATAATCTGACTCTTCCATTACACCAGGAACACCGACGAGAAAAGATAGAAATGCTCTAAACTCTGGTTTTTTTTCCGGTTCTAGCATTGGGTGTGATAGCAAATCAAGTATGCGTGTAATGAGGTTGTAAGTTGTATCGTTAGATATTGTGTCAAAACAAGATAACAGGGCTAGGAGGGCATTCCTTCTTTCCGGATTATTGTTAAGCTCAGTTGGCTCGAGTTTTAACCTACATACTATAGGAGCCTGGGACAATAAGAAGTTGTTCACCCAAATAGAACTTTCGCCAGCGCCAACTTCATAATAGCGATTAAATAAAAAAAATCTTATTCTTTTCAAAAAATCGCTTAGGAGTAATGACGTTCCTCTACTATTGAGTTGTGACGGCGCGGGTGACCCAATTTTATCGTGAGAATATGCCGGGATAGGCGCACGAACGAACTGGTAGAATTTTAACTTGCGAGGTATACCACGCAGATTATCAAAAAACTTAGGGGGATTTTTTTTATAATCGGGGTCATTGTTAGGGATAAGAGCTTTGTCGCTGAATATTACTGTACCTGTCTGTTCTCTCATATAGCTTATAATTCCTATCGTTGAGTTTATATTCTAATGCTCAGTTAAAATGGGGCGCTAGCATCCACAGAGCCATCTGCTCAGCTTCGTTGTAGTACAAGCCACACATCAACATTTACCATGGGAATGGTAATAAATTAGTCATTTCTTGTCAACACTATACTGCTCGCGTATCTTGTGGAGATTTTAGTTGCTTAATGCATGGAATAGGACTTTTTACTAATCTGCTCTAGGATTTTGCGTTCAACCAATGGATATCTAGACTTTAAATCTTCCAGAGGTATTTATCTTCCCACCTATCTGGAAATCCCATGGCACGTATATTAATAGAGTGCTCATCAATTAGTTTTAAAAGGTGTAATTTAAAATGATGCTCAGGACAGGCGATATTCAACAAGTGTATTAACATGGTTAGAGTATTGTATATCTTGCGTGACTGAAATGTATCTTTATTAAAACTATTAATCATTGGCGAGGACTTGAAGTTAGGAAGTTTCATAGTTTTGGTAAACATCCGAGATTAATCCTCGTTCCCTTAGAAGTTGAATTTGTTCTTGGATGGATTTGAAGGGCTTATTGTATTTCATTTTGTATGCCGTAAAAAGTAACCCGCCGGTTTGAGGATACTCTAGGAGCATAGCCTTGGCGGGTTTTATTGCCCCAAGTATGGCTCAAATATGTGATGTTTTCAACATTTTTGTTATTTTCTTAAAAGTTTGTTAGAAAAGGGAAACATATCTTTTTGTTTAAAAAAGACTTTTAGCTCATCTCGAGAGCGTGTCAGGCACCAGAGAATGTCTCAACCTCAGTGCATCAATTAACATGCTCAAGGTTTGATGCTGCATCACACTAAGCTTTGGTGCCAGACACGCGGCTAGATCGTGGGTAGTTATCAGCATGTTGGCACGTGACGTGAGCTTATTGTTGGATAGGTGGGAGCTACATGGTGTGCCTCATCCCAAAAGGATGAAGAACAAGGGATGTAGCGATCATTTGACGCTTCTATAACAACAGAAGTACTCGCAGTATTTTTTTGCAAAGATAAAGCTTCGGGTACCAGTTTTAATAAATCGCCTAAGCAAATAGTTTTTCCTGTTTCCTGTGCGAGTCGTTGACCTGCCTTAACAACTGCTTCAGCATAAGGTGGTGTGAGCGGTTGTTCTAAGTCTTCTAAAATTTGTTGAAACTCTTGATCGGTGTAATCAGAAAGTTTAAGAGTAATGGTGCGTCGCTCGGTAGCATTGCTAGCAACATTACGTCCTTCATTTTCAAAAGCGCTATTTTGTGTTGCAAGGATTAAAGGTCGTTTTGACATTTCCTTACCATCTTGCGTGCGGCCCATTTGCAAGGCGTTGAAAAACATTTCCATACGTTTTGATGCGTTTATTTCTTCTGCGATCACTACTGCGCCATTAATGTCGTGCGATAAGAATCGTTCTTTTTCTTCTTCTGGCATACCAGCAGGGACATAGTAAAATACTTTTTCTATTCCATCATTCGGTTCGGATAAAGAAAGCTGACGATAGCCGCGCGCGATTAAAATAGATTTAAGAAGATCGCTTTTCCCAGCACTAGAAGAGCCTTCCAAGGTGATGCCACCTAAACCGCCAGAGATTTTTTCAAAGCGACCTTCACGTCGTTGCTCATGCAAACGCAAGGCATCACTCACGAGCCAATAGCTTTCTTCACGTGATTGCGTGAGAGTAAAGTTTGCTACCTTAGTCGGAGTATTGCGTGGGAAAGGTCGTTTAGGTTTAAATGCTTGTTCGAATTCCTGTTGGTTTTTCTCAGGCACAAGAGGTGCAGTAATGGTATAAGCATAGTGCTCAACCGCTTGAAAGAATTCATACCAATTATACGTTGGATTTTCCAAATGATAAGACAGAACAAACAACGTAATCATTTCTAACTCTCGAGGTGAAATGAGCGTGTTATCTACGGAGAGTTGAAAGAGATATTCATAGATCCGAAATAGGTATTCCTCACTATAAATCCAAGTTTTATTATCAAGAGCGGTATCTTCGCAAAGAGGTGTTAAGATTTTTTCGTGAATGAACGCTAAGCTGAGAGGGTCAAAAATCACTACACAGCCGTGATCTGCAAAGAACGATGCTAAATGTCGTTCATCACCATAGCTAATGTCATTTCCAGCACAAATCATAATGTGCTCAGGTGTTATTTCAAAAATTTCACCATCGATACAAAGAGCAGGATTTTCATTAAATAAACAATTCAATAGGGTCATATTACTACGAATTAATGTGGCTTCATCGAAAAATAACGTTTTTATCTTACCCGGTGTCTTATCACTTGCCCATTCTCGCATGACTCTCTTCAGAGAGCCTGGCAGTGTATCTTTTTGTTGGTAAAGTGTGTTGTGCTTAGAAGTTTTTAAATATTCTTGCACAAAGCGAGTCTTACCAGCGCCAGTGGTTCCTGCTAAAAAGATGAAAGGTGAATGTTTAAAAGCAGTGTTGACAGCTTTGATGCGTTTCTCGATAAAATCATTAGTATCTTTTTCACGATCCAGCCAGCTAAAGGGTACTAAGGAGTTGGGTCGAGATAAGTGTTCTAACCCTTCCCATCCATCATAGTGGATATCTCCCAGATCCTGTCTAATCCGTTGGCTAATGAGTAGAGATCGTAGTTGATTAAAGTTGTATTCTTGATTGTTTGGAGAGAGGATGGAAATTTCTTCTTCTGTAAATGGTGCAATGCGTGCACGTCGTTCGTTTTTCAATAACTCTAGTTTCATGTCCCAGGAAACATCGTGCCGCTGCGCATTTAAATAGGGGAAAGTCATTGCTCGTTTGGTGACTAACAGGAGTTTTCCAGGTGTTTCCTCAGGGTTGGATTGCAATTTTAATAATAAGGGAGCTAAAGCGTCCGCTAAGTTTTTAGAAAAAGTACCGGTTAAAATAATATTTCGCCCTCTAGCAAGTTCTCTTTCTAGTAAACCGGGGTACTGGGTGAAGATAAATTCGGAGGGTTGGCTTTCAAGACGATCTAATAAATCTTCTGGGTTTAATTCAGAAACATCGATCACCAAAAAACTGGCCATGTTTAAATGACGATGTTGCTGTTCCAGCCACGCAACTGTTGCGGCGGGGTCTTCACTGACAATAAATGTCATACTCTTTGAGTAATAATCGATATCGGATGAAGCAGGAGCCGCTTCATGGGACGATGTGATAAGTGCGATTGAAGAACTAGCACTGGAAATGTTGAGCACTTCCGGCAACACCACGCCAGGTGCACAATGCAAGACTATAGGATCTTGATACGCTGAAAGTAACATAGCAAATGCATTTTCTGGCAGTGTACGAGTGAGATTGATATGTAAGGTTTGTCCTTTTCTTTCCTCTAACCAACCATTGATAGTATCGATGGAGTGAGTGGTATTATCACAGAGGTATCGCTGGAAAAAATCACTAATCGTATAAGCATTTAACGTTAACGCATCTTTTTGCAACGTGAGGCCTTCGACAATGGTTAAGTTTGCAGTTAAGGTTGGCCAATGATATTCATTGCGTCGTTTTAACCGTAAGTGTTTTGGTAATTTGATGGGACCACCAGCGCAGGGTATTTCGCCAAATAAAAGTGCTTGTCGCCAAAATCGTTGATAATCTTCATTATCTTTCAAATCACCGTTGAGAGTAATGGTACTGGAATCTTTTAATCGTTGTGCGAGTGGTCCACGCTCAAACACTAAAGCTTGATGATGTAGGATCCAATTTCCTATCAATCGTTCACGCCAATCTGGTGCGTGAAAGAGATCAATGGCAGGTTCGGTTATCGAGCCTGCAGATGAAACCATGGATTCTTCGACAAAAGGTAAAGATGGTAAAGGATTTTGTCGCAATAAATGATTAATCGCGGGGCCTTCATAAAAGCAACCAAAGCGTCGGAGAAAATCAGGACGATTATAATAGTTGCGACTATTTTTATTGGTGAGGGAAAAAACTTTCGCCTTGAGAGGAATTGGCGTACCATCCGCAGTACGCTTGTGAGGGTCGATGTCAATCGCGCTGTTATGATTCACAATTTCATTGGGAGGAAAGTTAGCGTGATTAATAATAATTATCACGTTGTTTGAATCTTGATGCTGCATTAAAAAATCATGGAAGTCACCACCAGGTCCCGCAATTTTGGTGCCTTGTATGAGACCTTCCGGAGATTCAACCGCTTGAATGGTATCTGCCGAACAAATCAAATCTTTTGGAGAGTGAATATAGTACACGGGATATCCATGATTAACGCAGTGTTTCTGCAAACCATAGACTAAGGTATCCACAGCGTCATTGGAGCTTAATTGAAATAATTGATTGCTGTGATGATTATTAAAAAAACTTTCGCAAGCAGCATCAAACGTTTCAGGCAATTGTGTCACAGGGCTTAATATTTTTTGTAATTCTAAATAGAAATGATTTTCTAAGAGTGAGGATGTATTAGTAGGAGACGTTTCTATAGATGACTGCTGGTGAGGATTTTGCGTTTCGTCTAATTCAATATTGGCTGAATATCCACCGAGATTACAGGGGATCCATTGTCCATTCCAAAAAACTTCTGCATAAGTGTGCAACTGATTATATGGGATGTGTACGGGAATATCAGGATATTTTCTTTTCATTTCTTCTTTAAAGCTGACGACTAATTGACGACAAGCGCCTTTTCTCTGAGCCCGGATTGCATTTAAATAATCTTGTCCAGTAGGATTTTCTACATCTAAGGTGAGTGCGGTTTTTGCTACTTGATTATATTCATTTGAATAATGTTCAACGAGTGCGAAAACTTCCGAAGGTAAGTCACAAAGTTCAGGCCCTTTGAGCGGAACCTCTAGCAAATAATCTAAATAACTAGTAATGGGTCCTTGTTTACTGCGAATAAAATACTGATGATTCGTTTGAGAATACATAAACTCCACTTGAGCGGGTGGGTCCATGTGATAATGCGTCATCATCTCATGAGTATAACGAGAAGGAATTGGCTGCCAGAGATGATTTAAAGTAAACATTTTCGGCACAGCATGCAAACGTCGTGTGTCTGGTGTGGGTTGCTGACTTTTAGCGAGATCATAGGTATTGATCGTGGAAGCTAGCACTTGGCAAGGTACAAGCCGAAGGTTCTCAGTTTTTTGTAATTCAAAGGCAGTTGCTGGTGAACAAGGGTTGGGGTTGATAACCACATCGTGATAGATTTCCACGCGATCACCATTTGGTTGAGGATGATCCTCATCATCAACGGCATAAAAAATTCTTGAAATTTGATAAGTTAAATCGGGATTGTGTTCAGTATCGGCATCGATGATTTCTCTATCTTGGGAAATGACTGAGGATGTTGGAAAAAGCCCTCCTAATGGCGTGAGATCTGCTATAGGAATTCCTGTTAACAAGCTCAGAGTTTCGTAGCTTTCTATGTAATTTAAGCTAACGGTTTCTAGGAGTTGTTTGGAAAGTTCTTTTTCAAAAATCAAATTATTATAGCTTAGACGATGAAGTCTTTTTAAATATGATGGCAATCGAGATATGTCAATATCTTGATTCATCACAGTAGCACGAAATCTATCTTCGACAGTTCTATCTTCACAATGCTTGAATTGCGTAGAGATATTTATTAAAGCCTGCTCATCCGCATTAAAACTTTGTACGACTTCTAAATGAGGAAACATATTTTTTAATTCGGCTAAGGCTTGCTCATTATCGCAATCATCAATAATTTTGGATAAGGGGGGATAAGCAGTTTCTAAACTCAAAAGACGGGAATGAATTTTAGTTAGATCTTTAGGTGAGCAGGAGTAAGGGGCTGACTTTATCAAGTCAGCATAAAAACTGACGCTTAATGTTCGCTCAGAGGGAGATTTTGTTTCGTCTCTTAAACAGTCAATCCAGTGATAATCCAGCTCAAGCAGATTATCAATAGGAGTTTTGGTTTTTTGAGCGATAAGGGATTTTAATTTTTTAGAAGATCGCTCGCTCTCTA
This sequence comes from Gammaproteobacteria bacterium, assembly GCA_020051155.1. GTDB lineage: Bacteria > Pseudomonadota > Gammaproteobacteria > UBA1113 > UBA1113 > JAGVJK01. Next base: position 41,706 of record JAGVJK010000035.1, on the reverse strand, counting down.
ATCGTTCGGTCTCAGATACTTCAGCAATATTTAAATCTGTATCGTAAGAGCTTATGTAAATAGTGCCGCGAATATTTCCATAATTATGAGTCAAGCCGTAGATGTTAAATTCACCTTTACGCTGCAGCGGGATCAAAAGTTCCTTGATTTCTAGATAGTCTACGCCTAGCCATCCATCGAAGAGTGATGACCATGCAAAAAAGAGAGTATATTTTTCAAGAGAAGCTTCTTGGTCTGATACAATGTTCAGCCAGGCAGGCTCTCGTCTGACGATGCGAGAGGGGTTTAAGCCACCAGGAGGATTGTCTGTATAACCATCACCAGGGCGTTTTACTTCATGATAGAGGTAAGGGCAGCGAGTCGTGTCGAATGGATTGCTAGTATCATCATCTGTGAGTCCAGAATTTTGTGTAAGATATTCAGCAGTTAAATCTAAGAACTCACCGTTGTCTGAGGTAAACTCAGCGGTGCTGTATGTTGGAATCAAGTCATCATAATCAGACGGCAGTGTTAGCTTTCCGGCCTTTATTTGTCGGAGTAGTTCCTCTTTGTCGATTGAATTATTAAAAGACTTCTTCTCGTACATCTACAACCTCAATGTTTAAACAACCATTAATAAACAAAACCTTCACATTCTATCACTTAAACATTAAGACAAAATTAAAGAGGAGGAGAGGCTATAGCAATTTTTTCGGGATTTAACTGCAGGATAAAGAACAAAGAACTGATACTCAGGCCATTTAAAATGATAAATGTCCAGAAAAATACTTCGTTAGAAAGCAATGGGGTGTGAGTGACGCGACTGACCAGATTTAAAATGACCGCGGCAATCGCGATGCCACAACCAATGGAAAATTGCTGGTTGGTTGACGCCATACTGGTAGCTTGACTATATTGTTCCTTCTCCACATCTAAGACTGACATCAGGCCAAGACAGGTATAAACCAGGACACTGGCGGCACCGATCATAAATAATAACAGGATTAAATAAATCATCGATTGCGGCTGACTAAACCAGCATAAATTCATAGAGAAAATTAACAAGGCGAGAACAGAGGTGAGCAATATTTTTTTGATACTGAACAATGCTAATAATTTTTGATTGAATAAAAATCGTGAGCAGAGCATCCCTAAAGCTAAAAACATAAAACAAGTTCCAGCAAAAAGAGCCGTTTTGTTCCATACGGTTTGTAATAGGAGTGGCACGAGAAATGCGGTGGCACCCACGCTAGGTCTCACCAATAAACCGACAATCATAGAAATACGAAAGGTTTTTTGTTGAAACAACGTTAAATTTAATAAGGGTACTGATTGAGTGCGCGATACTTGCCAATAAAAAAGCAGAAAAAGGATACCGACGACAAAGAATATGGCAGCCTGGTACATTAAAGAAAATTTATCACCTAGTAATGCCAAGGATAAGGTGATACAAGCTAATCCCGAAGAAAACAATAAAAAGCCAGACCAATTAAAGGGTAATGTTGCAACCTTCTCCGAAGGTTTGATGATGTGATAAGCAACGATGATTGCGCCGATACCGAGGGGGACATTCGCAAGAAAGATCCAATGCCAACTGGCGATTTGTAAAATAACCCCACCCAGCGTTGGGCCCAGTGCCGGCCCAATAAGACCAGGCAAGGCCACGAAAGTCATTGCTCGCGGATACTCATATTTTGAGAAATTGCGCAAGACGATTAAACGTCCCACGGGCATCATCAGTGCTCCACCAAAGCCTTGAATCATGCGCGACAAAACTAGAAAAGGTAAGTTATTAGAGATAGCGCATAAGATAGAACTGAGGGTAAAAATAGCAACAGCAAAAATAAATATTCTTTTTTCACCATAACGATCAGCAAGCCAGCCACTGATGGGAATAAAAACCGCGAGGCTGAGTAAATAACTAGTGAGCGCAAGTTTTAGATCGATGGGATTCAAATTAAAACTATCGGCAATGTGTGGAATTGCAACCGTGACGATGGTGCTATCAAGGGTATCAATGAACATTGCAATGGAGATAACCCACGGCAAGAGCCATTTATTTGTTGTTGTTTTGGGGACTATAGTATTCATTTGTTAGCCGCATTGTGTTTAAGAGGGATTATATACTGCTTATCAATGGTGATGCAATTTTGCGGCGATCGCCTCTATTATTGCTAATTATTCGAGATGTTTTTATAATGTTCGCTGAGCTTCATACTTGCAATCAAATGAAATAGTTTAAAGAGAGCCATCATGTCATTAGTCAGTGCCACCATATTACTCATTCTCGTCATGGACCCATTGGGCAATGTCCCGCTATTTTTATCCATCTTAAAACATATGGACCCCAAAAAACGTACCCGTGTGATTGCTCGAGAAGGGTTTATCGCTTTTATTGTGTTAGTAGCCTTTTTATTTTTTGGCCCTTACATTCTTTACGCGCTACAGATTTCTGAAACGGCTATCAACATCGCCGGTGGTATCATTTTATTTATGATTACTATCCGCATGATTTTTCCTAAAAGTCGTGACGACAATGAGGATCATCAAATTACCGACCCCTTTATTGTGCCCTTAGCAGTGCCGCTGATTGCTGGTCCTTCCGCCTTAGCCATGGTTTTGATTTTTTCCACACAGTCACCGGATAAATTGTTTTCCTGGCTATTGGCGATTTTAATCGCTTCAACCGTGACAACCATTATCCTCATCTTCTCCGGAGTCTTGAGAAAAATCTTAGGACAAAAAGGGATCTTAGCGATGGAACGATTAATGGGTATGATCCTTGTCACCATGGCAGTACAAATGCTCTTAAACGGAATTTCTCACTATGTCGCAACGTTGCAGACATAAGAAGCTCGCTAGGCAGATGCATTTACTGGACAATATTTAAATATTTTTTTGCTGTATGTATACCAGAAAAAATAGCTTCGGCTATGTGACTGGGAAAGTTATGAGGAAGTTGCTTAGAGACATGTGCAATAACGCTATTGACTTTCTCCAGAATTTCATCAATTGCTCGCTCAACTTGTTCCTTAGGATAATTGACGTGTTCTGCGGTTGTTAAGAAATATCTGCGTTGCATTTGATGCCAATGATAGTGGTTTCTTTTTCCTTGCAAAGCCATAGCCATTTTAATTTTTTGTTCTTGTAATTGTTTGTTGGCTATCAGCGGATGTGCCGACATCACATCATACAACGGTGTTAATTGATACTCCCCGTTGGATTCAATATAGATACTAAAATTTTTTGCGTGCCCATCTATAGCAGCTAGCAGCCAAAATAAAATCTGTGAGCGAAAAAATAAATCACGGTCTCTTGTTGGGTCAGAGGCGCCCATTAAAAATTTCATAATGGATGCAATACCAGGACCACCATCAGCCTGATATTTTAAGTGGGGAGAGGTTCCTAATGCCTGGCAAAGATCTTCTTGTGGCAGTCGCATTATCCATGATTGGTCTATTCCTAGTCTCCGATCAAAGCGCTCAACTGCCAGCACTTTAACGTCTTCAAACCATAAAATTTCACTCTTTGCTACCGGTAAACCAAAGGCACTTAAAATCTGCGAACAAAGCCATTCATTTTCGCAGCTATCCGTTAAATCTAAATGTTGCGGTTGAATAACTCCCAGTGGTAATTTGAAAATGTGGCTGGTGGGCGTCATACCTAGAGGTTCATTCCAACCGCCATTCCAGTATAAAAAAGCCGTTTTTTCCTGAGCGCCTGCAATAGAAATACGAAAATTTTCAAGCTGTTCAGACATGCCTAAAGGATATTGGTTGATATGACGTAAAATAAATGCAATATCTTTTTCACTGAGAGGGTTATATAAAATTTTTTTTGGCTCAGTTTCTGCGATGTTCTCAAGAAGTTGTATGGCACCCACACAGTCTTTGCCGATATTTTCTAGCAGATCGAATGGCTGGCTGGTTTTTGCTTGGAATCTTGCTTGGAGACGTGATCGTATTAACGTATTATCTGGCAGTAAATTGTCAAAAAAATTATATACAATATCACCAGTATAGTGCTGCCGTGTTAATGGCATCGATAATGAAATGGGGCGCGCACCGGGCATGTCTAGCCATGTTTGGGAATAGTTAAAGATTAAATTTCCTGTGGGAGTTTTTTCCAGATTTCCTACCAGCACACCATTCATGAGAACGTTTAATTTGCGTATTTTGCTTGTCATGGTTTACCACTCTTCCTTCCATAAAGCTTTCAATGTGGAATCACCTTTTGATAACGCATGCATATCGGAGTGTACAGCAGATAGGATACGGAATAGCGTATCAAGTTTTGTGTTCTCGGGATTATTTTCGAAAGCAGAAATGGTTGATTGCCTTAACCCGACTAAATCAGCAACCTCGGCTTGGCTTAATTTACGTTGTTTGCGTTGGTCAATGACAAATAATGCTAACTCTTTGGGTGAATGTATAAGCATGTGAATACCACCTTTTATACGCTATAACGGATAAAGTTAATTATATACGCTATAGCGCATAAAATCAATTTTATGCGCTGTACCGTATAAAAGACAGGATCCATTTTCCTTTATATTGCTCACTTTTTTTGCTATCATGAGTCTCTACACCGCTCGCACCTCAAAATGCGAGCGGTATATTGAGTTAAAGAATTATGAGGTTCTACATGGCTGCTGAAGCGTTACCTTTTGATCCCAGGCTTTATTCCAATGAATTTATTCAAGGAACAACGGCTGAGGAATTCCAAATAATTTTAGAGCAAATCAGAACACAAGCGGTGCCTATTTTGCGGCATGCTCGTGGCTGGCTTAATGAATGCTGGTGTCCAAGTTTCAGCTCAGGTATCCAATCCTATTCACGACTCTGGCCAAGTTTTTTAAATTTTAGAGTAGGCTTTGAGAGGAAAATTTTAAGTGTGGTGGATGGCCTACCGCGCGACGCAGAAATTCGCCTGTTAAGCATCGGTAGTGGTGGATTGTTCCAAGAGCTGATGCTCCTCATTTTATTAGCACGTGCTGGGTTCAAAAAAATTGATTTGGATTGTATTGAGATTTTTGAGCATGCTGCAGAGCAAAAAACATTAACGACTTTTATTGAACAATGGAAACTATTAGACGTTCATATTACGTGTCAATATAATCAAGTCCTGGACCAAGATACTCCGTTAACTGAAGGAGCAATTGGTAATCAATATAAAATAGCAAAAATTCGCAACGCCAGCGTTTGGCCGCCCTCTGATAAAACTTACCATGTTATTTATGGTATCGATATCGATGAAATACAATTGTTTATGGTACACAATGACTTTTCTCATCGCGCGTTAAAAAACCGTAGCGATGGAAAAAACTCCGAAGCTTATTATTTGGCTAGCTTGTTTATGAGGGCTTATTCTCGTTTAATTCCATCAGCGCATAGTTTGTTTTTCATGTCTTATGGAACTTTTTCATTAACTATCAATCAACATCATCATAAAGTTGTTTTTCCTCAACAACTTTGTGTAGAAAAAAACTTAGACTCCCAAATCTTTCACGATGTTTATTACATTTATAGTAATTTTATGGAGTTGTTGTATAACTTATCTTTTTTAATAAAACAATCAAAACCTATCTGGATTAATCAAGAAATTCTTGATGAGAGTAATCAATTAGCGATAGAGCGTATTTTAGAAAATCATGGATTGCAGTATTTTATTGCACCTCATGATGAAATCGTAGCAAGATTATCTGCAGAGGGAAAAGTATATTTAGTGTTTGATGCTACAGTTTTCGATTCTCTTCTTTCAGGGCTAGAATCTCCCTTAGAGTCTTTTTTGACACAAGGTTATGGACAAATCTCAAGACGGGATTATGCGGACTCTATTGTTGCTGATGATATTAGTCAATATCTACCTATTCTGTTCTTGAAACAGCTAGGTGTGACTGAAATGGGATTAAAAAAGGCACCGATTAGGGCATATCCTGCTTATCATGAAGTGACTTATCGTCGATTTGTCGATAATTGGGAATCGTTGTCCGATAGAGAAAAACTCACGGCTTTGAATACAACGATTGAAGCGTATCGGTTAGAGCAACCACGAAGCTATTGTTCTTTTTTTTCTGGGGCGCAAGACAGCCACTATCAAAGGGTTTCACAGTTCGCCTTAGAATTTTTTGAAAAACTGCGAGATCCGTCATCTACGATGACCTCGGGAATTTATGAAGGAATTTATACTCTGATTCAAAACGAGCCGTCGAATCTTTCTTACGCTTTGTTGAAAATTCTCTATCATCAGGTTTTAAAAGATGATCGTGTGCTTGCTTTACCAGATAGCGTTTTCGAGGGAGTAAAAAAAATTACTTTCTCACAAAGGGTTGCTTCTTATGCTGTAAAACTTCCTACTCATGAACTGCAACATGCTCAATTTATTGAGCGTTGGCAGTCTTTATCCGATCAGGAAAGATTAAGGGTCTGCAACGAAACGGTAAGACTTTATCATGAGGAGTATCGAGCGCAACGTCCTCGAAGGTTCTTTTGTACTGGAGTTGATAGAGCGGGTGATCATTATCATCAACGCGTGTTGGACTTAGAGCGAACTCTTTCACAAATCAATCAGAAACAATCTCCAGAATTAAATCACTACTTTTTTAAACGTGTGTATCAGTTAATCCAAGATGAACCGAGGAATTGTTCTTATGCATTGTCACGACTGCTGTATAGTGTGATTCTTGAAGATCCCACCTTGCCAGATTTACCAGAAACTGTTTATGGTAGAATGAGAAAAATGACTTTTTCCACACGTTAATGTCTTAAGCAGACAGCACCGTTTCTGACTGAGAAGGTTGGCGTCCCACCCGTCGATAAAAGCGTTGCAACAATGCTAAGGCGCAGAAGACAAAACCTAGGGTAAATCCAATGCGTAAACCCACCGCACCAAAATGAGCGGGAAACGCGAGTAGATAACACATCGGCAGAGAAATAAACCAAAGGCTAAAGGCGCCAATCCACATGGGAGTTTTACTATCTTGTAAACCCCGCAGAGCGCTAGCAGCTGCATTGCGTACGCCATCTATCATCAGGAACAGTCCGGCTAAAGCTAATAAGAGACGTGCAATGTGAGTAATGTCTCGACTTGCAGGATCATGAGTATTTACAAATAAATGAATAATAGGATCCGGCAGAAATACAAAGATAAAAGAAATACCCGTCAATACTAACGTCGTCACCACAAATCCCACCGTAGCTGTACGTCTTACTAACATATAATCCTGTTGGCCATAGGCATGACTGATGAGCATGGAGAGTGCCTGCGAGAGCCCGATAATGATCATCACCATTAACATCGTACATTGCGATGCAATTTGCTGAGCAGCTAACACATCGGTCCCTAACCAGCCCATAAAATAGGTGGAAACAGTCATGGCAGATAATTCAATACCGAATTGCAAACCGATGGGGGCACCGACGGCGAGCAAGGCACGACATTGAGTCCAAGAGAACACATGGTAGCGATTGAGAAATTGGTATGTGCGATACTCGGGTTTCCATTTGATGTAAGCGAGCAAAAAGGTAAGATAGAGCCAAGAAATAATCGTTGGTCCCATCATGACGCCACCTAATCCCATTTCTGGTAATCCCCATTTTCCAAAAATGAGAGCGTAAGACAAAATTAATGACGTCGGAGTACGCACCAGCATGCAATAAAAATTAAATTTAGCTTGGCCAATGGCCATGAAAAATTGCTGCAAATTAGTGGCAGCAATCATTGGTAAAAATCCAATAGCAGCGGCATGGAAATAGACGGTGGTTTCTTGTACCAAGAGCGGATCTTGTTTAAAGAGGATCAACACATGTGGAAAGAACCACATCAAAAGTGTCGCAGGGATGCTAAGCCAAATACTGACAATGCAGCCATTATGGAGAATTCCACCAATGCGTTGTTCTTGCTTTTGTCCTTTGGCGTGGCTGATTAAGATTCCAACGGAGTAAAGACAGCTGGTAAAAAAGGCAAGTAGGGTAATGTAAGATGCCGTGGCTAAGGCGCCGGCCGCTAAGAATTGATCACCTAAGACAGCAACCATTAACATGGTTAAGACACTGGTGAGCGTATTTCCCAAGGCCGTTGCTGCAATAGGGGTAGCAAGCCGCAATAGCTTGTTTGCAATAGCAAAATCTGAAGGTTGCGACATGCTGATGACCGTGTAGATTAGAATTTGGCCAGTATACCGGAAGTAAAAAAGCTTTGCTAGGGCTTTTTACTCCCTTGTCACCCTGAGCACAGTCGAAGGGTCTCCTTCTTACAAAGAGCGATCTGTCCAGACAGTTGGTCTAATGATCTAGAAAGTACCATAATTTTCTCTTCATAAGAAGGAGACCCTTCGACTGCGCTCAGGGTGACAAGAACGCTAGCTTTTTTTGCGAGAATCAATACTTTATAGGATAATAGCTACCATCTAAAGATGGTCCTTGGTTGTGCTGTGAAAACACCGATACTTTTGTCTGCATTGCTTGCGCCTTATTACGATGTGCCGGAAGGTGCGGATCGTCCTATTCTCAATATGACAAGTGATAGTCGTTGTGTTGTTCCCGGTCATTTGTTCGTAGCTTGCTGTCCTCCCTTAGGTCATGGTGAACCGTATATTACGGAAGCAGTAAACCAAGGAGCCGCAGCGATTTTACGTGATTCTACGACAAATACAGCGCAAATTCGTTTTTTACCAACGCCGCAGGGAACCCAAGTTCCAGAAATTAGCCTTCCTCATTTAGCACCACTGATTGGACCGATAGCCTCTGCTTTTTATCAACACCCTTCACAGCAGATGACAGTGATTGGCATCACCGGCACGAATGGTAAAACCACCATTAGCTTTTTATTAGCACAAGCGCTTAGCGCTTTAGGAGCACCGGCCGCCGTACTAGGAACTCTCGGCTGTGGTCGTTGGGATCAATTAAAACCCAGTCATTTAACCACCCCGATGCCCATCGAGTTACAACAATTATTGGAAACAGAATACAAAGAAGGCGTGAAAACTTTAGCTATGGAAGTTTCTTCCCACAGCTTAACGCAACACCGTGTTGCTGGTGTGCAATTCCACACAGCGGTGTTCACGAATCTCTCTCGTGATCACTTAGACTATCACGGCACCATGGAAGAATACGGTCTAGCGAAGAAACAATTATTTTTATGGCCTCACTTAAAAACGCGAGTGATTAATCTAGACGATGAGTTTGGTGCGACCTTAGCAGCAGAGTTCCAAGAGCAAGAAAATGTATTGCTATATACCCAACAACCTCAGTTAGCGATTCCTCAGCGTACGGTCTTTATCCGCGAGCATCGTTATTCTGCCCACGGCATAGAAGCGCATGTGGTGACCCCTTGGGGTGACATTTTTTTAAAGAGCCCATTATTAGGTGCGTTTAATGCAAGTAATTTATTAGCCACCATCGCAGTGCTGCTGAGCATCAGTTATAGCCCAGAACAAATCCAACCTATTTTACCGCAGCTGCAAGGAGCGCCCGGACGCATGCAAGTGCTAGCAGTTGACGGCTTTGCCAAAGTTATTATTGATTACGCCCACACGCCAGATGCATTGCAAAAAGCATTACAAGCGATTCGTCAGCACTCAACCGGACAAATTTTTTGCGTGTTTGGTTGTGGCGGTGATCGCGATAAAGGAAAACGTCCTCTCATGGCGCAAGTGGCAGAGCAAGATAGTGATTACGTGGTGGTTACCAGTGATAATCCGCGATGCGAAGCGCCTCTCGCCATCATTGACGATATCCTCGCGGGCTTTTCTAATGTGACAAAGGTTCACACGGAACCCGATCGTCACATCGCGATTCAATGGGTTTTAAAACAAGCTAAACCACAGGATGTGATTTTATTAGCGGGTAAAGGCCATGAAAATTACCAAATTATTAACGATGAGTGTTACCATTTCAGCGATGCTGAGCAAGTGGTGGATGCAACAAAAACAATGAACAAGGAATGAAAGATGACATTAAGTAAAATAGCGACGGTGTTGCAAGGTGATCTTTGTGGCAGTGATGGTGAATTTGCAGGTATTAGCATCGACAGCCGTACGCTTAAACCGGGAGATTTATTTTTCGCCATTAAGGGTGACAATTTTGATGGTCATGAATTTGTGCAAAAAGCACAACAAAAACAAGCCTGCGCTGCCGTGGTGAGTCATGCCATTCCGGGAGCGACCTTTCCACAAATTATCGTAAAAGATACGCTGCAAGCGTTAGGTGCTTTAGCCTCTTACAAACGTCAACAACTCAATAGCTGCACCTTAGCGGTCACCGGTAGTTGCGGTAAAACCACCACCAAAAGCATGATGGCTGCAATTTTGCAGCATTGTGGCGCCGTGCATACGAGCCAAGGCTCATTCAACAATTATGTAGGATTGCCTTTAACGTTATTTGCTGCGCAAGGAACGCCAGATTATTTAGTGTTAGAACTGGGTGCCAATCATCCAGGGGAAATTGCGTATTTAACCGCGATTGCTCAACCCAACATTGCAGTGATTACTAACGCAGCAGCTTGTCATTTAGAGGGCTTCGGTTCGATTGCCGGTGTTGCGCGAGCTAAGGGAGAAATTTTTAAAGGTTTACCCAGCACAGGATTTGCCATTTTAAATCGAGATGACGAACATTTTGATGATTGGAAAGCCCTAGTGGGCGATAAAAAGATAGTAACCTTTGGTTTGCATCCCGAAGCGATGGTGATGGCTAAAGCGATTGCTACCAATGCCCAAGGCCAATGTCATTTCACTTTGGTAACGCCGAAGGGCGAAGTGAATATTCAATTACCGCTGTTAGGTGAGCATAATGTCAAAAATGCACTAGCTGCAGCGGCAGCGTGCATTGCGGCAGATGCCTCCTTAGCTGCAGTCAAACAAGGATTAGAAGAAGTTACAACCACCAGTAAACGTTTAGTGACGCAACAGGGTTTACAGGGCGCGACAGTGATTGACGATAGCTATAATGCCAATCCACACAGCATGCATGCTGCTATCGATTTATTAGCGCAATTCGAAGGCGAGAAGATTTTAATTATCGGTGATATGGGTGAGCTAGGTCCTAACGAGCAACAATATCATTATGAAATTGGTCAAGCAGCAAAAAAAGCAAAGATTGATACGTTGTATGCTGTAGGACGATTATCCGAACAAGCCGTATTAGGTTTTGGTGATAAGGCGTTGCATTTTTCCGATCAATCCGCTTTAGTGCATCATGTACTTCCCCTGTTGTCAGCGAATCAAACGTTATTAGTGAAGGGATCGCGTAGTGCAAAAATGGAAAATGTGGTGGACGCTCTCACAAATCAGATCAATCAAAAAGGATAAGGCACAATGTTTTGGTGGTTAGCACAGTTATTAGAATTTCACGTTCATGGTATTACTATTTTTAGTTATATTACCTTTCGCGCCATTATGGCAACCTTGACCACATTACTGATTTGTTTAGTGTTGGGGCCGAAGGTGATTCGTCGCTTACATCATTATCAAATTGGGCAATTCGTCAGAAATGATGGGCCGAAGAGTCATCTGAGTAAAGCCGGGACTCCCACTATGGGTGGCGGTTTAATTTTATCCGCCATGACCGTCGGTATTTTATTGTGGTGTGACTTAACTAATTTTTATGTATGGTTGTCCCTCATCGTCACCTTAGGTTTTGGTTTAGTGGGTTGGATGGATGATTATCGAAAACTGATTAAACGCGACTCGAAGGGGTTATCGGCGAAAGCTAAATATTTTTGGCAATCAGTGATTGGGTTAGGTGCCGCGCTAATTTTATATTTTTCAGCGGATTCGCAAATAGCGACGCAATTAGTGATTCCAGTTTTAAAAAATGGCTATATTAATTTGGGTGTTTTGCTCATTCCTCTAGCTTATTTCGTGTTGGTGGGAACTAGCAACGCGGTGAACTTAACCGATGGTTTAGATGGTTTAGCCATTTTGCCCGTGGTATTGGTGGGTGGTGCCTTTGGTGTGTTTGCTTATGTGGAAGGCAATGCGCATTTTTCTCAATACTTAATGTTTCCCTATTTACCGGGCGCGGGAGAGTTAACGGTTTTTTGTGGTTCCATGGTGGGAGCCGGTTTAGGATTTTTGTGGTTTAACGCATATCCTGCAGAAATTTTTATGGGAGATGTGGGGGCCTTAGGTTTAGGCGCATCCCTGGGGATCGTTGCGGTGATCTTACGACAAGAACTCTTACTCTTTATCATGGGTGGTATTTTTGTCGCAGAAACAGTGTCAGTGATTTTGCAAGTGGGTTATTTTAAATTAAGTGGCGGTCGACGTATTTTTCGCATGGCGCCCTTGCATCATCATTTTGAATTGAAGGGATGGCCAGAGTCCAAAGTGATCGTACGATTTTGGATCATTACCGTGGTATTGGTGTTATTTGGTTTAGCAACTCTCAAACTGAGGTAAACGGTGTGAAACGTGGTGATCATTATGGCGTGGTGGGTTTAGGCAAAACCGGAGTATCGTGTACACGTTTTTTATTGTCGCAGGGTGTGCGAGTTTCCGTTATGGAAGAAAATCTTGAAAATGCTGCGTTAACCGAGTTTCAGCAAGAACCCAATGTGACCATTTATCATCAAGAATTTACACCGGCACAATTAACGAGTATGGCTGGTGTGATTGTGAGTCCTGGCGTACCTTTAACAAAACCCATGTTTGCTGAGTGTCGACAACACCAGATTCCCTTGATTGGTGATATTGATTTATTCGCACAGCATTTTTCTGGAAAAATTATCGCGATCACTGGCTCCAATGGTAAGAGTACCGTGACCGCTTGGGTCGGAGAAATTCTCCGTGCCGCCGGCAAAGACACGGTGGTGGCTGGCAACATTGGTTCACCGGTGATGGAGTCTCTACCGAGCAACGCAGAATATGCTGTGTTGGAACTGTCTAGTTATCAATTAGAATTAACCGAAATCATTGCGCCAGCAGTTGCCATCATTTTAAATATTACGCCTGATCATTTGGATCGTTATCCCAGTTATGCAGCGTATGTTGATGCTAAGCAGCGTATTTTTAATCGTTGCAAGATCGCAGTTGTGAATAGCAAAGATGCACAAACCATTCCCCGAGATGCACAGATACAACAATGTCTTTTCAACAAACATCCACCCGCTAACGGTGAGTATGGTTTGTTGCAAGAGGGCTCGCAGCGCTTCTTAGCAAAAGGTGCCGAAAAATTAATGCCTGTCTCTGAGCTCACGATGAGTGGCGAACATAATTTAGAAAATGCCTTAGCAGCCTTTGCGCTAACGGATCAATTAGGGATTAGTTGGCCAGCAATTAGAAAAGGCTTAGCGACTTTTTCTGGATTGCCTCATCGTTGTCAGTGGGTGAGAACGTTGAATGATGTGCAATACATTAATGATTCCAAGGGCACCAATGTCGGCGCCACTATGGCTGCGCTCGAAGGCATTGGTCATGGGTTGCAGGGCAAAGTGGTGCTCATCGCAGGTGGCCAAGGTAAGGGCGCAGATTTTTGCTCATTACAATCAGCAGTCGCCAATTATTGTCGAGTAGTGGTTGTTTTTGGTGAAGCCAAGCAAGTGATTACCGATGCGTTAAAATCTACCGTGCCTGTGCAAACAGTAGAAAATTTGGCACAAGCGGTACAGCAAGCACAACGCGCGGCACAACCCCATGACGTGGTGCTATTATCTCCAGCCTGTGCTAGCCTGGATATGTTTAACAACTTTATGCATCGAGGCGATGTTTATACACAGCTCGTAAAGGAATTATCAGCGTGAATATGACCATGACCCGCAAGCGCGCAGCAACTCGTTCACAGCGCAAAGAATCTGCTTATGATCTCGGCCTTATCATTGCAACCTTAGCCCTAGTGGGCATGGGATTATTGATGGTGACTTCGGCTTCGATGGTGATGGCTGAACGACAATATCATCAAGCCTTTTATTTTCTTTATCATCAATTGTTCGTGTTATCTCTTGGTTTTGTGGGATTGTTGGTGGCATTGCGAATTCCTGTGTCGCTCATCGAACGTTATAGTTCCTATTTATTATTACTGGCTTTGGCCTTGTTAGTGGTGGTGTTAGTGCCGGGTTTGGGTCGGCAAGTCAATGGCAGTACGCGTTGGTTATCCCTTGGGATTGTGCACATGCAAGTCTCGGAGCTGGCCAAATTATTTTTTATTCTTTATCTAGCCGGCTATATTCAACGTCATCAACAGCTGTTGCAAAACACCTTAGCTGGATTTTTAAAACCCTTAGCGTTGATGGGAATCGCCTGTGCATTGCTGTTACTGGAGCCTGACTTTGGTGCATCCGTTGTGATTTTAATGACGGGCATGGCGATGTTATTTGCTGCGGGTGCAAGGTTACGATATGTAGTGGTGATGGTGGTTGTGGGCGGAGTTCTTTTAGCTTTCATCGCTATTGCATCGCCCTATCGCTTAGAGCGATTAACAACCTTCTTGCATCCATGGCAACATCAATTCGATAGCGGTTATCAATTAACGCAATCTTTGATTGCCTTCGGTCGTGGTGGTTTAACGGGGGTAGGGTTAGGGAATAGCATTCAAAAATTATTTTACTTACCCGAAGCTCACACCGATTTTTTATTAGCCGTGGTTGCAGAAGAATTAGGTCTTATCGGTGTTTTGTGTGTGATTGGTTTATTTGTGTGGTTAATCTTGCGGATTTTGTTGATTGCTAAACGTGCCTTGCAACAACAATTGATTTTTTCTGGGTATACCGCCTTTGGTATTGGCGTATGGTTTGCGTTTCAAGCATTGGTGAATGTGGGCGTCAACGCTGGCATGTTTCCCACCAAAGGTTTAACGTTACCCTTTATGAGTTATGGCGGCAGCAGCATCATTGTCAATTGTATCGTGATTGGTTTGTTGTTACGTATCGATTATGAAACAAAACGAGGTAGTCGACGTTGAAATGTTTAATCATGGCGGGAGGCACAGGTGGCCATGTGTTTCCAGCGTTAACGATGGCCCATGCTTTACAAGCTCAAGGTGTCACGATTCGCTGGTTGGGTACAGAGCGTGGTATTGAAGCGCGATTAGTGCCTGAACATGGATTTGAATTAATATGTATTCCCGTGACGGGCTTACGCGGTAAAGGTTTTTTTTCATTGATTGCTAATGGTTTTAAATTGATAAATACTTTTTGGCAAGTCTTGAAAATTGTTAAACGCTATCAACCCGATGTCGTGGTTGGAATGGGCGGTTATGCCAGTGGTCCGGGTGGTGTTGCAAGTTGGTTGTTGCGTAAACCGTTAATCATTCATGAGCAAAACGCCATTCCAGGTTTTACCAATCGCATCTTATCAAAGTTAGCAAAGCGAACTTTGGAATCCTATCCCGATTCTTTTCCGAAGACACCACGCGTTGCTTACACAGGTAATCTGGTGCGAACACAAATTTGTCAATTGCCAGAACCCGCTGTGCGATTTGCAACGCGGCAACAACAACCGTTGCATGTTTTAATTTTAGGCGGCAGTCAAGGTGCGCAAGTGCTCAATCAAATTGTGCCGGCGGCTTTGCAGCGCTTGAGCCAAGAACAGTCCATTGCTGTGTGGCATCAAACTGGGCAAGCAACCTTCACCCAAACAGAAGAACGCTATAAAGCAGCTAATCTTTCAGCGCGAGTAGCACCCTTTATCGATGATATGGCACAAGCCTATGAGTGGGCTGATGTGGTTATTTGCCGAGCAGGGGCTACCACCATAGCGGAATTGGCAGCGGTGGGGGTGGCCAGTATTTTAATTCCTTACCCTCATGCGGCAGATGATCATCAAACTCGTAACGCAATGTTTTTGCAAAAACAGCAAGCTGCTGTATTATTGCCGCAATCACAAGCAAGCGTAGAAAGCTTGTTTGAACAGATCCGTACTCTTTGTCGTGATCGACAAACCTTATTAAACATGGCGCAAGCAGCACGTAATACGGCGGTTTTGGATGCAACGGTGCAAGTGGTTAAACATTGCATGCAAGTTGCAGCAGGTCTTGGCATGGATCATGAATCAACCCGCCACTCCCTTGCGAAGGACAGGAGCAATGAATGACAACTGATAATTATTTTTCTAACCCATGGCTAGATCGCGTACACACGATTCATTTTGTAGGCATTGGTGGTGCGGGTATGGGCGGCATTGCAGAAGTATTGCTTAATCAGGGGTTTCATATCACCGGCTCTGATTTACAAACCAATGCTATGACACAGCGTTTGGCAGGATTAGGTGCTGTGGTGCAAGCGGGACATCATGCGGAGAATGTAACCCATGCCGATGTGGTGGTGATCTCTTCCGCCGTATCGCAAGAAAATCCAGAAGTGCAAAATGCCATCGCATTGCGCATCCCGGTGGTATCTCGTGCAGAAATGTTAGCGGAGCTGATGCGATTTCGCTGGGGTATTGCGATTGCCGGGACTCATGGTAAAACGACGACGACCAGTTTAGTTGCGAGTATTTTGACAGAGGGCGGCCTGGATCCTACCTATGTGATCGGTGGTCGTTTAACCAGTGGCGGTACCCACGCGAAACTTGGAGCGGGTCGTTATCTCGTAGCAGAAGCCGATGAAAGTGATGCGTCTTTTCTATTGCTAAAACCAATGATGTCTGTGGTCACCAATATCGATATGGATCACATGGGCACCTATGATAATAATTTTGAAACGTTGAAAAAAACTTTTATTCAATTTTTACAACATTTGCCTTTTTATGGCGTAGCGATTTTGTGTATCGATGATCCGGTGGTGCGAGAAATTTTACCGCAAGTAGGTCGGCAGGCAATTACCTATGGTTTTACCGAGGATGCAGATTTATACGCGGAAAATATCCGACAAGAGGGGACAGTGACTTATTACACTTTACGCAGTAAAACCTGTGAACCTTTAGACATTAAACTCAATTTACCCGGTCGCCATAATGTATTGAATTCTTTGGCGGCTATTGCCATTGCGAAAAATTTAGGTGTGAGTGATGCAGCGATTGTGCATTCTCTTGCGGAGTTTCAAGGCGTTGGGCGACGTTTCCAACAGTATGGTGATTTCGAATTTGGTGAAGGTAAGGTAACGTTGATCGATGACTATGGTCATCATCCAACAGAAATTGCTGCCACCATTAGTGCAGTTCGCGGCGCGTGGCCTGAGCGACGCTTAGTAATGGTGTTTCAACCTCATCGCTATAGTCGCACCTTCGATTTATTTGAAGATTTTTGCCAAGTTTTGTCAGGCGTCGATAAATTAGCGTTGCTAGAAGTTTATAGTGCTGGTGAAGAGCCGATTCAAGATGCCAATAGTCGTGCGATGTGTCGTTCTATTCGCAGCCGTGGCATGGTGGATCCCATTTTTGTGAGTGAGACGCAGGAACTAGGACACGTTCTTTCAAGTATTTTGCAACCTAATGATATTGTATTAACACAAGGTGCGGGTGATGTTGGTAAAGTAGCGCCATGGTTGGTGCAGACAGCCTTCAAATTCAATATTGTGAATGAGGAAAAGTAAGGATGCGTGGTATTTTAGAACACAATAAACCTCTGGCAGAATTTACTTCGTGGCGCGTGGGTGGCCCAGGACGGCAAGTGTATCAACCGGCGGATCTCGAGGACCTTAGTGAATTTCTGGCAACTCTACCGCCAGAGGAACCCATTTTATGGTTAGGCTTAGGCAGCAATACTTTGATTCGCGATCAAGGATATGCGGGAACAGTGATTGTTACGCAAGGGCATTTGAAAGAGTTATCACAAGTGGGGCCACAACAAGTGCGTGCTGAAGCAGGTGTTTCCTGTGCGCAAGCTGCACGTTATTGTGCGCGCTTAGATTTAACCGGCGTTGAATTTTTAGCGGGCGTGCCAGGTACCATCGGTGGTGCTTTAGCAATGAACGCAGGATGTTTTGGTGGCGAAACCTGGCCGCATGTGGCGTGGGTTGAAACCATTAATCGCCGCGGTGAACGTCGCCAACGTCAACCCTCCGAATATCAAATCGCTTATCGTACAGTGCAGACGTATCCCGATGAATGGTTTGTGGCAGCAGTCTTTAATTTACAACCGGGCGATAAAACCATTGCACTGGCAGCGATTCGAGAATTATTAGATCGACGTGCAGCGACGCAACCCACCGGTGAACCTAGCTGCGGATCAGTTTTTAAAAATCCGCCCAATGATTATTCTGCACGGTTAATTGAAACCTGTGGTTTAAAAGGACATCGCATTGGTGGCGCTTTAGTGTCGCCGAAGCACGCTAATTTTATTATTAATGAAAATAATGCCACAGCAAAAGATATTGAAGCACTGATAGCCTATGTGCAAGCAACCGTAAAGCAACAGCATGGCGTTAGCTTAGAGCACGAAGTGCGAATTATTGGCGAAGTGTAATTTGTAAATAGATCAGATATTGAATTTCTAAGGGAAAGACAAAGAAGTGCCTTCTCCCCTTGAGGGAGAAGGTGGCCGAAGGCCGGATGAGGGGTATCTAAATAGGTTACTTCATTAAAGTATTCTACCTGAATTGGAATACCCCTCATCCGCCCGTTGGGCACCTTCTCCCTCAAGGGGAGAAGGCACTTCTTTGTCCTTTCTTTAGAAATTCAATTTTTGTTTTTCATAGCAGTAACAATAAGGGGATAACCATGACATCAACGCCCATGATTTGTAAGGATTCGATCGAAGAGCAACATCCTTTACGTAAAGCGATGACGGATATGTATCGCATGGATGAAGTGCAATGTTTGCAGCAATTGTTGCCGCTAGCAACCTTACCAGAAACCAGTTTACAACGTATTAAAACGACAGCTTATGGTTTAGTCGAAAAAGTACGTGCTAAGCGTTTGAGTAGTACCGGCCTAGATGCCTTTTTACATCAGTATGATTTATCCACGGAAGAAGGCATTGCGTTGATGTGTATAGCAGAAGCCTTATTGCGTATCCCTGATAAAGAAACCGCCGATCGTTTGATTCAAGATAAAGTTGCTATGGCAAATTGGCAAGAACACGCAGGAAGAAGCCATTCTATGTTTGTGAATGCGGCGACGTGGGGCTTGATGTTAACGGGTCGTTTTTATCAATGGAGCGGCTTGTCTGAAAAACAAATGACATCATCGCTAAAAGGCTTAATGAAGCGCGGCGGTGATCCATTGATCCGTAATGCCGTTAGCTATGCTATGAAAATTTTAGGTAAGCAATTTGTGATGGGACGCACCATTGAAGAAGCAGTGAAGCGAGCCGTGTCACTCGAGAAACAAGGTTATCGTTATTCCTATGACATGTTAGGCGAAGCTGCTCGTACTGAAGCAGATGCAGAGCGTTATTGCCAAGCTTATCATCATGCCATTGAAGTCAGCGGTCGCGCCTCGAATGGTGCGGGGGTGATTGCTGGTCCTGGAGTTTCTATTAAATTATCGGCACTTTATCCACGTTATGAATTTGCAAAACGCGACGACGTTTTCGCCCACTTAGTACCACGTTTATTAAAGTTAGCCGTCGCCGCTAAAGAACAAAATATCGGATTGACCATCGATGCCGAAGAAGCCGATCGTTTAGATTTATCTCTCGATGTGATTGAAAAAGTGTTTTCTGATCCTGCATTAAATGGTTGGGAAGGTTTTGGTTTAGCAGTGCAAGCTTATCAAAAGCGCGCGTTGCCGGTGATCCATTGGTTAGCTGATTTATCAAAACGCTATCAACGACGCATTATGATTCGTTTGATCAAAGGTGCTTATTGGGATTCAGAAATTAAAGTAAGCCAAGAGTCTGGCTTTGCTGGCTATCCAGTGTTTACTCGCAAAAGTAACACCGATGTTTCTTACTTGGCCTGTGCTAAAACGATTTTAGATTATGGTCCTGCTTTTTATCCGATGTTTGCGACCCATAATGCCTATAGTGTGGCAGCCATTTTAGAAATGGTGGGTGTGCGTCGTGATTTTGAGTTTCAATGTTTACACGGCATGGGACAACCCTTGTATGATGAAATAGTGGGTAAAGAACCTTTTAATCATCCATGTCGTATTTATGCGCCCGTTGGTAGCCATGAAGATTTATTAGCGTATTTAGTGCGTCGTTTATTAGAAAATGGTGCGAACAGTTCCTTTGTTAATCGCATTGTGGATGCGTCACAACCGATTGAACAATTGATTGTGGATCCGGTAGCACAAGTGGAAGGTTACGTGCAAAAAACACATCCAGGCATTGCATTACCCATTAATTTGTATGGCCACTCTCGCGCTAACTCTAAAGGATTAGATTTTAGTAATTGGCAAACTTTAAGTGCATTGAAAGAAGAGATGCAACAGGCGGTGACAGGTAAGTGGCAAGCAGGACCAATCATTGATGGCGTCATGCGAACCGATGCACCACAACCCGTGAGAGATCCGGCCGATACACAACGTATTGTTGGGCAAGTTACCCTAGCAACTGCCGAAGATGTCACACGCGCCTTGGACATTGCAACAGCTGCAGAAGCTAGTTGGGATGCAACACCGGTGGAAACCCGCGCGCAATGTTTAGATAACATGGCCAATTTAATGGAACAGCATCACGCATTACTCATGGCCATGGCGGTGCGCGAAGCTGGGAAAACTTTACCTGATGCTGTGGCTGAAGTGCGTGAGGCGGTTGATTTCTGTCGTTACTATGCAGCACAAGCACGCGAACATTTTGCAACACCGCAAGTGATGCAAGGTCCTACGGGTGAACTGAATCAATTGAGTTTACATGGACGAGGTGTGATGTGTTGTATTAGTCCGTGGAATTTTCCCTTAGCGATTTTCTTAGGACAAGTGAGTGCTGCCTTAGTGGCAGGTAATCCAGTTATCGCAAAACCCGCAGAGCAAACAGCATTAATTGCAGCGCTAGCCGTTCAGTTATTTCATCAAGCAGGTATTCCACCACAAGTATTACAATATTTACCGGGACGCGGTGAAGTCGTGGGTGCAGCGTTAGTCGCTGATCCACGCGTGAAAGGTGTCATGTTTACTGGCTCTACTGAAACTGCGCGTAGTATTTCGCAAAGCTTGGCACACCGACCAGGTCCGATCGTGCCTTTTATTGCAGAAACTGGCGGCCAGAATGTGATGATTGTCGACTCCAGTGCATTACCAGAACAAATAGTGGTGGATGTGATTCGTTCTGCTTTTGGTAGCGCAGGTCAACGTTGTTCTGCATTGCGTGTGTTGTTCGTACAAGATGTAGTTGCAGATAAAGTGTTGCGAATGTTACAGGGCGCAATGGCAGAGTTGCACGTAGGAGACCCAGCATTGTTGGTTACTGATATTGGGCCCGTGATTGATGAAGATGCGAAGAACATGTTGCAGCAACATTTGGATGTATTGAAACGAGAAGGTACTTTGTTATATCAAGTGGCTTTACCGAAAGAAACACAGAAAGGTTTTTTTATTCCACCAACAGCGTATGAAATTGCAAGTTTGTCGATGTTAAAACGAGAAGTCTTCGGACCGATTCTGCATGTTATTCGTTATTCTTCACAACAATTACCAGAGGTGATTGACGCAGTAAATAATACCGGATATGGTTTAACTTTGGGAATACATTCGAGAATTCAAACGACCGTTCAACAAATTGTGGAAGGGTTGCGAGTGGGGAATACTTATGTGAACCGTAATATGATCGGCGCAGTAGTAGGTGTGCAACCTTTCGGTGGCGAAGGGTTGTCAGGCACAGGTCCTAAGGCTGGTGGTCCTCATTATTTATTTAGATTGTGTACGGAGCGGACCTTATCTATCAATACCACGGCAGCGGGCGGCAATGCGTCGCTAATGTCATTGGTGGAGGAGGATTAGCGCATCTTATTGTTGATGAGGGATAAAATAGATGGCGTCAGATCGGAGTCATGAGAGTTTTGGTAGCATAGACAAAGAAATGGAGCAATTTGTGCAACCAAGCCTTTCTCCTAGTTTTTATGGTATCTCTCCTAGTAGTACGCCACCATTCATGATTCGTTCGCAGCCAATTACTTATAGCACGCCTCCTTTAGCTGGGTGT
Organism: Gammaproteobacteria bacterium; assembly: GCA_020051155.1. Classification (GTDB taxonomy): domain Bacteria; phylum Pseudomonadota; class Gammaproteobacteria; order UBA1113; family UBA1113; genus JAGVJK01. The sequence goes on along the minus strand of JAGVJK010000035.1, from coordinate 19,771 downwards.
ACATCTCCCAGTCGCAGTGCGCCGCCGGGGCCGCGTTTTTGGAACATTGGTGCGCCAGCCCCATCTTTTCCAATGCCACCCACGTCACCAGAACCTGCACAACGCTTGAGAGATTCTTTGACGCCGTTTATCAAGGTCATTAAGAAAATTATTGATGATTACAAAAAGTTACCGGAGGGTGGCTCAAAGCGGGCTCAACAAGTAAAATTTTTAGAGCTGCTTTGTGAACATGGAGAGACAGAATTAAAAAGAGTCTCGGCATCGCAGGGATCTTTAGATCAAGTCATAATCCAGTTAGTAGCTGCCTATGCAACTATTTATCAATCCATAAACGCGGATTATACTAACGGTTTCTTGCGGACTAACCCGCTTCCTGACAGATGGGGTGGCAGTAAGTTATATGGATTGTTGTATAACAATCGAGTGATGATTGAACATCTCTATGAAGTTACTTTTCAAAAATCTCTTAATATCGAGGCTCCTTGTTGGCTTGAAACATTTAAATCTCATTTTCTATTAAAAGATGTGCTTTCTTCTGGTACAATGGCGCTGATCGATGCCTACAATAAGAACAAAGAAGAAAAAAATAAATTCAATTGGGATACATTCTTCCATTCTTTGACATTAGAAGCTCCGGCGGCATCGATATCACCTTCACCTTTTTAACTTTTTGGGTGAAAGTGTGCTTAAATCAATGTTTAGCAAATAATTCACTGCAAGGGGATGATATTCATGAGAGTTTCCATTAAAACTCGTTTATTTCGTAGAAAAATGATCAAAGATACATTGGGCGAGTTGATGCCCCACCAGCATTTGGTGCGTTGTTTAAGTGCTTTTGATTTAACCTTGCTCGGTATTGGCGCCATCATTGGTGCGGGGATTTTTATTCTGACGGGTGTTGCTGCAGCGACGCAAGCTGGGCCAGCTATTATTTTATCCTTTGTATTAGCCAGCATGGCCTGTTTATTTTCTGCATTGTCCTATGCTGAACTTGCAGCGGCGATCGGTGGTTGTGGTGGTGCTTATGGTTATGCCTTTGCTGGATTCGGCGAAGTATTTGCCTGGATTATCGGTTGGGATCTTATTTTAGAATATGGAATTTCTGTCTCTGCGGTGGCCATTGGTTGGTCTTCTTATAGCTTGGATATTTTGCAAGTATTAGGAGTTACCCTGCCTGAGCATTTAGTGAAGGCACCTTATCAAGGCGGTTGGATTAATTTACCGGCGATGTTGATTGTTTTGGCGTTGACGGGCTTGTTGGCGTTGGGTGTTAAAGCCAGCGTTCGTTTTAATACCATCATTGTGTTTGTGAAGTTGGCCACCATTGCTTTATTTATTGCGATTGCATCTCGCCATGTTGAATGGAGTCATTGGAATAATTTCCTACCTTTTGGTTGGAATGGCATTGTTAGTGGTGCCTCACTTATCTTTTTTGCTTATATTGGCTTTGATGCCGTTTCCACAGCAGCAGAGGAAGCGAAAGATCCACAACGAGATATGCCGCGCGGAATCATCGCATCCCTGATTGTTTGTACGGTGTGCTATATCATCGTATCAGGATTGTTAACCTTGGTTGTGCCCTATGCGACGTTGAATACCGCCTCTCCAGTGGCAAATGTATTATTAACCTTGGGTTACAATGTGGCATCAAGCTTGATTGCCATAGGTGCTCTGGCTGGTTTAACCACGGTCATGTTAGTGATGTTCTACGGATTGTCTCGTGTCATGTTAGCCATGTCACGCGATAAACTGTTACCCGCAAGTATTGCTCATGTAAGTTCTCGCACTAAAACACCGACGCGGATTATTTTACTGGTGGGAAGTTTAGTTTCACTTGTAGCAGCATTTTTACCCATTGGTCTTATCACCGAGATGGTAAACATTGGTACCTTAGCGGCCTTTTTGCTAGTTAACCTAGGTACTATTACCATGCGCTATTCCCATCCTGAATTAGAGCGTCCTTTCAAAGTACCGGGTGGTTATCTATTACCTGCTTTAGGGATTTTCTTTTGCCTATATTTAATGTTCTATTTACCTTGGGTAACCTGGCTACGATTTTTGGGCTGGATGCTCATCGGTGCTCTCATTTATTGGCATCAGTTGGTTCGTACCACGAAGAAGGCATAGTGGCCGACAAAGCACAAATAACTCCCCATTCTGGTGGAGCACTTAAAGATGCATTTACATCTTCAAGTGAAATGGGTATAAATGGCGCCTACTGTTAAGAGGTTTATTTTGGAGAATACGATGAAACAATTATTAACTAGTTTTTTATTACTCATGGTAGCAACTGCTGGGTTTGCTTTTTCTGAAGATCCAACGGTGCCTCATATGAATCTCGGTGCATTATCTGCTACACCCGGGGCTTCTGTAACAACACCAGGTTCGTCTGTGGCTTTGGAAACAGAGCACTGTAGTGGTTCTAATAATAAGGCAGGTTGCCTAGGATTGGGCGCGGAAAAAGAATTTGATGTTATGCCATCCTTTAGTTTTCATCACGGGCAAACGCCTCATCGCTCTTCCTAAACCTCGGCGCGCTAAGATCTGGAGAGTTAATATACCCTCAAACAGACGGTAAATTTAAATGTTGCTCATGGGCGCATTCAATGGCTTCTTCATAGCCTGCGTCTGCGTGACGCATGACGCCAGTGGCGGGATCGTTCGTGAGTACTCGTTCTAATCGAGCTGCGGCAGCGTCAGTGCCATCGGCTACAATGACGAATCCTGCGTGTTGAGAGAATCCCATGCCGACACCACCGCCGTGGTGCAAACTGACCCAGGTAGCGCCACTGGCGGTATTCAATAATGCATTCAACAATGGCCAATCGGAAACAGCATCCGATCCATCACGCATTGCTTCTGTTTCACGATTAGGACTTGCAACGGAGCCGGAGTCTAAATGATCACGGCCAATGGCAATAGGTGCTTTTAATTCGCCGCGCTTGACCATTTCATTGAAAGCTAAACCTACCTTCGCGCGCTCGCCTAATCCTAACCAACAAATGCGCGCAGGTAATCCTTGAAAGGCAATTTTTTTCTGCGCCAGGTACAGCCAACGATGCAAAGAGGGGTGATCAGGAATCAACTCTTTTACTTTCGCATCGGTTTTATAAATATCTTCAGGATCGCCAGAAAGAGCAACCCAACGAAAGGGACCAATACCACGGCAGAATAACGGACGGATATAGGCAGGCACAAAACCTGGAAATGCAAAGGCATCTTGTACGCCAGTTTCATAAGCCATTTGTCGAATGTTATTACCATAATCGACAGTAGGAATGCCCTTGCGATAAAAGCCCAGCATGGCTTCTACTTCTTCTGCAATCGATGCCTTCGCAGCGGCAATCACAGCGGCCGAATCTTTTTGGCGCATAGCGGCTGCATGGTCGAGAGTCCAGTCACGTGGTAAGTAACCATTTAAAGGATCATGAGCACTGGTTTGATCAGTGACGATGTCGGGCATAATGCCACGACGTAAAAGTTCTGGATAAATTTCAGCAGCATTGCCTAACAATCCAATGGAAATTGGTTGATTTAAAGAAATGTGTTTTTCAATTAACTGTAGCGCTTCCTCGAGAGAATTTGTTTGATGATCTAAATAACCAGTGGCTAAGCGTTTTTGTATGCGCGTTGGATCACACTCGACAGCAAGAATAGAAGCGCCGGCCATCGTCGCTGCGAGTGGTTGAGCACCGCCCATGCCGCCAAGTCCCGCCGTTAAAATCCAGCGGCCGGATAAGCTGCCTTGAAAATGTTGTTGTGCCATCGCCATGAACGTTTCGTAGGTGCCTTGTACGATGCCTTGGCTGCCGATGTAAATCCAAGAGCCCGCAGTCATTTGACCGTACATCATCAAGCCTTTGCGATCGAGTTCATTAAAAACTTCCCAGGTTGCCCAGTGTGGTACTAAATTAGAATTGGCAATCAAGACACGTGGCGCATCGATATGGGTTTTAAACACACCTACGGGTTTACCGGATTGCACAAGCAGAGTTTCATCCGCCTCTAATGCTTTTAAGCAACATATGATATTGTCATAACATTCCCAATTGCGTGCAGCACGGCCAATGCCTCCATACACGATTAAATCATCGGGTTTTTCCGCCACGTGAGGATCTAAATTATTCATCAATAAGCGTAGCGCCGCTTCTGTAAGCCATGATTTTGTTTGAAGCTTAGTACCGGTAGGAGCGCTGATAGAATGATGAAGAGTTGTCATGGTGCGTCAATATCCTATTGATCGAAAAAACCTATTTTATAGGAGGCGTTCTATGATGGCAACGAAGACTCAAGAGCGGCTAAAAGTTGCATATGTAATAATTTACACATATAATTACATATGTAACTGGAGATGAAGCCATGCAGAAAACGTCACCTAAGATTGAGCGAGAAGAGAAGGCGGTTGTTTTAACTAAGGCCCTGATTAATATGACTTGTTTATATGACCTGAGCGGCAAAGAGTTGAGTCTTATTCTGGGTATCAGTACAGCGGGGTCCACCCGATTGCATCAAGGCAAGCAGAAGATTTATCCAGATACTAAGGAAGGTGAATTAGCCTTGTTATTATTGCGACTTTATCGCAGCCTAAATGCCTTGTTAGGCAATCATCATGATAAAGCCAAGCTGTGGCTCACCAGCGAACATCAATATTTTGGTAAAACTCCGCTGGAGCAGATCAAAACAGTAACGGGATTGGTTGAGGTGGTTAATTATCTTGATGCTATGCGAGGTAAAGTGTGAATATTTGGCAAGCTTGCCAGGGCGAAAATTATGTAACCGCTCTTGATTTACAACCGTGGCGTATCGTTGAAGCACAACATGTATTAAGTACTCGCGATTTGGTTGATACGGCGGAAGAGCACGATATTTTAGAATCATTACTTGAAGACTCTAAACCAGCGGTTGATCAAGTGTCAGAATATTTAATTTTTACACCCTTTCGTTATCCTCCTTTAAAATATGGCTCGCGTTTTGGATGCCTGTTTGAACCATCATTATGGTATGGCGCTATGGAGTTTAAAACAGCATTAGCTGAGGTCGCCTATTATCGACGTTTATTTTTGAAAGATACAATGGCTGAGTTGGGTTACGTTGATGTATTGCTCACAGCATTTCAAGCATGGCTGAAAACGCCTCTGGGTATTGATTTAAGGCAATCACCTTTTAATCAACATCGAGAACTGATTTGTGCGAAAGATTCCTATGATCATAGCCAAACCTTAGGTGCATCCATGCGTGCAGCACAGGTTGAAGCTTTTGTCTTTTATTCTGCACGAACCGCTGAAGAGGGGTGTAACATTGCAGCTTTTACCCCTAAGGTTTTTCATAAGAAAAATGCTCGGCAAACCTTTCATCATCAAACTTGGCACTGCATTGCCAATCGAGAACGCGTAGAGTTTACACGCACGGATTTTAATGGCACCGACAGGTATGTATACCCTTAAAAATCAATTTCAATTTGCCGGAAGCTATTGTTTGGCGCATCGATAGGGATCGCCTTATCGTGACCGAGAAAATCGAGAGAAGGGTAATGCTCAGCGACGTATAATTGTGTAACGCGGTTGCGATTGAAAATATCTTTTAATGCAACAGAACGCTGATGGAAACCTTTCACTTCAGGTTTTTCATCACGATAAACTTGCAAGCCAATGATTCCCACCCAGGCATCCGGTGCATCAAAGAAAACACTGGGCAATTGATTAAAGGTGTGCGGAATGCGATAGCTTTGCGCTTTAGCTTTGTCTGAAAAATAAAAACGAGCATTTGCTTCAGAGGGATCTAAAATGTTTCGCTCATTCATGCGTGCCGCAGAAAGCAAACACTTCGAAAGAAAATCCTCTGGGCTCAGCAGCGATTTTTTATATTCATTAAAGTATTTAGCTGGGTCAGGCAATTGAAAGACGGTGTAATAAACATAGGCCGCTTTTTTGTTAAGAAACTCATTGTGTGGCGCAACTGATAAATCGTGCGCTCTGGCTCCCATATTCATATCCATACAATCCCCCGAAAATCTGAATTTATTTTTATATTCTGTGCGATTCCCTCGATGAGAGAAGGACAGCCCAATGATCATAAGTCTATAGTACAAAGATTAAGCGAAGCTTAAACAGTGGTAAAAAAGGGAGCTTTTTTTTAAATTTTTGAACAAACAGGGGGTTAACTGAATCTATAATCCTTATCTTTATTTTCCATCTATTTAAAGACCTCTCTAATTAATCAAACAAAAGCATAAGTACAACCTGTTGAATTAATTGAATTTATCATTATAGCGTTATCTTTTTAACGCCTTTCAATCAAACACCCGTCAAACAAATATTTCTCATTTTGCCCAAGAGGGGAGATATTTTTTGGATTTATTACCTACGGTGCTGTCATATACGTGAATGCGCCCAGCTGCAAGTGTATCTTTAATAATTCTTGATGCCATAGCACTATTTTTATCCTCTATACCGAAACGTTTTCGTAGAGATGTATTAGTCATAAAATCTCTTTGCACATAGTGCAAACATGCATGTAGATAACATGCCCAAACGCGTTCTCCTTTGTCCATATCTTTAAAGCTTTTATACCCAAATAGGACAACACGCGTATGGGCATCGGTTATTTCAAATAATGGAGGAGGCAATTGATAGATTTCAGTTTGAAGAACCACTTTATCAATGCCACTACCGCGTTCTTCACAAATGCCAAACCGGCGCATGAGAGAGGCTAGTTCTTCATTTCGTGATATAGGAGGGGTATCCAAAAAGCGATCTGTTTCGACCAATGGTAATCCAGGATTAGTTATTTCCATTCGGTCATCAAAAATTTCAACCATGGGGCCAGTACCGGAGGCAAAAAAATCCTGATGAATAAGCATATTAGCCATGAGCTCGCGTACAGCTAGTTCTGGATACATGGGTTTTGTTTCACGTAGTGCTTGACCAATAAGTTCATTAGAGGGAACAAGTGCTAGAGCGAGTTGTATGAACTCTTGGAATCCAGCAGCATAACCTTTAGTAAAAAGAGATTCACGCAATGTCTCTATGCGACCTTTGCCTTTGTATTGAATAATGCGTAATGTTTTTCGTTTAAGATCAGGAAAATTTTCTAAGTTTTTTGCAAAGAGAATTGCACCAAGATTGGTTATATCCCAGTGTCCAGCTTTATTTTTCTGAATAAGTCGCTCTTGTTGCAGAGAATGTAAAATAGCTGAATGACCATCCGGCATAGGTATCTCTAGTAATCTAAAATAACTAGAGTAATCCAACAAATCAAAAATTTTTTCTGAAGATATATATTGAAGAGCAATGTCTTTTTCAAAAGTAGCATTATCAAAGATGCGCCACAACCTGCGTTCTTTATCAGGAAATTCTTTTAATTTTTTCTTATGAGAGCCCAGTCGAAAAAAACTTTCATTTTTGAATTTAACGGGATGCCGATAAGCTGCATCAACTTCCATAAGAACAACGGGATGATTATCAGCAGTGAACTCAAAAAAATGAAAATGAATTTTTGGTTCTAACTGACGCAATAACCAATTTTCTAGAGCTTCTTCACCTATTTTTGTAGTACTTGGTTTAAATGTTGTGCCAACAATATCGAGTGTTTTATCATTAATGCCCCATAACAGATAGGCATGAGGTTTTTCTTGTAATGCTGCGGAGTTAGCAAGTGCTGATATGTACTCACCAATTTCTTCGGGTTTTGAATTATTGTGCTTAAACTCAACCCATTCGGTTTCTTTGGAGAGATTACGTAATTCATGAATTAAACCAGTTAAATATCCAATAGAGTAGTTAGTGGTCATTGGTGTAAAGTCCTTATTGTTAAATTTCATTTTAGATGAACAGCTAATTGCAAGCCCGACTTCAGGTCGGGCGCAGCATCGAATAAAAGGATATCCTGCTTGTATCCACGTCCAAAACTCGCATCTTCATTGGCGAGCGGTATATCTGCTTATTCAGAATTAGTAACTTGGTTAATTCCTACTGTTTGAATATTTTTGTGAGTCGAATTTTTACATAAAACACATATTACGTCAAAGCGGCCATTCATATGATCAGTGCATTTGAAAGTTGTTCCACGGGGTCCCGGGGTCTATTACGACCAGCATGATTACATCGTCCCAATGCGCCTCATAGAATAAGAGATTCTTAGAAGGGTGGATTTTCCACTCGGTTGCAAGCCTGGCCCGAGGTTACCTCGGGCAGTCACTAAAAAGAACAAAATTTTCTCAATCTGTCGTTCCCGCGTGAGCGGCATAAACTTATTTCTAAGCTGTTCAGAGACTGTTATTATAGGCGTCATTCTCTCAACCTTTTTAAAGGTGGCAAATGTTAGGCGATACCATTGTTTTTTCTATGTTCTTGATCTTTACGGGCGCAGCCCTGCTAGCAACAGCTGCGTTGATGACGCGTCAATCTTTATTAGTGGTCTATATGCTGTTGGGGGTGATCTTAGGTCCTTGGGGTTTAGGCTGGGTCTCAGATGCTGAGGTGATTAAGCAAACCGGGGATATTGGGATTATCTTCCTCTTATTTTTATTGGGTTTGAATTTGCATCCACAAAATTTGTGGCACATGTTGCGAAAAGTGACATGGATTGCTTTAGTGAGCTCATTGGTTTTCGCTGCGATAGGTTATGGATTAGCGCAATTATTTGGTTTCAATCAGGTGGACAGTCTGGTGATTGGCGCTGCGATGATGTTTTCTAGCACCATTATCGGATTAAAATTATTGCCCACCACTATTTTGCATCACCAACACACTGGGGAAGTGATGATCAGCGTGCTGTTGATGCAAGACATTATCGCTATTTTTGTTTTATTGCTGTTGCATGGCGCAGGTGGTAATAGTTTTAATTTATGGGATGTTGGGCTGATACTGTTTGCATTTCCTAGTTTGTTTATAGTGGCACTTTTACTCGAACGTTTTGTGCTCGTTAAATTGTTAAGTCGTTATGACCGTGTGCAAGAGTATGTGTTCTTACTGTCGATTGGTTGGTGTCTCGGATTTGCAGAATTGGCGCATTTAGTCGGATTGTCAGAGGAAATTGGCGCGTTTATTGGGGGCGTATCCATTGCAGCCAGTCCTATCGCATTGTATATATCAGAAAGTTTAAAACCCTTGCGCGATTTTTTCTTAGTCATGTTTTTCTTTTCCATCGGTGCAAGTTTTAATTTGCAGTATATTCACGTGGTGTGGTTGCCGGCCTTAGTGCTGACAGCTCTGGTGTTGGGTTTAAAACCTATTACCTTTCGGTATTTGCTGCATCACAGCAAAGAGACAAAACATATTGCTTGGGAAGTAGGGGTGCGACTCGGGCAAGTGAGTGAATTTTCATTGTTAGTGGCATACTTGGCTGCAGAAATTAGTTTGATCAGTGCGTCAGCGTCTTATTTGATACAAGCGACAACTATTCTTACCTTTGTCGCATCTTCTTATATTGTCGTTTTGAAATACCCGACGCCCATGGCGTTTTCAGATCGAATGCGGCGAGATTAGGAGTTGGCGATGATAAAGCACGGTTTGTTAACACCTTGTCGCTATGAATTTTCACCGAATTATAATCAACGCCCGGAGGGAACGGACATTGATTTGGTGGTGTTGCATAACATCAGTTTACCTCCTAACCAATTCGGTGGCCCGGATGTGATAGATCTTTTTTTGAATCGGTTAGATATCACAGCCCATGAAGCTTACCAAGAGCTGATTGACTTAAAAGTATCCACGCATCTGTTTATTCGTCGCGATGGCGAATTAATTCAGTGCGTTCCTTTTCATTTACGAGCGTGGCATGCGGGAGTTTCTCAATTTGAAGGAAGGGAGAACTGCAATGATTTCTCAATAGGTATTGAGTTGGAAGGTTGTGATGATTTACCATTTGAAAATTGCCAGTATCAAGTATTGATGAAAGTGTTAAAACAACTGATACTGAACTATCCTAAGATTACACAAAAGAGGATTGTGGGTCACTCTGATGTGGCTCCGGGTCGAAAGACAGATCCGGGTCCGTGGTTTGATTGGACGTATTTAAATCAATTAATGAGCGAGGAATTATGCAGTTAATTATTATCTTAGCGACTCTAGCAATGGATCGATTCACAAAGATTAGTGAAATCGTGCGAAATTATCATTGGTTTTCTACGTATCTGGGTAAAATACAACAGTACCTTGGTAAAACAGTGCTATGGCGAGATGGTTTGCCGGTGGCGTGCTGGGTAGTTCCTATTTTACTGGTGACACTGATATTGCAATGCATCTTTCATCATGTGTTGCACGGCGTTTTAGGTTATTTATTTAGTTTCGTGGTGTTGGTCTACTGCTTAGGCCCTGCCAACTTCAAGGCGGTCTTTGCTTCTTATTTAGAAAGTAAAGATTCTGCAGAACGTTTGAAGGCAGTAAAAGAGTTAGGATTGATCAAATCCCATGGTCGTCAACCTGAGAACTTACCGCAATTCATTGCAAAACATATTTTAACCTTAGCGAATAGTAACTTGTTTGCTATGTTGTTTTGGTATTTGCTATTGGGTGCCTTTGGCGTAGTGCTCTATAAATCTTTCTCCCTGTTAGCGGCAGAAAGTGAAAGCGATTCAAGTTTAGCAACGCCGTATCAATCGATGATTAATACATGCTTGTCATTGCTTGATTGGATCCCTGTGCGAGTAACCGCATTGATTTATGCACTAGCAGGTTCTTTCCCTGGTTGCTTTGGTGTGTGGTGGAGTCAGTTATTGACAGGACCTGAAAATAATCAAGCATTTCTCGCAAAATGTGGGTTGGGTGCGTTGCATGTCGTTGAAGATGAATCACCTGAAGGTTTAGAACTTTCAACCATTAGTTTAGTGGATCGAAGTTTAGTGATTGTCTTAGCATTCATTGCCATCGTGACTTTGACGGCTTGGTTCTATTGAGTTTGAGAGGAATTCCTCTTGGGAATTCCCTATTGTTATGAGAGACTACTGCCACAAAAAGTAGTGCTTGTCATCGAGGGGGAGCGTGTCTCCCCCTTTTGATAATCCCCCAGTAAGAATAATGATTGAGGAGTCTTCATGAAGGCTAATAAATTGCAGCGTGCCATCATCATGGTTCGTTCTTTGTGGACGACGTTTTGGATTTCTTCCAAAGTTTTATTAAAAAATACCTTTGGCACCATGACCCGTGAATGGTTTGATCGGCAACGGATCATCTGGGGTTCGCGGATGTTGTCTTATCCTCAAGTGTCTTATACGATCCATAACCCGTTAAATGTGGAAATTGAACCACAGCACTCCTACGTGGTGATGAGTAACCATGCGAGCCATTATGATATTCCTTTATTGTTTTTAACCTTTCCAAAGGGATTGCGTATGATTGCAAAAAAAGAATTATTCAAAGTGCCCATTTGGGGTGCCGCAATGAAAGCGGGAGAAATCATGGTGGTGGATCGTGATGACCGACGCCAAGCCATTCGTGATTTAGCCATTGCTAAGGAAAAGATGGCAACGGGTATCATGCCCTGGATTGCACCTGAAGGTACTCGCACGCGGACTGGAGAATTACTACCTTTTAAAAAGGGTGGATTTATGATTGCGATGGAAACGGGTGCTACCATTATTCCGGTGGGGCTCAAAGGCTCTGGCGCTATTTTGCCACCGGATACGTGGGATTTTAATATTAAAGAACACGTCGATATTTATATTGGCAAACCCATTGATACTCGCAACTATACCCGCAAACAGCGAGATGAATTAATGCAAGACGTGGAAACAAGTATTCGCAGTTTATTGGGTCAAGCTCAAGCGTAGCCGTGGTTGAAAAGAAAGATTACTATCTGAAGATTGAGAAGGGATGTCACTGTCAGAAGATTGAGGAGAGTCAAAGAAACCTAGCCCACGAGGTGCTTTAGCTTTAATAGGTATAAACTCTTCTTCCTTTGTCGTTTGTTTTTGCCGCGCCTGATACAGAATGATGACTAACGTGACGGTCAGTAATAAGCTGGTGCCAATGAGTGGTAGGGAAACTGCTAATGCACCACCAACTGCCATGAGTAGAATCAAGCCGATCATGACATCTCGTGTATTTTCTGCTTTTTCTTTTGCCTGAGAAAGTTGTGTTAGTTGTTCCTTTAAACGTTCTCTTGTATGGAGAGCTTGTTCTAATGCGCAGAGTGAATGAGTATCGTTAGGATTGTCATTCAACTTCTGGCGAAGGCTCTCAATTTCGTAAGTAGTAGCTTCTAACTCCTGCTCCACAAATTTTTCTTTTTGCGAGATGGTTTGAACTTCTTTATAGCTTTTAATAAGAAAAATCGTGAGAACTGTCACATAAAAGACAACGGCTAACGGTGCAGCAAGATGAGGAAATATTAGACCGAGAATCGATGTTATGAGCAACACCGTATGTTTAATCAGACGATAGTGGCGGTTTTCAGCAATGAGCATGTTGAAAAAAGTGTTTAATATCAGCGACCATGTGAGTGGTTCCTGCTCTTGATATAGGCTGAGCGTTGTATCCCTGAGGCAGAGCATCACATCCGCTAAAATCGCTAAGGCGATGACAAGAGAAAAAACTGCTGAAACCATTCGCATCGCCTTGACGGCATCCATGATACGCAGTTTGTGTGCAGCATCTAAGCCGGAATACCAGGTTGATACATCGATGACACTGTCGATCACTAAAGCTGCTAATGTCACCATATGCTCTGCAAGACCAGAAAATGTGAGGAATCGATCAAAGCAGCGTCGAGCATTGTCGGTGTTAAGTCTAGCAATGCAATGTTCAAAAAACTCTTTGTCTTGCGTCCGACGCTTTCTAAAATAGTCCTCTAGCTCGCAATAAATTTTTGCGTAAAACTCAAGGAGCTCTTTTTTAATTTTGAGCAATTCAAGCTCTTCTATAAGAGTGAAATAAGAAGAGTGTAATCCCTGTTCTTCATCAGGCTCTTCAGCGACAGGCATTGCTTCTGCAATTTCAATTTTTAACACGAGGTGTTGAAAATATTTCCAGGCTTTTTGTTCGTTCTTTGCAATAAGCCGATATCCCAGCCAGTGTGAATGGGCAACTGTTAATGCATGTGAGACATAAACTCGAGCAAGTGCTTCAGACTGTCGGAAAGAGTCTATAGCATCTGGCATGGCTTAAAACCTCACTTCAATAATTTGCCGTAATTTAATACAAGATTGAATACACCGCAAGCAATAGGGTGAATCTTTTCCAAAAAAAAGACAGCATACTGAAAAAAGAAGATGAAATTGCTAAAAAGATGTCACTCTTTGTTTATTTGTTGTCCAAACCCGAAAAATAACGTTGTTTCATTTCATCACAATAGGCTACCAAATGCGGCATTTGTTGCATTGCCTCTTTCAACGGTGAAGCAATCGGCGGATACCAGATCTAATGTCCTGTAATGAGATGAGCCACAATAAAAAAAGAGCCTAAGATTAAAATGCTGCAAAGATATAATCCGAAAAACCATGCCCATTGCTTTGTTTTTGATTTTAGTGATAAGCGCATCATTAATAGTGGTCCTCTTCAGCATTGGTTTTTCCTCTAAAGACATGATAAGCATAAGCCGTGTAAATGCAGAGCACGGGAACTAACACCAGCAAGCCGCACAAAATAAATAATTGCGAATTCAGCGGTGCTGCCGCTTGCCAGACGGTGACAATGTGGGGAATGATAAAAGGCCACACAGACATTGCCAGCCCGACATAAGCAAATAAGAAAATTAACATGCTCAAATAAAAAGGTGTTTTCTCTACACGTGAATTAAGTTGTCGCCATAACCATGCGAAGCAAACCAGTGTGAGCAAAGGTAGAGGCATTAACAAATAAATGTTCGGTATAGAAAACCAACGGGTGACAATATTAATGTCCACTTGCGGTGTCCATAGTGTGATGACAACCATAAACAAAAACACTAAAATCGCGGTTGCTTTTGCAAAAGAATACATTTTTTCTTGTAGCACACCTTCTGTTTTTCGTAACATCCAAGTGGATCCCAATAAGGCATAACCACACATGACAGCAATGCCAGTGGTGATATTGAAAGGTGTTAGCCAATGATACGCTGTGGAGGTAGCTAACGTGTTAGCGGAGTAACCATGAACAAACGTTCCCAATATTAATCCTTGGCAAAAGGTTGCAACGGCAGAACCCATGCAAAAGAAGGATTGCCACAGTCGCAAGGTTTTTTTCGAATGCGCCATAAATTCAAAGGAAATCCCGCGAAACACCAAAGCCGCTAGCATGATAATGATAGGCATATACACGGTGGGTAAAATAGTGCTGTATGCGACAGGAAATGCGCCATAGAGTGTTGCTGCGCCTAATACCAACCATGTTTCATTACCATCCCACACCGGCACGATAGCAGCTACCATGGTTTTGCGATGTTCATTAGTCGTCACGAAGGGAAACAAAATACCGACGCCTAAGTCAAAGCCATCGAGTAAAACATACATAAAGATTGCAAAGCTAAGAATAGAGCCCAGCAAAAAAGTAACAATTTCATGTTCCATGATTTATTCTCCCTGAGTGTGCATGTAACCAATGATGGGTGGCATGGTTTTTTCTTCTGTTGTTTCCTCCACCAGCGGGCCTTTTTTCACAGCCTCTAAAAAGTAATAAAGGAAAAAACTGATGGCCAGCAGATAAACGAGACTGAAGATAGAGAGGGAAACTCCCACTTGTTCCGCCGCCAATCTGGAAGCACCATCAGCAGTACGTAGAAAGTTGTAAACGACCCAAGGCTGCCGCCCGGTTTCTGCTGTATACCAACCGGCGAGGGTGGCAATGACACCAAAGGGTGTCATCAGCACACAGGCTCGTAAAAACCAAGGGTGATCATACAAGGTTTTTTTGTAACGAAACCACGCGCCGAAGATACCAACGAGTAAGAAGAGTACGCCGATTCCCACCATGATGCGAAAGCCAAAAAACGTAGGAACGACGAATGGGCGATCCGCAGCAGGCACGCTTTTTAAACCGATGAGCTCACCTTGTAATTGATGGGTGTTCAGCAGGCTGGCACCATAAGGAATACTAATGCTAAAAAGATTTTTTTCTTGTTTCGCATCGGGCCAAGCAAATAAAACTAAAGGCGCAGCTTTTTGTGTATCCCACACGCCTTCCATAGCAGCTGTTTTTAATGGTTGATATTTGTGTACGATTAAGCCCACATCATCACCCACCAACATTTGCAACGGTGTAAATAACAATGCAGCCCACATCACAAAAGAGAAACAGGTTTTTGCGACATCTAAGTTGCGTTTTTTTAATAAATACCAGGCACAAATACCAGCAATAAAAAAAGTGGAAGTTAAATAACTAGCAAAGACCATATGTAAAAAGCGATGCAAGAAGGTGGGATTAAAAATCGCAGCTAACCAACTATCGACAGCGAATTGCCCATCTGCAAGATGGGTTCCTGTGGGAAACTGCATCCAAGAATTAGCAGACATGATCCAAAACGCCGAAACAAAGGTGCCGAACATCACCATGAAGGTGGCAAAGAAATGCATTTTCGGTGAAACGCGATTCCAACCAAAGAGCATGATACCCAAAAAGCCGGCTTCCACAAAAAATGCTGTTAACACTTCATAAACAAAGAGAGGTCCTAAGACTTGCCCAATCGCATTGGTAAAGAGTCCAAAGTTGGTGCCCAATTCATAAGACATCACAACACCAGACACAACGCCCATCCCAAAGGCAAGCGCAAAAATTCTCATCCAAAATTGGCAAATACGTAGGTAAAGAGGATTTTTTGTTTTTAACCAGATTCCTTCCATGACACAGAGAAACAACGCTAAACCAATATTAATGGAAGGCCAAATAATATGCATCGTCAGAGTTACTGCCATTTGCGCCCGAGAGAGTAATACGCTGAGGGTATCCATCATTCACTCCTTGATAATGTGTTTGTCGCCTATGATGCGAAACAAGGCGACATTGTCGCGCGAATTAAAGTTAGATGCAAACAAAAGCATATTGTATTCATTCAATATCAACCTTCTGTATCCGATAATAAGGAGGGCAATTTAATATGAACGGTGGAGTGTTCTTTCCGGTATTAGCAAGAAAAGACTGCCTATAATTTGCCCATATTCTGCTCGTGAACTATACTAAGTCATAACCTCAAGGAAATTATTGCTGGTGAGCCGGTTTCTTTGTGGTCTTTTGAAAATAACCTTAACAATTAGGAGTTTTGAGATTATGAATACAAAAGTTGCATTAATAAGTGCTGCTATAGCATGTGGACTAGCAGTAGGGGCGCCTGCGGCTTTGGCAGCGAATTATTATCAAGGTTTTGATAAGAGTATTAAAACTAAAGTCGCGTGTGAGAAAAAAGGAGGGAAATGGGTCGTATATCAGCCTAATAGATCAGGAGCCATCCAAAGAGCTTGTAAAGTTAGATAGACTGATTGCACTTTCTAAGTATATCTTTACCGGGGAGGGGGAGGTTTTTTCTCCTCCTGAGCTCCGGTGACCGACCTCACCTCAGGCGCGCGTTAGGTTCGCATCTTCAAGTGGAATAGGTATCGGATTCCATCGATCATTTACATTCACTTGATTTGTGATACCTGTAAAGGCATGTGTAGCATTCTCATGGAACGTTTAACTCGGCGCGATGATACATCTCGACGATGAGCCTCTTGGCTCCGCTTTATTTTCACAGACCGCATAAGCAGCGTCCCAAAAGTTTGATTCAAATTCCGTTGAAGCAACAAAAACTTTAGTCATGCGCGCAAGTAGCAGGGGACAAGGCTCTTGCTCGTATAATAAAGTCATCAAGTTGGTAAGAGACTCTGTAGATTTTAAAAACTTCGGGCAAGTATAAAAACTTATCCACTCTTTAAAAAGATGATTAGGATGCGCATCATCAGCTTGAAAGGTGCGCCCCAGATCAACATAAAGAATATTACAGGGAAGCAAACTTGCAATAGCAACAGCAGGATGTTCATGCTCCGCATGATGCAATAAAAACTCTATCTGGTTTGCCACCACCGGAATTGGTTGAAACTTTTCATGAGAAAAGAGGGCTGGTGAGTATAATTTTTTCCGAGCAGTGTTATGACGCATCAGCTCCTGCTCACAAATATACTTTGCATAATCAGTGATTTCTTGAGCGAGAGTGACTAACAGTTGTGTTTGCTCTTCATTTGCGAGCCGCCGAGATAAATGAGTGAGAGCAGGAAAAACTCCCTTTAATAAATAAGGAGCATCATGCAATAAGTAAAAATCAAAAACTTCTTGCGGCAACGTTCCAGCAAAAAGCTCTGTATTGAAACGATGACCACGAACTGCAGGCAGCAAATGATCGATAGCAGATAGCATTTTATTAAACGGCATGATTGTATTTTATCTATTTCTCAATTTTTGATGGATGGATGATATAAGATTCTTGAGTGTATGTAAATATTTTTACCACTCCTCAATTAAACCCCCATCTTTCTAATATTCCCAGAAAGCCTTCTTCATAGTTACAAAATAAATTGTAATTCAGTGGCACTTTGCGCCGAATCGTAAGTCATCTCTGCTGCAGGTATTAAGGCAGACTCAAAATTTGCAGGTCCAGAAAAAACTTGTCGATGATGAAAAAATGAATTTGGATGATTGGGAGATACTTCTTTTATTTCCTCTTGTTGAGTATTAAAAATAGTTTGATACGCTTTTTTATACCCTTGTCCTATTACTGATTGGAAAGGTGCTTCGAATATCTCTTTTGTTTTCGTATCGAGAAGCAAAAGAACTCTGATCGGTTCAATCAAGTCTTTATATTGATTAGGATTATCTTTAGCCCAATTTCGCAATACCTTTAATAGTGGCATCGATGGGTCTATGGACGTGTCCGTTGAAGAAGATGGTGCTGAAACCTGAGAAGCTATCGTTGTTAATAAGCTTGTTATCGCATTTATTTTATTTGCTAACTGTTGCTTATCATGCGCGCCGATTAATGTTTCTAATCGTTCTTTCTCACTGGCCAGTTTTGTATGAAAATCTTGACGCTCTTGCTCGATAGCTTGTGCTAAATTGATTAAAGCTAATTGCCCTTCTTCAGTATTCCAAACTTCCGAATCTATTTCTCCATCGTAATTTAAAAGAACCTTTGCAATAGAAGCATCGTCTTTCGCTATTTTTGCTAATACCACAGATTGTTCATCTTGATAATTAAGCAACATGGTTGCTAATAACTGATAATCTGCAATAGCACTTGTACTAAATATCACGGTCTTTTGTCCTATATGAGTGATATTTTTTAATAACTCGAATAATCGAGCACGGATAAATTCAAATATTTCCAAAAAGCCTTCATTTTTAGAGAAGATTAAATATCCTTTCATGCAAAAATCTAGAGTGCTGATGAGCGATTGTTGCGAATATACATCTTTTGCCATTCGTTCTATCAATGTCATTGCCACAATGATCCAACAGTGGTTTTTCACCTCATCTGTTATAGAGTCAGATTGAAATAAACTCGCAACAAAGCTCAGTAATACTTCTTTTTCAATTTGAAAAAATCTTTGTTCTTGAGCGATCTTTTGATAAAGCAAAAGCACACCCTCTGCTCCTTTATCAAAATGAGAAAATTTATGGAGATATTGGTTTAATTTAATATTTGTTGTATAAGGCCTCGTAGAAGACAACGAGCACGATAATACGGAGGGTAGATAAACCCAATTCTCTATTAAAGAAGCTATTTCCCGATGATTGTTTCGTCTTGCAGCCTCAATGGGCCTATCTCCTTCAAATACACGAGTTATATTTTTATCCGCTCCAGCTGCCAGCAAAAGCTCAACAACTGCTTGATGACCTTCTTGTGCTGCAATATAAAGAGGTGTTGCTCCACTTGTGCAGGCTGCATTTTTATCTGCTCCAGCAGTAAGCAAAAGCTCAACCACTACTTGATGACCTTGTCCTGCCGCAATATAAAGAGGCGTTGCTCCAGCCGTGAGAGTTAGATTTTTATCTGCTCCAGCAGCAAGCAAAACTTCAACCACTGTTAGATGCCCCCGCTGTGCAGCAATATAAAGAGGTGTTCCGCCATCCTCGCGTGTGGTATTCTTATCCGCGCCAACAAAAAGCAATTGTCTAACAATCAATGAATGGCCCATACTTGCTGCACGAAACAAAATGTCTCCTTTTGGCTGAATAAGTTCTATGTTTGCCCCAGCCATAATGAGTAAATCAATAACATAAGCTAATTTTTCCGCAGTAAAACTGGTTGAAGATAGGACTTCACATAATGGCGTTTGTCCATTCTCAATTGCATCAACATCATAAGTGTGCTCATCACTAAAAATTCGGTTTAGCATTTTGTATTGTTGTTTATCTGAGTCGAAAAGTTCTTTTAGTTTTCCTAATGCTTGTTTGGGAGATAGCGTAGAACGAGGAGCTCCTGAAAAAGTATCATTCAGTACTCTAAAAACCAGATCGGTTTTACTGGCAAAATAAGTCGATTGCATTTCCCATACAAAGCCTTGGCCACAAACAGCTAATACGCTTGGCGGTAAATCATCACCTTCTAATGATAAGGTAGCACCTGCTCTCAGATAGTCTTCGCTACACATCATTTCTAGTATGCTCTGCGGGTTTGCTGAGAGATCAAACCTCTTTGAGGAAGAAGACTCCGGATTTGTGAGTTTATAACTTAGTTTTGCATTTGATGTTGAAGAAGATGCTTCTCTACTAGCCGCCATAATAATAAAACCTGTAACTTCTCAATAACCCCGGGAAAATCCTTATTTATGAGCAGCTAGGACTAACAGGTCTAATCTAGGAATAGAGTATTTTTTAGTGGTTCTGTCTAT
>JAGVJK010000014.1 GCA_020051155.1 Gammaproteobacteria bacterium | reverse complement strand
TCTCTCAAAAATGGCCGTATTCTCTCAAAAATGGCCGTATTTCTTCTAAAATAGCCGTATTAATCCTAATTGAGGACCTACTTCATGACAAAAAGATTGCAATGAAATTATCTATACCGCTCTCGCACCTCAAGATGCGAATCTAGCACACAGTCATGGCGATTAGATTGCAACAATTATCAGGGCGAAGTGCTGGGCTCGCGTCCTGAGGTACGAGCGGCTTATAATAATCTCTTGACTTTAACGCCACGTCATACCCTAGAGTTGTAATGGTCAACAGGAGAAAACCATGGCTTATACCGTAAATAAATTAGCAAAGTTATCCGGAGTGAGTGTCCGTACCCTTCATTTTTATGATGAGATAGGACTGCTTAAACCTGCTTATTATGGCGAAAATAATTATCGCTATTATGAAGAGGCTCAATTCTTGATGCTACAGCAAATTTTATTTTTCCGTGAGCTAGGGTTTCAACTGAATGACATCCAGAGAATCATTTCCAGTCCAGACTTCGATAAAGTGAAAGCTTTAGAGTCTCATAGAAAGATTCTCAAGAAAAATCTCAATCAAACTAAAATGTTGCTTGAGACTGTTGATAAAACCATTACACACTTAAGAGGTAAAGAAATGATGAAACTTGAAGAAACTTTTCACGGCTTTAATGCGGAAAAACAAAAAATGTATGAAGATTTTCTTGTCGACAGCGGGATAGATCAAAATATCCTTCAGCAAAGCAAGGAAAAAACAAAAACTTGGACCAAGGAACAATGGCAGGAATATAAAAAACACATGGATAAAATTCATGATGAATTAGCATCTGCCATCGAGCATCACCTTGAACCATCTGATCTTGCTGTGCAAAAAATAATAAAGAAGCATTATCAGATGATCGCTAAGCTCTGGATACCAACAAAAGACAGCTATATTGGCCTTAGCCAGCTTTATGGTTCTCATCCAGATTTTGTAAAATTTTACAGTGATATTCATCCAAAATTGTTAAATTTTATGACGGAAGCAATGAAGCTTTTTTCTGAGAAAGAGTTAGCGTAAAATAACGACCCATCACTGCCCTTGTGTAATGATGGGTTATTTTTTTAATACAAGGATTAAAAAGCGATGAATGCCCCCCCCCCTGAATACTCACTCTTTCTTCAAATAAACCTTTTGCACAATACCATCCATACAAGGTTTCTCAGCATTTAAATAGAAATCCTCTAATGGTACATTGAGTGCTATGCCTTGCTGAAGTTTCTTTGGGATTATCGTTAAAATAATTTCATCGATCAAATGCTCCCTCGCAAAAGACTGCGCAAGCTGAGCGCCGCCTAATAACCAAATGTTTTTGTTAGGTTGACTCTTCTTTATTTTTTCCATGAATATTCGAGGAGTATCCTTTGTAAACTCAATAGATGCTAACTCACTAGACAATGGTTGTGATGTAAAAACATAGGTTTGCTTATCCGGCCAACCCCACTCACCGAAAGTCAGAATCTGCTTGTAACTGCGACTACCCATCACAATAATTCCGATCCTATCCATTAGCTGAGGATAGCCAACCATTTCTAAATCTTCTGAGGTTTCTGGCTGTGGTAACCAATCAACACTACCATCACTGTCTGCAATAAATCCGTCTAAGGATGTTGCGATATATAAAATGACTTTATTCATAGTAAGGTTCTCTGAGTGTATCTATTAAGAAAAGTAATCATTTAACAACGTCAATGTTATTGGTTTCAACACTGCGCTACCATAGGGTTTCAATCCGTCACGACCATAAGATTCATCTGTAGAAGCTGGGACCTTATCCGTTAGATTACTGACAAAAATATATTGTTGAGTGCCGTTCTCAATGAAGCCGACAAACCAGCCATCCCGCAATTTGCTAGGGTTAGTTTCTCGCTCATTACGACCATGTCGGCCAGAACCTGTCTTACCATAATAATCAGCGCCATGATCCAATTTACCTTGATAAAGGTTTTCTTTCGTATGTGCGACGGCCTCGCTGGTAACGGGCAATTCATTGCTTAACATTGCCTTTAAGAAATGAAGTTGTTCTACCGCCGATATTTTTAGACTGCTACTTAACCACGCATCAGTGAGGCCATTATGTTGACCAGGATCACCACTAAAATCTTGGTTACCGTATTTAAAACCTGCTAAATAATTTTTAATACGAGCAGAGCCCAATTGCGGAGTAATTTGTTGAGAGACCCAAAGGATCGAATATTTAAGCCAACGAGCTGGCGTTTGATCCTGATTCCACTCAGGAAAGTCCTCTTCTTTTTTACCATTCCATTTAAAAACAGTTTGTTGATTGATGACACCCTGATTAAATGCCATGAGAGATAATGCTATTTTAAACGTAGAATCTGGTGCAATGCGCTGGTTACAATAATTACCTGGATTGTATTCACTGACAATTTTATGTTGTGTTAGGTTATAAAGAATAAAGCAACTATTATAGTTTTTTAACAGTTGTGAATATTTTTCAGTTGTTAATCCTTGCGCTGCGGCACTGAGACTGGTCATAGTTAAAATCAAAGTTAGTAGTTTTTTCATTGATAATACTCATTTGTAAATTTATATTAAAATATTGCAGCTCATGAAGCTGGCAAAGAAACTGGTTTTCCGTGTTCCGCTACCCGGGTAGCGTGGATTTTATCACCGAAGATGAGTATGCACAACTTTAGAAAAAGTCTTGTGTCAATGTGCTTTTGCAATTAAAATTGTTTTGCTATATTATTAATTGTTAATAAACAATTTCGAGATAGTACAATGAGTGAAGATAAAGCCTATTGGTCAAAAATTGTTACCAAAATCATCAAAGCAGAGCTTGCAAAGCGAGATATAGATTATCCAACGCTTGTCACAAAATTGCATGAAATCGACGTTAATATCAGCGTAGAGGATTTACGAGGGCGTATGTCACGGGGAACATTTAGTGCAACTTTATTTGTTCAATGCTTGAGAGCTATTGGTGTTACAAATCTACCCCTTGAGGAAAGTTATTTTTCACGTTAAGTGGGTTGTTAAATCTTAGGATTGAATTGTGATTGATATTACTAAAGAGAAATTGCTTGAACTAGCTGCATCTGGTGAATCCGAGCACGTTGAATTTAAGGAATCATTTAATGATGAGGCAATCGAGGCCATTGGTGCATTTGCTAATGCAACTGGCGGTACTCTATTAATTGGTATTCAGGATGCAGGTAAAATAACGGGTTTCCAGATTGGGAAAAAAACAATAGAAGATATTGCTAATCGTATTCAAGAAGCAACTGATCCACGGTTACAGCCATCCATATCTAAGTTTAACCTGGATAATCAGAACATCGTCATCATTCAAGTTTTGCCTAGCACTGGTACGCCGATCAGTGTACGAGGGCGCTTTTTTCGTCGTGTAGGTAAAACAAATCAACGTATGAGCCATGAAGAAATCATGACCCGTTTAGTCGCGCGTATTGGATTAAGTTGGGATGCTTATGTTGAAAATAGCGCAACGCTTTCAGATTTGAATGTAGATTTAATTAAACAATTAGTTGCGGCTATCCGTGAAAAAGGGCGTTTACCTATTCCAGAGCATGCCTTGGATGAGGACGTTTTAAGAAAATTAGAATTGATTAAAGAGGGTAAAATTACACGAGCTGCCATTCTTTTGTTTGGTAAAAATCCCGGCTCTTTTTTTCCATCTGCATTTTTAAAATTAGGACGTTTTAGGTCGCCGACTCATATTGTTGATGATAGAGAAGTACATGGTACTTTAATCCAGCAATTAGATGGTGCAACAGGCTGGTTTCGTGAACGGCTTGAAACAGAATATGTTATTAGCGGCCAACCTGAACGCGAAGTGCGGTGGGAGTATCCCTTAAAAGCCATTCGAGAAGCAGTTATCAACTCGCTATGCCATCGTGATTTTAATAACCTTGCACATAATCAAATTAGGTTATACGACGATCATTTAGAAATTTGGAACCCAGGCGGGTTACCTTCATCATTGACACCCGAAGCGTTATTTCATGAACATGATTCTGTTCCCAGAAATCGCCGTATTGCAGATGTATTTTTCTATTCAGGTTTAATCGAACGATGGGGTAGCGGAACATTGCGCATGGTAGAGGAGCTTGCAGCACATCATTTACCTGCTCCCCAATTTATATCGGAACCTGGGCGATTTAAAGTTATTTTCTACAAAGAAATCATCACTGATGATTATTTGAAAAAGCTGCATTTATCTAAACGTCAAATAGATGCTGTTTTGTATGTAAAAGAGCATGGCAGTATTTCTAATAGTGAATATCAAGCAATTACTGGCGTTTCCAAAAGGACAGCAACAAGAGACCTTAACTTTTTGAAAGAAAAGGGAATATTTTCAATAGAAGGAGGTATTGGGAGGGGATCAATTTATAAGTTAAAAGGGTCATAATGGGGCCAAAGGGGTCACTGTGGTGACAAAAACGGGTCAACGATTCACTCAAGGCAAAAAGCTATTGGTGCAAAGGGGAGTGTTCCAATAACTGTGTCAGTTAAAAAGCAGAGGATGGTCCAGTAGACACTATTAACTATTCTTTTCTGTATTTTTTTGGTCTTAAAAATGCCGGCGTTCCGCACCAAAAGTTACCTTCTCATTGACATCTAACCTTAGCTGCTTTTCTTTTGGGTGCTTCTTGCAATGAAGGCGATGATACAGCAGGTAACTCATGAGGGGGTACCTTTGGTAAGTCATCAATGAGTTCTTTCGTGAAACCTCCCGGTTCCGCTGGAGTGACTGATGATTGTAAATCTGCAGAACTTGAAACTTGTAGCGACTTTGTATCTGGTGCAGGGAACATCGATAATAACTGATAAGCTTCACTTGCAGGGGATGTTGCTGGTTGGCTACTTGAGGTTGGTTGTTGTACTATGGAAGTCGATTGCGCAGGATGTAACAATGTATATCTTGCTAACGTTGAAAAAGATGTTACTCGATCTGGTGAGTCTAGTGCAGGAGACCCAACTGATGAATTAGAACATCCCACCTCTGACGAAGAAGCTTGCGAATAATTTGACATAACAAAATCCGTACTGTCAACATCATTTGCTAACGCTTCTGTTAAGGCGAAACTTTCCCTTTGGGGAAGTGCTTGCTTAGTTAAATTAGCAGCGCTGACCTTTTGCAAACATTCTGTCAATAAAACCCGTACTATTTCAAAGCCTTTAAAATCTTCATATCTTTCGTTAAGTATCCTAATACAGTATCTCAATGTTGCAATCATCTTATCAGAACATTCTTCTGTTCCTTCAGTAATTTTCTCTTTAATACCGCTTAATAAGTCCTCGATAACATCTGTTGCTTCACCCTCCAAAGCTTTCTCTAGATAGAAAGTCAGCATTTCAAAGTTAATGGCTTTATTTTTTACGAAGAATATAAATTCTTTAATATTTAATCGCTTGTTCTCATCAGGAAAACGAGGGATAGAAATCACTTGGAAAATATCAGAGATATGGTGCGCTAAAGCGCGTGTCCCACGCAGTTTTTCTAAAAACATTTCTTGAAATATTTGTGTTGATATAGCAAGAAATAAATGACTATCTGTAAGATAACGAATCAAAGAGTCCTCATCTATATAAGGCAATAACCAGGTTGCCGTTGTTTTATCCTCAACAGCTATCGCATTTAAAAAGCACTGCTGTATTCTATCGGAAGGCGTTTTTAGTTCATTAAAACGACTTCTTACACTACATTCGTCGTCTTCGTCAGAATATATTAATACAGGATATATTTCTGTCCTGGCATTCACTTCAGTATAGATAATACGTCCTTTGTACTTATACCACACTCTTAACATTCTATATCCATAGAATTCATTATGAGTCGCCCTATAGGTATAAGAACCTTCTCTTTGTTCGATCAAGGGTTTTCCCCTTACAACTGGTTTTGAATTTCCTCTGCAAAATCGTTTTATAGCCTGATTAACTTGCGCAAACACTTCAATGACTTTCTTAAGTTTTTCTTCTCTTTTAGGATTTTTTTTGTCATTGATTAAAGTCAATATCATATCTTCTAAATAATTACGAAGCCTAAGATCTGAGTCAACATCTCCTAAGAAAAAAACATCGATGAAGCACTGTAAATCTGCTATCTCGATACTTAATAAAATTATCGCTACAGCAGGTGACAAAAACCTGTTAACCGCAGCTTGAGGATTATGAATATTTCTTTTTTTGATCACCCCTTGCATTAAGGCTTCATATTTTTCTTTTTTATTTTCTACTTCATTTCTTGCAAGATGCAAAAACCACGTCAAAAGATGGTATGCCGAATCAAAAAAACCCTCTTTTATTAAGTCTTCTATCTGCTGAATTGAACTAGAATTAACAAAAGACTCACTATTAACGTGACTTAAAAAACGCTGGCAATTGGCAATATGAGTCTGAGGATCACTAAAAGGATCTTTTGAGTCTACCATGCTTAGATTTAACATCCATCTGAGAAGGTTCTCTTTATGTTGCGAGGTATTAGATTGTAAAAACTTTTTTGTTGCATGATAACGATCATGAGTTAGTTGCTTTCGATTCCATGGCGTTTCTTCAGTAAGATTCTGCAGAATCTCTAAGGCTCTATACATTCGTTTTAAAATGTCTACCGGATTATCTATCGGGTAGGTAGGCCTTAACTCTTCACCTTCAGAAAAATGCTGCTCCAGCGCCTTTTCAAAACTATAAGATATTTTGTGCTCGAAAAACTCTTCGAAGACTCCAAGCAACAAAAGAAGGTTTTTATAAGTTTCAGGCAACACGATATTAAAGAAAGCGATTCTGTTGTAGCTTATCGGTACGGACCCTCCTACTTTATAAGAGTAATGGACATTAACAACACCGCTAACACCACTCAAGAATGGCTTGAAAATAGAGTAATTCCGACGAAGTTCATCAAAAACTTCTTGTTGATACGCTGCTAAATTTGAAATTAGTAACAGGCTACCAGGCTCTGTTTTATCTTGTGGTTGCTCGTGCTGCTGACTACTTGATGCCATAAATAATGATCCTGTAAGTTAAAACATAACAATAACGAAAAAATGTTATTCGAATTATTTTTAAAGAATAAGATGATGTCGAAATTTTTAAAATCTCATGGTGTTCTTATTTTTTGATAATGTAGAACAATTCTCAGTCTTTGTACATATCTAAATTATTTAATTTTAATTTTTCCACTAACTGCAAATGCTGAGCGAGCGCTCCGCGATTTTGTTGTACTACTGCTAAGGCTTGTTGTCCGACAAAGCTGCGTTTCGATGCGTCGCTAAGCCATTCACTCACGGTATTTGTTAATGCCTCTAAAGAATCGACTTTTACCGCGCCACCGGCAACAGTTAACAAGCGAGTGATTTCAGTAAAGTTAAATACATGTTCACCCGTCACTGCTGGAATTCCTAAGGCTGCTGGCTCTAACAAATTATGGCCGCCCACTGGAATTAAACTTCCACCAACAAAAGCAACATCACTTGCTGCATAATACGCGCATAACTCACCCATGGAGTCGCCCAGCACAATTTCTGTTTCAGCTGTGCAAGGCAGATCGCTACTGCGCAATAACACATTAAATCCTTGCTTCTTACAAAGCGCAGCAACTTTGGCAAAACGTTCAGGATGTCGCGGCACGATCACTAATAACAAAGAAGGAAAGGTCGCACGTAATGTGCTAAACACGGAGAGGATTTTTTCTTCCTCGCCTTCATGAGTACTCGCAGCAACCCACACTAAACGATTACTACCAAAACGTTCGCGAAACACATTCGCTTTTTCATAAATGCTCGCTGGAATCGTAATATCAAATTTAATGCTGCCTGTCACTGCAATCTGTGATGGTTTAGCACCAATATCGATAAACCGTTTTGCTTCCTCCGCGGTTTGCACTGCGATGACGCTAAGTTGATGCAACATATCTCGTGTTAAACTACCGATCCGCGCATAACCTTTCGCGGATTTTTCTGATAATCTCGCATTGGCCAATAGCACCGGCACTTTTCGTTGATGGCAGTAATATAAAAAATTCGGCCATATTTCGGTTTCCATGATCAGCACTAGGGACGGTTTGATTTTATCGAGAAATTTTTTAATGGCGCAGGGCAAATCGTAAGGTACATAAATATGAGCCACTGAATTATCGTAAGCAGCTTTCACTTGTTCAGCCCCGGTAGGCGTCATGGTGGTCACCGTGATGGGGCAATCTGGATATTGTTTTTGTATTTGTTTCATTAAAGGTACGGAAGCAATCACCTCTCCCACCGAGACGGCATGCAACCAAATGCCACCCGGCACAATGTCTTGTTCAATATAACCAAATCGCTCTTTAAAGCGATCCATATAATGTTTATTCTTTCTTGTCTTATAAAGCGCCCTCAAGACTACCAAGGGGACCGCCAGGTAAAAAAGCATGCTATAAAGGCGTCTTAGCATAAAATTGCTCCAAAATTTGTATTTTAGCCCTTAAGAAACGTTCCTAAGTGTACTCTGTGAGCGGATTATACTATATTGTAAATCAATGACGAAAAAAGGATGACCACCATCATGTTGTATAAGCACATTTTATTAACCACTGATCTATCCCCAGAAAGCCGCGAAGTTGCCGAAAAAGCCGTTGCCTTAGCGGATTTGTTAAAGGCTTCCTTAAGTATTGCTCATGTCGTAAACACGTTGCCCAGCCTTTACGCCTTTGGCGAGGTGGCGGTGCCCGTTGAATTAAATGCGGAACATGAAATATTTGAACAGGCTGGCATTGATTTTAACAAAGAAGCAGATCATTTAAAGATTGATAAAAAACAACGCCATCTCATGCTAGGTGCTACTGCAGAAGAAATCATTCATTTAGTGAAAGAAAAACATATTGATTTAGTGTTAGTGGGAGCACATGACAAGCATGGATTGGGCCTGCTATTTTACTCCACTGCTGACGACATTTTACATGCGTTGCCTTGCGACGTTGTTGCCATCAAAGTTTAATTTTTTGAACGGGTGATGTGTGGCAACCTATGCAATTGGCGATGTGCAAGGATGCTTTGATCCGCTGCAGCGATTATTAGAGGATATTCATTTTGATCCTGCTCAAGATCACCTGTGGTTTTGTGGCGACTTAGTAAATCGTGGTCCAGACTCTGCAAAAACATTACGTTTGATCAAACAACTCAGTGCTAACATCTCCGTGGTACTAGGCAATCATGATTTTCATTTACTCGCTATTGCTCATGGCAATTTAAAAAAATCCTCTGAAAGCACCTTTCATGATATTTTAGTCGCACCCGATCGTGAAGAATTATTAAACTGGCTACGTCAACAACCATTAGTCCATTATGATCCGCAATTAAATTATGTTTTATGTCACGCGGGTATTTACCCACTCTGGACCTTAGAAACGGCTCTAGCATGCGCGCGCGAAGTGGAAGATGTCTTACGTAGCGATCAATTTCCTTGGTTAATGGATCATCTCTATGGCAATGAGCCTAGCTTGTGGGATCCAACCATTGTTGGCATTGATCGATTGCGTTTTATCATCAATAGCTTTACCCGCATGCGTTATTGTTATAGTAATGGTGCGTTGAACTTAAAAAACAAAGGACCTTTGCGTGATCCTCATCCTAATATGATTCCTTGGTTTGATTTGCAGGAGCGCATCGAGCTGTCTCCGAAATTATTATTTGGACACTGGGCATCACTTGAATGCAATGTGGATGTGCCAAAAATATTTGCCTTAGACAGTGGTTGTGTTTGGGGTAGCTCTTTAACGGCCTTTCGTTTAGAAGATGAAGTACGTTTTAGTGTGTCATGTTAATCGATCATATTGCACTAAATCAAAACTAGGCTCGCCCTCTGCTGATGCTGGTACATGTTGTCTGGAAACTTCTTGCCATTGCGTAGCATCCCACTCTGGAAAAAATGCATCACCGGCAATGGTTAAATCAATAAATGTTAAATAAAGTCGATGCGCCATGGGCAAAGCTTGACGATAAATATCAGCGCCACCAATGATCATAATTTCTGGTGCTTCTTGGCAAGCAGCCAGCGCTGCTGGTAGTGAGTGCACGACTAAGCAGCCAGAGAATTCGTAATTCTGATCACGAGTAATAATAATGTTTTTTCTGTCTGGTAATGGCCTACCGATAGATTCAAAAGTTTTTCTGCCAGCAATCACGGGTTTCCCACGGGTGACTTGTCGGAAATGTTTCATCTCTTGCGGTAAATTCCAAGGCAATGTGTTACCCACACCAATGACACGATCATGGGCCATCGCAGCTATCAGAGAAATAATGGGTTGTGTCATCTTACACCTTTGCTGAAAAATTTTTTTGGATGATACCATATAGGAAAGAGCATAGCGATCAACCTGCTAATTTACACATAATATATGTTGTGGATTTGAAATAAGTCTGCTATCCTCAAAACATAAGAGGAAAATTGTTACTGAGATGCTTAGTGAACGGTAGAGAAGTCATAACGTTATTAAAAAATGCAGGATGGATCCATACCTCTACCAGAGGAAGCCATTACAAGATGGAAAAAGAAGGCTATCGCTCAGTTCCAGTTCCTGTACATGGCAGTAAAGATTTGGGGATAGGCTTACTTAAAGCCATTGAAAAACAAACGGGTGTAAAACTAATTAATCGGGCGTAATGATGAGTGATGTCATTGACTTAACCTATGGTGCAAAAATTGAAGTAGATGGCGATGGATTTCTCGTAACATTTCGAGATATTGAAAACGCATTTACAGAAGGTGCAACTTATGAAGAAGCTGTCTTTAACGCGCAAGAAGTTTTAGACTTAATGTTGTTGGACCGACTGGAAAAAGATGAGGAAATCCCGTTACCTTCTTCTTTCAAAAAAAATGAAGTGGGCATTTCTGCCAGTCCAGAAGTTGCAGCACCTGCTTTACTACATATTGCTAGAACAACCAGTCATCGCACCATGGCTGATGTTGCTAGAACCATGGGAGTTTCTTATCAAAGTTACCAGCGGATGGAATCTGGAAAAAACCTCACTATGAAAAGTTTAAAAAAAGCCGCATCTGCTCTAGGTTCTATTGTTGAAATCAGACTCCGCAAAGCAGATTCACAGGAAATTTAATTTTAGTTTAACCTTTATTTGATAAATATGACGGCTCCGAAAAATTGTCTATAATTACCGGCATGAGGTGTTCCCGCCGAGTTTGTGGTGCAAGATTAAAATTAAATTAAGATGAGGTTATGATGGCCAGCGAGACAGAAGAAGAAAAGGCGTTGAAAGTCTATGATAATTTTATTAATCTAGCTGGCACAGGAACAAACCCTTACACCACGCTGGGAGTTTCTAATGAAGAATCAGACAGTGCCATCAAAAAAAAATATCTCAACCTTGCGAGAAAACATCATCCAGATAGAGGTGGCGCTGAAGAGAAGTTTAAAATAATTAAAAGTGCATACGATTGTTTGGTACCAGAATTTCGGAAATATACAGATGTTCTTATCAAAGAAACGCTTTCATCATCTGCCGCACCAACCCCATCAAGTTCACAGACAGCGAGGCGTGCTTCAGCAAGCCATCCTGCACCAAAAGCACATGCTCCTCCTCGCTCTTCGAGATCCAATAGAGATATCCCTCGAGCACCATGGAGTTTTTCAAGCACAACACCGCCTTTTTCTGAACGATTAGCATGTCTAAAGGCGTTTGTTCGAGAATATGAAAGCAATGTATTTTTCAGCAAAACACTTTTTGATAGAGGACGCTCACTTGCTGCCATTGAACGTGGAGAGCCCGATCCTTTATTTGATGAATTTGGAATACGTTTGTCAAATACTCTCAATCACTTAAAAAAAGATCAGCGTCTTTTGCTAACAAAAGAGGTTGTTAATTTTAGAAATGCGTTTCTTCGCTACGAATATGATTTTTACATCAATAAAAAAGGCTCCGGCCTTAATTTTATGAAAACGACGCTTAACAGTTTAAGTTCTCTTTGCTTCGATCTTCCAATAATGCCACCCCGCAAGCGGGAAGTTTTAACCATTTTTTTAGTCGGTTTAGTCGCCCAGCTCTATGGGAATTCTTATAAAAATAAGCATGCGACTGTTGATATAACCAATGTAGGAAAAGTGCTAGATGAAATCAGAGAGTGGTGGGGATTAAGTCCGGCAAGAAGATATGAGCTCCCAAGGTATTCTTTTTTTCAAACTCCACTCGAACAACCATCATCATCTGGTGCGCATCATCCATCCTCCTCATCGACACCTCCACCCAGAAAAAGATAATATCAATCGATTGTTTTGTGCGCGACTCTGAGGTATAAATACCGCTCGTACCTCATAGTGAGACTTCGCCACCATGGATTTATTATTAATTAAACAGCTTTCCTTAGAAACCAGCATTGGTGTTTTTGCTTGGGAGAAGCAAATTAAGCGTAAGATTTTGTTGGATATAGAAATTGCTTACGATAGCACTTTAGCCGCTGCCAGTGATGAGTTGAAGGATGCGCTGGATTATGATGGATTGTATGAAATGCTCAAAGCGCTAGCCGCAGAAAAACATTATCAATTAATTGAAACACTCGCTAATACACTGGCTGATGCATTATTTGAAAAAGTTGGCCGTGGCATTAAACTCACGTTATATAAACCCCGCGCACTGCGCGCCGCAGAGGCGGTGGGACTCACGGTGATGCGATCTTAAAGCTCGTCCAATCGAAAATTTTGCCAAATTCCTAGAAAGCCTGTGGCAATAAATCCTAACAATGCCCAGCCTGGTAATGTTAAACCGAATAAACGCCAGTGAATAATGGCGCAATCGCCAGAGCCTTGTAAAATTAATTTAAGTGCATCGGATAAGGGTAACGCACCTAGTAAATAGCCAAGCCCGACACCACAGTTAGCGGTAGGAACTTGTGGCGTATACTGCAACCATAATTGTCGCAATGCGACAGAACCACCAAACAACGCTAAAACAAAAATCAATGTCCCATAAATTTTAACACCAATGCCGCTAGGATTTTGCAACATCGCTGTTAGAAAAACAATTCCTAATCCTGCAAAAACTAATCGTTGTAATTGGCACAAAGGACAAGGCGCTAATCCTTTCACCTGCTCCAAGTATACGGCAACACCCAGCATTGAAAAACAGAGTAACCATCCTAATAAATAACTGCTACGCGTCGTTAATAATGATTTCATATGTTGTTATCCCTTCAAAAATAATTAGTTTCATTGGCATGATTATGTCCCATCAAATAGGCCATCACCGCCATGCGTGTCGCAATACCAAAGGTCACTTGCTGTAAAATCACGGATTGTGGTCCATCCGCCACTTCTGAAACAATTTCTACACCACGATTCATCGGTCCAGGATGCATCACAATCGCATCAGGCTTCGCATGAGCTAACGCCGCTGTTGTTAAACCGTAATCACGAAAATACATTTCCGCAGTTGGCACTGCTGGATTTGCAAAACGCTCGCGTTGCAAACGCAACGTAATCACAACATCCACATCCTTTAATCCCTCTTGCAAATGATGATGCACGGTGACACCCTGAGCATCCAAATGATCTGGCAATAAACTTGTTGGGCCAATGGCTCTGATATCCTGCACACCTAATAACTTCAGCGCTTGAATTTGTGACTTCGCCACGCGTGAATGAATCACATCACCAATAATCGCTACTTTCAAGCCAGGAAAAGATTTTTTGTGATGACGAATGGTATACATATCCAGCAATGCTTGGGTGGGATGCGCGTGAGAGCCATCACCCGCATTAATCAAATGCACATGGGGCGCGACATATTGTGATAGGTGCTCCACCATACCACTGACGCTGTGTCGAATCACAAATACATCTGTTTGCATCGCTTGTAAATTGTAAAGGGTATCTAAAATACTTTCACCTTTGCTGGCGGAAGAATTTTCAATGCTTAAGTTTAAATAATCTGCGGATAAACGTTTCGCGGCGATTTCAAAAGATGTGCGCGTGCGAGTGCTAGGTTCAAAGAATAAACTCGTCACCGTTGTACCCTGCAATAAAGGTATTTTTTTGATGGTGCGCATATCACTGTCGATCATCGTGTCAGTGATCTCAAATAAATGAGACAAGGTCGCTTGGTCAAGCTGCTCGATGGAGAGAAAATGTCGCAATGGTTTGTGTTGTGCTCTCATTTTATCAAAACCTCCAGAGTTATTTCACCGATGTTCTTAAGAACGACAATATTGATTTAACCAACTTTCTAAAATAATTTGTGCGCTCACTGCATCCAAACGTTGCCGAGGATTCTTTTTGTAAACTCCGGCATCCTTCAGCCGCTCCTTCGCGGCGTCTGAGGTTAAGCGCTCATCCACACCAAAGACCGGTAAATGAAATCTTTGTTTCAGTGCGATAGCAAAACGCCTTGCCTCTAAGGTAATTTCTGTTGTTTGATCGCGCATATCAATCGGCAACCCCACCACTAAGGCGGCAGGATGCCATTGCTCGATCAAAGCAGAAATTTCTGGCCAATCGGGTTCACCCTCTCGAGCTTGCAAAATCGTTAAGGGCGTTGCAGTGCAAGTAATACTTTGTCCCACTGCAATTCCCAAATAACGTAAACCAAAATCAAAGGCTAACAATCGCCCTTGCACTGGATAAGACTCATCTAATCCAGAATAAATATCATCCATGGCCTGTGTCACTGGATAAATTCGAAATATCAATCCCCAAGGATGTAACCGCTTGTTCCCAACGATTTTGGTAGGCAGTTTCAAATAAAATTCGTGGATCCGCCGGAACCGTCAGCCAAAAATTATTAGCCACCTCCTCTTCCAATTGACCGGCACCCCAACCCGCATAACCTAAGGCCACTAAAAATTCTTGAGGTCCTTGACCTTCCACTAATGCCATGAGGATATCTTGCGACGAGGTCACGCTCAAGCCAGCACCCGTGATCAAGGTTGATTGCCACGTTTCACCCGCTGGATGAATAATAAAGCCGCGTTCAGTTTGAATGGGGCCACCTAAATAAACCGTACGATTCACTAAATCTGATTTATCGGATTCGATATCTAACTGTGCTAAGACTTCGCCCAGTTTTAAATCCATGAGAGGACGATTCACCATAATCCCCATGGCACCCTCTTCATTATGGGCGCACACGTAGACAACGGCATGGCTAAAATTAAAATCTGCCAACGCGGGCATGGCAATTAAAAAATGGTTTTGCAAGGTTAAAGGTTCTGGGTTCATCACACCAACTGCTAGGCTCAAATTAATCCACGCAGAGGATTGTAACTGATCTCACGGAGCGAGTCACCCCTCATCCGGCCTTCGGCCACCTTCTCTCGCAAGGAGAGAAGGCACGCTTTAAGATATTTTTGCTAAGAATTCAGCATCTATAAATGTTTATCCCTTTGCGAAGCTACGCAATGACGATGAGTGTCTTATACTACGCACTCACTGGGCATTTTTTTGTTACAACAGACAGTTGTGACATCGCTTGCGCTAAGGCACGCTGTTGTTGTTTCAAATAATTACGATAAACACGCTTGCGCAATGCATAGCTACGTTCGTAACGAGCTTTCCCCTGCTGCACATGTTGCTTCAACTGTTGGTAACGCTGAGAGGTTTTTTCCAAATTCATTAACACACTCAACGCGCGTGCGCGTGCTGGTTCAAAAAATTTGCTGTAATAATTATGAATGTTGCTACAATTTAAACGGGTATTAAACCATTTTTCGTAAAAATTGATTCGTGCTGAAACAATTTGTTTCACTTCGACGCGCTTTAAATCCCACGCTAAATTGACTTTGGACAACCCATAGATCAACCATTTGGTAGGATCGTAATGAAAATAACGAATGCCATTACGAAAATCTAATGGAAACTGGTGATGAAAATTGTGAAACCCTTCACCGAAAGTAAAGAAGGCTGTAAACCAATTATCTCGCGCCGTCTGTTTTTCTGAATAAGTACGCTTACCAAAGGTGTGACAGACTGAGTTAATGCAAAATGTTAAATGTTGCGCCAAGGTGATACGCAACATGGCAGCAATAAAGAAACCACCGATAAAATCAGACCACAGGCCACACAATAAGGTGGGTAAAGCAATTCCCACAAACAATGCTAAGGGGATATTGTATTTGTGCTGAAAGGCAACGATAGGATCTTTTTGTAAATCCGCCACATTTGCAAAATTACGATCGCTAGGTTGATTTACTAACAACCAACCAATATGGGCATACCAAAAACCTTGATTGATGTTGTAGGGATCTTTATCCGTATCAACAAAGCGGTGGTGACGTCGGTGATCAGAACACCATTCGAGAACGCTACCCTCAAAAGCTGCTAATCCGATGACGGCATATAGGAAACGGACGATAGGCGACGCCTGATAGGTTTGATGGGAAAATAATCGGTGATAACCGCCAGTAATAGCCAAACCCGTGGCAAAGGAGTAAATCACGGTGAATAGAATGGTTTGCCAAGCAATCATATGTTGTGCCCACAACCAAACAAACCCAGAAACGCCTAAAATAGGCGTGATTGTCAAAAATAATGTATTAGTCCAATTGATTTTTCTCATAATTGCTCGCCAAATTTAAAAAATTTCGCCCATGGTACCACACAACACATGATTTGCCATCGCTTTTACTGGATAATTGCGAAACAGTTTAAGAATTTTTGCTGTTTACCTTAAGAAAAACATGAATTTATTGAAAAGCTTATCAGAAGAGTAACCTCACCTTGCATGCGCAAGATGAGGTTCTCAAGTAAAAATACTGTCGAATGACTGCGTATTTTAGCTTAGTAACGACCACCACGGTCGCCACCGCGATCACCACGATCGCCGCCGCCACTACGGCCACCACGGAAACCGCCGCCGCTACGAGCGCCGCCGCCATTACCGCCGCCTTGTTGTTCACGAGCTAAGCTCACTTTCAAAGAACGACCTTGTAAATCTTTACCGTTGCTATCCAAAGCAGCTTGTGCTTGATCAGGAGTTGCAAATTCGATGAAACAGAAACCTTTAGATTTGCCCGTTGCAAAGTCACGCACTAATTTCAAATGCACGATTTCGCCGTAGGTGCCAAAAAAACCTTCCAGTTCTTGTTCGTTGGTGTTGTAGGCTAAGTTGCCAACATATATTTTCTTCATTAAAGCTCTCCTAAACCGTAAGCTTACGTTAATACCAGTATCATGATTTACAAGAGCCATAACAAAAGGTCTTTCAAATCAGTGACTTATAATATTGGAGGGATTACGCCCAAGAATATTAAGGTGGTATTGTGTCATATCCGCATGGCTCTGCCAATATAAATCGCGTTAAAAAGAAACCACCACTATACCGCTCGCCAATGAAGATGCGATTTTCTAGCATCAGAGCAGGCGGTATATCCTTTTATTAGATGCTGCGCCCGGGGAACCCGGGCTTGCAAGCTGCTTCGCATCTTGAAGTGGAATGGGTATATATGGCATTAAATCCAATAGCTGGTTTTCGTCATAATTTTAGAAGTTAAGGTCATGGCGGCCTTGATCATTTTAGGCAATGGCGCAGCGCCAGCATCCAACGCTTTTTTTGCATGAGTAGCTTCATCTTCATGCATTTGTTCTAGGATGGCACGACTTTTGGCGTCTTGCGTTGGCAACTTTGCCATGTGTTTTTCTAAATGCTGTTGGACTTGGTATTCTGTTTCTGCAACAAAACCTAAACTCCATCGATCACCCGCCAATCCAGCAATAGCACCAATGCAAAAAGAGCCGGCATACCACAGTGGCGCTAAACGGCTGGTATGGCTATTCACTTCTTGTAAGCGTTCTTCGCACCACGCTAAATGATCCACTTCTTCATTAGCGGATTGTTGTAAATGTTGTTGCAGGGATGTATTGCTCGCCGTAAATGCTTGCCCTTGATATAACGCTTGTGCTGCAATTTCGCCCGCATGATTTACCCGCATTAAACCTGCAACGGTTTTTTTCTCTTGAAGAGACAGCGGCGCAGCTGCGATTTCGCGCGCTGGGTTATCACGCTCCGCTGTCACGGTGTTGGTAACAACACGTAATGCTTGGTCCGCTTGTTGAATCCACTGATCGATGAAAGAAAGCTGTCGCATTAAGCACTCGCTCCTGCAACGGCTGGCATGGATAAAGGTGGATGATAAATCATTTGCACGGCATTGCCCTCTGGATCGCGACAATAAAAACTGCGCGCGCCATCGCGATGATCCTTCGGAGTACAAATGATATCGACGTGATGATCACGCAAATAGTCATACCAAATATCCACTTGCTCTTTGTTATCGATAATAAAACCTAAATGATCTAAACGCTGTGATTTACCGGGTTTAAATTCTGCGGGAGCGCGGTGCAATGCTAAATTGTCGTTGCCCGATGTGAGGTAGTAATTATCATCATCCGGTTGCCACTCGATAGCCATCCCAATCAGCTTATGATAAAAATCCACAGATTTTTCTAAGTGTTGGCAAAACAGCGCAAGGTGACGCATGCCGGCTGTTGGAAGAGGACGTTTAGTATCTACTTTTTTCATGATGCTGAGTTTCCTTTATTTAAAGAAATTTCGCGATGACCACTGTGTCATCCTGAGCGTAGCGAAGGATCTCCATCTTACGAAGAACAATCCCTCCAAACAATAGAGCAAAAGATCTCACACATGTTAATGCTTTGTGCCCCGTAAGATGAGGATCCTTCGCTACGCCCAGGATGACATAGGGGAGGTATCAAAAGTAGGCTCATCTAACCGATACTTTCAATCGCACCCACGAACAGCATAGGATTGTACCTAAAGCAAACTAGGATGTATACTGCACAAAAATATAAAAGGTAGGAAAGGAACATGCCTAAAGCCGCTGTCATTCAAATGACTTCGTCACAAGAGGTCTCTGCTAATTTTAAGCAAGCACGAATATTATTAGAACAAGCTGCCGCTGCCGGTGCGCAATTGGCAGTATTACCTGAAATGTGGGCCACCATGTTTATGGAGCCTACGCAAAGAAAAAATGCTGCAGAGCCCGATGGTCATGGCCCGATTCAAGACTGTTTGCAACGCATGGCGCAAGATTTTAAATTGTGGATCATTGGCGGCACAATCCCCTTGCAATGTACAGACTCAGAAAAAATCCGTGCTGCTTGCTTGGTGTTTAACGCCGCCGGTGAGCGTGTTGCTCGTTATGATAAAATTCATCTATTTGATGCCATCATCACCCCCGGCCAAGAATCTTATCAAGAATCTGCAACGACAGAACCAGGCACTTCTCTCGTGAGTGTGGATACGCCTATTGGCAAAGTGGGTTTGGCTGTGTGTTACGATATTCGCTTTCCCGAATTATTTCGCGCCTTACGCAAACAACAAGTCGATGTGTTTGCTGTTCCTGCGGCGTTTACTGTCACCACCGGCAAAGCACATTGGGAAGTGCTCACCCGCGCGCGCGCCATTGAGAACTTTTGTTATCTGTTGGGATCCTGTCAGTGGGGAACTCATGATACAGGCCGCCAAACCTTTGGTGATAGTTGCATTATTGATCCTTGGGGGCGTATTTTACAAAAAATGCCTGAGAACGTTGGCTGTGTGGCAGCGACCATTGATTTGCAACAGCTGCGGGAAATCCGGCAACGGATGCCAGTGGATCAACATCACCGTTTATAATCTGCATTAATTTTTGACAAAAATAGATTCTTTGTTAGAATGCTGGCTCAATATCATGTGCACCATTGTTTCAGTGCGCACAGAGTATCACAGCTCTGCAGAGGTATCACAGAAATAAAGAGGTTGATCATGGATAAAGAAGAGAGAGCTGTTGAACTTTCAAATATGTCGCGCACCACGACCGACGCACAGCCATCTCCATTGCCAGATCCACCATCAAGTGGCAGTGACGATGAAAGTTATAATGCCTTTTTTTCCCCGCAGGCTATAGCAGCTTCGCTTAGCAACACGCCACTACCGCCAGGGGTTACTCGTATCCAAACAGCAGAAACTTCTGATAAACCAATTTATATTGGACGCGCCTACCATCCTATCCCCTCCAATCGCAAACACAGCAAAAGAGCACCTTCTTTTTTTGAGCGATGCCAAATCGAGTTACGTAAGCCCGAACTTAATCGACATCATCTTGTTATTTCTTTCGCAGGAATCCTCCCTTATTTTTATCCTATCTTAGCAACAGAACATGCGTTGGATGTAGGTCTTGAGGCAACTCCCCTTTTTATGTTGGTCTCAATGGGTGTGACAGCTCTCGTTGCGATGTTACAAACCGCTGTATCAGATTCTATACATAGTTATGTATGGAGCAAAGCGGTTGCTGTTCATTATGATATACCAGGAACAACGCGACATCATAAACCTTCACCTCGTTGCACTCCCTCTATTAGTTCAACGACTCCTGTCATAGCAGGTATGCTTTTCTCTTTCATGTCGAGCTTCCTAGTTGCTGCGGGCACGAAATATTTTCTTGAAGATCTCAGAGTCTTAGTTTTACTCTTTAATCTTCTCACTGCTGTCTTAAATGCCTGCGCTCAATGGTGGGTACACGCTGCGTCAAATCGAGTCCGTCATTGCGTTGTCGAAAATGACAATGATGGTTACATTGCTCAACGCTATGGTCGCAGCGAGAGAGAATATCTTCGCATGCGTGAGAAAGAAAAAGATGATGATGATCTAGAACTGCAACCTTCCGCCTGCAACAGAGAGATCGTGCATTGCGTTAATTCGGACTCATTCACAGAGTATGCTGCAGACGCCCTCTGCGGCAATAGAAGATACCATAGGTCATCATACTAAAATAGTTGATATCCGCGCATAAGGCTTTCACCAATTAAAAATCCGAATACACCTTGTTGCACCATAGATTGAATCTCTTGCGGAGATTGAATACCGCTTTCTGTAATAACCCATTTATCTGCTGGAACCATCGGCAATAATTTCAACGTGGTTGCTAAATCTGTTTCAAAGGTGCGTAGATTGCGATTATTGATGCCCATTAATGGTGTGGGAAGAGATAGCGCTCGTTGCAACTCTTCCGCATCGTGAGACTCTACTAAGACAGCCATTCCTAATTGCTGAGCTAGCTGACAATACGCTTGTAGCTGTGTATCGGTTAAAGCTGCCACGATCAACAAAATACAATCTGCGCCTAAACATTTCGCTTCATACACTTGATATTCATCAACAATAAAATCTTTACGCAATAAAGGGAGAGAAACATGCCGCTTAATCTCAACGAGATACTCATCAGAACCTTGAAAAAATTGTTCGTCCGTCAAAACAGAAATACAACTCGCACCTTGCACTTCATAAGCTCGCGCAATAGCAATGGGATTAAAATTTTCACAAATCACGCCTTTGCTAGGTGACGCCTTTTTTACTTCAGCAATAATCGCTGGTTGTTGTAATCGCATGCGATTTTCGAGGGCTCGCACAAAATGTCGACTTTCTGGGCAGCGCGCCGCTTGTTGTTTTAATTGCTCCAAGGACACTTCTTGTTTACGCTGCGCCACTTCTTTATGCTTTTGCTGCAAAATGGTTGTTAGAATATCTTGTTTCACTGGCAACCCCTTATATAAGTTCGCTATACTTTGCGCGATAATATACCGCACACCATTACAAGGCAAATATCGGATGAAACCAGCATTGAGACATCTATTGATCATAGTAAGCTTATTCTCTTGTATCACAACAATGGCCGCAGAGCCTGCAAACCCAGCATCTCCGACTCCACAACGGATCGCCTCTCTCGAGATATCTCTCACTGACGACTTAACAGCCTTAGGCATTGAGCCCGCCTGTATGATCATCAGCGAAGATGTAGGTGGCATCTTTAATCGCTCCGGTCCCGGTTATTTATTAAGCATCAACCCACATCTACGGCAAGTCCCGCAAGTTGGTAGCCGCGAGCATCCTAATTTAGAAGCCTTATTAAACTGTAAACCCGATTTGATTTTGGCCGATACGGGTCGCGACGCAGCCATTTACCCACAATTACAAAAAATTGCTCCCACCCTTATGGTGAATTCTTTGCGCGTCAGTTACCCAGAAATGGAAGAATCCTTCCTAACCATTGCCAAAGCTGTTAATAAATCTGAGAAAGCACAGCGAATCCTAAAGGAACAGCACGCCATGATTCAGCGGGCAAAAGCTGCAAGTAATCCCAAGGCTGGCCCCTTACTCGTGGTCAATCTGTTTCCCGACAATGAAATCAAAGCCTTTACCAACAATAGTTACATTGCCAAACTTTTTTCCATGTTGGGCCGACCTTATGCATTATCTGCACATCAAGGCGAAATTGTACAAACTATCACGTTAGAAGGTTTATTAGCCCTCAATCCTGACGCCATCGTGGTTCTCTTAACCGATGGCAACCGCCAACCTTTGGACCATATTCAAGACGCACCTCTCTGGCAACAGTTAACAGCCGTGCAACATCAACGCATTTATATCGCCGATCGCGCATTGTGGGTACAATCGCCAGGCGTTTTATCCTCCCGTGAAATTATTAAACAAGTATTGGCTAATGGCTTACTGGCAGATAAACCCACACCACTGTCGCAACAATCTCTACCCGAAGCTAGCCACTGGTTTTAAAAGCAACAGAAAACTACTCATTTTAATCATATCTACCTGAAAAAATAGATATACTCCCCTCGCAGGGGTTTATTCTGAATGCGGCTATGCTATACATATTAAATGGAGCTTTACCACTTCAGGGAATGACCACGTCATATGAATAGAAATAAACAATTAGTAACCACTTGCACCGTGCTCATGATGAGCCTGGCGTTGATCAGCTGCAAAAAAAGCACACCACCTCAACCGCCATTAAAAGTTACCTCCATGACGATTAAAGAGCAAAGCATCCCTGTCACCAAAGATTTTATTACCACTGCTAGCGCGCAAGCTTTAGTCAATATTAGTGCACGTGTCAGCGGTTTTTTAGTACAGCAAGCTTTCACCGAAGGCGATTATGTCAAAATGAATCAACTGCTGTATGTCATCGACAAACGTCCATTCCAAGCGGCATTGGACCAAGCAAATGCAACCTTGCAGCAAAAGTTAGCCATCGCTATTTTTCAAGAAAAAGAATATTTGCGCATGAAACACTTGATTGCAAAGGCCGTTATTTCCCAAGAACAATATGACTCTACTGTGGCTCAAGCAAGATCAGCGCAAGCCGATGTGTTGGCTGCTAAAGCAGCTGTAGAAACGGCACAACTTAATCTGAGTTATTGCACCATGGTCTCGCCGGTTAATGGCAAAGTCAGCCAAACACTGGTTGATGTTGGAAACTATGTCAATGGTGCCGCCACACCGGTTAAACTCACCACGGTCATTTCGTTAGATCCCATTTATTTTCTGATAAATCCCAGTGATCAAGATTACAACCTCATTCAACAATATATGACGAAGCGAAATGGCACGCTTAATGTGGAAGTGACGATTCCTGGTTCTACAAAAGTATATCCCGGTGTTTTGAACTTCACTAACAACGCCGTGGACCAAACCACCTCCACCGTCACCTTGCGCGCCACTTTACCCAATCCAACCCACGAATTATTACCAGGATTGCATGGCACCGCGCGAGTGTATTTAACAACAAACCCTCGCGCAATCCTCATTCCACAAACTGCCGTTCAAGAAATACAAGGCAAAGAATTTGCCTATGTGATCGATGCAGATAACAAAGCTCAACCTGCACCTATTCAAACCAATGGACTCTACAAAAATCAAAGCATCATTTCCTCCGGGCTAAACGTTGGTGATCGTGTGATTACAAATAATTTCCAAGCTGTGCGGCCAGGCCGAGCTGTCATCGTGGACAACACCACCCCGCCTGCCACCAAAACCAGCACGCCATAACCAGGAGATAGCCACCCATGTTTGAGTTTTTTGTCAATCGCCCGATCGTTGCCATGGTGATTGCCATTCTCATGATGTTGGTAGGATTTATTTGCATCTTTCTATTGCCCATTGCGCAATTTCCACAAATCACTCCACCACAGGTGCAAGTGAATTCAACTTACACGGGTGCATCTTCCTCTGTG
Source organism: Gammaproteobacteria bacterium (assembly GCA_020051155.1). Classification (GTDB taxonomy): domain Bacteria; phylum Pseudomonadota; class Gammaproteobacteria; order UBA1113; family UBA1113; genus JAGVJK01. Next base: position 28,344 of record JAGVJK010000014.1, on the reverse strand, counting down.
ATTTCAGAACAAGTGACGACACCCTTAGAAGAACAAATCAATGGCGTGGAAGGCATGATTTACATGTCTTCCGTTAGCAACAACAATGGTAACTCGAGCATCACTGTCACCTTTAATGTTGGCTATGATTTAGATATCGCCGCTGTCGATACACAAAACAATGCCGATGTTGCAAAACCGCTGTTACCAGACACCGTCTTGCGCAATGGCGTAGTCGTGAATAAAGTATCCACCAACATGGTATTGATCGTTAACTTATTTTCGCCCAACGGCACCTATGATGAAAAATTTTTAGGAAACTACGCGGATATTCATATCACTAATGTCCTACAACGAATCCCAGGCGTAGGAACCGTGACCAACTATGGCTTAATGCAGTATGCAATTCGTGTTTGGTTGGACCCAGATAAATTAGCCAATTTAAGCTTAACCACCAATGACGTTTTAAATGCGATTAATGAACAAAATGCTCAAGTTGCTGCTGGGATCATCGGCTCGCCACCTGCACCTTCAGACCAAGATTTTACTTATCAAGTGAATACCAAAGGTCGTTTAACCTCTGTAAAAGATTTTGAAGACATCATTGTTCGCAGAAATTCTGATGGTGCTTTGGTTCGTATTAAAGATTTAGGCTCCGTTGAGTTAGGCGGTAACACTTACAGTATTTCCTCTCTTTATAATGGCAAAGACACTGCAAGCTTAGGTATTTATCAATTACCCAATGCCAATGCTATTCAAATTTCTAACAGTATTCATGCTGCCATGGCTGATCTTGCAAAACGCTTCCCGAAAGATATTGCATATAATATTGCGTATGACACCACGAACTTTGTAAAAGCTTCTCTCATCGATGTGGTTAAAACATTTTTCGAAGCACTGTTTCTAGTTTTCTTAGTAGTTTATATTTTTTTACAGAATTGGCGAGCCACCTTAATTCCTTGTATCGCTATTCCCGTCTCACTTATTGGAACTTTTGGCTTATTAAAAGCCTTTGGCTTTTCTATTAATACTCTCAGTTTATTAGGCATGGTGTTAGCCATCGGTTTAGTGGTGGATGATGCCATTGTGGTAGTAGAAAACGTTTATCGCCAAGTCGAAGAAAGCGGGAAAAGTATTAAAGCAGCAACCCTAGCAGCCATGGATGAAGTAAAAGGTCCTATCGTCGCAACTACTCTGGTGTTAATGGCTGTGTTCGTCCCCGTTGCCTTTATGCCAGGATTGACTGGACAATTGTATAATCAATTTGCTCTCACCATTGCGTTTTCGGTGGGGCTTTCTGGCATTAACTCACTGACGTTGAGCCCATCACTGTGCGCTTTAATTTTAAAAGGTCATCACCAACCTTCCTTTAAGTTTTTTATCTATTTTAATGATGGATTTGAACGTGCCAGCGAAGTCTACCGTCATGGACTCAATCGATTATTAACCTCTTGGAAATATGTCGTACTTGGCTTCATTGGACTTTGTATTCTCACTTATGCTCTCTTTAAAATTTTACCCACCGGTTTTATTCCTGATGAAGATCAAGGTTACTTCATCGTTAGTTTTGCCGGACAACCTGCCACCAGCTTACAGCGAACACAAACCGTTTCCATGCAGGCACAAAAGATTTTGGAAAAGCTCGATGGTGTACAAGACATTGTGTTCATTAATGGATATAACTTAATTGATTCCATCACACAACCCAACTACGCGGTTGCCTTTGTGGTTTTAAAGCCTTGGGATGATCGAAAAAGCAAAGCGCTCAATGTCAATCAAATTATGAAGCTAGCGCAAGAACGTTTGAATGCCTTAAATAATGTGCATATAGCGGTACTGAACCCTTCTCCAATCCCCGGCTTAGGCAGCACCGGCGGTTTTCAATTTCAAATTCAAGACTTGGATAGCCTTGGCATTGAGACCTTAGCGAAAGTCACCACACAGTTTATACAGGAAGCGAATAAACAACCGCAGCTTTCCAGAGTCTTTACCACCTTTTCAACTGAAACACCTCAGCTATGGGTTGATTTAGATCGAGAAAAAGCAAAAACCCTTGGTATTAATATCAACGATATTTTCCAAACTTTGCAAGTTTACTTGGGTTCTCTTTATATTGATAACTTCAACAAATATGGCAAAACCTATCAAGTGCTGGTACAAGCGATGGGAGACAAACGTAGTAAGGTTGCGGATATTCAACGACTGTATGTTCGAAATGACCAAGGAAAAATGGTGCCGCTCAGTGCCTTAACTACCATAAAAAATATCACCGGGCCTTATAACATCACCCACTATAATTTATATGACTCCACGACGGTCAATGGTAGCGCAGCGCCAGGCTATAGTTCAGGACAAGCCCTAAAAACCATGGAAAAATTAGCGAAACAACTATTTCCCTCCGGTATTGGTTATGAATGGACGGGTGTGGCGTTACAGCAAAAACAAACCGGGAATTTGGCACCCTTCATCTTCTTACTGTCTTTGGTGTTTGTGTTTTTATTCTTATCGGCGCTTTATGAAAGCTGGTCTATGCCCTTTATTGTTTTACTCTCTGTACCTCTCGCGTTATTGGGCGCAGCTACCGCATTATTAATTCGCGGTTTACAATTAGACGTTTATGCGCAAATCGGTCTTGTGATGTTAATCGGCTTGGCCGCCAAAAATGCCATTTTAATCGTAGAGTTTGCTAAACAAAAACGCGAAGCTGGTGAGCCCATTGTGCAAGCTGCGTTAGATGCTGCAAAACTTCGTTTACGGCCGATTCTCATGACTGCGTTTGCTTTCATTTTCGGTGTTATTCCTTTAATGACCGCCAGTGGTGCTGGTGCTTCGAGCCGTCACTCCATTGGAACCACGGTCGTGGGCGGAATGCTATGCGCAACCTTTTTAACCTTAATCATTGTCCCAACATTTTATGTGATCATTGAAAAAATGAGAGAACGCAGAGAAATGAGAAAAAATTTAGCTAATCATGATGCCGATGAAATCCCTCAATAACATTCAACAAAATCTCGCTGAGATCAAAGCAAGATTATCGACGATCTCTGCACAGCCGATTACGCTGGTGGCAGTTTCAAAAATGCAATCTATCGATTGCATACAACAAGCCATCGCTGCTGGTCAGTTAACCTTTGGTGAAAATTATTTACAAGAGGCGTTACCAAAAATAAAAGCGCTGCCTGACAACTTACAATGGCATTTTATTGGCCCCGTGCAATCGAATAAAACAAAAGACATTGCCCGCCATTTTTCTTGGGTGCAAACGGTGGATCGCGCTAAAATTGCCGAGAAACTTCATGAGCATCGACCCGCACAATTACCACCACTGAATGTTTTGATTCAAGTAAACATCAATGATGAGCCGACGAAATCAGGTATCGCTCCCGCTCACGTTGCAGAGTTAGCACGTGTTATTACAGCATTACCTCATTTAAAATTACGTGGCCTAATGGCTATTCCTGATGCGCATCAATCAGAACAAGCATTGCGTCACACCTTTCAATCGATGTTTCAGCTTTATCAATCATTGCAAGACAGCTACGACATTGATACTCTTTCACTTGGTATGACCCACGATTATTTACTTGCGGTGGCCGCAGGATCAACCATGGTAAGAATTGGCACCGGTATTTTTGGACAACGAGGACGGACGCATGAGTAACAAAACCATTGCATTTTTGGGCGCTGGAACGATGGCAACCAGCATGATTGGCGGTTTAATTGCAGATCACTATCCTGCAAAAAATTTGTGGGCTAGCAATATTAACAAAGATAAATTAGCAGATCTTGCTGCAAAATATAGCATTAACATTGCTGCTAGTAATGTTGACGCTGCCGATAAAGCGGATGTGATTATTCTCGCAGCAAAACCGCCGGCGATTATTTCCATTTGTCGCGAAATAAAATCTGTGGTGCAAAATAAAAATCCTTTAGTCATTTCTATCGCAGCAGGCATCACCACCGAAACCTTAGAACGTTGTCTTTCACGTAATGCCGATATCGTACGTTGCATGCCCAATATGCCCGCGCTCTTGGGTTGTGGGATCACTGGGTTATACGCGCCGGCCAGGGTGTTACAAAAGATGCGTGACCAAGCAGAATCTATTTTGCGCTCTGTAGGTGTTACGGAATGGGTGCTGCATGAACATTTATTAGATGTCATCACTGCAATCTCCGGCAGCGGCCCCGCGTATTATTTTTACTTGATGGAAATTTTGCAAAAGGAAGCGATTCATTTAGGACTGCCAGCGAAAACTGCTCGTCTTTTTAGTATTCAGACCGCACTGGGTGCTGCGCGCTTAGCTTTAGAAAGCAATGCCGAGCCAGAAACTTTGCGTAAACAAGTGACCTCTGTTGGTGGCACGACGGAAGCAGCCATGAAAGTACTGATGGAAAAAGACATCAGCGGCATCTTTGTTGCTGCTTTAAATAAAGCAAAAGAGCGTTCGAAAGAGTTAGGTGCGCAGTATCAACTTGAGAGTAATCCGTCGGAATAATATACCGCTCGCCAATGAAGATGCGACTTTTCGGCATCGGAGCAGGCGGTATATCCTTATTATTAGATGCTGCGCCCGGGAAACCCGGGCTTGCACACAAGGGGGAGTTCTACTCCCCCTTGTGAATCCCCCATCCCAAAAGAGCACTTCAAGATGCTTCGCATTTTGAAGTGGATTGGGTATATACCGCTCGCCAATGAAGATGCGACTTTTCGGCATCGGAGCAGAAAGAGTACTTCAAACTGCTTCGCATCTTGAAGTGGAATGGGTATATTCTACGGATGCTCATGGGGCGATGGATGAGAGGGTCTCTTCTCATCTTTCTCTGCTGGTGCTGGTGACAGATCAATCTTGCCATAGATCACTTGATCAAATAAAAATTGCACGCTATTGCGACGATGGTTACCCTGCTTCGACTCAAACAAATGATTTTTAGCTGCTACTTCGTACAAACTCGTGACTGCTTGCTTCATCTCTTGCAGATTATTCCAACGATATTCTTTATCTAAAAACTCGACATGGCCTCGCTCTGCGGTCTCTACCATGTGCTTTAATACTTTGAGCGCCGCTTCTTGTAAATGATACGTGCTGACATGACCGAAGGATTGGAACTGTTGCTCTGCTTTATGAATGCCTAGATCTAATCCTTGTAATAGTTCCTCTCGAGTTTTAATCTCTGGGAATTGGTATACCAAAGAGCTTTGTTCTTCTTCGAGGCGAGGTTTATCAATGCCTGCGCTTTTAGTTGATTTTGATTCCTGCGTATTGGACAAGTTCACGCCGGAGGTTTTTGTATCTTTTTTTACGGCTGCCAACTGTTCTTTGGTTTGTGCTAACTCTTTCTTTAATGCGGCATTCTCTTCAATCAAGGCTGCCTCTTTATCTTTTTGAAACTTTTTAATGGCGCTCGTTAATTTTGCTGCGCCCGCCACTAAGCTAGCACCCACTGCGGAAACAATCGCCCACACATGGGCGACGTGAGAAACCACAACTAAACCCAGTAATCCAACCCCTAAAATAAAAGCGGTGCTAAAAGCAATTGCTAGATTGCGATGTTCTTTCTTTTCCGCTGGGTCATTACTCACGACGTACTGACAGCTATGGTATAGTGCTTGTGTCCAGACATAAACAATAGAAAGCGCGGCTGTTGCCATGGTGATGATCGGGGAAACAGCAGCAAGGGAAAAAGCGGTAATCAACCCCGCGCTGGTCGCGACGACTAACAATGTTTTAAATAGAAAGTCCATACGCCGCGATGTGATATAGCGCCGGTTTGCTTCATAATAATATTCATAGGCGGAAAAGACCCACCCAATACTCGCTATGGCCAACGCGGCACCTTTAAAATAAGGAGCAATCACTAAAAAATGGGGTAACAAAGCAGGCTGAGTCAAATAGAAAATCATCGTGGAGAAAATCCCAAGATTCACCGCTTGAGAAAATATATTGCTACCATGAAATAAGTAGTCTCTTATAGAAAATCGCTTCTTAGCCATTGGGTTAACCTTTTTAAAATAATATAACCTATGCCCCCGAGTATAGCGCGCAATTATTAAGAAAACCTGAGGTAATGGGGATCATTTTTACAAAAAACTCATAGTAGGGGACAAAAATTTATAGATGTTGAATTCCTAGTGAAAATGTTTTAAGAAGTGCCTTCTCCCCTTGAGGGAGAAGGCACTTCTTAAATATTTTTTCAATGACTTTTAGATTGTTATTACTTCTGAAGATAAACATCAAATCGATAGTCTTTGCTCAACACTTGATGGTTCGGCATTTGAGGGCCTAGAGGTGGTGCTGTTTTCGGGCGCTTGACGACAATGCGTTTAACTCCAGTCTTTCGTGCTGCTTCGAACAATTCTTCACTATCTTCATCAGCGCCTACTAACCCCTGCAAAATTTGCATGTCTTTCTTTACTAACGCCGCTTTTGTTTTCTCCGGAAACATCGGATCTAAATAAATCACATCAAACATCGCCGCGTCGCAATGTTCTAAATAACCCTTAGCATCACCATAGTGCAACGATAATTTTAAATAACTGATTTGTCGCAGCGCATCTTGTAACAAAATCGCTAAGACTGGTGATCGCTCTAAAAGCGTCACCTGACAACCTAAACAAGCGAGAATAAAACTATCACGACCAATACCTGCCGTAGCATCTAAAACTTTCAACTGACTGCCAGGTTTAAGTCCCACCGCCTTCGCAATAAGCTCGGTTTTAATCGAAGCTCTTTTGGCACGTTGTTGTAATTCTGGTGTCATAAAATCGACGCGCCAAGGTTTTAAATAAGCCTTTGTATCTTGCAGTTCCCATCCTCGTGCCGTTTTAATCAACAAAAAATCATAAGCGGTTGATCCCATCTCTGTCATAGGTAATTGATACTGCGCTGCTTCAGCTGCGACATCGGACACATCCATTGCCGTCAATGCAACCGTTTTTAAAACATGATGATCCTGTGTCATAGCCTAACTCTTGTATGATTAAAACCCATCCATTCCAGAAAAACCTCTGCTATCTCTTTCTTTATCCTGCATTTTATGGCAAACAATACTACAATATAAAGAGTTTTTGCAAAAGGAATGATTACGATACGCCATGGAACAACCCGATCTTCACAACCCTGAGTTTTATATCAATCGTGAATTGAGTCTGCTCGCATTTAATCAACGCGTCTTGCGTCAAGCAAAAGACACGTCTGTTCCATTATTAGAACGTTTACGTTTTTTATTCATTGCTAGTCATAATTTAGACGAATTTTTTGAAGTGCGGGTAGCTGCTGTTAAACAACATTTAGCATTAAATCATCCTTACACTCATTCCAGCAATGCCGGTATTTCTGCTGAAGAAACGCTAGCGCAAATTAGCCGTTTCTCTCATGAAATTGTCAGTGAAATCTATCACATGCTACGCAATATTCTTGGCCCAGAGTTGCGAGCAGAAGGCATTGATTTTCTCGACTCAGCACAATGGTCGCATCCACAAAAAAAATGGATCAAAGACTTCTTTGAAAATGAAGTCTTACCCGTAGTCAGTCCCATCGCTCTCGATATTGCTCACCCCTTCCCAAGGCTCATCAATAAAAGTTTAAACTTTATTGTCACCTTGGAAGGAAAAGATGGCTTTGGCCGCACCAGTGGTTTAGCCATTGTGCATGCACCACGTTCTATTCCTCGCGCAATTTTATTACCCACAACGCTAGCGAAACCGACTCAGTTTATTTTTTTAACGGATGTCATCTATCAACACGTTCAAGATTTATTTCCTGGCATGAAGGTCACAGGTTGCTATCAATTCCGGATCACCCGTAACAGTGATTTACTTTTTGATGAAGAGTCCGTCGATGATTTAGCGTCTGCTTTAAAAATTCGATTATTAGACCGACGTTATGGCACTGCCGTGCGCCTGGAGATCACGGATCAATGCCCCATGGAACTAGCACAGTATTTATTAGAAAAACACGAACTAAAAGAACATGAAATGTATCGAGTCGATGGTCCCGTCAATTTAAATCGATACATGAGTATTTTAAATTTAATCGACCGTCCCGATTTATTTTACCCAGCTTATACGCCTGGCATACCCAAAATTTTAAAAAAGAAGCGTTATTTATTTAATGCGATTTCTTCTGAAGATATTTTATTGCATCACCCTTATCAATCTTTTCAACCTGTCATTGACTTGATTCGCCAAGCAACGTTAGATGAACATGTGATTGCTATCAAACAAACGTTATATCGCACTGGTGTTGAATCAGAGATGGTACAGGCATTAGTTGATGCCGCACGCGCGGGTAAAGAAGTCACTGCAGTTGTTGAATTGCGCGCACGATTTGAAGAAGCTTCCAACATAGAATTAGCCACACGCTTACAGGAAGCTGGCGTGTTAGTAGTGTATGGAATTGTCGGTTTCAAGACCCATGCAAAAATGATGTTGATTGTGCGACGTGAGGAAGATGGGCTACAGCGTTATGCGCATTTAGGCACGGGTAATTATCATTCGAATACCGCGAAGCAATATACAGACATTGGTTATCTCACTAAAAATATCGACATCTGTATGGATGTACAATTGTTATTTCATCAATTAACCGGCATGGGAAAACCGCAAAAAACAACGACGCTATTGCAAGCACCCTTTGCTCTATTTGATACCTTAATCGCATTGATTGAAAAAGAAATAGAGTTTGCTAAACAAGGCAAACACGCGCATATCATTATGCGTGCTAATGGCTTAACTGACGAAAAAATCATTCGCGCATTGTATCGTGCCTCCATGGCAGGTGTGCAGATTGACCTTATCATTCGTGGCATCTGCTGCTTACGCCCCGGTATCCCCGGCGTCTCTGATCACATTCGTGTGCGCTCGGTTGTGGGACGATTTCTGGAACACTCTCGCATTTACTATTTTCATAATAATGGTAAAGAAGTGCTATACGCCAGCAGTGCCGACTTAATGGAGCGGAATCTCTATCATCGTATTGAAGTTTGCTTTCCCATTACTACTGAAAAAATGATAAAACGTGTCAAATATGAATGTTTGGATTTATATTTAGAAGATAATTGCGATGCGTGGCACCTGCTGTCGGATGGAACCTACGAAAAGGTAACGCAAACCTCTGCTCCCCTTTGCGCACAAAAGATTTTACTCGAAGACTTGACGGAAAATGTGGAAAAGCCATCGTGATGCACAATACTTTCTTTTTTTCTCAGAACAAGGTATCATGGCGCCTTATAGATAGCTTATTGCTCAATAAGCGTTTGTTTCAAATCAAGAGTAAGTTCCTTGTATGCTTAATCCAAGGCTTTGTTTTTAAAAATAATATAGGGCTATATGCAAATGAGTGAAAATCTCGTCGCAGTCAGCGATGCAACTTTCGAGCAAGATGTGTTACAAGCTAATAAACCGGTTTTAGTGGACTTTTGGGCTTCCTGGTGTGGGCCTTGTCGCGCATTAACTCCCGTTTTAGAAGAAGTATCTTCACACTACAGTGATCGTGTCACCTTTGTTAAAATCAATGTCGATGACAATCCTGAAACACCCGCTAAATACGGCGTACGTAGCATCCCAACCTTAATTCTATTTAAAAATGGTGATGTTGAAGCAATTAAAGTGAGTAGCTTAACGAAATCACAGCTAACCGCGTTTTTAGATGAGCATCTATAGCATTGCGTAAAAAAATGGTATATGATTCTCTCGAAAATCGCCGAATTCTTAAACATAACATGGAGCGTTGTGTTCTTTAGATACTAATCGAACCACCTCATTGTCCAACCCAAATCAAGTGATGTAAACCATGAATGCAACAGACAATACAGTCAATCCAGAACTAACCACAAACCTTACTGAATTAAAGAAAAAATCCCCCGCCAGTCTCATTGAAATGGCACTACAACTGGATATCGAAAATCCTAGTAGCATGCGCATTCAAGAACTCATCTTTAGAATTTTGACGGCGCTTTCGAAAAAAGGTTGTGATATTTCTGGCGATGGCGTATTAGAAATTTTACCCGAAGGTGGTTTCGGATTCTTGCGATCCTCCGCGGGATCTTATCTCAACGGGCCTGATGATATTTATGTGTCTCCCAGCCAAATTCGTCGATTCTCTTTACGTACCGGCGATACGATTTCTGGAACCATTCGTCCCCCCAAAGATAGCGAACGTTATTTTGCATTACTCAAGGTTGATCAAATTAATTTTAATCCACCCGAAAAAACCCGTAATAAAATTCCCTTTGAATATTTAACACCATGGCACCCAACAACATTGATGCGCATGGGTGTGGATAATAGCAGCACGGGCGCATTGACGGGGCGCATCATCGACTTAGTGGCCCCCATTGGCAAAGGACAACGTGGCTTACTCGTTTCACCACCAAAAGCCGGTAAAACAGTGATGCTGCAGAATATCGCACAAGCCATTGCAACCAATAATCCAGAGTGTTACCTCATTGTTCTCTTAATTGATGAGCGTCCTGAGGAAGTCACCGAAATGGAACGCATGGTGAAAGGTGAAGTGGTGGCTAGCACCTTCGATGAACCGGCAACACGTCATGTTCAAGTAGCAGAAATGGTTATAGAAAAAGCCAAGCGGTTAGTGGAACACAAGATTGACGTTGTGATTTTATTAGATTCCATCACTCGTTTAGCTCGCGCTTATAATACCGTGGTGCCTTCCTCTGGTAAGGTTCTGACTGGTGGTGTGGATGCAAACGCGCTACAAAAACCAAAACGTTTCTTTGGTGCAGCACGTAATATTGAAGAAGGTGGCAGTTTAACAATTCTTGCTACGGCACTCGTAGAAACCGGTTCGAAAATGGATGAAGTCATTTTCGAAGAATTTAAAGGCACCGGTAATATGGAAGTGCACTTAGACCGTCGTATTGCCGAAAAACGCGTATATCCAGCCATTAACATTAATCGCTCTGGTACACGTCGCGAAGAGTTGCTGATTCCAGCAAGCGAATTACAAAAAATATGGATTTTACGAAAAATTTTACATCCGATGGATGAGTTGGCCGCCATGGAATTTTTGGCAGATCGCTTGAAAGCAACCAAGAACAATGCTGAGTTTTTTGATGCTATGAAGGGCCAATGATCTATCAAGACCTTCGAGACTTCCTCGATTATCTAGAAACAGCGGGAGAGCTAAAGCGAATCAGTTATCCCGCTGATCCTCACTTAGAAATTACCGAAATTTGTGATCGCACCTTGCGACAAGGTGGCCCCGCTCTACTCTTTACACATCCTAAAAACAGTAACATCCCCTTGTTAGGTAATTTATTTGGAACTACTCGGCGTGTTGCGCTTGGCATGGGTGCAGAAAATTTAGAAGAGTTACGAGAAATCGGTCGCTTACTTGCATTTCTAAAAGAACCTAAACCGCCAAAAGGATTAAAAGAGGCGTGGTCACAATTACCCATTTTTAAACAAATCATGGCGATGTCGCCGAAAATGGTAAAGAGCGCGCCTTGCCAAGAGCGTGTGATTGAGAGTGCTGATGTTAACTTATATGATTTGCCCTTACAAACGTGTTGGCCGGAAGATGCGGGCCCGTTAATTACTTGGGGTTTGGTCACCACCAAACATCCTACTCACGATCGTGTTAATCAAGGTATTTATCGTCAGCAAGTTATTGCGCCTAATAAAGTGATCATGCGCTGGTTATCTCATCGTGGTGGTGCTTTGGATTATCGAGCATGGCAAGAACTCTATCCTACAGAAAAATTTCCGGTGGCTGTAACACTGGGAGCCGATCCTGCGAGCATTTTAGCGGCGGTGACACCTATTCCCGATACGCTGTCTGAATATGCGTTTGCCGGATTGTTACGAGGTCATCGCACACAATTAGTCACGTGTTTGTCTCATGATTTGTGCGTACCCGCTTCCAGTGAAATTGTATTGGAAGGTTTTATCACGCCAGGAGAAACTGCCGTGGAAGGCCCCTTTGGTGATCACACGGGTTATTACAATGAGACCGAACATTTTCCCGTATTTACCGTAGAACGTATCACACAACGCCGTGATCCGATCTATCACAGCACTTACACTGGCCGGCCTCCTGATGAGCCTGCGATGTTAGGTGTAGCGCTCAATGAAGTGTTTGTCCCACTTTTACAAAAACAATTTCCAGAAATTGTTGATTTTTATTTGCCTCCCGAAGGTTGTTCCTATCGCATGGCCGTAGTAACCATTAAAAAACAATATCCTGGTCATGCTAAACGCGTAATGATGGGCGTCTGGTCTTTCCTACGACAATTCATGTATACAAAATTCATTATCGTTGCTGATGCAGATATTGATGCGCGCAGTTGGTCTGATGTGATTTGGGCAATGACCACACGCATGGATCCGGTACGAGATACGGTAACGATGGAAAACACACCTATCGATTATTTGGATTTTGCCTCACCCATTAGCGGGCTAGGTTCAAAAATGGGTTTTGATGCCACTCACAAATGGCCGGGAGAAAGCTCCCGCGAATGGGGTAAACCCATTGTGATGGATGCCGCGGTGAAAAAGCAGGTTGATACGATTTGGGATCAATTAGGAATATAACGCCACTATAGAAAAAACGACCACTTTGCTGGTACAATTTGTCGTATTCAATGATTTTTTTGGAAAAATGCTCTCATGACCTATGTTGTTCATATTAAACCAGGCAACCACACCCTTTATGTCAATGAAGGTGAAAGTGTATTAGATGCCGCTCTGCGCCAAGAATTTATTTTTCCCTACAGTTGCCAAAGTGCTGTTTGTGGCACCTGCAGTGGCACCGTTCTCCAAGGCGAAATAGAATATTATGATCCTGAGGCGGTGGAATTAAGCGATGATGAACGAGAAGCTGGTATTGCCCTGTTTTGCTCAGCGATGCCCACCTCTGATTTAATTATTGAAGTTGAAGGCGTGATTGCTCCTAGCGACTTACCTTGCACCATCCTCCCCTATACGCTCAGCCATCAAGAAGCGCTTTCTCAAAAAATGCAGCTTTTGATCCTCAGCCCGTCAGATGAAGACCATATTCATTATCGTGCAGGGCAGTATGTAAACCTGATCAACAGTCGTGGGCAAAAACAAGCGTACTCTATCGCGAATGCGCCCACCGGTGGCCGACAAATTGAGTTGCATTTGCGTCATGCCCCCGGCAACGAATTCACGCAGCAATTATTAGTGGAACTCAATGCGGATAAAACCATTACTATTGAAGGCCCATTGGGACATGTTTTGTTTCAACCCAAACCTAACACCCCCATTATCATGCTCGCGGGTGGTAGTGGTTTTGCACAAATGAAAAGTCTTTTTGAGCAATCAACGTATTTAAATAATCAATTACCCATCCACTTATTTTGGGTTGTGAGAGAGCTGGAAGATTTTTACAGTGAACTACCACAACAATGGCAAGCACAATATCCACATTTCAAATTTACACCAGTCTTGTCCCAATCAAAAGATGGTTGGTCCGGCGCGAGTGGTCGTGTTTATGAAGTGATTAGTCAACATTATCCTGATTTATCCAAGCATCAGATGTATGCCAGCGGCCCTCCAGAGATGGTGATGCAAACACTACAACATTTACAACAGCATGGCTTATCACGCAACCTGATGTATGCTGATGCTTTAGCTTTTTAAGCGTTTCTCATCCAAATATCTGCGGCCTGACGGTATGCGGCTAAAGCTTGTGGCATATCGCCAAGTTGTTCGCTCAAGCGACCCAACTGCGCGTAAGCTTGCGGACAAGGATCAATGTTTAAGCTGGTATGCAAATAATCCTTTGCCTGACCCCACAATTGATTGCGCATCGCTAAACGTGCCAGACAAAGTAACAAGGCAGGACTATTGCCATGATTTTTTAACCACCCTTCCGCCGTTGCTAATTGCTTATCCGGATCTTGCCCTTTGGTTTCACCATAGAGATCCACTAGTTCACTGTCCCACAGTGATTTTAAAACATCGCGTAAAACAGCTTCCGCCGTTAAATCATCTTGTTCGATTAATAAATGCCGCACATACAAGGCTACAATACTTTTTTCACGACGCAAATTCTTCGGCACTTGATCCCACACTTTATCTAAGGTGAGTTGCAACCCATTCACATGATTGAACAAACCACAATAGGCTTGAATTTCTAATGCCTTTGCTTCATCTGCTTTTAACACTTTATACTTCATTAAATCCGGCATCAGCTCCAATAAACCTTGCCAATCTTCCAACTTAACATAAAGCCGCTGCAATAATTTTAAAACATAGGTATGTTGCGGCACTTTATTTTGTAGATGACGCAGGGTTGCTAAAGCATGTTCTAATTGTTGATGGCTCATTTGCAATTCGGCCTGCGTTAGCTCTACTGCAATGGTCGCCTCTGGTGTTGTATTGTGAGCCAAACGTAAATAATCATCACGACGTTCATAGGCCATTTGTTCATGAGCTGCTTTGGCTGCCGCTAAATAATTAATAAGTGGTTGCGCCGAATCGCTTGCACCTTTCACTAATAATTTTTCTGCATTCGCCCAACGCCCTTCCGCTAACTCCAATAACCCTTTATTAGTTTTTTGATGAGAAAGCGCTAATTTGTGTTGTCTGCTTAACAATCTTAAGTGCTTAGGAATCCGACTCGTGCCACGCCACACTGCGACAATAAAATAAAAAAGAGTAAAGGTCACTAAAAACGCTAAGATAAAAAACCACAAAGGCATTTCTGCAGTCCAATGCTGATAAGCAAAAACGACAAATCCTGGATCTAACGCTATTTTTACGCCAACCCACGCCGCAAGTACAATAATCAATAAATAAATTAAGAACTTTATCATGATGCTGAACCTGTTTCATTCGTACTGGCTTCAGAGACTGAGACCGGCTGCGCTAACAATTGCTTAATCAACTCTAAGGATGAACTCACATCGGGAACCGTAGGATCGATATTAATGGCAACCATCCCATTCAAGGAATCCATCAGCGCTTTGGTGGGTTGCTGATTAGGATCATAATATTGCGTAACCCATTCAATGGCCTGCTTCACACTGTTGGTATACAGTGTTTGTTGCTGACGAATCAAACCCCACTGTGCATTTGCCATTAGTAGTTGCAAATGTTGGTCCAAATAACTTCTATCAATCACCGGCGCTGGAGGTGCGACCACGGGCGCATCTTCATGCTTAATCACAACAATACTTTTTAGCACGCCCCAAGTTTTATCCCAGCCGCGTCGCCACATTGAAGCTTGATCGGTCTCTGATGTTGCTGGATGAGTCTCACCGGTTGCTTCACCATTTGTAACAACCTTTGCGACTAACAATGGCATCTTGTCTACTTCACTGCTCAGTGCATTGAGCTTTAACAAAAGTCCGACAATATCAGGGCTGCTAATCGCTTGCAATTGTGTGATTTGTTGTGTCAACACTGAACGCAATTTTATAAAAGACGTCTCGTTGATAGACTGCAACCGCTGATTAGCTGTTTGCAATAAGAGAATCGCTTGCGGGATATTACGCTCAAAATGTAAACTAAAATTAGCAAGCCTGACTAAATACTCCACTTCTGCCAACAACACTGTCTGATCTCGTTGATTCGTCAATGCTGATAAACGAGCCAAAACCCGCTGTTGTTCTAAGAATTTATCTTGCTGTTGATCGATGGTTTCATCGGTTTCTTTCAATTGCTGACTTATATGAGATAGCTGTTGCTGTTGCTGTACTACTTGCTGCTGTGATGTTTGTAGCAAGTGCCATAAATAAAAACTGCCACCCAAGGCACCGCACGCTAGTAACAAGCTCAAAAACAAAAAGCTCCCCCACAAGATCGAAGTTTTTGTTTTTTCCGCAACTGCTGATTGATTATGTTCGTCCGTCATTGCTCACTCTCTCTTTCCACTGAATTATTGCTTTAACAATACTATCGGTTGTCGCATGGGTCGCCTGAATTACGACACCCTCGAAGCCATGGCGCCTCGCAAGTGCAGCCATTCTATCACTAATCACTACGAGTGGCAGCTTTTGTAAATGCTGCACACCATACATTTGGAAAAAATTGGTTAAACCCTCACCACTCGTTAGTACAACGACCTCTACATTCTCCAATTTTTGTTGAGGACCTGGCGGACATTGGCGACGATAAACCGCTAACTTAAGAGGATTCGCCTGACGTTGTCGTAAGATTTGTTCCAACTGATCGCGACCGCCTTCACCACTCACAATCACAATTTGATGTGATTTAACCTGTTGCAGCTCGGGTCGATTTAACAATGTTTCACTATTAAATTGCCCCTCCGGGATGATTACTGAAGAGATTCCAGCATCCTGTAATTGCTGTTTGGTTCCCTCGCCTAGAGCAAATATGTAGGTCGCATCATCACACAGAGATATCAACGTGGGCCAATACACTTGGCTATGTAATACGGCATTACGACTTGTAAAAATTAGAGCGTCAACTCGCGTCAGTGATCGGAGTAAAGACGCTTCTTCTTCTGTCAATGGCTTGTTTTCTATAATAGTCATGGGGACGACCGTGCACTCAGCACCCAAGGCTTGCAACGCACTTTGTAAAGGTTCGCTTTGCTCTAAAGGGCGAGTAATCCAAACTCGTAATCCCGCCAGCAATTGTTTATGCATGCTTACGATCCTCTGTTTGTACCCATCAAAAGCTGATCGGCACCTTGCTCTCGTAATTGTTGTGCAACTTGTTCACCGATCTGTGTTGCATGGGTTATCGCACCACGTTGTTCACTTCGTAATAATTGGTGTCCCTCTGAACATCCTACTAATCCTCGTAACCATAATTGCGTTCCCTCTAACACTGCATACCCCGCAACCGGAACCTGACAACCACCATTGAGTGCTCGATTCATTGCGCGCTCTGCAGCAACGCAATGTGCAGTATCTGGGTGATGCAGTAATTGTAGATAGTGTTGTAACTCAATATCTTCTCGACGACATTCAATGGCTAAAGCACCCTGCCCAACCGCTGGTAAACAAACCTCGGGCATTAAGATCTGGCCAATACGTGCTGCAAGACCTAGGCGATCTAGACCCGCTTCTGCGAGAATAATACCATCAAACTCACCCGCATCCAGCTTCGCCAAACGTGTTTGCACATTACCACGTAGGGGTTTAAATACTAAGTGCGGATATTGATATTTCAGTTGCGAAACACGTCGTAAACTAGAGGTTCCAACAATACCCCCCGCGGGAATCTCAGACAATGTCTCAAACCGATTAGAAATATACGCATCAAAGGGGGATGCTCGTTGTGTTACAGCTGCAATGACAAAATCATCTGTTAATGCAACTGGCAGATCTTTCATTGAGTGCACAGCAAGATCCGCTTCGCTATTCAACAATGCTTGCTCGAGCTCTTTTATAAATAAACCTTTCCCACCTTTTTCTGCTAAGGTGTCTTGTAAAAACTGATCACCTGATGTGCTCATCGGCACTAATTCTGCGCGTAATGTTGGATCGTTTTTTAATAATTCTTGTTTCACAAAATTTGCTTGCCATAGTGCTAGTGGACTTTTTCTTGTGGCAATTTTTACAATTTTTCTCATTTAACACCCATTTTTTTTAAAAAAAGTTAAAGTTTGCGATTATTTTAGCATTATTTAGCATTTTTTTATTGCACAATATTTATATCTGTTAGAGAATGTATTTGCTTTTTTTTATGAACTTAACGTGGAGACAGAGAAAACATGCCTAAACTTAAAAAAGCGACTGCTAAGAAATCGAAAGCCGTCAAAAGCACCGCAGCAACGAAAACTAGAAAAGTTGTTGCTAAAAAAGCTAAACTTGTAAAAGCAAAACCTGCAAAAGCAAGAACCGCAAAAGCTAAACCTGCTACTACTGCAAAAATGAAGCTACCTCATGTTGTTCTGCAAAAGCAAATCCTTGCTGCAGAAAAAGAACGTGATAGCCGACACAATGAAGTTAAAAAACTTCGTGCTAAGTTAGTTTCTGTTTTAGCTAAAGCTAAAGCCAAAGCTGAAAGCGAAAGCAAAAAATTAGTTGCTAAAGCGAAGAAAGCAGAAGCTGCTGTATCTAAAGCAAAAGCGAAAAAAACGCCTGCAGCTAAAGCTCGTTTAACAAAAGCAAATGCTGAGTTAGCAAAATTAAGCGCTAAAATGTCTGCTCACAAAGAAGCGATTGTAACCGCTGCTAAAGAACTAGACCTCGCTAAAATGGCTGCTAACAAGCTCGACGCGTTCAGCAAAGCATGGGCGAAGGTTGAACAAGAGTTCAGCAAACCCGCTGCAAAAGCAACTGCTAAAAAAGCAAAAAAAACGACTAAAACCACCGCTAAAGCAAAAACCTCTACCCGAGGCAGAAAAGCAAAAAGCGTAAGCGCTCCTTCTGAAGCAACTTCAGAACCAGCTCCTTCAGTAACGATGCAAGAATCTGAGCTCGCTACTGCGTAATTTTATCTCATCATGGCAGATATCTTATTATCTGCCATGATGTGCCCAATCAATCTACGTTAGAAAATGTTGTTCTTGATATGCTATTCTGTGAGGAAGGGCATTTAACAGGAGCAAGCAATGGCCAAAATTCCAAAACTTAGCGAATTAACCGATTTAAAAAAACTAAAAGAACTTGGTAGCTCGATTGCCAGCCAAGCGAAGGTCGGTGAGTTTATCGATAAAATGAAATCGGGTGTTGATTCTCTTACCTCTGGTAATAAACCAGGTGTTGAAGTGGATGAAGAAGATGCCGCCGATTTGATTAAAAGCCAATTTATTGCAATCAGTCAATCATTAACACAAATCATGGCTCAGCATAAAGCGCAAGCCATTGCCATTAATGAGCTAAACAAACAAATCAAAAATCTGTATGCGTTACTCAGCAGTGATGATGGCGAACCAGAAGAACCGACTGAAGGACAGCATTCTAGAGAGGATTGATCCCTTATCTTATCCCCTCTCCCCGCAAGAAAAATTAAAAGAGTGAAGATCTTTTTCGGGGAGAGGGATTGCTCGTGACCCTCTCCCTAACCCTCTCCCGCGAAATATTTTAGTGGCACTTTTTGCATTCCTCGCGCGGGCGAGGGGATAGGAGCGAAGGGCAGCATTCTAGAGAGGATTAGAAATAGTATCCTCTACAAAGTTACAATGTCAGAGTCATTAAGAAAATACCTAAAAAGCGCCTTCTCCCCTTGAGGGAGAAGGTGGCCGAAGGCCGGATGAGGGGTATCTAATAGTGCATTTCAATAAAGTATTTTTCTTGAATTTGATCACCCCTCATCCGCCCGTTGGGCACCTTCTCCCTCAAGGGGAGAAGGCTCTTCTTAGTGGCGCTCGTTAAGAAATCTACATCTATTCATTTCAAACCTACAACGCATCAGTGCCCGTTTCGCCAGTTCTAACACGGATCGTTTGTTCGAGACTATACACAAAGATTTTACCGTCACCAATCTTTCCTGTGTATGCAGCTTTTTGGATCGCTTCGATCAATTGCTCCACTTGATCATCAGGAGCTGCTAATTCGATTTTAATTTTTGGTAGAAAATCTACGACATACTCTGCACCGCGATACAATTCCGTATGCCCTTTTTGACGTCCAAAACCTTTTACTTCCGTAATGGTCATACCCGTCAATGCGCTATCGGCCAACGCTTCTCGCACATCATCTAATTTAAATGGTTTAATGATCGCTACAATCATTTTCATGGTTTTATCTTCCTATTTACCGCTATACTCCGCGCGATTGTGGATCATTTCTCTTACTTTCACAAGAAAAACCTCTTCGCATATTATTCAAAAATAGTTTGTGGCATAAATTAACTCGGTATGCTATGTTTACACTAGTCTCAAATCTGATGGAATAAGGAACTCATATGTTCGACTCTAAATTATTCGACGATATTGCAAAAAAATTAAGTGATGCTCTGCCCTCTGGCTTGCAAGATGCAAAAAAAGATTTACAAAAATCCTTTCACAGCATTTTACAAAATGCCTTTAGCCAATTGGATTTAGTCACTCGAGAAGAGTTTGATACTCAAGTTGCTGTGCTGGCGAAAACCAGAGAAAAAGTGGAAGCACTGGAAAAAATCGTAGCAACGATGGAAATTACAGCTCCTCATAAAGACAGCTCATCCTCTGAAGAAACGCCGCATTAAATAAGAGAGAGAGACTACACACTCTCTCTTTGTCACGCAAAATAAGTTAGCCAATCTTCGTCTCTCGTATCTCACGATGCGAGAAGTATTCTTTCTTTATTCTTAAATATGGATGTTTATTATGACCACTGCTGTTGTTTATACCCGAGGTGAATTAGGAATCGATGCTCCCCTAGTCACTGTAGAAGCTCATCTCGCCAATGGCGTTCCCAAACTGTATATTGTGGGGCTTCCAGAAAAAGTGGTGAAAGAAAGCAAAGATCGCGTTCGTTGCGCTATTTTAAATTCACACTTTTATTTCCCAAACCGCATCATCACTGTCAATTTAGCGCCCGCAGAATTGCCGAAAGAGGGAGGACGCTTTGATTTGGCCATCGCTATTAGCATTTTGGCAGCATCACAGCAAATTCCACAATTACCCTTGGATGATTTTGAAATTGCCGGTGAGTTGGGACTCACTGGCAGCGTGCGCCCGATTGCTGGCATCATTCCCTTTGCCATACAAACGCGCCATGCCAAAAAAATATTGATCTTGCCGAAGGACAATATTGCGGAAGTGGGTGTGTTAGAGGGATTGCACTTGATTAGCGCCGAAAGTTTAGTGAGTGTCTGTCAATCCATCTTAAAAGGCCATCATGAAACGATCTCTATGCCCGATGCCCCGCCATCCGAAAAAACCAACTTAGATTTTTCCGATGTCAAAGGACAACAGCACAGCAAACGTGCGCTAGAGGTTGCTGCAACGGGGAGTCACAATGTGTTGATGCTGGGTCCTCCGGGCACTGGAAAAACCATGTTAGCCAGCCGATTGCCCACCATCATGCCGCCATTGTCGCCACAAGCCAGCATTGAAGTGGCAGCCATTCGCTCCATTTGTCGACAATCCTTAGCATCGGATCATTGGATCATTCCCCCCTTTCGTCACCCCCATCATTCTGCCTCCAGTGCTGCGCTAGTGGGTGGTGGCAACCCACCGAAGCCTGGTGAAATTTCCTTGGCGCATCATGGTATTTTATTTCTCGATGAGCTACCTGAGTTTAATCGTACAAGCTTAGAAAGTTTGCGCGAACCCTTAGAGTCAGGAAAAATCACGCTGGCGCGCGCCAATCATCACCGAGAATACCCGGCACGATTTCAATTAATCGCTGCCATGAATCCATGCCCTTGTGGGCATTATGGTAATCCCTTAAAAGAATGCCAATGCTCCGCGCAGCAAATACAGCGTTATCGTGGCCGAGTGTCGGGTCCGCTGTTAGATCGTATTGACTTACAATTGCATGTCCTGCCCATCAGCAAAAAAGAATTATTTGCACCAATCCATCAGCAAAGTGAAAACAGTGACTGTATCGCCAAACGAGTGTTATCCGCTAGAGACATCCAATATCAGCGCCAAAAAAAGTTAAATGGTCACCTGCAAGGCAAAGAGGTGGAAGAGCATTGTGCTGTCACGCCCGACGTGCAAACTTTTTTGTTTGAGGCCATCGACAAATTGCAACTCTCCAACCGTGCCATCCACCGCGTTTTAAAAGTCGCACGCACCATTGCCGATATGGAAGGTAGCGAGGTGATTGAGACACCTCACCTTGCAGAAAGTTTAAGCTATCGACTACGCTGGTGATCTAAATCTCCCCTCTCCCCGGAAAGGATCTGCATTCTTCTAATTTTTCTTGCGGGAAGAGGAGATAGGATAAGAGCTTCTTGAGATAAACGAGATTTTCTGTGGGGATATCTCAGCTGGTGATGACTCCTCAGGGATCTTTTGTTATTCTTGATGGAATCTATGAAAAGGGACTCTTTTAGTATGACGTTCACAAATCGATTGGTATTCCTCTGTGTGATGCTAGCGCTGACCGGCTGCGAACCAAGCGCTACGCCGCCATCTACCACCACCGCAGAACCCTTTTCAGGCTCCGTTTCTGTACCTCTTGCTCAGTTTCATAATGTACAAATTGATGGTTCTGTAGATGTATCTTTTGCTGAAGATAGCACTTACCATGTGACCGTTCGTGGTGATGAAACGGTTATTCATCACACCACAACTGTAGTAAAAGGTGATTTGTTAATCATTAAAGCTAATGCGACGCAAACCACACCCGTCGCTGTCACGATTTACTCTCCCGCTATTGGCAATCTTGCTATCACACACGCTAATCAAATCAACTTAGAAAATTTGTCCCCAGCCCATTTGGTGGTAAAAGCGGATAGCGGTCATATCAATGTGGTAAATGCCTTTGGCAACTCTTCCGAATATATTTTGACAGGACATGCCAGCTTATATGGCAACTGTGTGAACACCGATCAATTAATTGTGCGTGCCAGCGGGCAAAGCCAAGCGACGTTGCAATGCGTCACTACCAAGCATTTAGTGTTGCAAGGCGAAGATTCCGCTGCGCTTAATGTTGCTGGTCAAGCACATCAATTGGATGTCACACTCTCGGGTCATGCCACACTCAACAGCAAGGAAATCACCGCCGGGAAAGTCCAAATTCACAATGAAGGGGCCGCATACACCAAACTAACTCACCTCAATGTTGGACTCATGGTGATTAATAATGGCGGCAAAACACAAACTATCCTCAAGGGTAAGTTAGTTCACTTGGACGCAAAACTAAGAAACTCTGCGCAATTGGACTTAAAAGATGCTCAGGTTAAAAGTTTGAAAACCGATACTGCAGATTACACGGTCCTTGAATTGCGCCATTTAAAATTCAGCCACTATATCCTGATTGCGCGCAATCATAGCTCTGTTTTACTCACCGGCAAAGTAAGACGGTTAGATGCTACATTGTGGGATTTTGCCAAATTAGACAGCATTTGTTTAAGAACTAATACGCTGTTTATTGCGACGGCGGATCATGCTGAAGCGCGAGTTAGAAACGATCATGGCTTAAGTGCATTCGCGAAACAACGCAGCACTATATACTATTACCAAGATCCAGAAATGGTCGCAGAATACTTACGCACCTCTGGCTCAGTCCTCAGAATGAAAGGATTAGTTAATCCGGTTTGCTAAAAACCACAACGGGTTCTTTAATCACATGCTGTCGCGTGCGGATATCCGTTTGCCTGGGTATCCAAAAAACAATTTCCACATGACGATTATAATAACTGCCCTTCGCAGTGCGACGACTCGCGATGTCAATTAAATCACCGCCACCGTGAAAATGCATTCGTTGTAAAGGAATACCATGGGCCCAAAGATAGGTTGTTACCGATTGCGCCCACAGTTGAGAAAGATTTTCTTTATACGGTGTGCGGCCAATGCTGTCAGTATATGCGGTAATAGTCATATCAGGGTGGCCATATTCTTGAATCACCTTAACGATGGCATACATGAACGGCTCGCCGCTGAATTTAATATTGGTACTATTCGCAAGAAAAATTTTGTCTGCGGGAATTACGATTTCTACGATGTCTCCGACTCTGACCACATTAATACCATTTCGTTCCAAAAATTTGGTTGGCGTTAAGGGGCCTACTGGTGAGACTGGTTGCCATGCTTGATCAATAGTAGGATAAACACCTGCCGCAGGCGGTGGATTCTTACTCACGCAAGCAACCAAGGCAAGAGAGCAGAGCGCTGTGCCGAGAATATTTTTTATTTTTAGAATGGGCATAAGGTCCCCTATCAGTGATTCAAAGATAACGTTACCATATGCCATGTACTTGTGGCGAATATTTTTTAACATGAAAAGGAATGTACCCGATGAGTTTCAACGTTATGCAATATTTCAATGGTCCTATGGATACTCTCTCTTTCATTTTATTGGCTCTTAATGCGATTTTGCACGTGGTATTTGCCGGGGCTGTAGCAAAAGATGCTGGTGATTTAACAAAGACCGGCTTTAAACTAGCTTTGGTTTCCAGCATGACCTGGGCTTTTGCCACACTCATTGGCGGCGTCTTTGTCGCCGTTGTGTATTGGGTGATCCATCATTCAAATTTAACGATCAATACTAGAGCCTCTTTAAGAGGACATGAGAAATCTTCTTAGCGACTTTTGCCGGAGAAAAAGCTTCTTTCTAAGATTTACCTGCAGTATAATCGCGCGCTAAATGGATTCCCCCCATCCTCATGGAAAGAGTAGAATCAAGATAATCAATAGGAGAATAACATGTTTGCATTTTTTACCGGCAACGCAGCTCTTCGACACGCTACTAGAAGCTACGCTCGCACGCTTAGCTCCCAAAGCGAGAAAACTCCGGATTACCATGCTCCAGTCGATCATACTGGGCAACACGGGTTTGGCGTACCTAATATCTCACCGCTACCAGTGGAAACTGAAACTGGTTTGCCAAACAAATCGGTATCGATGACCGAGCTATCTTCACATCCCATAAGCCAGCCCCCGTCCAATAAACGATAGTTCCTTAACACCTCGCGTATATCACTACGCGAGCTCTGCAGGGAACAAAAATTCATAGATGTCAGAATCAGCGAAAAAACATTTAAGGAGTGCCTTCTCCCCTTGAGGGAGAAGGTGGCCGAAGGCCGGATGAGGGGTATCTAATGGCTCATTTCAATAATGTATTTTTCTGAATTTGATCACCCCTCATCCGCCCGTTGGGCACCTTCTCCCTCAAGGGGAGAAGGCACTTTTTGAGATATCTTCACTAAGAATTCAACATCTATAAATTTTTGTCTGATTCCGTACCACGCGGGGAATCTGTACAAAAATAACTGTTCAGAGTAGTAAAAGTCACCTATAATACGGCAAAACGTAACCCAGTGCTTTTGTATCTTGCTCGATAAACTTTGATTTACAAAGAAGTTTTTTACAAAATTTCCCTATAAATCAATAGGTTGTCGCATTTTCGTGCGGCCCGTCAGGATCGATTGCCTAACCACTCATAAAGCTGGAGGTGGTCATGGAACATTACACAGACGATGAGGAGCGCTACGTCGCGCCTGATTTGTCCCCTATTGTGGATCCTGCAGGTGAAACTCCTGTGACTATTTGTTTAGTTAATTACACTGAAGACCGCATTGTCGAGCGTAAAGATATTTCTGCGACTGAATGCCAAGAATACTTAACTGGAGATTCTTATACTTGGATTCACGTCCAAGGCCAACCAAAACCCAGTGTGATGCTGGAGTTCGGTGAAGCATTTCACTTGCATCCTTTAGCGTTGGAAGACGTTATCAACCTTGGTGAACGTTCAAAAACAGAAACCTATGAAAACCAAGTGATGGTCATTTTAGGAATGCCCACCAAGCGCGGCAACAAAATTATTAATGAGCAAGTCAGCTTATTTCTAGGAGATAATTTCCTTGTAAGCTTCCATAATGGTGAACATGATCCTTTCCGTGCCGTACGTCGCCGCTTGCATCATCCCAAAACATTGATGCGTCAACGCAAGCTAGATTATCTATTATATGTACTCGTGGACGTTAGTATCGATCACTGTTTTCCAATATTAGATGAATTCGATGATGAAATTGAGCAACTGGAGCAACAATTATTGGGCCCAGAAGGTATTGATACCTTTCGCTCCTTATATACCATCAAACGAGAATTGCTGGTTCTGCATTTAAAATTACGTCCACAGCGTGAAGCGATTCGGGTCTTGATGCGCGATGATAATGCCTTGCTTGAACCAGAAACAAAACTCTATATGCGAGACTGTTACGATCACATTATTCGTCTCATCGATATTATTGAAATTTACCGCGATATGGCATCCAACATGTTGGATGTGCATTTGAATCTCGTGAACAAACAAACCTTCATGTCCAATGAAGTGCAACGCAAAGCCACCGTGTGGGCTATGCTCTTTGCGCCTCTTACTTTCATTACCGGTATTTATGGGATGAACTTCGTACATATGCCAGAATTAAGTTGGAGTTATGGCTTTGCCATCGCCATCGGCGTGATGGCAACTATCGGCATTGGCTTGACGTTATTCTTCAAACGCCATGATTGGCTGTAAAAAGCAAAAACAGCCCCTCTAACTAAAGAAAAGAGCCCCCTCTTTTTTTGACTTCATTGATCAATGGACTATAAGAGCGAATAACAATAGAGCTTGTCAATATCACCCCGCCTCATAATTCCTTAATCTTTTTAGTATAAAATATGGCCTTGCGTACAGAGAGTTTGAGATTCCTCTGGCGTGTAACAGATAAACCAATTATAAGATAATAAAAGATGAGGCTGGCAAAACATCAGAGATGATCATGTGAGTACTCATTTTGATATGAGGTATGAAATATGATAGATAGTGATGATGATTTGCAGTTCGAATTGGATCTCCCTATTGAGGAGCCGTCTCAATCTTCTTTTAACAATATTCCTCCTGTTGCCTTTGAAACACTTGATAACGCCTCTCGGCCGAGCAGTAGCAGCCCATCTATCAAAGAAAATAAGAAATCAGACAAGCAACGTCTTATTCCAGATCGAGCCTCGAGTGTCACTGGTATTCCTTCTGCTCCACCGTTACCTTACAACGGCAAGCAGAGTCAGCGTATTACCGTTCCAAAGAAACCAAAGCATCGTAACGTGGAAGGATTCTTTTATATGCACCCGCAATCCGCGTCACCCGCATTAATAAACATAAGCAAACCCTCAGAATTTCCAACAAGTTCTCCTATTGCCCAAAAAACACTGGTTATGAAACCAGTGAGCAACAAATATAATGCAAGTTTATTCTCAGAACCTGTAGCTATCTCTGCACCTACAGTTCCATCAGTACAAGAGGATGATGTTGCATTGACTTTTACAGAGATTTTTGGAGAAGATTTAACAACAAAAAATACTTCGGTCCCCCGCTCTACTCTGGTTCGCAGTGGGCTGTTTAAGTATTCTTTAGAAAATCCAGTAGCAACTCCCGTCTCAAGCGAAAGATTCGCACTCGTAGAGAATCATGTAGCAAAAACAAGTGTAACACCAACATCGAGCTGCGATAGTAGTTTTTCATCTAACTATACGAGCGATGTTGGCAGCGTTGATCCTGCTTATGATACCCCAGAATCAGCTTATGATACTCCATCATCATCTCCTCAGTGGCAACGTATTTCTCTTTCTCCAGAGGAAAGGGATCTTTCTACACCTGCGCAGCAAGAACATACGTTTCCTAACTCAGCGCCAAACAACCCATCATCCTCAGATGAAGATGGTCACGGCTTGAATGATACATCGAGATTTTCTCCAAGATAATTTGAGAAACTTCTGTTTTTAAAAATTAATAAGAAAAAAATAATCATCTTAAAATCAGAATGCTCATCTCGGAAATGAGATGAGCATTTGCACATGCCGATCGAGCCTTACAATTTTTTGGCAATTTTTCTAAGTTGTTCCAACGCAGAAGTATAACCAATATCAATGACTTCTGAGACATGCTTGAAATCAAGTAAATCATAATCTCGAGGATTAATCGTTACTGTGTATGTCGCACGTTTTAGCATTTCTTGAAAATGTTGCTCGCTAGCAATCATCATACTTTTGCTAATGGTGTGGAAGATATTCGGCAAATCAACTTTATTATCCGCCGGGCTCCATCCCATTTTACCTTTTATTTTCCCCAGTAAAGAAAGATCTTGTGGATGATCAACGCCTCTGAATTTGAAATTATCCATCGTTTCGATATTCACTGCAATAATGCGTCCTTTACCATGCACATTATCGCGTAAATAGTTTGACATGATATCGATAGGCAAGTTATTTAAAATCGCACCATCCACCAAGATTCTCCCGTCTTCATCGGCAACTGGAGGGAAAATCCCCGGCAAAGATGCACCCGCACGAACAGAACGCCAGAGACAACCTTGGTTTAACATCACTAACTGACCATTTGATAAATCTGTTGCAACACAGAAGAAAGGTCGCCACACATGCTCCATTGCAATCTCATCGCCTATGAGCGCTTGCAATAGCTGATCCAGCCTTCCACCAGAAGTTAATGCTTTAGCAGGCAATGTGTAGTCAATGATCGTGCTAAAATTTTTGGTCCATCGCTCATAAACCTCCGCCGCAGTTAGCTCCATAGCGATAAACGCCGCAAAAATTCCACCTATACTGCTACCACCCACATAATCTATGTTAATTCCTAACTCTTCCATTGCATGCATGACGCCCAAGTGGGCAAAACCGCGAGCGCCTGCGCCACATAAAACCATAGCAACGGAGCGATTCGTAATATCTCTGATCAGACGCAGCATATCACTTTTGTTATCCGCGCGAATATTGAAAACTCTATCCAATCCACGGTTGCTAGTCCATGAAGAAGAATGCGTCGCAATTCTTTTATCGGGACTATGAATCAATACTAATTGTTTCT
>JAGVJK010000025.1 GCA_020051155.1 Gammaproteobacteria bacterium | reverse complement strand
TTTTACTGTTCGAATGTTTCCGGAATCGGTGTTCGGATGAAACCGGATTCAGTGTTCGAATCCTATCGGATTGACTGTTCGCTTCGACCGGAATACGCATCCAGCCCCCCTAAGATCACATCCTCCGCCAAGCGATAATGCACGCCTAAGGTTTTCGCTTGCTCAAATAAAGAAGAAATATTCGCGTAAGGTTGAATCCCCATACAAGAATAACGAAAAGGTGCTTGTTGTTTTTTTAAGTAAGAGCCAGGAAATCTACCGGTATTAACCGGCAATGTTAATTGTCGTCTAATAATCAAGACAAACAATATTGCCGCAGTCATATACTTGATGCTTTCAAATAGCGCTCTCGCTCAATTCGCATCGCCTCGTTGATTAAAATTTCGACGGCTCCGCCAAGACCTTCCATGCCTTTTTCCGATAATACTTCCGCTATTGTCGATAATTTGGTATCTTCCATTTTCATAGCCATTGGTTATTCCTTTGTGATTGTCGTCGAAAACAAAACTCTGAGTTTAACCGATGGCTATCTTATTTTCTAAGCCAAATTTAATTTACAGAAAGGATGTTACACTACCTACACCCCAACCCCATGAATATAATCCGATACCAACCAAGCTGCCAATTTTTCTGTCTGATGCCGCCGATCATTCGGCGGAGACAATTCCGCGATATCAAGACTAATAATCTTTTTCGATCGCACTAAATAGCGCAGCAATGGAATCACATCCCACGGTGAAAGCCCGGTGGCTTGAGGTGCGCTAACGCCAGGCGCATAAGCGACATTAAACACATCTAAACAAATCGTCAAATAAAGATTATCGATGTGAGCAAGCGCATCCTTTAAAAATTCAAGATTCGCATCCAGCCCGCCTAAGATAACATCCTCCGCTAAACGATAACGCACGTCCAAGGCTTTCGCTTGCTCAAACAAAGAAGAAATATTCGCATAAGGCTGAATCCCTACACAAGAATAACGAAAGGGTGCTTGTTGTTTTTTACAATCTTGAGCAATTTGCAAAAAAGGCGTGCCCGAGCTTCCCCGATGTTCGGGTAACAAAGGACGCAGATCAAAATGCGCATCAAAATTAATAATACCAAAATTATCGGGCATACCGTTTTTTACTAACCCTTGATAATGACCAAATGCCATTTCATGACCGCCACCGATGAGCACAGGATGCAAATTGAGTTGACGCAAAAGAGCAACGGCCTGTGCTAAGTGCGCTTGTGCAGTTTCTAAATCATCATCAAGACAAACAATATTGCCGCAGTCATACACTTGTACTGATTGATTAAAATGAATCGGTAAATTAGCTAACGCATGACGAAAGGCATTGGGTCCTTCTTTTGCACCAGGTCGTCCTAAATTACGAATCACACCTTGATCGCAACAAAATCCTAATAAGCCGATATTGAGAGAATTTGCTTTAAGGGCAGTAGGTGAACGCAAATCCATCAATTGTACAACTTGATGGTAATACTCTAAGGCTGAACTTTGGCGAAGTCCATGCCAAGCTTGTTGTTCTGGTGCCTGATAAGCGCTCGCGAGGGAATTTGACATCAAACAATCTCCGATGAATGCTTGCAGGAATTTTCCTGCGCTGCAAAGAGCATAATGCGCAGAGCGTGAATTTGCAAGATTGCAACGGGTTCGATTGAACGTGTCGGTTGAAATATTGTGTGCCCTGCGACACCTCCATGTTGTCATCCCCGCGAAGGCGGGGACCTATTTTTGTACGGGCTACTGAGCTGCTATGAAAATGGGTCCCCGCCTTCGCGGGGATGACAGCGTAGAGGATGTAAATAACAATTGATGGGAAGGAATATTTCAACCGACACGTTCAATCGCACCCGATTGCAACACAGTTCTTTAGTCCTGTGAAAAAATATAGCATAATGAATAGCGGAGCGAAACTTAGCAAGGATTTTTATGCGCACACCACCACTTTGGGATACTCTTTATTGTCATGCAAATTTAGCCACCATGATGAGCAGCGATGATGAAAGCTTTATCTTAAATGCCGCCATCGCGATAAAAGACGGACGCATTGCTTGGCTAGGTGCGATGGATGATTTGCCGAAAACACCACAGCCGTTAGCGACAACCATCATCGATGCACAACAACAATGGATCACACCGGTGTTAATTGATTGTCACACGCATCTCGTCTATGGCGGCCATCGTGCCGAGGAATTTGCGATGAAGATGCAAGGTTGCTCTTACAGTGATATTGCAAAGGCGGGCGGCGGCATTGTTTCCACTGTGCGTGCAACTCGTGCCGCAAGTGAAGAAGAATTACTAGCAGCGGCTTTGCCACGCGTCAAAGCCCTCATGAACGAGGGCGTTCGTATTATTGAAATTAAATCAGGTTATGGTTTAGACGCAGCCACCGAAAAAAAATTGTTACGCGTAGCAAAACAATTGCAAAGTCATTATCCGATACAAGTACAAGCTACTTTTTTAGGGGCTCATGCAGTGCCCGCAGAGTTTGCGAATGATGCAGAAGGTTATATTGATCATCTTTGTCAGCACATGTTGCCTATCTTAGCCGCAGAAGGTTTAATCGATGCCGTCGACGGTTTTTGTGAAACCATTGCTTTTTCACGAGATCAAATAAAAAGAGTCTTTGATACGGCGACCTCTTTAGGATTGCCCGTCAAACTACATGCAGAGCAATTATCGGATCAACAGGGCGCAGAGTTAGTTGCACACTATCAAGGTTTGTCAGCAGATCATTTAGAATTTGTTTCAGAGATATCCATTGCAGCGATGGCGCAGGCAAAAACGGTCGCTGTGCTGTTACCTGGTGCATATTATTATTTACGAGAAACACAATTACCACCGATTGCAATGTTGCGTCATTATCAAGTACCGATCGCCTTAGCGACGGATTGTAATCCGGGCACTTCGCCCATTTGCTCTCTGCGATTGATCATGAACATGGGATGTGTCTTATTCAAATTAACACCCGCGGAAGTGTTGCTCAGCGTCACGAAACATGCGGCCCAAGCGCTAGGCCTACAACAGGATTATGGCACGCTAGAGGTCGGTAAAAAAGCGGCGATGATTGTATGGAAAATTAAGCACCCTGTTGAATTAATGTATGAATTAGGCGTTATACCAGAACACACCGTGCTGTGGGATACGCAATCTTAACCAGCATTCACCTGCTATACTGTCGAAAGAGAATACGCAAAGCGGTTTAAATGATGCTTTGCTTAAGAGGAGTAAAGACTATGTCCAGCAAAGAAAATTATATAGCAAGAAATCGTAATCACGAAGAGATTCGACGCGGTGGTGCAATTGGTAATCTCAATGAAGGGATCGAAATTATTTTACATAACATCCCCACGCGACTCATTGCATGGCCAGGTAATGGTTTTCAGACGGAAAGTGTCCATGTGCTGACGCTGGCTCCTGGTTTAGAAAGCCCACTGTATCAATACCAAATTTCAGAAGAAGCATTGTTGTGTGTGCAGGGCAAAGGTGAAGTGTATCTTCGTGGTCAATGGGTCGAGATAGAGCCCGGTGATATTGCTTATTTTCCTGAAGATATTTCTCATGGCATACGCAATCCAATCCATAATAAAGAAGATTTTATTTTAGTGAGTGCTATCACACCACCCTTAGTGAGTTTGTATGAAGCATCGGGATTTTATATTACTGAATTAGGAAAAATGGATTTTGATGCGGTTGAAGCAGCGCAAGAATTAATTGTGCCAGGCAATATTTCGAAAAAGAATTATCTTCGTTACAATGAAAGTCATCCAGAATTACGAGCATGGAATTTGAAAGCTGATGATGTGCGTCGCGAGGGCGCTTTGTTTAATATCTTTAAAGGTGCAGAATTTGACGCAAATGGTAGCCCCATGCGCTTTATTTTATGGCCAGGCCACGGTTCACGTCAGTGCGGTTTTCATTTAACACGTTGTTCCTCTGGTGACATGTTTGCCGCGCACACGCATCCAGTGTCGGATGAATGTGTGGTGGTTTGGGCAGGCTCAGCACGAGGATTTTTAGATAATCATTGGTTGGAAATGGATACTCACGAATGTTTGTTAGCACCTTGTGGTGTGCCACATGGTGGTCCATTGAATATAAAAACGGATACTGTTAGTGCACATCAGCAAGCGAAAGACACTTTATGGGGTGGCTTTGCTTCACCACCGCAAGGGGATTTATATTTACGAGGTGGTTATATTAAGGATCAACGAATATCTGACCCACCAGCGATAAGATTTAAAGACATTGAACCGTTGCAGTGATAGCTCACTTCACATCAGTCGCCAGCATTTTTATAATGCCAGAGAAATCTTTTTGTCCGAATCCTTCTTCGACAAAGCGTTGATATAATTGTGTTGCTAAATATC
Organism: Gammaproteobacteria bacterium; assembly: GCA_020051155.1. Lineage (GTDB taxonomy): Bacteria > Pseudomonadota > Gammaproteobacteria > UBA1113 > UBA1113 > JAGVJK01. The sequence continues at coordinate 3,243 of JAGVJK010000025.1, read as the reverse complement.
CTAAAGGAGTATTTATATCAACAGTGCTCGCTGCATCTTGGCTTAAGTGTAAATCTTTCAACATCATTTGCGCGGTAAAACCCGGTGCATAATCTCGATTAGACGGTGCAGTAGGCACAGGACCTGGGACGGGACAGTAACTGGTTAAGGACCAACACTGACCAGAGCTTTTCGCAGCAATTTCAAAAAACACTTTCGGATCGAGACCTAATTTATCACTTAAGGTCATCGCCTCACAAACACCGATCATGGAAATTCCTAATAACATATTATTGCAAATTTTTGCAGCTTGGCCATTACCTGCAGCACCTGCGTGAATGATATTTTTTCCCAATAGTTGCAACAGTGGTAATGCCTTATTAAAGGTTGCAGCATCACCACCCACCATGATCGTGAGTGTCGCTGCTTCAGCACCAGCGACACCACCAGAAACAGGTGCATCTAATAAATGAAGTCCTTTGCTTTGCGCGAGTCGATGTAATTCTCGTGCGCTTTCAATATCGATGGAGGAACAGTCGACAAAGACTGCATCGGTGGAGAGTGTCGCAAACAATCCATCGCTGCCATCACACACATATTTAACTTGATCGCCCGTTTGCAATGAAGAAAAAACGAACTCTTTATTTTTTGCTAACTCTAATAAAGAGTTTGCAGGTTTTGCGCCATGTTCTGTTAAGGCCTGCATCGCTTCCTGTGAGATATCAAAAACTGTGACATCATGTCCATGTTTAAGAAGATTACGTACCATTGGTGCGCCCATGTGACCTAAGCCAATAAATCCAATTGCGGCCATACTCTTTTCCTTCAGTTAGGCAATAGTTTGTTTTAATGGACCCACTTGACGTACCCATGGTTGCAAGTTGGGATCTCTTTCCTGTAATGCTTGTGCCGCTTGCATGGCTGCGTCGCGCGAGAGGTAATCACCAATCACCAGCGTGTACCAATCTTGGTTTTGTAAATAACGATGGAGAATGAGTGTATTAGCTAAGCCATCATCGCGAGTCACTTGTAATAAAGCAGGGTAGTCATGACCACCGAGCAACTGCACAACATAATGATCATTCTGCAATCGTTGTAAACGTTGAATGTCTTGTCCAATTAACGCAGAGGTTGAGCCTTGCGCTGGAATTAGATGTGGCGTGTTAGTTTTTTCCATTGTAGGCGATGAAGATTTCGGTGTTGCTCGTGCGAATTGTTTATCAAACTCTATCATAGCTTGCTTCGCTGCTGGATGACCTTGAGCTGCGGCTTGTTGTGTCCAATAGCGTGCTTGCTTTTGATCAACCGGTACCCCTAAACCGTAGTAATTCATATAACCCAGCGCATACTCAGCTTCGGCATTGCCTTGCTCAGCCAATGGTTTTAACTCTTGATAAGCTTGCGGGTAATGGCCTACTTTAAAATTTTGTTTACCCTGTTGTAATGGATCGGTATTTTGAATAATTTTTGGAGACTGTACGGTTTGACACGCTCCAAGTAGGAGCGTGATAAATAAAAAACCGCTGCGAATAATTGATCGATTAATCATATTAAGATCCGTTGAAGGTATCGACACTCAAGTATTGTAACCTGATGAATGCGCTCGAAACAACTTTCAATCGGATGCAATCGAAAGACTGGTTAAAATGTTGAAAGATGTGGACCTGCAGGACCCCACGTTATCATCCCCACCTGCGCGGGGATGATGACATAGAGGTTTATTTTATATTCCAGTACGATTAAGCGTAGGCAACATCCAGTTGATCTAAATCGTAATCGCGAATAATGCCTTTGATGGTGGAAATATAAGCATGACCGCGTTCAGAATAACGGGTCAAGCCCTCAGCGAGTCTTAAACCAGAAACAGAATGCTGCCCTTGGCGTTGTTGCCAGCGAATATCCCACAGGGAAGAATAAGCTTTGTTAGTATTAAGATTGTTAATATAAGAATTAACGGATTCTTTAGGATTGCTAAAGGTTTTTGTATGTCCTTTAACAAAGTGACGCGTGCCGCCACGGCAGCTAGAGCCAAAGCATTTTTGACCAAAATAGTTATTGGCTTCCCGTGCTACGTGCGACGTGCCCCAACCAGATTCATTGACAGCTTGGGCAATGAGTAAGGACGGTGGAATAATATCGACGCGTTTTAGCAAACGATTCCAGGTGGACGCCTGTTGCAAATTCGGTTGAGATACTTTGTACTCCGCCGCCAAATTCAACAACCAAGCGCGATCACTGCCAGAAAGAGCAGCGCCTTGCTGATGTTGCTTTGACAATTGCAACAAATGTTGGCGTTTGCTCATAATAGATTGATTCGTATCCTTCGCGTAAGTCAGCATGTTCTTAATGAATTGCTGATGATTCGAGGGGATTTGTGCGCTCGCCAAAATAGGCGTAAGAATCAGCGCCCCCCATACCAAAGCGGTATAAGTGGTTCGTTTCATAATAACCTCAAGTATTTTTATACCCCGCACTGGAAGCACCGGAAGGTGCGAGTGCGTGAAGTAAGTTTTGTATTGAACTTGAGCATCATACCCTAAAACAGACAAAAAATAAAGCGATGGTTGAGTTTTATGCTCAATTCGAGAAAGATAAAAGTATGTTTTGGCACTTAACACCTGGTATTTTTACGTCTATAATGCGCTGCACTTGCTCAAATCAAGGCAAGTAAGTCATTTAACATAACAGAGGTAACTCTATGAATAAATTATTAAAATTATTACTAGCGGGGCTGGTTGCTATAGGATTAACGGCTTGCGATACCACGAATCAAAATATCGGTATGGCCACCGGCGGTGTTGTGGGTGGATTAATTGGTAGTCAATTTGGCGGCGGTGCTGGTAGAGTGGCTGCGGCAGCGGGTGGTACCTTAATTGGTGCAATGATCGGTGGAGCTATTGGTCATGGCATGGATCAGCAAGATCGGGCTCAAGTTAACAATGCCTTAGAAAGTGCGCCTACTGGTCAGGCAGTGACGTGGGTCAATCCTGATAGCAATACTCAATATACCGTGACTCCCACCCAAACTCTGGCAGAGAAAAATGGCCAACCTTGTCGTGAGTTCACTACCACAGCTCTGATTGGCGGTAAAACCCAACAAATGTATGGCAGAGCATGCCGTGATGCGTCTGGTGCTTGGAAGGTTGTGAGTTAACCGACATTATCCTGAGCTCACCTCCTTGTCATCTTGAGCCCCTCTTGTCATCCCGGAGCCCCTCTTGTCATCCTGAGCGAAGTCGAAGGATCTCCATCTTACGGAGAAAG
>JAGVJK010000015.1 GCA_020051155.1 Gammaproteobacteria bacterium | reverse complement strand
GTATTTTCCTGAATTTGATCACCCCTCATCCGCCCGTTGGGCACCTTCTCCCTCAAGGGGAGAAGGCATTTTTTAGTAGATTGTCGTTGGCATTCAACAGTTATTCATTTTTTTGCTCCCTTAGGAGACTTCGCCTTTCCTCCAGCAGCAAAGTGCAGAGAAAATTATTGATTTTGAGCCCAAAAATGAGGTAATTTAACGTTTACTGAAAGAAACTGAGCATTTTCAAGGATTTTCCTTGAACTTTGAGAAAATGTTGTTTACAATCCACCTCCAGTTGATGCGGGGTGGAGCAGTCTGGTAGCTCGTCGGGCTCATAACCCGAAGGTCGTAGGTTCAAATCCTGCCCCCGCTACCACTTTCTTTGAAAGTGATGCCGAACGGCGGTATAAAACAAGAATGATGAAATTAGTGAAACCCCGTTAGGGGTTTTTTGTTATTGGGTGTGGGCTTAAGGCCCATTTTTTATTGGAAAAAAATGAATATTCAGCGAGTTAGCGATGTTATTAAGCCAGTGATTACTGGTTTAGGCTACGAGTTTGTTGGCTGTGACCACCTGATCCAAGGTAGTCAAGCGCTGTTGCGCGTGTATGTTGATAAACCCGGTGGCGTTAACATTGATGATTGTGCCTTGGTGAGTCGCCAGATTGGTGCGGCCCTCGACGTGGATGATACCGTGGAAGGGCGCTATAACTTGGAGGTTTCATCCCCAGGCCGAAAACGCAGATTATTCAACATAGACCAGTGCCCGCGGTTTATTGGTTCACGTATTGCTGTGCGCTTGCGTGTCGCCTTAGATGGACGTAAAAATTTTACGGGAGAGCTGCAACAAGTTGTTGAAAATAATCTTGTTCTGCTCGTGGACGGGGTTCCTTTGAGTGTTGCTTTTAGTGATCTCGAGAAAGCGAATCTTGACCCAATTGATGACTAGGCCCATTGATGACTTAGGTAGGAGCGACGATGAATAGAGACATATTGTTATTAGTCGGCACCTTATCTGATGCGAAAGGCATTAATAAGGAGAGCGTCTTCCAGGCGGTGGAAGCGGCGTTGGCCCTTGCCACAAAGAAAAACTACGGCGGTGATTGTAGTTTTCGCGTATCTATTGATCGCAATACCGGCGATTATCAAACTTATCGCTGCTACACAGTGGTTGCGGATGATTATGATGAAGAAGATGATGACATCATCGTTACAGCGCCTCTCGTTTTGTCAGAAGCATTAGCGAAAGAGTCTGCAGCGAAAGTGGGTGATATCATTGAAGAGCTTACAGCTTCGGTAGAATTCGGCCGGATTGATGCCCAAGCGGCTAAACAAATTATTATGCAAAAAGTTCGTGAAGCGGAACGATTAGAAGTCGTTAACCAATATCGCGATAAAATGGGTAGCCTCGTGTTAGGTACCGTGAAAAAAGTTTCTCGCGAAGCAGTGTTGCTAGATTTAGGAAACAATGTGGAAGCCTTAATGCTCCGCAGCGAAATGTTGCCCCATGAAGCTTTACGCACCGGTGACCGCGTGCGTGCTTATTTATATGATGTTCATTACGAAGCACGTGGCCCACAATTGTTTGTGAGTCGTGCATGCCCAGAAATGTTAGTGGAACTCTTCACCATCGAAGTACCAGAAATTAGCGAAGAAGTGATTGAAATTAAAAGCGCTGCCCGCGATCCAGGCTTGCGCGCTAAAATCGCAGTTAAAACCAACGATGGACGTATTGATCCTATCGGTGCTTGTGTCGGTATGCGCGGCTCTCGGGTACAGGCGGTTTCTGGAGAATTAGGTGGCGAGCGTATTGATATCATCCTTTGGGATGACAACCCTGCACAGTTGGTTATTAATGCTATGGCGCCTGCAGAAGTAGAATCTATCGTTGTCGACGAAGATGCTCATGCTATTGACGTAGCGGTGGCAGAAGGGCAATTGTCGCAAGCTATTGGTAAAAATGGCCAGAACGTTCGTTTAGCCAGTGATTTAACCCATTGGACACTCAACGTGATGACCGTTGAAGCCTTGCAAGAAAAACATGATATGGAAACCAAAGAAACTTTAACCTTGTTTATGGATGTGCTGGGTGTTGATGAAGACTTCGCAAGTGTCTTAGTGGAAGAAGGCTTTACAACCTTAGAAGAAATTGCATACGTTCCTGTAGACGAATTATTAGAGATCGAAGGTTTCGATGAGTCTGTGGTGGAAACTTTAAGAGAGCGTGCAAAAAACGCTTTGTTAACACAAGCCCTCGCGAAAGAAGAAACATTATCTTCTGGCGAACCAGCGGAAGACTTATTAACGATGCGTGGCATGACGCACGACTTAGCCTATACCTTAGCGGGCCGTGGTGTGAAAACTATGGAAGATTTGGCCGAGCTTGCGGTAGATGATCTATTAGATATTGAAGGGATGGCGGAAGAAAAAGCAGCTGAGCTTATTATGACTGCCCGTGAACCATGGTTTAAGGATAGCGAAGAAGATAAATAAATTTGGGAGATGCGCACGTGGCTACAGTAAAAGATTTAGCAAGTGACGTCGGAAGATCAGTTGATCGCTTGATCGCACAATTCACAGAAGCAGGCATGCCGGAAGTTAATTCGGCTGATGCGAATGTAACAGAAGAGCAGAAAAAACGCTTATTATTACATTTGCAAAAAGCCCATGGTAGCAGTGCCGGCAAAGATGGGGAAATTACCTTAAAGCGTCGTACCACGAGCACCCTCAAAGTCACTGGCAGCGAAGGCCGCAGCAAAAAAGCGGTTAAGGTAGAAGTTCGTAAAAAACGGACTGTCGTGCAAAAACCAACAGCTACGGCAGAAGCAGAACCAGTGGTGACGCCAGAGGCTGTAAGTGAAGACATCGCCGCTGAGTTAACAGCTGTGATTGCACCAGTTGCACAAGACATTCTTGTTGAGAGCACTCCGCCAGTAACAGCCGATGCTGAAGTAGTAGCATCCGAACCTGCAGTCGCAGCCATTGAATCAGCTCCAGCGCCCGTAGTAGCCGCAGCGTCAGAAGAAGCAGCTGCTGCCGATGAGGACGCGGAAGAAGGTTCTGCTGATGCAAAAGCAAAAGCAAAAGACAAGCGCAAGAAAAACAAAGAATTCTATGAAGAGTTACGAGAAAAAGAAGCCTTAAAACGTCAGCATCAGCGGACAGATAAATTCAAGTTGAAAAAACGCCAAGGCAAGATCAAAGATTCCACAGCAATGACGGCAATGAAGCAAGAGTTTGCAGTTCCAACAGCGCCGGTTGTGAAGGAAATCACAATTCCAGAAACTATTACGGTTGCAGATCTTGCAAAGAAAATGTCGATTAAAGCAGCGCAAGTGATCAAAGTGTTAATGGGCATGGGCGCTCTCGTGACGATCAATCAAGTATTAGATCAAGATACAGCACAATTAGTTGTGGAAGAGTTAGGCCATAAATATAAATTGGTCAATGATACTGAGTTAGAAGATGCCCTTTCTGAAGAATTAAAAGTGGAAGGCGAATTATTGCCGCGTCCACCGGTTGTTACCATCATGGGCCACGTCGATCATGGTAAAACATCCTTATTAGATTATATTCGTGTCACCAAAGTCACTAGCAGTGAGGCGGGGGGGATTACCCAGCACATCGGCGCGTATCGTGTGAAAACAGATCGCGGCATCATTGCCTTTTTAGATACACCAGGTCACGAAGCGTTTACTGCAATGCGAGCGCGCGGCGCGAAAGCTACCGATTTGGTTGTGTTAGTGGTCGCAGCAGATGATGGTGTAAAACCACAAACTATCGAAGCGATTCAGCATGCACAAGCAGCAAATGTTCCCATCGTTGTTGCCATCAATAAGATGGATAAAGCAGATGCGGATCCAGAGCGTGTTAAAACAGAATTGTCACACCATGGCGTTATTTCCGAAGCATGGGGTGGCGATACGATGATGGTGCCCATCTCAGCAAAAACCGGCGAAGGCGTCGATCAACTACTTGAATCCATCTTGTTGCAAGCTGAGGTACTGGAGTTAAAGGCATTGGCAGAAGGCCCAGCACAAGGCGTGGTGATTGAATCACGTTTAGAAAAAGGCCGCGGCCCAGTAGCCACCGTGTTAGTGCAAAAAGGTTTGTTAAAACGAGGCGATATTTTATTATCTGGCGAACAATTCGGTCGTGTCCGCGCAATGTTGGATGAAAAAGGCCAACAGGTAGAGTTTGCCGGCCCTTCAACTCCCGTAGAAATTATTGGATTAGGTGGAACACCTAAAGCGGGTGATGATGCCGTGGTAGTTAACAGTGAACGCAAAGCTCGGGAAATTGCTTTATTTCGCCAAGGTAAATATCGTGAAGTGAAATTAGCAAGCCAACAAAAAGCGAAATTAGAAACCCTATTTAATCGCATGAGCGAAGGCGAAATTAGCTCTGTGAACATCGTATTGAAAACTGACGTACAAGGTTCTGCTGAAGCATTGGTTCAATCCTTAAAGAAACTATCCACCAGCGAAGTCCAAGTGAATATCGTGGCCAGCGGTGTAGGTGGTATTACCGAGTCAGATATCAATTTAGCAATTGCATCAAAAGCCATTGTGTTAGGCTTTAATGTCCGTGCTGATTCATCGGCTCGACGCTTGGTGGATTCAGAGGGCGTAGATTTACGTTATTACAGCATCATTTATGATGTGATCGATGAAGTGAAGAAAGCCATGTCCGGCATGTTAGCACCGGAAACCAAAGAACAAATTATTGGTATCGCAGAAGTGCGTGATGTGTTTAACTCACCGAAATTAGGTGCAGTGGCAGGCTGTATGGTGACGGAAGGTGTGGTGAAGCGCAACAGTCCTATCCGCGTCTTGCGCGATAACGTGGTAATCTTCGAAGGTGAATTAAACTCCTTACGTCGTTTTAAAGATGACGTCAATGAAGTGAAACATGGCTACGAATGTGGTATCGGCGTTAAAAACTATAATGATGTTAAGCCTGGGGATCAAATCGAAGTATTCGAATTGATTACCGTGCAACGTACATTGTCATAAGCCGAGGTTCATGTGCCAAAAGAATATCAGCGAACTGAACGCGTTGCAGATGCCATTCAACGAGAAGTTGCAAAAATTTTGCAGCGCGATATCCGCGACCCACGTTTGGGTATGACCACGGTTTCTGCAGTGGAAGTCTCTCGTGATTTAGCTTATGCAAAAATTTTTGTAAGCGTCTTGGGTGATGAGGCCGAGATTCAAAAAACCTTAGGGGTTTTAAAAGGTGCAACAGGACATATTCGCTCTTTGTTAGCAAAGGCGCTTTCCTTACGCATGGTTCCTCATTTGTCCTTTGTTTATGACAAGTCCATTCTTCACGGTGATCAATTATCACAACTTATCAACCAAGCGGCAGAAAGCGATGCAACCATTAAAAACCAACAAAGCGACGATCCAGAAGAGTCCAACTAAACTAAAGCTGCCGGTGGATGGAATTTTATTAGTAGATAAACCTACTGGCAAAACCTCCAATTACGTATTGCAGCAGATCAAACGTTTATTTAATGCGAATAAAGCAGGTCATACCGGTTCTCTTGATCCTTTAGCCAGTGGAATGTTGCCAATTTGTTTTGGTAAGGCTACGAAGTTTGCGCAGTATTTATTGGATTCTGATAAACATTATTTAGCAGAAGCCACCTTGGGGGTTACCACCACCACGGGTGATACCGACGGTGAAATTGTGCAACAACGGCCCGTGGCTAAAATTTCCGATCAAGCTTTAAGCATGGTGTTAGAAAAATTTCATGGTGAAATTCAACAAGTACCTCCCATGTATTCCGCCTTAAAACATCAAGGTCAGCCTTTGTATAAATTGGCGCGACAAGGTGTGACAGTGGAGCGGAAGGAGCGCACAGTGACAATTCATCGTTTAGACTTATTGCGTCGCACAGATACAACTCTATTGATCGAAGTGTTTTGTAGCAAAGGCACGTATATTCGTACATTGGTGGAAGATATCGGCAAACACTTGTTTTGTGGCGCCACTATTAGTATGTTGCGTCGTGCCAATGTGGCGACTTTTTCGCAACATCCCATGTATACCATTGAAAGCTTAGAAAAAATCGCAGCAGAGCAGGGTCAGGATGCCTTGGAGTCTTTGTTGCTGCCCATGAGTCATGCCATTGAATGCTTACCAGAGGTCATCATTTCCGAGACCGAACGTCTCTATTTAGAATATGGTAAACCTTTTAAAGTACATCAAACAGTCCCCGAAGGTTTCGTCAAAATCCGTTTGGAAACCGATCGAATTTGGGGGGTTGGCGAGCTATCGGCAGCAGGAAAATTGCAGTCGGTACAAATGATTAGACAATCATCATGATGGATTTTGACATGGATGTTGTACAGTGCTTGTTCTTACCACCCAACATGGTATAGAATAGCGCCCTTATTCGTGTTTATAAGAGAATCTTAGGAGTAATTGAATGCTAGATACGGTAGCCAAACAAAGCATTATGACTGAATACCAACGTAAAGCTGGCGACACTGGTTCCCCAGAAGTGCAAGTAGCTTTGTTAAGTGCAAAGATTAGCGATTTACAACAGCATTTCAAAACCCACAAAAAAGACGTGCATTCACGCTTAGGGTTAATGAAAATGGTTGCTAAACGTCGCAAATTGATGAAATACATTAAACGTTCTGACGTTGTACGATATCGTGAATTGTTGAAACAACTTAATTTGCGTGATGTCGTAGCAAACTAGCGAATTGCTAACAGCTCCTAGTAAAAAGGTCTGTTTTTTTCGCGCCCATTCTCAGGGGAGAATGGGCGTTGTTATATCTAAATTTGAGGATAGAAGTACGTGTCTGCAGAAAAAACATTTAAATATGGGAATCACACCGTTACCATCAAAACGGGCAAAATTGCTCGTCAAGCCAGTGGTTCGGTTGTTGTTAGTATGGATGATACCGTTGTTTTAGTCACTGTGGTGGGCGTGCAAGGTAATGATGGCGCATCGAGGGACTTTTTTCCCTTGACCGTTGACTATATGGAGCGAACCTATGCCAATGGTCAAATACCTGGTGGATACTTTAAACGAGAAGGGCGTCCTTCGGAGAAAGAAATTCTTACTTCCCGACAAATTGACCGTCCATTACGCCCAATGTTTCACGACGCGTTTACTCAAGAAGTGCAAATTGTTGCGATGGTCATGTCCTCAGATCCAGAAATCAATGCCGATATTCCAGCAATGATTGGTGCTTCAGCTGCCTTAGCAGTTTCCGGCATTCCTTTTAATGGCCCGATGGGTGCAGCGAAAGTAGGTTATGCCAACGGTAAATACTTATTAAATCCAACGGCGACGGAATTAGCAACCAGTGAATTAGAGCTCGTAGTAGCTGGCAGCAAAGATGCCATATTGATGGTAGAGTCAGCTGCAAAAGAGTTATCAGAAGATGTGATGCTGGGTGCAGTATTGTTCGGTCATGAACAAATGCAAGTTGTGATTAAAGCCATCGAGGAATTAGCAGCAGAAGCTGGAAAAGCTCGTTGGGATTGGCAGCCGCCCGCAGAGAATTTAACCTTGCAACAACAAGTTGAGCAGCATGCAAAAACTGGTTTAGAAGCCGCTTACAATATTCAAGAAAAACAACAACGCTATCAGCGTATCGCAGAAGTATTGAATGATGCGAAAGCCGCATTGTGCAAAGATGCTGAAGAATTGGAAGCGATGGCTTCTGAGATTGAAGCGATGTTTATGAATTTGCAAAAATCCATTGTGCGTCGTCGTATTATTCGCGGCGAGCCTCGTATTGATGGTCGTGATGTAAAAACCGTACGTCCTATTGCTATCGAAGTAGGTTTATTACCACGAGTTCATGGTTCTGCACTCTTTACGCGTGGCGAAACACAAGCGATTGTTGCAGCGACGCTTGGTACAGATAAAGACGCGCAAAGATTAGATGATTTAGAAGGTGATCGTCTCGGTACCTTCATGTTGCATTACAATTTCCCACCCTACTCTGTGGGTGAAACGGGTCGAGTAGGTTCACCTAAACGTCGTGAAATTGGGCATGGTAATTTAGCGAAGCGAGCGATTGCTGCTGTGCTTCCTGATCAAGATAGTTTTCCTTACACACTGCGTGTGGTTTCTGAAATTACCGAATCCAACGGCTCAAGTTCCATGGCAACGGTGTGCGGCGCTAGCTTAGCGTTAATGCATGCAGGTGTTCCGACTTCTGCGCCAGTGGCAGGTATTGCCATGGGCTTAGTGAAGGAAGGTGACGAGTTTGCTGTATTAAGCGATATTCTCGGTGATGAAGATCATTTAGGGGATATGGACTTTAAAGTAGCAGGTACTGCAAAAGGCGTAACTGCATTGCAAATGGATATCAAAATCAGCGGCATTACCCGTGACATTATGCACAAAGCCTTAGCGCAAGCGAAAGAAGGTCGTATGCATATTCTCGGCGAAATGGCGAAAGTCATTACCCAACCCCAAGAAGACGTATCAGCTTACGCACCTCGCATTACCAGCATTCAAATTCCTAGAGATAGAATCGGTGACGTGATTGGTAAAGGCGGTGCAACGATTCGCAGCATTATCGAAGAAACAGGCGTTAGCATCGACATCAATGATGACGGTATTGTTAAAGTCGCTTCCAATGATAAAGCAGCCACAGAAAAAGCATTGAAACGCATTGAAATGCTCACCACCGATGTTGAAGTAGGCCAAGTCTACGAAGGCACCGTCGTGCGTATCATGGACTTCGGTGCTTTTGTTGCGATAGCACCTGGCAAAGAAGGCTTAGTTCATATTTCACAAATTTGTAATGAACGTGTGAACGATGTTCATGATGTATTGAAAGAAGGCCAAGCAGTACGCGTTAAGGTTTTAGAAATCGATCGCCAAGGCCGCGTACGTTTAGGCATGAAAGACGTTGAACAAGTGAGTTCACCGGCGTAAATAGCCGTATTGTTCTCGAGTTATAGAATACGTGATGCTTTCCTCTACAGAAAGCATCACGAAATTTTAATGATCAAGTAACGCTAAAAACTCATCGCGGGTTTTCTTATCATCACGAAAAGAACCAAGCATCACTGATGTTTTCATTTCGGAGCTTTGTTTCGCAACACCCCGCATCATCATACACATATGTCGTGCTTCCATGATAACCCCAACACCATCAGCATTAACCGCTTCTTCAATGCAATGAGCAATTTGCGAGGTTAATTCTTCTTGGATTTGTAATCGACGGGAAAATAATTCAACGATGCGAGCGATTTTTGATAACCCTAATACTTTTCCTTGCGGCACATAAGCCACATGACATTTTCCAAAGAAGGGCAATAAGTGATGTTCGCAAACGGAATAAAACTCAATGTTATTCACTAAAATCATTTGATCAACTTCAGAGGTAAAAATCGCAGAGTTAATCAATTTGGTGAGATCCATATGGTACCCAGAGGTTAAATACCGCCAAGTTTGGGCTGCACGGTGTGGCGTGCCTTTTAAACCTTCACGGTGTGGGTCTTTTTCAATATGAGAAAGAACTTCTGCATACAAGGCTTCTAAATGGTCCATACGAACTCCTACAAAATAATTAACCGGGTGGCCAATGCAATGGCCGGCCACCTAACAGGTGGAAATGGATATGAAACACAGTTTGGCCAGCGCCTGCATTGCAATTACTGACAAGGCGATAGCCAACATCAGCGATGTCTAACTGTTTTGCAATGCTACTCGCTACTTGCAACATTTGCCCAACTAAAGGCTGATGATGATCTTGTAAATCATTGAGTGTTGCAATGTGTTCTCTGGGAATGATCAGCTTGTGAATGGGTGCTTGAGGATTAATATCATCAAATACCACGATATCCTTATTTTCATAATAAAGAGTTGCCGGTATTTCGCCTTGAGCGATTTTACAAAATAAACAATCTATCATGGGGTTCCTTATGGGCTCATAATTCGCGGGCATTGTATCAAAATTTTGCGCATATAGAAATAACCTATACCGCTGGCTAATGAAGATGCCAGAAAATCGCATCTTTATTAGCGAGCGGTATAATAAAAGATAGAATAATTTCTGTACATTCACTAAGTCTTAGCATACAATGCGTGCCCCATGACGTTCAATGATTTCATGGAGTTATTATGAGCATTGTCAATATAGCAGGTTACAAATTTACGCAGCTAGCAGATTTAGACACGTTAAAGCGGACCTTGCTGAGCAAGTGTGAAGAACTAGAGTTGCGTGGCACGATTTTGCTAGCACAAGAAGGCACTAATCAAATGCTAGCCGGTTCTCGGGCAGGGATTGATCAATATTATGCATTTTTACAGGAGCGAGGCCTTTTTGAAGGCATTACCTTCAAAGAAAGTGTGTCTGCTGAAATTCCTTTTAAGCGGTTATTCGTCAAACTTAAAAAAGAAATTATCCCTTGTGGCGCTGCTAGCATTGATCCAGCACAAGAGCCTGCACCCTATTTATCCCCAAGGACATTAAAGGCTTGGTTAGATGAAGGCCGTGAGGTGGTGTTATTAGATACACGGAATGCTTATGAGGTGGCGTATGGTACCTTTGAGCAGGCTTTGGAGTTACCTGGATTAGATCATTTTCGAGATTTCTCTGCTCAGCTTGATCAATTGGATGAATCCTTTAAACAAAAAACCATAGTTACATTTTGCACGGGCGGAATTCGCTGTGAAAAGGCAGCACCTTTGATGCAACAAAAGGGTTTTGAAGATGTTTACCAGTTGGAAGGGGGAATTCTGAGTTATTTTGAAGCATGCGGTGGCGCGCATTATCAAGGCAGTTGCTTCGTATTTGATGAGAGAGTAACATTGCAGCCCGATCTGAGTGCATGTTAGTGCTTGTTAAATACTAAAAATTTTAGGATAATTGTTCATAGCACAAAAATATTTCAACTTTAAAAAGTTTTTCTATATCAAATTTAATTAGTTTTAAGGGTAAGTGATGGATTTAAGTAAAGTCGGCCCAGGGGCCAATATTCCGCAAGAAGTTAACGTGATTATCGAAATACCTGCCAACAGCGGACCGGTTAAGTATGAAGTAGACAAAGGAACCGGCGCTATGTTTGTGGATCGTTTTCTGCGTAGCTCCATGCACTATCCTTGCAACTATGGTTATATCCCTCATACGTTATCTGATGATGGAGATCCTGCGGACGTTTTAGTGTTAGCACCAGTCCCTCTTATTTCTGGTTCGGTTATCCGTGTACGTCCCATTGGCATGTTAAGCATGGTCGATGAATCCGGCGGCGACGCGAAGATTTTAGCGGTCCCCGTGGACAAATTAACGCCTGTGTATCGCGAAATAAAAAGTCATAAAGACCTTCCTCATTATCAATTAGAAATAATTGAGCACTTTTTTGCGCATTACAAAGACTTGGAACCTAACAAATGGGTCAAGATCGAAGGATGGTTAGGTGTTGAAGAAGCCCAAAAAGAAATTTTGGAAAGCGTACAGCGTTACCAAGGGTAATGAAGATTTATAGAGATTATGTTTTCTGAATGTGGCATCCTAGAGATTGCGGGATTGCCCCCAGAGAATTGGTTTAGAACATAATGTCAGAAAATACGTGGAAAATGTTTAAAGGTTAAACATAAAAGGATTTTATAGTTATCTACAGAGTCCTGACATGTTGGGTATTTAATACAAGGATGTGGTATGCCACCAGTAAGACGATACGTATTAGTTTACATAGCCAGTGTTGCGACAGGTGGCTTTCTCTTTTCTGCGACTAACACGGCCAACGTGTCATCTTATACTTTAAGCCAAGCTGTTCAACAAACTTTAGCCACACATCCCGATGTATTGAGTAGCGAAGCAAAAGTGCAAGCAGCAAGAAGTGATTTAACGCAAGCTAAAGGTGGTTGGTTGCCGACGATTGATGTTGAGGGCGCAGGTGGGCGTGAGTACAGTGATAACCCAGCTACGGAAGCCGTTGGTGAAGATGCTATCACTTTTACTCGAACAGAGAGTAATTTTTTAGCGAATCAATTAATCTTTGATGGCGGTAATGTCAGTTACAATATTCGACAACGATCAGCGCTCTATGGCGCTAGTCGATATCAATTAGCACAAACCGAAGAAGTCCTAGCCTTCAATGCGGCCCAAGCTTATCTCAATGTCATACGCTATCGACGATTGGTGACGATTGCTCAGGCGCAGGTGACAGAAAACAAAAAAATCTTAGAGAAGATCAATCGTCGCATGGAAGGTGGCGCGGGACGTATCTCTGAGGTGGCCTTAGCGAAAGGTCGGGTGGCATCGGCAGAAGCTCAATTAATGCAACAACAAGGGTTATTGAATGATGCTTATAGTACATTTATTAGAGTTGTTGGTATGTTTCCACCAGAACACTTAAGTATGCCAAGTATACCTATTGCTGTTCCAAGTGATATTGTCACTGCACAAGTTAAAGCAAATCAAATTAGCCCAGCTATTTCGGCAGCAGATTCAGAATACCTTGCTAGTCGTGATGCTGTGAGTGTGGCGCGCTCCGCTTATTTTCCAAAGATCAACTTTGCGTTGAGTGCTTCTTTTTCTAATAACTTAGACGGTGTATTGGGTCATAATAACGATAGAATGGCGATGCTACGATTAACGTATAATTTATTTCGCGGCGGTAGTGATGTGGCGGCAGTAGATTCGGCAAATGCGAACAAAATGGCAGCGTTGCACGATGCGCAAAGTATACGACGCCAAGTTAATGAAACAGTTGCACAGGCTTGGAGTGATCTTCAAGCAGCGCAACGACGATTGCCTTTTTTGAAAGTTCACGCTGTCCAAAGTCGTGAAGTTTCGGAAGCTTACAAAAAAGAATTTATTTTAGGACAACGCACATTGTTTGATCTTCTGAATGCACAGTCAGAGTATTTTTCTGCACGCTCAAATTATGTATCAGGGGTTTTAGACATTAACGTTCAAGAGTACCGATTATATTCCGCCATGGGGATATTAGTTGATGTGATTCATTATGGTGATGAGCATCCTACAGCGGTTAAACATAAAGAACTCCCCGATGCGGCTCTACCACCATTATTGTCAACGACACTTGATATCGCTACGATGGAACCGTCACCAACAGCTGCTGCAGCAGCGGCTGCAGCAGCTGTTACGTCAGCTGCCTCATCATTGGTGACATCCATAGGCGGCATGACAGCACCGACATCTTCTACGACCACTGGGGCAACGCAACCATCAGCATTTGTTTCTGCACCTACGATAGGTGTGAGCCTCCCAACAGCTCCAAGTTCGCAAACAGCCGCGCAAAATGCTCCGCACACGGCTACAGCACAGATGCCGGTGAGCACCAGTGAGGTACTCATAATGCCTCGTATTATGAAAACTGAAAAGCCAACATCGACGCCGGTGCATGCACCATTTTTATTAACGCCCACAAAACCCGAAGTGACAGCGAAAATGGTTACTCCAACAGCAAGTAGCGTTGCAAAACCTGCCGCAGTGCATGCGCCTGCTTCTCCTATGATCATGAAGCCTGCATCCGCATCGAAACCAGCGGTATCGCAAGTGCCGGCTACGCCTATGATCATGAAACCCAAGGAAACGCCGGCAGCAGCACCTCATTCACCGGTTATAACAAATCCTCTTACTAATCCACCAGCTGCCGCGCCTCAACCACCAGCACCCTATACTGTGCCCCTGGATGAGTCTTCTATGAATTCACAACCAGAAGCGTCAAGAGCTGTGAAAACAACTAAGCTAGCGTCAACAAAACCAGCTACATTCATGCCCAAGAAAGTGGTATTACAGAAGGATCAAATAGCAACGATGAAGGCAACGCAAGCAGCAAAATTAGCCTTAGCAACAACCCCCGCAGCATTCACTGATAACAAATCTTTGCAGAAAGAAGAGGTCGTGAGTGCGCATGTAACGAAAGCGACAAAGCTAGCCTCAACGAAACCCGTGACAACCTTAGCGGAAAACAAATCTTTAAAGGAAAAAAATGTAGCGAGCGTGCATGTAACGAAGGCGACAAAACTAGCTGAAACGAAACCCTCGACAATCTTAGCGAAAAATAAATCTTTAAAGGAAAAAGATGTGACAAGCGCGCACGCAACGAAGGCGACAAAATTAGCTGTCACGAAACCCACTACAACCTTAGCAGAAAATAAAACCTTAAAGAAAAAAGATGTAGCAAGTGCACATGCAACGAAAGCGGCAAAATCAACATCGACAGAGACACCTTTAACAATAGCGATGAATAAATCATCGAAGAGACCACAGCCCTCACACTCTGCATCGGCCGGGGCGAGTAAACAGTGGCAAACATTGACTGATTCTGCATTATCAAAATAATGAGTGCACGATAATGTCCGTATCAAAGCAATATCATGCTGATGAGCACATGCTTCTCATCAAGATTATCGGTGATTTTGATGCTCGGTTAGTGGATGAATTTAATGCAGCATACCAAGGCATTGAACATGAGATAGAGGTTGTTCTGCTGGATTTAAACGATACATCGTATGTTGATAGTAGTGCACTAGGTATTCTCATTGCTTTGCGAGAACATGCGCAACAACAAGGATGGCGAGTGGTCATCAAAAATATGGATGACGTGGTACAAGAGATTTTCAGAGTTTTAAATTTTCATCATCTTTTTCCGCCAGAACACGATCCCCAAACCGGCGATATTTTTTGGTGCTTTCGACCAAAATAAGGTACTCGCTAAAAAAACTTCCATGTCTGTATAAATAGTCGTATAATCTCCCGAAGCGGCGGATGCCAAGGAGCGGGTAACTAAATACACATAGGTAAACGGGATGTTTAAGTGGCCTTTCATTCAGCACAGACAAAAAGCGGCGGGGGTACGGCAAAACAAAGCAACCTCTTTCGTTTGGGCTAACCATTCAAGATATCTTTTTGCAGTGATTTTTCTTGCAGGAGCAATCTTCTTCTATTTCAAAATAACAGCACCCGGTGTTTTTCCCATCCAGCACGTCGAAGTTGTCGATCTCCAGGAGCATGTGAACCGTCAAGCATTAAAATCGACGGTGATGCCTGAGCTACAAAATGGATTTTTTCACGTCAATGTTAAAGAAATTCAGCAGGAAGTTGATCAACTGCCGTGGGTGCACCGTGCAGTGGTTCGCAGAGTGTGGCCGAATACCGTTGTGATCAAAATACAAGAACAACATCCTATTGCACTCTGGAATGATCATCACTTATTGACAGCACAGGGGCAATTATTCGCACCAGACACAGCCACACTTCCTTCCAACTTGCCGCATTTAACAGGCAGTCAAGGCGAGCAACGACATGCCGCGCATCTTTATCGCGTGATGCAAGCACAGTTGAAAACATTAGGGTTAGCTATTACGAAATTTACCTTGACACCACGTCATGATGTTTTGCTGCAAATTAATCAGCAATTCAGTTTAGATTTAGGTGAAGAAGGACAACAGCAGCGTTTAGAAGAGTTTATTCAAGTGTATCCCGAGGTATTTGCGAGCAAGTTGGCTGAACTTGAATCAGTAAACATGCAATACAATCATGGGATGGCCGTGGAGTGGAGAAATAATGCTTGAATCAATTAACAAGTGCTCGTCATTTGTTAAAAATATGAGTAAAATAGCGGCAATACTATAAATGCGATACGCTACATGCAGGTAAGCAAGAATGTAGCGTAAAACGTCAGCAACAAGGGAATGGATACAAAGATAAGATTGGAGAAAACTTGCCCATGGCAAAACAAAAAGATAAACAATTAATTGTGGGATTAGACATCGGAACGTCGAAAGTCGTTTGTTTAGTCGGTGAAATGGATCCCACCGTGCGTCAGAAACAAGTGAATATCATTGGTTTCGGTGTGCACGCCTGCCGCGGATTAAAGCGCGGCGTCGTTGTTAACATTGACGCAACAGTTAACTCTATTCAACGCGCAGTGGAAGAAGCCGAGCTCATGGCTGGTTGTCAAATTCACTCCGCATATACCGGCATTGCCGGCAGTCACGTGCGCAGTTTAAATTCCCATGGCATCGTCGCCATTCGTAATCATGAAGTGATGCCACAAGATGTGGAGCGTGTGATTGACGCTGCAAAGGCAGTAGCAATTTCTGCTGATCAACAAATCATTCATGTACTGCCACAAGAGTTCATCATTGATCACCAAGAAGGAATCCGCGAGCCTATTGGCATGTCTGGTGTTCGTTTAGAATCTCGTGTGCACATGGTGACAGGTTCCGTCAGTGCCGCACAAAATATTGTGAAGTGTGTGCAACGTTGTGGTTTAGAAGTCGCAGATATTATTCTTGAGCAACTTGCCTCAAGTTATGCCGTGCTGACAGACGATGAAAAAGAATTAGGTGTGTGTTTAGTCGATATTGGTGGTGGTACAACAGACATCGCCATCTTCGCTAATGGTGCTATTCGACATACGAGTGTCATTCCCATTGCGGGGGATCAAGTGACCAATGATATCGCCATTGCACTACGTACACCGACACAATCAGCAGAAACAATTAAAATAGAAAACGCCTGCGCCTTAAGCAGCATGGCCAGCGCGAATGACATGGTAGAAATTCCTAGTGTTGGTGAACGACCAGGCCGACGCATATCTCGCAAAGTGTTAGCAGAAGTAGTCGAGCCACGTTATGAAGAGTTGCTTTCCTTAGTGCAAGCAGAGATTCGTCGCAGTGGTTTCGAAGATTTTATCGCAGCGGGTATCGTGTTGACCGGTGGTGCAGCCAAGGTCACGGGGGTGGTGGAGTTAGCTGAGTCGGTATTCAGAATGCCGGTTCGTCTCGGTGCGCCACAACAAGTGACAGGTATGAGAGATATCATCGATAATCCAATTTATTCCACCGGCGTGGGTTTATTGCTTTATGGGTTAGAACAGCAAGGGCAACCTCGGCCAGAAATGATGTTGGGTGATGGAGTGAAGGGTATGTGGGGCCGAATGCGAGGTTGGTTCCAGGGTAATTTTTAGGGTAGGAGAAGACAATGTTTCAAGTGGTAGATGATAAAGCGAAGAGTGATGCAGTAATTAAACTGCTAGGTATTGGTGGAGGCGGTAGTAATGCCGTTGAGTACATGACTGGGCAAATTGAAGGTGTACATTATGCATGTGCTAATACCGATGCACAGGCGTTGAAAAATTGTTCTTCCCAAACAATTCAACTGGGTTCACAAATTACGAAAGGTTTAGGTGCAGGAGCAAATCCTGAAATTGGCCGTCAATCAGCAGAAGAAGATCTTGAAGAAATCAGATCCTTTCTTTCCGGCGCTGACATGATTTTTATTACCGCTGGGATGGGCGGCGGCACCGGTACCGGCGCGGCACCTGTGGTGGCAAAAATTGCAAAAGAAATGGGAATCTTAACCGTTGCGGTTGTCACGAAGCCTTTTTCCTTTGAAGGCAAGATGCGAATGCAAGTGGCGGAAGAAGGGATTCGTGCCTTAAGCCAATATGTTGATTCCTTGATCATCATTCCTAACAATAAATTGTTAAGTGTACTCGGCAAAAACATGACGCTATTAAACGCGTTTAAAGCAGCTAATAACGTTTTATTTGGCGCGGTGCAGGGGATTGCAGAATTAATTACTCGTCCCGGTTTGATTAACGTGGATTTTGCTGACGTACGTACCGTCATGTCCGAAATGGGGATGGCGATGATGGGTACTGGGGTAGCCAGCGGTGAAAATCGCGCTAGAGTGGCGGCAGAAGCAGCCATCGCCAGCCCGCTCTTAGATGATATTAACTTAACCGGTGCGCGCGGTATTCTGGTGAATATTACGGCTGGTTTAGATATGTCCATCGGTGAATTTGAAGAAGTGGGTAATGCTGTGAAAGGCTTCACCTCTGAAAATGCGACGGTGGTTGTGGGTACTGTGATCGATCCACAAATGAGCGACGAAATGCGAGTCACGGTGGTGGTCACTGGCTTAGGTGAGCCTTATAAAACCGCTGCCACCAGCTTTGCTGGCGGCGTCAAAACGGACGGCACGTTGGATTACCAACAATTGGAGCGCCCCACCATTATGCGGCAGCAATCCAAGCCCAAAGTGAGCAATGCAACAACGCAAGATATTGAGTATTTAGATATTCCAGCATTTTTGCGTCGACAAGAGGAAACGGTTTAACGGGTAGGAATGTGCTTTAAGTAAAGGAATTGCTTTGCACATTAATTGGCCTCGCTTTGCACTGTTTCGATGAAACAAGCGAGCAAAGTGAGGCTGATTACATATGTTACGGAGTAAAAGCCATATTACGTACGTTCCTGTATTTGTGGCTGGGTGCGGTCTATGCTACACTTCGCGCAAAGTCTGTACTTTGCACGAAATGCCGGCGCTCTTTGCGGCAGAGGTGCAAGGAACCGGTAGTGTGAGAGTTAATTGGGAAAATAGACAGAATGGCAAAACAACGTACATTAAAAAATACTATTCGAGCTGGGGGCGTGGGACTACACACAGGCAAGCGAGTGCTTCTTACTCTGCGGCCAGCAGCCGTGAATACGGGGATTGTATTTTGTCGTACAGACGTAGAAAATCCAGAGTCGATTCCCGCCATTGCTAGCAATGTCACCGATACCACCATGGCTACCACCATTTCCAAAAATGGCGTTTCTATTTCCACCATCGAACATTTGATGTCTGCCTTAGCGGGCTTGGGGATCGATAATGCTTATATCGACGTGAATGCCTGTGAATTACCCATTATGGATGGCAGTTCAGGTCCCTTTGTTTTCTTGATCCAATCGGCAGGTATTGAAATCCAAAACGCGCCAAAGCGCTTTATTCGCATCAAACATGAAATTAAAGTAGAAGAAGGCGAAGGTGAGCATTATAAATATGCTATCTTCAGACCTTATGACGGATTTAAGATGGATTTCACCATCGATTTTAATCACCCAGTGTTTAAAGATTCCTCACAACAAATTTCCTTAGATTTATCGACGACATCCTTCGTCAAAGAAGTTTGTCGCGCTCGTACCTTCGGGTTTTTATCGCAATATGAGCGATTACGAGAAATGAATCTTGCCTTAGGTGGCAGTTTAGATAACGCAGTGGTCGTGGATGACTATCGTGTTCTTAATGAAGACGGCCTGCGCTATGACGACGAGTTTGTGCGTCATAAAGCGTTGGACGCGATTGGTGATATTTACTTATTGGGTTGCGGTTTGATTGGTGCCTTTGAGGGCTACAAATCGGGGCATGGCTTGAATAACCTATTGCTCCGAAAATTGTTTGCTACACAGTCTGCCTGGGAATATGTAACCTATGAAGGTGAGAAAAAAGCACCAGTATTTTTTGCAGATCCAGCAACAGTTGCTGTGTAATTTTTAGATCGAGCGTAGCGCGGTCAATCATTAATGTTTACGTGAAGGGGAAGTAAGATGCGTAAAAGCTTGTTAGTGGGTGGCGGCGTTGCCGTTGCAGCGGTTGTTGTCGTTAGTGGGCTCGTGTTGCCCTACTACATGGGTAAATCTCTTCAATCTTATCTGATGCAGCCCGCCAATTTGCAGGCTTATCTCATGCAGGGCGCAACGTTACAAAGTATTGCGGTGAGCCGTCATTGGTTTTCTACGGATGTCGATACGAATCTTCAGTATCTTCCACAAGCGTTAGTAAAATTAGAAGGCCCTCAAGCAAGACCATTAGCATTGCACGTTACTGCAACGATTCAGCATGGTCCTTTTTTAATTGGCAAAGATATTCATAACAAATTTCATTTTAATTGGGGCTTTGCCTTTATTAATCTTTCGAAAAACTTATCGGTTGAGTCAGTCCAAGATTTAAAACAAGTGGGGATTTCACTGCAACCTACGCTGTCTACCTCCGCCATTGTGAGTGGCTTTGGTCATCGTTTAAAAGGTAATAGTGCAGTGTCGGCAATCTCTGTTAACAATAGCCAATTATTTACAGCGGACCTGCAACCTTTCTCCGTGGATTGGGTGGCGGATATTCGTGATAAGCGAGTGCATTATGAATTTGATACCGTTACACCTCTGGTTATAAAACATGGCGATGATGTGTTAACGCAGAAAAAGCTGAGTGGCTCGTTGACTTCACCGGTGCCATTGGATCTTAAAAATATGGCCTTCAGCTTAAATGTACGGAAGTTAACATTACAAGAGCTTGCAGAGAAACCCTTGCAGATTGGTTCTATGAAAATCTCCGTGGGACCACAGGGTGATTCCTTTGAGCTAAAGAAATTTCTTAGCCAATCAGCACGTCATACGCTGAATATTCCTTCATTACAATATCAACGTGTTCAAGCAGCATCTAACCCACTTGAGGGAACGTTAGATGTGACGATCCCATCTGTTGCAGCAACGTGGGGTGAGCATGGTCAGTTTGCAGCAACGGGCATTCGAGTCACCGGTAAACAGCAAGTCAGCAATGATTTATTGAATGGTGAAAATGCTCTTAACATAGAGAATGTGAAATACAACGGATCGCAAATGGGTCCTATCCATCTGACCGGTGCGATCAGTAACTGGTATGTTCCTGCTTTGTTAGATTATCGTGAAGTACTGCGCCAAATGTTTTGGGCATCTTCCGCATCTGCACAACTGCAATTAAAGCCGAATTTATCACGAGAAGAACAATTTACACTGATTGAAAATAGAATTAAGTTAGTGCGTTTACAGTACCTTGCGATGCAAATGTGGCCTAAGGTGGTTAGCCGAGGCGCTGCATTGAAAGTGGATCCATTGTCAGCCACCTTTAGTAAAGGTAGCGTGACGATAACCGCTAACTGGCAATATCCACCGCAACAAGCGAATCCAACGTTGGAAGCTAACAGTCATTCAGAAGCCAAGGTAACCTTGTTAGCCACTCAGGATTTGGTGCGCCAAGCCTTGGTGAAAGTGATGCAGTGGCAAACAGCGGGTTCTGTTCCGTCACAACAAGTCGAGCAAAAAGTACAAGAAGATTTGGCGCGCGCTGTTAAAAATCAACAGTTGATTGCGAAAGATGATCAGTACCAATTAGAGTTGAGTTACGTAAAAGGTGCGTTATTGGTGAATGGACATGCACTTGGACCACAACAAATGCCTGTTGCATCAACCATGACACAAACCCCAACGGCGGTAGCGCCAGCTAAGCCACATACGTCTGCACAGAAGGCAGTGCCTGCTGCGAAAGTTGCACACGTTGCAAAACCGGTGGCAACGCCTCCTGCGGTAACAACGCCAGTGGCAGCAACTGCGCCGGCACCTGCGCCGGTAGCCGCAGCAACACCTACTGCTGCGCCCGCTCCAGCACCGGTAGCAGTCGCCGCAACACCTGCTACATCTACAACGACACAATAAAAAATATGAACGCAGGGTAAAGACGCTCTTGTCTTTACCCTGATCTAATGCGCCGCAATACGACGTAAGACAGCCTGTAGCTCCGGATCTTCACAAGCCTCTGCGAGATTAAGATAATGCGCCGCCATCGCGGCAGAAAGAGATGGTACCGGTTTCCCTGGACTAGGCGCTGCTTCAATCACCGGCAAATGGACTTTTAACTCAATTTTAATAACACCCGCAAAGGCTGGAATTTTTCGTAGTTTTTCCAAAATGTCAGGGCACTGAAAGCGCAAAGGTGTCATCCATGTGGAAGACGCAACGCCAATCACTAAAATCCCATCACGCAAATTACAAACACGGCAATGAGGATGAAATTGTGGTTCAATAACGCTCATGACTTGTTCATTTAAAGCTTCTATTTGGTAAATTTTGCTCATCATGTGCTGTAGTTGCGGATTATTGCTCCGAAGCAGGTGATCAAAGCCAGTTTTCTGATTCTTTCGTTGCATGAGAAAAGACATCCAAAAGGTTTTATGGCACAATACCAAACCATGTAGAAAAATGCCAGAAATGCCCCAGAATGCCTTAATAAAAACGTTCTGTGCTAAAATCTCCGGCAATAAAACAGGATAGAGTACTCAGAAATGGTCGTCAGTTTAGTTAAAAAAGTGTTTGGTAGTCGTAACGAGCGTGTTGTGCGACGTCATCAAAAAGCGGTTCATAAAATTAATGCTTTAGAGCCCATGTTTCAAAAGCTGAGCGATGAGCAGCTGAAAGCAAAAACCGCTGAATTTAAGCAACGCTTTAAACAAGGTGAATCTCTCGATGCACTCTTGCCGGAAGCCTTCGCTGCCGTAAGAGAAGCAGCGACACGTACTCTAGGCATGCGCCACTTTGACGTGCAATTAATCGGCGGTATGGTGCTACATAATGGCAATATCGCGGAAATGCTTACCGGTGAAGGTAAAACCCTGGGAGCAACCTTACCCGCTTATCTCAACGCTTTAACAGAACGCGGCGTACATATTGTCACAGTGAATGATTACCTCGCCGAGCGAGATGCTAACTGGATGCGCCCCATTTATGAATTTTTGGGAATGACCGTCGGTATCAACCTTACCACCATGGCCCATGATGCAAAACAGTCAGCCTATCGTGCGGATATTACCTATGGCACCAACAATGAATATGGTTTTGATTATCTACGGGATAACATGGCCTTTCAGTTGGACCAACGTGTGCAGCGCGATCTCTATTTTGCCATTGTCGATGAAGTGGATTCTATTTTAATTGATGAAGCACGCACCCCATTAATTATTTCAGGTGCATCGGAAGAAAGTTCCGAGCTTTATCAAAGAGTCGACCAATTGATCCCTAATCTAACTCTACGAGAAACGGCAGAGGGCGAAGGCGATTATTATTTAGATGAAGAAAACAAACAAGTGCACCTCACCGAGCAAGGGCATGAAACCGTCGAGCGCTTATTGGCGGAAGCGAATCTACTGCGCGAAGGCGGTGGTCTCTACGATGCAGTCAATATCATCTTAATGCACCATGTGTTAGCGGCATTGCGCGCGCATAAATTATTTCAAAGAGATATCGAATATATCGTAAAAGACGATGAGATTATCATTGTGGATGAGCACACCGGCCGCTTGATGCCAGGACGACGTTGGTCGGAAGGTTTACATCAAGCAGTTGAAGCAAAAGAACACGTGAAGATTCAAAGTGAAAATCAAACACTGGCGTCGATTACCTTCCAAAATTATTTTAGAAACTATGAGAAATTAGCAGGGATGACAGGTACCGCAGATACGGAAGCCTATGAATTTCACGAAATTTATTCTTTGGAAGTCATCGTATTGCCACCGAATCGCAAAGTAGTGCGAAAGGATTACCCAGACAAAGTCTATGTGACAGCAGAGGATAAGTTTAAAGCCATCGTCGCAGAAATCAAAGAGTGTCAACAACGAGGACAACCAGTGCTAGTGGGCACCACGAGCATTGAAACCTCGGAATTTTTATCGAAATTATTGACCAAAGAAAATATTCAGCATTCTGTGTTGAATGCAAAACAACATGCGCGAGAAGCACAGATTATTGCCGAAGCAGGACGACCAGGTACCGTCACCTTAGCTACCAACATGGCAGGTCGTGGTACAGACATCGTGTTGGGCGGAAACCTCAAAGTTGAAATCGAAGCCTTAGAAAACCCCACGGAAGAAGCTATTGAACAATGCCGTATCGCTTGGCAAAAAGCTCACGATCAAGTGATTGCTGCCGGCGGTTTGCATGTGTTAGGTACGGAGCGTCATGAGTCACGCCGTATCGATAACCAATTACGCGGTCGCTCGGGACGCCAAGGGGATCCAGGCAGTAGCTGTTTTTATCTTTCCTTGGAAGATAATTTACTCAGAATTTTTGCTTCTGATCGGATTGCTGCATTAATTGGCCGTTTAGGCGTAATGAATGAAGCCATGGAACATCCTATGCTAAGCCGCGTCATTGAAAATGCGCAGCGCAAAGTGGAAGGCCATAACTTCGACGTTCGTAAGCAATTATTAGAATACGATGATATTGCCAACGAGCAACGTAAAGTGATTTATGCACAACGTACACAAGTGATGATGTCAGATGATATTTCGAAAACTATTACGGCCATGTTTGAAGAAGTGGCAAAGGATGTCGTTGAGCGTTATGTTCCGTCAGAGAGCTTTTTAGAGCAGTGGGATTTGCCTGGTTTGGAGCAGCACTTGCGAGAAGATTTTGATATCGATTTTCCAGTGCAACAATGGTTGGATAGCGAGCAGCAAGTAGCAGAGGAAACGGTGCGTGCAAGTGCCTACGATGCTTTGCTACAGCGTTATCAAGATAAAGAGCAACAGCTGGCTGCGCCATTGATGCGACAATTAGAAAAAACCATTTTGTTGCAAACCTTAGACATGCATTGGAAAGATCATTTAGCCATGATGGATCATTTGCGACAGGGGATTAATTTGCGAAGTTATGCGCAAAAAAATCCAAAGCAAGAATACAAACGAGATGCCTTTGAACTCTTTGCTAGTATGTTAAATAGCTTACGTCATCGCGTCGTGAGTATGTTATCCATGGTGCAAGTGGATGCGCCCTCCGATGTGGAAATATTAGAAGCGCAACGACAACAAGCGATGTCGCAACCCATGCAATTCCAACATGGTGAATTTGATGAATCACAAAAAGTAGCAATGGAAGAAACCTTGGCTGTAAGAGATGCAACACAGCCGCTCATGCGCAATCAGCCCAAAATGGGGCGTAATGATGCCTGTTATTGTGGTTCTGGCAGAAAATACAAATATTGTCATGGACAAATCAGTTAATGATTTTGCACGTGGCAGTTGGGATTATTACAAATCCAAAGGGGCAGGTACTTATTGCATTGCGCCCACCGCAAGTAGTGATGCCTGGCCTTTGGGAATTTCCCGGTGGGAAATTTGAAGCGGGCGAAGATGGTTTCATGGCATTGAAGCGTGAATTGCAGGAAGAGATTGGCATCGATGTATTGGCTGCTACCCTGTTTTTACAACATCAACATTCGTATCCTGGACGTGAAGTTTTACTTCACACTTGGTGGGTTGATGAATATCAAGGAACCCCCGTTGGATGTGAGCAACAGGAAGTACGCTGGGTTGATTATGATGATTTGAAAAATTATGAATTTCCCGAGGGTAATCAGCATATCCTTGAAGCACTTGAGGCTCGATTTTTGAAAAGTGCAATGGAGACAAATTCTAAATAAATATAAGTACTTGCTATTTGTCATCCCCGCGCAGGCGGGGACCCATTTTCATAATAAGCTCGGAGCGTCTTTAGAAATAGGTTCCCGCCTGCGCGGGAATGACAAAAAATTCAAATTTAAATAATACAAAGCGTCAATTTAAAAGAAATATCATCCTGACTTTGCTCAGGCCGCTCTGTGACACTATGATTAAAAAAGTAAATCACAGCGCGATGCTTACCGGCACTAATCTCTGGAAAAATAGTTAAACCAGGTTCCATTTCCACACGGATCAATTGATAAGGCTGCAATGGGTCCAAGGCTTTTTGAAAGAAACCCTTCTGAGCAACTTCTTCCGTAGTCGTACCGCTACCGCGAATCACACCTAACATCAGCTCGCTGATGTTGCGAATGCTGGCTAACTCTTCCGTCCATAGATGCAATTGCTCTTTACGAACCTTATCACCTAAGCCTAACCAATATTGATAAGAGGGCGCATCCGAACCACAGGTACCACCTGGATTCGCCATGCGTTGGCGTAATGCGGATAAAAATTCATTGTCCCGTAAGCGTTGTCCAAACTTACCATGATTGCCATGTAATATTTCGATACTCGCTTGGAACTCATCAATTAAGCCCCCGAGCTTTTGATCATCCACATTAGGAGATTGTTTCATTCTGGTTAAGCTGCTGATGTAGCGATGAAATTCTTTAGTTAACTTAGAACGTAGATCTGGACGATCGAGGACAGACACAATATCAATCAGACTGGAAAGTGCCTGGTGGTCAGACCAAGGATCTTTGCCATCGATATGATCGCTGAGTTTTTGAAATAAGTACTCTAATCGAAGGGTCGTCCTGACCAGCTCATTTAGCGGTTGTTCGTATATGATTTTCATTGGCTATCCACATCAGTCTGTCATTAAAGCAAAACCATTCCTGGCATGGCAGCTATCATATCATGCATATTTCTAGATACAAAGACTCTGGGGCCGTGACTATCGTAACTTTTACGGTAGTGCGGGGTGCTTATGCGTAATTTTTGGCTATTTTCCTTGAGATAAGGAGAGGTAAAGCTGATGTAGCTCATCCACATAATGTCGCAGGGATTCGATACTTTGCTCATTGCAGATGACATCATCCGCATGTTGCAACCGCTTTGCCCGAGGAGCTTGAGCTATTAGAATTTTCTTGGCATTTTCCATAGAGAGTTGCTCGCGATCCATGACGCGTTGTAGCTGCAGCGTCTCTGGTACATCCACTACTAAAATACGTTGGATGCCTGGGTGAGGCAAGCTTTCGATGAGAAGCGGGATCATCAATATCGTATAAGGCGATGTCGATTGTTGTGCATCCAGTATCATCTTTTGCCGAATCAGTGGATGCAATAAGCGT
Source organism: Gammaproteobacteria bacterium (assembly GCA_020051155.1). Taxonomy (GTDB): domain Bacteria; phylum Pseudomonadota; class Gammaproteobacteria; order UBA1113; family UBA1113; genus JAGVJK01. Next base: position 14,978 of record JAGVJK010000015.1, on the reverse strand, counting down.
TCTAACCAAATGCGCTCTGCGGAGTTATCAAAAATCAGTTGACGTAAGGCTTGACGATTCAGTGTGCCCTCGGGATGTAAAACAGTTTTACCAAAGTGCTCGACGATGTGTGACAGCGCTAATGTATCAGGCATCACCACTTCGCGCGCGATGATATCTGCATCAATGACCATAATGCCTTTATTTTCAAATAAGGCGGCAACCGTAGATTTCCCACTGCAGATGCCCCCGGTTAAACCAATAGTAAGCGCCATGATTTTTCATCCAATTATAATAAATAAGGCCGTGCCATCATCACAAACCATCCGGCAATCGCAAGATAGGGGCCAAAGGCCATCGGCTTAGCGGCAGTGATTTGTTGTTTAAACCGCAACAGAAACAAACCTACCACAGAGCCGATAGCCGCAGCAATGAGTAAAATGATTGGTAATGATTGCCAGCCAAACCACGCACCCAGAGCGGCAAATAATTTATAGTCACCATAACCAATGCCTTCTTGTTTACGCAACAATTGATAGAGATGGCCGATGACCCATAGGAATAAATAGCCACTGACGGCGCCGATGATTGCATCCGCCGTGGTGGTTGTGTGTAGACAAAGACTCAGCAATAAACCTAGCCAGAGTAAGATGAATGTGAGTTCGTCGGGAATAATTTGATATTCAACATCAATCCACGTCATCGCTAACAGAAACCAAGTCATTATCACGTACGCTAGCATTTGCGGATGAAGCCCGAATCGAGCGACAACGCACAGTGTTAAGATCAACGTGAGTAATTCTAGTAGAGGATAGCGCCAAGCAATTTGATGCTGGCATGAATGATATTGCCCACGCTGTAAAATAAAGCTGAGAATTGGAATACATTGCCAGAACGCTAAGCGTGAATAACACTGCGGGCATTGTGCTGCGGAGAAAAGATTAAACGAGGTGGGTGTCGTGGGTATTTTGCGTGGTTCGGATAACAAGGTGGTGCATTGTAGATACCAATGTTTAAATAATAAGATTGGTAAACGATAGGTTAACAATCCTAATAAGCTGCCAATGCCAAGAGCGATAACGGTGATGCAGCTATAAAGAATGACGGGATGAGATTTGAGGAACAGCAGAGTATCCATACTAATTAATAATATTTCCCATATTAAAAATGGGCAAGTACATGGTTATAACCAGCCCACCAATGATTAAGCCAATGATGATCATCATACAAGGTTCTAATAAATTTCCCAAGTTATCGATGAGATCATCGATGTGTTGTTGATGAGCATCGGATAAATGCTGCAACATGGAGGCTAATTGGCCAGACTCTTCGGCAATGGCGATCATATGGCAATCCATGTTGGGAAAATGTTGTGTGAAGGACATGCCTTGATGCAGGCTTTTGCCCGCTAGAATGTGCTCGTGCATGGATAAGCATGCGCGTTGGTAGCAGCTATTTGTTAGGTGATCGGCAATGAGTAGTAATGCGTTGGGGATGGTGAGTTTGGATAAGGTGGTCATTGCGAGTAAATAGTAGATGCGGCTTTGGTAAGTGTGATTGAGGAGGGTGGAGAGTAATGGGATGTGTAATTGTAATCGATGTATGAGATGGCGAGCGGTGGGGATGAAGCGGTAACTGAGTGTGGTGAGTAGGCCGAGGAGAGTGAGTAATAATAACAGGAGTGCGCTGTGATGTTTTAACAGCGTTGATATAGTTAAGACAAATTGCGTTGTGGTTGGTAGAGTTGCACCAAAATCTGAAAAGACTTGTTCGAATTGCGGGATGATGAGTAACAGCATGAGTAAGGAGACGCTGATGGAGACTGCGACAATGGCGCAAGGATAAGTGAGAGCTTTTTTTAATTTATTTTTTGAGGCTTCTAATTGTTGTCGTAGATGTAAGGTTTTTTCTAGGACTAGATTTAGGTGTCCGGTTTGTTCGCCGACTTTTATGAGGTTTAATAATACGTTGTCGAAGAGAGTTGAGTATTTGGCTAAGGTATTTGAGAGGGATGAGCCTTGCTGGATGTCTTGTTGTATTTGGTGGATGAGGGTGGTGAGTGCTGTTTGATCTTGAGCTTGTTCGCAGAGTGCTAAGGCTTTTTGTAGGGGGATGTTGCTTTTTAGTAAGGTGATTAATTGTTTTAGGAAATGGGTGATGGCGGTGTTTTTAATTTTTTTTAGAGTTGTTTTTTTATTTTGTTTTATGTGAGTTGGTGTGATGTCATTGGCGAGGAGGATGATTCTTGCTTGTGCGAGTGTGTCAGATTCAATGGTGCCTTGTTGTTGCTCTTGTTGGCTATCGATGCCTTGCCATTGAAAAGTTTTTTTTCTAAGTTTGATCATGGATGGTAATTCGATAGAGTTCTTCTAAGCTGGTGATGCCTTCGGATATTTTTTGATATCCGGATGTGCGAAGGGATGTGAATGCTGCGTTATTTGTTAACGTGGTGAGAGATTGAGTGGTTAATAGCATGTTCTTCACAGAGGGGGTGAATTGGATCATTTCATAAATCGCCGTTCGACCTTGATAACCTTGATGACAGTGAGCGCAACCTTTTTTGTTTGCTGAGTAATGTGTTGTGAAGGGTAGCTCGGTTAGATTATTTTCTTGGGGGATTCGGCAGTGTTGACATAGTTTTCTTGCGAGTCGTTGGGCGATAATTAAATGGAAACAATTTACGATTTGATACGCGGGGATGCCCATATTTAGTAAGCGGTGGATAGATTCAGCGGCGCTGTTAGTGTGTAAGGTGGATAAGACTAAATGACCAGTTTGCGCAGCTTTAATGGCAATTTCTGCCGTTTCAAAGTCGCGCATTTCTCCGACCATGATGACATCGGGGTCTTGTCGTAAGAATGCACGCAGGGCGTGCGAAAAGGTTAGGCCGATTTTGGGATTAACAGAGACTTGATTGATGCCGTGTAATTTAATTTCTACTGGGTCTTCGATGGTGGAGATGTTGCGTTCTATGTTATTTAGTTGGTTGATTGCGGAATATAATGTAACGGTTTTGCCGCTGCCCGTGGGGCCAGTGACAAGGATTAAACCTTGCGGTTGTGCGATGGCGTTTAAAAATAGTGTTTGATGTGTGTGGCTCATGCCAAGCTCTGTGATGTTGAATTGTTCTTGCGAGCTATCTAATAATCGGATTACGATTTTTTCACCGAAGATGGTCGGGCAGGTGCTGATGCGACAGTCAGTGTTTTTTTGTTTTAGGGACCAATTGAAATGACCATCTTGTGGTAAGCGTTTTTCTGAGATGTCTAAGGATGCGAGGACTTTAATTCTGGAAATAATTTGTAGCATCCATTGTGATGTGAGAGTTTGATATTCTCGTAATAGACCGTCGATGCGGAAGCGGATTCTTAGTTGATCGACGTAAGGTTCTAAGTGGATGTCTGATGCCTTTTCGTGGATGGCGTGGTTTATGATGTCTTCTACTAGGTTGATAATGGAGGGTTGGATTTCTAGTTCATGATGATGATGCATTAGCAATATCCTTGGCTTTTACATGCGCCGGAGACGTCCCACTCGATAGAGCCGTTGTTGATGGATGGGGTTAATTGATAATCGGATTCTGGTTTTTTTGTGATGACGGTGATGGTGCCTTCTTTGACGAAGGCAGCGGCTATGTTTTTTTGCTCGTTGATGGATGGCGGGATGCTGTTTTCACCGCTGTTGCACGGAGGTTTTTCTCCCATTGCAATGATGCAGATCCCGACGGCGTTTTTTAGAGAGCCGGCTAGTTGGATGGCTTCACTAAACTTTGCTTTGTTGCTGTAGTGGATGTAAGAGGGGATGGCGATGGTTGCTAAGATAGCGATGATGACCAGGGTGATGAGTATTTCAATTAGCGTAAATCCGTGGTGACGCATTTGATTTAGGATCCTTCTTTTTGGGGTACAGCGTGGTGCTGTAGAGGATGAATATAAAGGAGTTTAATGATAAATGCAACTATAGATATTTATAGATTGTTTCTTCAGATAAACATAAAGCCACTTGAGTTATAACGCATTTATTCTTATACTCTGCCTTCCTCATTTAAGCCGGAGTAGCTCAGTCGGTAGAGCAACTGATTCGTAATCAGTAGGTCGTGTGTTCGATTCACATCTCCGGCACCAAATTTCTCTTTACAAAACAACAGGTTAAGCCTTAACTTCTCTTCTCTGTCGGAGCCTTGTTTTTAAATATAAGGCTCCTTTTTAAATATTTTTGGTTAATCGATGGGTTTGACTCTCTCATAGCCGCTAATATAAATTCCAGTTGTTCGCTGATCACCATGTGCTAACAGCTTTCTCGCTACCTCTCTACCATACTTGTTTTCGATATCACTGGCGGTTTTTCGGCGAATGTCATGGAATCGAAAGCGGGCTTCAACGTAGCTTTTTTTCTCGGGATTTTTACCGATGGCTTTTTGCATAAGTTTTTGCCACATGGTTCTAAAGCCGTGCGGAGAATACTCTTCACCCTTTGTGTTGCAAAATAAATAAGAGCTGTTGCGTGCAGTAGAATACTCCATTGCTTTTCTGATGATGACTCTTAGCTTGTCGCTCCACTCAATAAGAATTTTATTACTGGTTTTTCCAACAAGCGCTTTGATACCATCCTCAACGATATTATCGCGAGTAATTTTTAAAATATCAGACTGTCGCAAACCAGTGATATAAGCAAATTCAATGATGTTAGCAATGCTAGGCGGCGCAAGATCAATAACGCTTTTTAAGTCTTCATCAGAGACGTAATGATCACGACGACGCTCTGTCAAACGTTTAACATGTTTACAAGGATTATCTTGCGTAACACCCCAGCGAATAGCCATGCTGAAGACGTGAGATAAAAGTGATTTCTCACGATTAGCTGCAATGGGTGCGGTTTCCCCACGAGTATCAAGGTATTTGTAAACATCAACAGGAGTTACATCGTTTGGGGAAAGTTCTCCAAAGCAATGAATAAGCCGTTTTATTTCTTGCTGATTACCCTGATAGGTATTTTTTGCTTTTCTAGGGGCAACCTCTGCCATATAGCGCTCAAACAGATCTCTCATTGTGAGAATTTTACTATCGTGCTCATAAAACTTGGACCAATTAGCCATAGCCTCGTGCAAGGTCTTTCCTAATCGGTGCCACTTACGATCAGGTTTTTCAAGAAAATAATATGTTCCATTGATAAGATAAACGCGCTCAGGTAAGTGTTTATTAGCGCGACGTTTTCGTGGCATGACAGGCCCTTATATTTTGTTTAAACCATGTAAATTTAACTGAGGTTTGTTTTTTCTACTATATCTTGCAGTTAACTCACCCAGACGAGTTTCGACAAAGGATTTTAAAATTTTTGGATGCCCATTTTTATTAATTTCATAGCGATAGCCATGAGAGTTGAGCCACAGAATTTGTTTTGCAAGGTATTTGTAACCAGTTAGTTCGTGTACTTCATCTTTGTTGAGGAACATAGCTAACTCCTTTTTTAAAAATGACTGCTATAAAGTGCCAGAGTTGGTTGTTAAAGTGTTGGAGGAGCGTTCTGCATCAATATCTACATAGTAGAGCTTACCCTGCTTTTTCCCGTTAATTTCGCCATCTTTGATGAGACGAATTAAGGTACGCCGAGTAGGGCGTGAGCTAGTGGTATAAAAGTTTTCTCGAAATTCATCGACAGTCATGAGCTTCATCGCTTAATCTCCTTAAAAATGTCTCATGGGTGAAGAATACCCTCAAAGAATCAAAAAAGCAACGTAATGTTGCTTTTTATTATTATAAGCCCCTTTTTGTTGCTTACAGTCAGTTTGAGTAAATTATCTTGCATATTTCCTCGTCAAACACTAGGATCTGGGCAAAATTTATCTTTATAGGAACAGTTTGAGATGGCCAGTAATTATACCAACGAATATAAAGGCGAAGACGCGGCAATTTACGCAAAACATGGGATAGAAGGCACTCTTCTTTTAGCCTATCGTGAGTTTCCCCGCTTATTTCAACAGTATGTTGATGATACCAACGTAGCTCTTGATTACGGCTGTGGTTCAGGACGTTCAACACGCTATTTGGCTGATATGGGTTTTCAGGTTGAAGGTGTTGATATTAACCTGGCGATGTTGAGCGAAGCAAAGCAGCTGCAAGTGGGTAGTGCTTCTGGAGTCCGTTATACACAAATCGACAGTGGTAGCATTACTCAGCGAAAATCAAAAAATGATTTAGTTTTTTCAACGTTGGTTTTTTTAGAGTTTCCAACGCTGAAAGAAATGGAAAAAGTTGTAGCGGATATTTATCGTGTTGCAAAGTTTAATGGCACAGTGATCATTCTGACTGTATCAGATGAGTTTTATCAGCATGACTGGGTGTCAGTCAACACAGATTTACCAGAAAATAAAGATGTTAAAAGCGGTGATCCGGTTTATATAGAGCTGAAAGAGGTCAATAATCTTCGCCTTAAAGATTATTACTGGACCGATGAAGATTATGAATTGGTCTTTAAAAAATGCGGTTTTAGTGTTGTTGAATTAGTAAAACCAATGGCGACGGGAGAAGAAGGTATTGCGTGGCTTGATGAAACAAAATGCTCGCCTTACTCTATTTACGTATTGAAAAAAACAATTGCTCTAGAGTCTGCTCATGATTTAGCACAAGAAAGAGGGTATCAACCTATTTTAGATCGTGGCTTTTTTAAAGAGATTGATAAATCAGAGAAAGTAATTCCCAGAGATCAATTATCCGCAGATTTCTCGGGTGAGCGCGCAGAATGGTCGACTATCGAATTGCTGATGCAAGCAGGCCAAAAATGGCCATTCCATAAATTATTCTCAACAGAGAAAGTAGTTCATCAAGAAGGCTGCGATATGACGTTTCATTTAGTTTATCCTGATGGAAAGTATAAAAAAGTTTATCTTGGCGAAGAACACGATGATGCAGTGAAAGAACTTATTATCGAGCCTGGAACGTGGTTTGCTGAGGAGGTAGATACAAAAGGTGGGTATTCAATTATTCAAGCAACAACATATCCTGGGTTTAACCCGGATGATACGATGGAGTTGATGCATCGATATCAATTTTCTGAGAAAGCCATGTCAGAAATGGACGCACAGACACTAAAAAAATTTGGAGTTGTTTCGCAAGATGTAGCAGATTGTAGTAGCTCTGGTGCAGGAAACTCTGAGAGAGGCCGTATGGTCTTTTGTCGACGATAGACTATTAAGTAGTTAGTGGCACCGGATTATGCAGGACAACACTATGTTTTGTATCTAGATTAGTAAATCTACGAGTGAAGTGTTCTTGTTTGAAATATCATGTCAATTGGAAGATGATGGCAAAACGACGAAAAAAAAATCGAGAAAAAATAATACCAGATGATTATTTTGAAGCGGATTCATTTAAAATTGCTCGCTTCGGTAAACTAGTGATAAGTCAATCACACACTGATATTGATGAGTCTAATGTGGCTCAATTGAAAAGGAGTGAGCATCTTCCGATCATCAGTGCTCAAATCGATCAGCTTGTAAATGATATAGCGAAACAAATTTTACAGTTTTCACCGGAGAAACTTTTACGTTACGCTTGGTGGGAATTTTTAGCTATTACAGTTCAGACTGACGATGATTCTCAGCGAAGTCATGCGAGCCGAATGATTGAATATATTCAAAGTGTGATTGTATCGAATCATCCGCAGGATTGCTATATCGAAGAAATTAATGAAGAAAAGTGGGATAAGTTATCGGATGATATTCGAAAGCTTTTTACTGAAGATCTTCTTTTATACCAAATTTGTTTAACTGCTAAAAATTCGCAATCAGCAGATTTTGATAGGGCTCAAGAAGAGTTTCGATTTCGTCTAGAAACAGCATGGGTACTTGTACGTGGTAAGCGATATCAGATTCATGAGAAGAAAGCCTTGCTTGATATATTAACGCCGCACTCTGATGTATTGGGTAGGCTTTTTGGGATTGATGCCTTTACTCTCGTCGAAGAAGTTAATAAGCTTTTGGAAAAGCTTACTTATGGATTTCAGGATACTTTTAAAAAACTGAATAACATACTCGGAGAGATAAGAAATTCTGATATCAACATGTTCTATGAGAAAATTTCTAAAGATCAAGATCTCTTTAAACAAGTCGATGAAACTCTTGGTGAGCTTTTTGACTTTGATTTATTTGATGTTGAAAAAGTTACTAAATTACCCAATAATCTTTGTAATATGCTTGCGTGGTCACCAGGAGAAGAAGCAGACTTTTTTATGGAAGGTCCATTTCGTGGTTGGCCATTGAAAGTTTGGCCAACAATGAAGCGCCCTTTTATTCGACTGAATGAGCGCATCTTATGTTTTGATGTTTTTTCGTTATTCGATAATTTTTATCGAGTTATTCAGCGTCTAATCTGTCGTCAATTAGAACCACACTATCAAGAAGAGTGGAACCGTCGGCAGAATACAGTATCTGAAGAACTGCCTTTTATTTATTTTGAACGATTGTTGCCGGGTTCTTGCATATATCGGTCAGTGTTCTATCGATGGAAAACAAGCTCTAAACATGCGGAGTGGTGTGAAGCAGATGGGTTGTTAATTTATGATGATCATCTGTTTGTTATTGAAGTCAAAGCTAATGCTTTTACTTATACTTCACCAGCAATCGATCTACCAGCTCATATCAAATCACTAGAAAATCTTGTAAAAAACCCTGCTACTCAAGGAAATCGATTCATTGATTTTCTTGAAAGCGCAGAAGAAGTGTCAATTGCAGACTCCAGGTATAATGAAGTTGGCCGACTATCTCATGCTAACTTCCGACATGTAACAGTGTGTGCTATTACATTAGATGTCTTCACTGAGCTTGCCGTCCGCGCTCAAAGCTTTCATGAAATTGGTATTGATATAGGACAACGTGCTGTATGGTCCTTATCAATCGATGATTTAAGAGTTTACGCTGACTTATTTGATAATCCCCTTATATTTCTTCATTTCGTCGAGCAGCGAATGTGTGCTAAATTTTTAAATACAAACGGAGAGCTAGATCATCTAGGCTTGTATATTAGTCATAACAATTACAGCGAATACATTGCTAATATAGCAAAACTTCAAATGGACTCATCTGTCATATGTAATGGTTACAGTGGTCCGATCGATGAGTATTACAAGTCGGTTGCTTACAACGAGCTGCCTGTATTGCCTAAGCAAAATATACCGACACGTCTAGCGGAAATCATTACATTTCTAGCAGTATCTTTAAAACCAGGGCGTTCTCAACTTGTAAGTTTTCTACTAGATGCTAGGAGTGAACTTCGTTATGAAATTTCACAGGCGATAGAACAACAAATAAGAGATAATATTTCATTCGGTTTTACTCGGCCAGCTTCAACAACATATAAGGAATATGCAGTTACAATTTTTGCTTGGTCTGTCTTTTCACCTCGTAAAGCTACAGTAGCGCACAAACATACTCAATCGGTAATGGCAGCACAGGGAGAGAAGAGGCGCTTACTAGTTGAGCTTGAATATTCAGCAGAAGCTTCTTTAATGGAGGTGCATTGGCAGTATGTAAATCTTGATTCCTTTTCTTATACTGAGTCTATAGATGTTCAACGTGCTGGGTTGATGCTACGTCAGCGACGAGTGACAACGGCCCGCAAGCAACGCAAGATTCGAGTAAATGAATTATGCCCTTGTGGGAGTAGAAAAAAGTACAAACGTTGTTGCCGGTAACAGTAGTAAAATGTAAATATTAAGTGGAAAAATTGATCCATATTGCTCTATTCATTTCTGAGAGCAGTTCTCTCCTTATCAAACCATCGATAATTATCATAATGGTCCACCTTCTCTATTCGCCGAATTGCAAGAATAATCGGTTTTGATGCAATGCTCAAAACAACACAAAATGAAAACTTCAGGATAATTTGGCTCAACGCAAAGTGTGCTAATGATCCCAATGACATCGTGCCAGCAAATGCCACAATATTAAAGACAGTCGAATCGATAGCAATTCCCATCGATGTTGAAAGAATCGAGCGTGTAATATACACCTTTCCTTGCAGCATAAACTTCAAGATAGACATGATTTTTGAGTTTAATAATTCACCCGTTAGATAACCCGCCACAGTCCCTAAAAACAAGCGTAGCGATACCGAAAAAATAGCGTTAAAACTCTCACAAACGTTGTCAGAGCACTCATTTGGCAACTGAGTAGCTGCATTCACCAGCAGGATAAAAATAAGCAACATCATGAGGCTGGTAATGATTACTCTACGACACGCAGCAAAACCATAAGTATCAGTGATAATATCACCCAAGGCATAGGTTATAGGGAAGCAAATCATACCAGCAGGGGTTAACAACCCAAATAGTGATGTGGTTTTTATAGCTAAAATGTTTCCCACAAGCACAATAGTTGAAAATAAAATACTTAATAACCAATAAGCATTGATTGAACTATCAATTTTTTTCGTTGCCATATTATTTCCAGAAGGTTTCGTTAATTTGATTTTCAGCCATGTTGTAACCAAGGGTGATTAAATGCTTTGGGTCAATTTGAGAAATCAGAACAAGGTCTTTTAAGAGGTCCGACATTATGACATTAATGCTTAGTGCGGTGGTTTTGACCTGTAGCGTTAACTGCACATCTTGATCAACATAATCTTCATTCACCAGTTCGTAAGCGTAAGAGCGATTTGTTCTTTTGTTTCTGAACGTATGACTGAAATATAGCTTGATATACTCATGCACTCCATAAAAAATGGATTGCATCTTCGCCCATGTATTTTTTGAGTGACTCTTCATAGATTGGTATTGAGACGCTAAATAAATCCTATAACCAATTTCGGGTAAATCTCTGGGGTCAATATTCGATTGTAGCCAATCATCATTAGCAAGGGTGAAAATATTGACGTTATGTGTATTACGATTGCCAATAGTTTTTAATCGCAATCGGTGATTATTTTCTGAGATATCATAGGAATCTACTTGGAATAAGTAGTGTGCTATTAAGTAATTGTAACCATCATTGTTGTTCATAGAACAAAAGCAGCGCTTGAAAAAACGTTGCGTTATAGCAAACCAATTTTTTAGAGAATATGTTTCGACCATTAATAATCCGTGTCAGTTAAATATACTTCAGACTTTACAACTTTTCCGAGATAGATATCTTGATTGTTAAGAGGTGTTGTTTCATTAAAATGAGGATCAATGCATACTAAAAACTGCCGCTCTCCCTCAATAATCAGTTTGCGCAGAAGAGTTTGCTTCGACTCACAAAGATGATAGATCACATAATCTCCATGAGTGGTGGTTAGCTGAGGATTGACGACAATATGTGTTTTATTAAAAAACTTAGGCTGCATGAAGATAGTATCAACCTGCGTTAAGTAGCAACCATCTACGACAAAACGAGCATTATCTTTGACAATATCTTTATGTTGAGTAGCAGGAAACTCTTGATTATGCCACTGGTAAATCTTATTCATGGCCACAAAAGGCATTTGTAACACATGAGTGTGCGCGATAGTTTGTGCACGTAATGGAATTTGTTCGGGAAGAGGCATTACACCGAGTAATTGTTCTAAAGACACACCGAAGTATTGAGCAATGGGAACAAGTGTGCTGGCTCTTGGATCAGGCGTTCTGCCCGACAAAATTCGATTAATGGTGGCTTTGGGAATATTAGCAGCGCGTGCCAAATTGGACTCGCTCATGTCTCCCATTAAACGCAGCAGGCAGTCTCTTAAAATAATTTGATCCATCGTTCTTATCTAAGCCTTGACAAACATTAATCGATTAAGCATTATCCGCGTGTCGACTCGAATTCGAGTCGAAGACGGGGGAATGATCTATTTTTTAACAAATACGGGGCACAGCTTAGCATGTTCGCCTCGAAAATGCATCAAAAATAGTTTGAGATTCATCTCAGCAAAAGGAGCAATGTTTATGAAGGGTTATCACGTCATACCGAAGGTGCGTGACTATGAGGAAATGATAGAGCGCATCATTAGCAAGACGGGTATGACGCGAGAGCAGTTAGCCGAGTTTTTAGAAGTGCCAATCCAACGGTTAAACACATCGGAAATAGAATCCAATCAAACAGTAAGAAAACAACTTATCGAATTGTATCTTAGAGTTTATTTGCTAAATATTTCGCCGTAACTCGATAGCAGTGCCTAAAATTTTGATCAGCTTATCGTTATTTTTCCCTTGATAACTTGGCCAATCTTTATTCGCACTCACTAACTCAAATGTATCTTTACTAGGTTTTCTAAATTTGCGAATGACGGCGAAAGGTTCATCGCTAACGTAAGCAACAACAATTTGCCCTGGATTGGGTGATAAGGATGGATTGATGACTAACAAATCATTCAGCAAAATTTCTGGAGCCATGCCCTCATCGGTAACGATGACTGCGAAACTATCTTGATCCATCTTCGTGTCAGGTGAAAAGGATAAGGGGACAAAGTCATAACGATTTAGCGAATCTAAATCAGGGTGGGTCGTTAATTTTTTTAAATCATTTAGGATCGTTGGCGTGTTGATTTGATTAAGATGCAATGCGGGCACTAAACGCATTTGCCCGCCATGAGTTTCATATTCTCGTAAATCATCGGACAAACAATACAACCATGCCGCAGGTACTTTGAGTACTTCAGCGAGCTTTTTAATTTCTTGTGGTTTGGGCAGCCTGGTTCCAACCTCCCAATTACTTAACCGTCCACGAGAGATTTTACAAGCGTCAGCGAGCTCATTTTGCTTCAAATTTGCTTCATTTCGTGCTGTCGTGATCCGATTTCCAACCTTTTCATAAAAATTCATAAAATAAATCCTGCAATTTAAAGGGTCTAGTATACAAAATCTTATGAAATGATGACAGATAATGATAAATAAGTTGCATAATGCAACGTAATGTTTATACTTTAAAAGTGCTAGCTAGGTGCAATCTTTGGTAGGAGAGACCTAGCCAGCGGGTGTATCTGCACTTTAGCGAGATACGAGCGCATCTTAGCATGCCCCTCGCCTCGAATGAAGTGCCGATATTTTCACATTGGAATGGGATACTTGTTTGATGCAGGATGCGCTTACGTCCTTCCTTCGTCAAATCGTATTATCTCTGGATCATTATTTTTTAAAAAGGAAATGGACCATGGCTAGAATTAGGCGCGCACAATTAGGACGAGGTTTTACGACACTCTCAAATGATATTGTGCAATCAACTACTCTGACGTTTCGTGCAAAAGGGCTTCTTTTGTATTTGCTGAGTTTACCAGATAACTTTGTTTTACGTGTGAATACCTTGGTAGATCGATATCCAGAGGGCAAACATATTATTTATCAAACCTTGGAAGAGTTAAAAAATTACGGTTTGATCGATCGTGTTCAGTATCGTGATGAAAAAGGAAAAATTTCAAGCTGGGATTATTTGGCATACGATGCGGTGCAAGTAGATTTGTTAAAAAAATATGGGTCTAAAAATCAACTTTTAGAAAATTGGAAAGTGGAAGAAAACAGTCTAGAAAACGATCTACACCTGAAAGATCAAGAAATAGAAACTCTAGTTGTAGAAGAGCGAGAAATAGAAGAAAACAGCGTAAAAAACGATCTATTTTTAGAAGATCTACGAGTAGAAGATCTATTTCCAGAAAATCAGCCACTAAACAATAAATATAGTAAAAATAAATATAATAAAAAAACAGCAGCAGAGAGATCTCAGAATTATCCAACTCTCGAAAATGCTGCTGCTGATTTTTTTGTGAATGAAAATGTGAGTGTAGACGAAGAAAAAGACTTCATCCAAAGTCAGAACGTAGACAAGTACATTGCTGGCGATCTTACAAAAACCCAAAAGCAACAAGTGTGGCAGACTGCAAAGGAATACAGCAAACAACATCGTCAGCTTTTAGGCGGTAAGTATGCAGAAGCCCTCTACGCGGAAATTTGTCATGACTTGGTAGACCAAAAATCGTGGACACGCTGTGGCAATGATTTTGAGCTGAAGTTCAATGTCATCAAAAAACACATTCGTGCGGGTAAATGGAAAGTTCCTCAGTCATTGGTGAAAGATATCACGAAGAGTGGACCAGCGGCTTGCAAAGCGGGCTATACGGCGGAAGTAGCAGCTTTGTCAGAGCAATACTCAACGCTGTTGCGTGAAGCGGAAGACTGTTATTACTTTCTCAATGGCACGATTGCTGAGCGAGATGTATTTGTGAAAAGAAAAGAACAAGACCGAATGAAAAAAATACTTCAAGAGATTTCTCCGGTTCAACAAGCTTTAAGAACTTATGGTGTTTTAGAGGCTATTGAGAGTAATTTTCCACTGAATCTCAAAGCATTCATTCCTCGAGACAATCAATCAACTAAAACGCAGGAGGCTTTATCATGTTAATTTTAAGCAGACGTATTGGAGAGTCCATCTGCATTGGTGATGATGTCACTGTGCAGCTTCTTGATATTACAGACGGCTGTGTGCGTGTCGGAGTGCGGGCGCCGCAAAGTGTTAATGTGCACCGCGATGAAATCTACCGACGGATCCAGCTGAAAAAAATAAGAGGCATTGAGGATACTTACCCTAGGAGAGGTTAGTGCCGTTACCGAGGCTTTTATTATGAAAGTCTCGGTTTTAAAGACGTGTCTTGGTATTTATTTAACATGAAAAGGAGTGAGAAAATGAAAGATTTTTCAAATTTATTGGTGAGTCAATATAAAAAAAGCAACAATTTTTTTAAGACGCAGTTACGCCTAATGAAGCTGGATGAAATGGCAGTATACATTCGTTTTAACAATGATCATGGATTGTTACTGTCTACTTGCCAAATGTTATTAGTCTCTAATGAAGAAGGGTCATGGTCAGAAATAACCGCTCAAAAAGATGTACAACCCACAGATTTTCAAAATTATTACTTGGGTGATGATGCAGTGAGTTTTTATAAGGTGTTTAGCAATGTGATTAAAAATAATCAATATTTAAAGCCGGTATTTTGTCTTCCTAGAAAGTGTACAGAATGTGAGATGATCTTTATAGGATTTTCTCATAAGAT
>JAGVJK010000018.1 GCA_020051155.1 Gammaproteobacteria bacterium | reverse complement strand
GGACAGAATAACCCGAGTTCGATCGGAAGTGCATTACTGTAGATCTGGCACGGCCTTGTGAAGGAACTGCGTCTTACCTCGGGAGGCCTGACATCCTGCTGCATAAGTAGCTATGTTCTCAGCGATGGGAACAGAGGGGATGTTAGGAGTCAGCAAAAGGCATAGTACTTCGAATAGATATCATTCGGAGGAAGGCCCGAACTAAGTTAAGTCAAGAGATCATGACATGAATCTCACAGAGGATGGAGTTGTAGAGTAAAGTGATAAAAGACCAAACTGGCTTTATCTGCCACGGTACATCTGGCGAAGGCGGAACTGGAGCTAGAGTATTCGAGGAACAACAAATCCCTGCGGCGAGGAAAGAATCATGCACCTTGGCGGTGAACCTGATGAAAAAAATTTGCGAATCAGCAAATCTGAATCGGGCATACAAGCGAGTGAAAGTGAATAAAGGAACGCCAGGAGTTGACGGTCTAACCGTGAAACAACTAGGAACCTATATTCGCGAACACAAAGAGCAGTTGATCAATGCACTGCTGAACGGTAGTTATGAACCACAACCGGTGAAAAGGGTAATGCTCCCGAAAGCTGGAGGCGGTGAAAGACAACTCGGAATACCTACAGTGGTAGATCGACTTGTTCAGCAAGCAATACACCAGATACTGGAACCAATATTTGATGCCGGCTTCTCGGAATCAAGCTATGGGTTCAGACCGAATCGCGGAGCCCATGGAGCCCTGAAAAAGGCGAAGGCCTATGTTGAGGAAGGACATATCTGGGTAGTAGATATTGATCTAGAAAAATTCTTTGATCGTGTAAACCACGACATACTGATGTCGAAACTGGCGAAACGGATCGGGGATAAACGACTGCTTAAGATCATCCGCCGGTTTTTGCGAGCGGGGATCATGCAAGATGGAGTGATATTGGAACGGTACGAAGGAACCCCTCAAGGAGGACCCTTATCGCCTCTATTATCAAACATCTTGCTAGATGAACTGGAACAGGAACTAGAAAGACGAGGACACAAATTCTGCCGCTATGCCGACGATCAGAACGTATACGTAAAATCAAAGCAAGCGGGAGAGCGAGTTTATGCGTCAATGAAAAGATTCCTAGAGAAAAGGCTTCGACTGAAAGTGAACGACGAGAAAAGTGCTGTGGCGCAGGTCAGAGAGCGAAAATTTCTCGGCTATCGAATAATGAATGATAGCAAACTGACTGTCGCTCCGAAATCAATACAACGAGCGAAAGATAAAATTCGAGAACTCACGAAACGAAATCGGGGAAGAAGCATCGAGCGGATAATCGCAGAGCTGAATGAATTTCTACGTGGATGGCTAGGTTATTATCGCCTAGCAGAGTCACGAAGTCTGTGGGAAAAGTTGGATTCGTAGATTCGACGAAAACTACGTTGCTACCGACTTAAACAAAAGAAAAGAGGCTCTAGCATTATAAAGCAATCAAAGGGTGATGATTACCAGTCTTTGATTTTATCGATATCTGTTTTCAAGATTGCTTTTACATAATTTGGCACGTCACCGGGTTTAAACACATCGCCTGATAATAAATACAACCGTGTGAAACCAAGTTCATGTAAATCTTTGGCAATCTCAATTCCTAATGTGTCAACCATCGTGTAGTTGTTATCAAGATAAATGCGAGTGTCTTTGGGGTATTTTCCTAGATTTGCTAAAAATTTTCTTGGGTCTGAGTAATAGTCAACGATATTTTCATCAAAAATAAAGTCTATGACCGTTTGTGAAAAACTCTGATTGTCATCTACAAAAACTAAATCAACAATTTTCAATACATCTTCATTTTTTTCGGTTTGTTTCTCATCAACAGATCTTTTCTCAATGCTAATGGAAATTTCCGATGCAAGTTGCTTCGGTAAAATTTTAGTTCCCATTTTAATTGCGCGCTCATGTATGATGGCATTGACGTAATGACTCGTGACTAATATAGAACGCCTGACTGCAGTTTTCTCCACTACATGCAGGCCATTGAGCTCTTGCTTTAATAATTCAAAATCTGTTAGCAAGTACACCCTATCACGATCTGTCTCTGAAAGACCATTAATAAATTGAATAGCCTCTTGGCAATTTTCAAAATGATACACGACTAGCTCGGATGCTTTTTCAATAATTGGCTCAAAACGCGCATCCCATGCCATGTGGATAGAACTATCATCATCAAGAATTACAACGATATCCTGCCAGTTTAAGTTAATTTCTTCTGCAATCCAATCTGGAGCTTTAATCCTGGGAAACTCAAGGATCATCTGCGTTCCTTTTCCTGGCAGTGATTTTATTGATAATACACCCTCATTTCGCTCTAATGTTTCACGAACCTGGCTTAAACCAATGCCATGACCATCACGCTTTCCTTCTGTTACAGCAATTTTTTCCAAAATCTTTTTTACAAGTGCCGGCGACATTCCTTTGCCGTTATCCGCTATTGTTACATACACACGATCGATAGTTACATCAAGCTGAATTGTTACAGAGCCTTCACTATCCTCTAGTGCATCTACGGCATTATTAATTAAGTTTGATATCATTCGCTTGAAGGGGGAGAGCTCCATCTGGATATATGCGAAATGTGCTTCCTGGCTAAAATTGTAATCGAATCTAACGGGTAATTCATCATACTGAAATTTTTTTTCTGTAAGCATCTGTAATAAAGCCACAGAAAGTAATAGTGGTTGTCGCTCATCTTCGTGTTCGGGGGCATCTAGCTCTTTCTCTCGGTACTTGCTTAATAAATTATTAGCAATGTCGCCAATGCTTATAGCGGCTTCCCTTAATGCTATACGTTCGGTTTCAGGAATGTCGTGACAAGATTTAATAATCATTAATAAGCTAGCTAAAGGAGAACGGATGTCATGAGCTACTTGGTTAGCGGTTTTAGTAAATTTTTCTTGCTCTTGGGCTCTAGCCTCAGCATTGGCCACTTCCTCTAAAGCTTCTTTTTCTCGTTCCTCAGCTTTCACCCGCTCCGTAATATCAACGGAGATACCTAAAACACCAATCACCTCATGCTTATCGTCAAATAACGGTACTCGACTAGACATATAGTAAATTGGATTATGGTCCTTATCATACAAGGGAGGTTCTAAAACATTAAGCTTGGGCATTCCTGTAGCAATAACCTCCATGTCATCTTTTTTGAAAGACATTGCTTGCCCTTCTGTCCAATTAGCAAGTCTACCCATTTCTTCATAGGTAATACCGACAAAATCATCTAGCTTGTCCAAGCCGACTAAATCAAGCACATTTCGGTTACAACCCATGGTTACGCAATCTTTATTTAGCCAGTAGACATTATTGGGCATCGCTTCAATAATTTTTAAAAAATAGTCTCGTTGTCCTATGGGATCATCGGGATTTTTTGTATTTGTTGTATATAATTTAACAATTTCTTTGAAATCAATTTTCACCAAGCTATAATCCTGTAGTTAAATTATAATTTCATAAAGTGTAGCATATAATAGTTCATCGTTTATACTTAAAAGTTCTTGTAATAACAGAGTGTTGTATGTCTAGTATTTTCATAAAACTATAAGTTTAAAAAAGATAAGTTTAGTCAAGTAATCAACAATTACAGCAATATGAAACAGGCACAGTGAAAGTTATTATTGGTGGGAATGTAGTAGGGTTTTCAAACGAATAGAGACTGCTAACACGATGAGTGATGCGACAAATAAGACTCTGGGAACTAAGGCTCTTCTTAACATTGATGTTGGCAAAGGTGATGTAGTCCCATATCCGGTTTATTCCCCATTTCGTCATTTTTTTTATCAAACGGTCAATGAGCATCATAGTGCAATAGCGATAAAATATGATGAAGAAAATATCACGTACCAACAAATAGAAAATCTATCCAATCAGTTTTGTCATTTGTTAACAATAGAGGGGGTGCGAAAGAATACTAGGGTTGGTGTTTTTTGTAATCCGTCAAAAAAAATGATTGCTGGGGTGCTTGCTATTTTAAATGTGGGAGCTTGTTATGTTCCATTAGACATTACCTATCCGAAAGAAAGATTAGAAGATATTATAAAAGACAGTCAAGTGGAGTTTATTCTAATCGACGCAGAAGCTCCTATTTTAAACACGAACTTTTGCAAATGTATTACTCTTAATAATCTTGAGAGTAGGCTCTCATCTTTTTCAACAGATAAAGTCACTACAGAAATTGATCCTGAAGATATAGCATATATCATACACACATCTGGAAGCACCGGGAAACCTAAAGGTATCATGGTTTCACATAGAGCGATCAACAATCATATGCTCTGGATGAAAAATGCTTTTAACTTCAATTTAAAGGATGTTATTTTATTTAAGACCCCTATAACTTTTGACCCTTCTATTTGGGAAATTCTATTACCATTTTATTGCGGGTCACAACTAGTTATAGCTTCTGCGGGAGCACATAAAAATGTTGATTTGCTGATACATTATATCAATCATTACGATATAACCACCCTACAAATGGTGCCAATTTTATTACAACGATTATTACAACATGAAGCGGTAGCGTCTATTAAATCTCTTCGTCGAGTGTTCGTCGGTGGAGAGTCTTTGCCGCAAAAGACAAAGAAACTTTTCTTTTCGAAAATGTCTTCTGAATTAATTAACCTATATGGGCCTGCGGAAGCTACGATTGATATTACTTACCATCAAGTTTATTCTACGCCAAAAGATCTATCGTGCGATATTATTGGAAAGCCGATTGCAAATAATCATCTTTTTGTTCTTGACGATGAAAACCAATTATGTGGTATTGAACAAGCAGGGGAGCTTTGTATTACAGGATTAAGTTTATCTTCGGGTTATTGCAACAATCCAGAATTAACTTCGGCTAAGTTTGTAAAAAATCCATTTTTAGAAAAACAAATAATGTACAGGACAGGAGATATTGTTCGATGGCTAGATGATAATAAATTAGAGTATGTGGGAAGAAAAGATTCGCAAATAAAATTAAATGGTGTGCGTATTGAAACCGAAGGACTTATTAATCATATCTTACAGGATGTTAATATCGCTGATTGTTTTATTTTAAAACGAAATAATAAACATGGTCATACTTATCTTGCATGCTATGTTGTGCCAAAAAATGAAAGAGCGATTAATTTCAGCAAGATAAAGGATTCTCTTTCGCAATATTTTCCTTATTACATGTTGCCCAGAAAGTATTATTTACTATCTCAAGTACCATTATCACCTAATGGTAAATTAGATCTTCTAACACTAGAGAAAATTGCGGTTGCTTCAAAAGAAAATCATCAACTTCAAAAAGATGAGATTGTAATCCAATCAAAAATTATTTCCATTTGGAAAAAATTTCTTAACTTAGATGAACAAATAAACTTAAACTCTAATTTTTTTGAGCTCGGTGCGGACTCTCTTTTAGCGCTGAGATTAATGAGTAGCTTAATGAATGAATTTAACATTAAATTACAAATAGTTGATTTAATCACGTCACCTACGCTCTATGAGCAAATTGACTTAATAACACAAAAAAAATCTATGTCAATAAACACAGCAAAGCCTGAAAATGAGTTTTTAATTCGATTAAATCGTTATTTTCCAGATGTGCCCTCTTTATTTTTAGTACATCCCGTCGGTGGAACACTATTTTGGTATACACACTTAGCAAATAAATTAAATGGAAAATGTAATGTTTTTGGAATACAAGATCCAGAAATTATGAATTATGATATTCAGTTTTCCTCTATCCAAGAAATGGCGGCTCTTTATACGGATAAAATTTTACAGATTAATTCAGAAAGTCCGTATCTAATTGGTGGTGCATCCTTTGGAGCAACGGTTGCTATAGAAATTGCAAATATTCTCTCTAGAAAAAACAAAATGGTTAAAGAAATCTTTAATTTTGATGGCTGGGCAGTTTACCCAGACGATTTAAAGGACGAAGAATTTTTTAAAAGTTTAATGACACAGCAGCAAAAAGACTGGTTAATTAAATTTAATGAAGCTAACTTATTATTTGACACAGATCACTTATTTAAAGTGCAATGGAAACGCATGCAATTATTATATGAATTTATAATCCCGTCATTTAGCTATAAAATGACACTTTTCAAAGCAAAAGAATTAATTCCTTATTTTGAAAAAATGGCACATCCTTGCAACTATTGGGATCGTTATAGTAAAAATCTACAAACGTTACTTGTACCCGGTAATCATGAAACGATGTTTTCAATACAAAATGTCAATGAACTCTCAATCGCGGTAATCAATCTTTTGACTCAAGATAAAAACGTAATACGAGCATAGCCTTCTGATGCTGTAATTAGCTTCGCCGCAGACGAAATCTTTACAACATTGATGGGCGACCAAGTGGAACCACGTCGCGACTTCATCGAAGCCAATGCTTTGTTGGCGGGGAATATTGACGTTTAAGTTAAGAGAGCGAGCCCACAAAAAACAAAAAGCCGGCATCAGCCGGCTTTTTTATGACATTAATTTCACGGTATAGTTTAACAAAACGGCAATTTGTAAATTTAAAGTTAACTATTTACGATAAAAATAAACTCGTTGTTACGATAATGGCTAACAACAGTTCGCGACACTAGGTGTTTGGGGCTGTTGGTTAGAAGCTTGAGCTCTGCTTCTTTCGATGGAACTATTAATTGAAAGTAGTGATATGTTGATGACCAGACTAAGGACAAGGCCGGTAGCTATCCAGCATTCAGTCCTCAGGGCATAAAGATTTTTTGCCACAGAGTCAGCTAGCTTCGAACAAGAGGGATGAAGGTAAGGAGCAGTATTACAGGCGAGGCCCTCATACTCGTCTACACTGCCTTCCCAGAGGCCATAAGTAATGGCTTGGCTAATTATGAGGAGGGAGAGTGTTAAGAGCTCAATGACGGACAGACTCGCTAAGCTACCAACCACTCTATTAGGCAAGGGGAAAAATCTTGCTAGACAGCTGTTTTGGCTAGGCTCAGTGACAATGGTCCTTTGTAACGGAGTACGTTCGAACAGTTCTTCAGACTCTATCTCTATACCGTGCTCATGACTCATACTATGTAACCTCATAAAAAACTTGTCATTTTGTAAACAGGGTTGATTATATATAAGTCAAGATGAAAAGTAAAATTTTGGAGAAAGACTCTCTACTTTGCCACTTGCCGGATCTTTTGTTCATCTGTTAAAAGAGATTGTTCTCCGTAAGACGGGGATCCTTCGACTTCGCTCAGGATGACATCGGTTGAGTGGAGAGTCCTTCTCTACAACATAGTTGATGACATCGGTTGAGCGGAGAGTCCTTCTCTACAACATGGTTGATGGCATCGGTTGAGTGGAGAGTCCTTCTCTACAACATAGTTGATGACATCGGTTGAGTGGAGAGTCCTTCTCTACAACATAGTTGATGACATTGGTTGAGCGAAGGGTCCTTCTCTACTACATAATCGATTGTAATTCGTCAGCCATATTTTAATTTTCTTACTGCCGACAAAGTCGCACATTCGGAACACTCTGCCATTGCATCGGTTTCGTTGATCGACAAGAATTAATATCCAAGCCACCACGTCGAGTTGAGCGTCCTAACACTGTTAATTCCTCTGGCTGACACTGCTGCAAAATTTGCATAAAGATTTTTTCAATACACTGTTCGTGAAATTCATTATCATTTCTAAAGGAAACAATATAACGTAATAATCCTTCGTGATTAATTCGACGGCCTTTATAAGTTATTTTCACACTGCACCAATCAGGTTGGTTTGTGACGAGGCAATTTGATTTTAACAAATCAGAATGAAGTGTTTCTTCCACCCATTCTTCATCGGTAGTTAAAAAAGATTTATTAGCATGATAATCGGAACATTCAATGTCGAGGGAATCAATGCAGGTGCCTTCTAACTGTGACGCTAAAATTTGTGGCTCGATATCATGTAAAGGCGTAATGCGAATTGTAACAAAAGATCCTTTGAGTCGCTGTTCAAAATCTTTTTGTACGATGGCCTCAACCGTGGCAACATTTTTAAAAACCGTGTTATTAAATGAGTTGAAATACAATTTCATAGATTTCGATTCGATGATATTTTCTGAATCGCAATCAAAAACAATTTCACCGATAGCTACAACAGGTTTGCCCTTTTCATTTAACCAAGAAATTTCATAATGATTCCAACGGTCAAAGCCATGGA
This sequence comes from Gammaproteobacteria bacterium, assembly GCA_020051155.1. Lineage (GTDB taxonomy): Bacteria > Pseudomonadota > Gammaproteobacteria > UBA1113 > UBA1113 > JAGVJK01. The sequence goes on along the minus strand of JAGVJK010000018.1, from coordinate 128,334 downwards.
AAGGCAGCGCACCCTTTACGCCTATTTCCTCGCGCTTTGCTTTTCTAGCGATAGGAAATAATTTGCTGGGATCATAATGGCTATCGTATTCCGTTTTTTTACCGAGAATAGAGGCGTCTAAAAGGGCTTCTGTGGTAGTCATAAGTGTCTTATTCTCTCAAGCTAATTATAATAAAGAGCACATTTTAGCCATTTTGCTTGAGGTTGTCACTTACTTTATCAGCGTCGAAGACGAGGGCTATCGGCAGTATTCTCTGGCTCGGGATAAAAATGCCGACAAGCTAAAGATGTCATGATGGTTGCAAATAACACTAAAAGAATAAGCGTGGAGAACCAGCAGCCGAATTTTGCCCTGCTGAGCGCTTCTTGGATGTCGTGGCTATCATGATGATGTGAAAGATCACGGACTGCATCAGCATAGAAAGACCAAGACATTCCGTTAAAAATCATGGAAATCGCTAAAGCTCCTACCTCCACAGCTATCAGATAAGTGAAGGCTTTTTCCCGAGGAGTTTGCGACGGTGCTGCGGCAACGGCGCTAGTAGATAGTAGAGGGCTTGATTCCATTTGCCCATGTTCAGCATCAGCACTCGCTAAGTCTTCTAGCTCACGATTCATAATTTATAACCTCAAGTTCTCAAAGCATTAGACTTTTTTGTACGTTACAGTGCATGTTCTTTTTCAAGAATCGCTAGTGTAATATTTTTTGCAACGATGCCACCGACTTCGGGTCGTGCAGGCTGTTTGTTTTCTGTGAAATTCAAGGCAAACAAATACACTTCTCCAGAACGCTCAGTAAAACCTACAAACCAACCTTCCGGTAAATTTTGTGGAGAGTGGCCACTGCCGGTTTTACCAGAGAGCAACCAACCATCGAGGGATTCATCAAGAAATAAATTTTCCTTCGTGTCCTCAAGCGCCTGTTGCGAAACCGGTAATTGATTCATCATTAATTTTTTCAAAAAGGCAATTTGCTGCGCCGCAGAAATTTTTAAACTGCTGCTGAGCCATGCTTGGGTGAGGCCATCATCTTTACCAGGATTGCCACTAAAGTCTTGATTGCCATAATCAAAAGCCTTCAAATAGTCTTGAATCGTGCTCATGCCCAATTGTGATGTTAGTGCTTGAGAAACCCAGACTGCCGAGGAGGATAACCACGTTTGCGGCGTTTGATTTTGATTCCAAGCAGCAAGACCTTTGTCTTGACCATCCCACTTAAAGACAGTTTGTTGAGTGATCAACAGTTTGTCGAAGGCCATCAAAGATAAAGGAATTTTAAACGTAGAGTCTGCGGCAATGGGTTTTTCACAGCGTTGTTTATTGTATTCTGCCTTCATATGTTGATGGGTTAAATCATAGAGGATAAAGCAGCCATCTTTTTGTTTGAAATAAGAAGATAGCTCCGGTGATTTGGCCGCGGTTGCAGTGATGCTAACGGGTAGAATAAAAAGTAAAAGGCTTGTAATAAGAGTCTTTCGTTTCATCAGGAGCTCCAAATGTGGCAGATGGGGGAAATTCTACAGGGGCCGCCTGGTAGCGTCAATGTGAGTGCTTGTGATGCCGAGCAAAAACTGTTACAATTTTGCACAGTTTTTAAGAAGAAACCAGAAACATTGCTGTTCTGGTTGATGAAAGTTCTAAAATAAATAAATAAAGAGGTTGTTGTGGATAAATCTACGGAAAAATGGCCGTTGCTCGTGCAAATGGGCTGTATGGCGGCTTCGCAAGTTTCAAGTGATGAGGAGTGGAGTTCTGAAGAGTCTGGCCTGAGTGATGAAGAGCTAATAGAAGAAGTTGCTCCTCATCGTGGAAGAAGTGCTGGGGGTGCAGATCTGGAAGATCCAGGAGAGCTAGCAGACTCAGTAGATCCAACAACTCCAACGGAGCAAACAGCTTTACTTTCAACGCGCTCTAATGCTCAATCGACTTCTTTTTTTGGTGAGCCTAAGGGTTATAGCAGAGATTTTTGGTTTTATTTTTGTACCAGCGCCTCACTAGCACCGCCCACGATGTTTTTGTTTTGTTTAATGATTTTCATTTCCGATCAAGTGTCATTAAAAGAGATATTTGATCCCAAGGAGCCTTATCTGGCATGGCTTATCGCTACACCAGCTGCAACGCTCCTTCTCACGGTGCTGTGTTATGTGGCAGCTTATCTTCATATTACCTATGCGCCAATATCGGAAGAGACATTCATAGCGGACGCCAAACCGCGTCCATGGCTCTAATCCTAAAAGTGGGGTGAGGACTTTTTTTATCCTTTCGCCCCTCCTCTAAAACCTGCTATAATCCGCCAACTTTTTAAGCAATGGTGATAAACGATGGATTTACAAACAACCTATGATGTGATTGTAGTGGGCGGTGGTCATGCAGGAACCGAGGCGGCGCTTGCTGCTGCACGGACTGGTGCTAAGACCTTATTACTGACTCATAGCATTGAAACCATCGGCCAAATGTCTTGTAATCCAGCCATTGGTGGGATTGGCAAGGGTCATTTAGTCAAAGAAATTGACGCCTTAGGTGGCGCGATGGCGCGAGCTACAGATAAGGCCGCGATCCATCTTCGGACTTTAAATGGCAGCAAAGGCGCTGCTGTGCGCGCAACCCGAGCTCAAGCTGATCGACAACTTTATAAAGCAGCCATTCGTCATATCGTAGAAAATCAAGAAGATTTAACCCTGTTCCAACAAGGGGTGGACGATTTAATCATCGAGCAGCAGCGTGTTGCTGGTGTCGTCACGCAAACGGGTTTGCGTTTGCGCGCAAAAACCGTGGTTCTCACCGTCGGAACTTTTTTAGCAGGTAAAATTCATATTGGTGATAGTCAACACCCTGGCGGTCGGGCGGGAGATTTACCGTCTAATGCTCTTGCACTGCGGTTGCGTGATCTTCCATTTAATACGGGTCGCTTAAAAACCGGTACGCCACCTCGTATTGATGGCCGTACAATTGATTACAGCGTGATGGAGCAACAACCTGGTGATGAGCCGCGACCAATTATGTCTTTTCTGGGACGACACAGTGAGCACCCCCAACAAGTGCATTGCCACATTACTCACACGACGGAACAAACTCACGAAATCATTCGCAAGAATTTACATCTTTCCGCTATGTACTCCGGCAATATCGAAGGCATCGGTCCGCGTTATTGTCCTTCTATTGAAGATAAAATCGTGCGTTTTGCCGATAAAAACTCTCATCAAATTTTTGTGGAGCCAGAAGGATTAACCACTCACGAGATTTATCCCAATGGTATTTCCACCAGCCTGCCCTTTGATGTGCAAATTCAATATGTTCGTACTATAAAAGGTTTTTCCAAGGCTCATATCACGCGGCCTGGTTATGCCATTGAATATGATTTCTTTGATCCACGAGAATTGAATACGACGCTAGAAACGAAGCATGTGCCGGGCTTGTTTTTCGCGGGTCAGATCAATGGCACAACCGGTTACGAAGAAGCGGCCGCACAGGGTTTAATTGCTGGTTTAAATGCCGCGAACCAAGCCTTAGATCGCGCTCCGTGGGCACCCCGTCGCGATGAAGCGTATATGGGTGTTTTGATCGATGACTTAACCACCCTCGGCACCACCGAGCCTTATCGCATGTTTACCTCGCGAGCGGAATATCGTTTAATGCTGCGCGAAGATAATGCTGATTTACGTTTAACCCCCCGCGGTCGCGAATTAGGGTTGGTCAACGATGAGCAATGGCGCGCGTTTTGCGACAAACAAGCGTCGATCGAGCAAGAAAAACAGCGATTAGGCGCATTCGTGATACAGCCCTATGATGCCGCAGGCCAAGCATTGCAAACGACTCTACAGCAATCCTTATCTCGGGATACTAAAGCCTTAGAATTATTAACACGCCCAGAAATGGATTATCAAACGCTAATGACATTGCCTGGCGTAGGCCCGGGGCTCGAGGATAACCAAGCAGCAGAACAAGTAGAAATCCAAACAAAATACGCCGGCTATATTGAACGGCAGCAGGAAGAAATCGCAAAAATGCGACGTCATGAGCAGTTATCTATCCCTCGAGATTTTGAGTATCAACCGATTAAGGGGTTATCCAGCGAAGTTCTTGAAAAGCTGGAGCGGGTTAAACCCGAGACCATCGGCCAAGCTTCGAGGATTCCAGGTATGACACCTGCGGCGGTGTCTTTGTTGCTAATTCACCTGAAAAAACGCGGCTAACGAACACCGCCTGCACCGCTCTCAAACAAAACAGTTCCTTCTTGAAAGAGCGGTTTTGAATCGATGTTGATTAGGATCTTCTCCGTCGAGCGCTCCGGACAGGCGGTGTCAGGCACACGAGAATGTGTTAACACGGGCGCGCTGTTTTATTTATTAGGGGCTAGATACGCCAATTTTCCAAACAAATGTGCCAGACACCTTCATTGAGATCCATCGTTTTAAAGCGATCGCGTGGGGCAAGCTCTCATGATATAATGCGGCAAATTTTAAGCAAAGGTGACTCGAGACTTTGATGACAATGCCCAAGGAACAATGTGACGCATTACAGCCCTTATTGCATCAAGGCGTAACCGCATTATCCCTCTCTTTATCTTTGGAGCAAGAACACAGCTTGTTGGATTACTTATCCCTCATCCAGCAATGGAACAAGATCCATAACTTAACGGCAATTCGTGACCCAAAGGAAATGGTAATTAAACATTTGCTGGATAGCTTATCCATCGGTGCCCTGTTGCAGGGAGAGCGGATCCTAGACATTGGCAGTGGTGCAGGTTTACCGGGCATCCCCCTCGCCATAGCCTATCCAGAAAAACATTTCGATTTACTCGATAGCAGCAGCAAACGCATCACTTTTTTGAACCACGCTGTGGCTTCTTTAGGATTAAAACAGGTTAAAGCCATTAATTCTCGCATTGAAGCTTACCAACCGCCTGTACAATACGATACAATCCTGGCGAGAGCGTTTGGTACTTTAGCGATGATTTGGCAAAATAGTGCACCTTTGCTAAAACGGTCGGGACAGGTGATTGCGATGAAGGGAGTTTTTCCTCAGGAAGAGATAGCAGAGTTATCTCCCGAGGTTGACGTTAGCAGTCAGTCATTATCCGTTCCATTGCTCGATTCAGAACGGCATATCATTCGCTTGCGACACAAAGGGGAATAAGCGTGGCTAAAATCATTGCGTTAGCAAATCAAAAAGGCGGAGTGGGGAAAACCACCTCTTGCGTAAATCTAGCGGCATCCGTCGCTGCAGCGAATAAACAAGTGCTCTTGGTGGATTTGGATCCCCAGGGCAATGCCACCATGGGCAGTGGTTGTGATAAACGTTCAATTCAAACCTCTGTCACCGAAGTATTATTGGATGGTGCTGATATCAAACAAGCGATTGTACGTCCAGCGCATACCGGATATCGCTTACTGCCAGCCAACAGTTTATTAACCACGGCAGAAATTCAATTAGTGAGCTTGCCAGAGCGAGAGTTTCGCCTGAAAAAAGCGTTGCAACAAATTAACGATCAATACGATTTTATCTTTATTGACTGCCCTCCTGCTTTAAACATGTTGACCGTGAATGGCTTGGTGTCCGCTAATGGCGTGATTGTGCCAATGCAATGTGAGTATTACGCGTTAGAAGGTTTATCCGATTTATTAGAAACCATTGATCAATTACGTCAAAGCGTTAATCCTAAATTGATTATTGAAGGTGTATTACGTACCATGTATGACGCACGCAATCGATTAGCGGTGGATGTTTCCGAACAATTGCGCGAGCATTTTGGTGAAAAACTATATCAAACCATCATCCCAAGAAATGTACGGTTGGCAGAGGCCCCCAGTTTTGGTCAACCCATTATGGCGTATGATCGAAAATCCCCCGGTGCACAAGCGTATTTAATGTTAGCGGGTGAGTTTTTACGAAGAAACAAATTGTATGCTCAACAAGAAGCAAAAAATGCGGTAACTTGTTAGACGAGCTTCTTAGGATGTATTGGTAAAAGTAGGACATGTGATGGCAAAACGACGTGGATTAGGTAAAAATTTAGGTGACTTGTTAAGCACCGATCTCACTTCTTTGGTGCAAGAGCAAGAGCCCGTAGCGGCTTCTGCAACGAGCGGCCCGGTAGCCAAGCATGGAGACTTAGTGAATTTACCCGTAGAGTGGATCCAACGTGGGAAGTATCAACCACGCCGCGATATGGATGTCGCTGCCCTAGAAGAGTTAGCCCTATCAATTAAAACCCAAGGTGTTTTACAACCTATTATCGTGCGTCCCATCGGTGATCAGCGCTATGAAATCATCGCTGGTGAACGACGTTGGCGTGCAACCCAGATCGCGGAATTAGATACCATCCCCGCGCTGGTGAAGGACGTGAATGACGAAACCACCATGGCTTTGGCCCTCATCGAAAATATACAACGAGAAAATTTAAATCCTATAGAAGAAGCGGCCGCGATTCAGCGTTTAATTGACGAACTCGATGTGACCCATCAAGAGGTGGCAACAGCGCTAGGTAAATCACGTGCTAGTGTAACCAATCTGCTGCGTTTAATGAGTTTAAACTTAGAAGTCCGCACCATGATCGAGCATGGCGACATCGAGCTGGGCCATGCGAAGGTTTTATTAGCCCTCGAGGGATCTCAGCAAAACCAAGCAGCACGCATAATCGTGGCAAAAAGCTTATCCGTCCGCGAGACAGAGCGTTTAGTTAAAAATATTTTATCGCCAGTGAATCAACTGAATTTGCAAAAAAGCATCGACCCAGATGTCCGCTTATTACAAGACACTCTCTCTGAAAAGTTAGGCGCAAAAGTAACCGTTGACCACGCGAACAGCGGCAAAGGAAAATTAACTATATATTACAATAACTTAGACGAATTAGACGGTATTTTAGACCATTTAAAATGATCCCAAGTGGCTCATGACCACGTTTTTCCAAGGAATAATGTGAGAAAGATCACGTTTTTCGAAGGAATAATGTGAAGATTATCACGTTTTTCCAAGGAATAATGTGAAAAAGATCACGTTTTCCTAAGGAATGTCTTGTGAAGCCCCTTTTTCCTCACTATACTCCAGCACTATGGAACGTGACATTGCAATACAGCTTCATGAGTGGAAAACCTCCAGCCGGCGTAAACCTTTAGTATTAAGAGGGGCGCGGCAGGTGGGCAAAACTTATTTGCTAAAACACTTTGCCAAGCATGAATATGCTTCGATGGTTTATCTCAATTTTGAAGCGGATCCGCTGTTGTCTCAGTTATTTGCTGGCAAATTAGATCCAACAACACTCATCAGACAAATAAGCTTATATTTTAATCAACCTATTGATGCAACAGAAACCTTATTAATTTTTGATGAAATCCAAGAGTGCCCCGAGGCGTTAAATAGTTTGAAATATTTTTATGAAGAAGCGCCAGAGTATCACATTGTGGCTGCGGGCTCTTTGTTGGGGGTGAAGTTAGCTAACACCAAAGGATTCCCTGTAGGTAAAGTTCATTTTATGGATGTGTATCCATTAAGTTTCTTTGAATTTTTAACAGCCTTGAATCGCCAAGATTTGCGTGCTTTTTTAGAGAGTATTAAAACATCAGAAAAAGTTCCAGTGCCTATTCACGATGAGCTGCTTGATTTGCTGCGACGGTATTTTTATCTTGGAGGTATGCCGGAAGTTGTCGCTGATTATGTTGCTCACCAAGACTATCAGCAAGCACGCGTGATTCAACAAGATATTTTAGATGCGTATCTACTCGATGTAGCTAAACATGCGAAATCCACAGACGTAATAAAAATTTCTGACATCTGGAAAAAAATACCTTCGCAGTTAGCAAAGGAAAACAAAAAATTTATTTTTTCAGCGATTTCTGCCGGTGCTCGCGGTCGAGAATATGAGTCTGCACTACAGTGGTTAACGGACGCGGGGCTTATTTATCGTTCTTATAATATAACTAAGCCATCATTACCGCTAAGTAGCTATTGTGAGAACCAAGCCTTTAAAGTTTTTTTATTGGATGTGGGTTTGTTAGGTGCGATGACTGGGATTACAGCGGATTTATTAATTAGAGGCCATGAGCTATTTACAGAATTTAAAGGCAGTTTTACAGAAAACTTCGTCGCGCAAACACTCATGACACAACAACCTCACAATCTTTACTATTGGACTAGCTCGGGGACTGCAGAAGTGGATTTTATTACCTCTTATCAAAATGAAGTATTTCCCTTAGAAGTAAAAGCGGGAGGCAGCACAAAGCATAAGAGCTTGAGGGTGTATGCTGACAAATACGCGCCGAAAGCCATCACGCGAGCAAATCTACTCAACTTAGAATGCGCAGAAAATTTTTATAATATTCCTTTGTATCTAGTTGGACGTTTTCCAAGTTTAGTGTGGGATCAATAAGGCTTTTTAGAATGGATTAAGGCATCGCATAAGTGTCAGTTGAAAAATTGCGTTCAACGGAGATGCTATACCATACATCTCCGTTGAGTAAAAGTTACTGATGTCTAGGGGCATATTGGGGAAAGATAGACCCAAGAGCTTCTGGATATACTTTGCCTTTCATGCCTTTAGCTGGACCATTTAAAATGACAATGATTGCATACGGGTTTGTATCGCTCAAACTTTGTGGCTCTTTATAATCATCCATTCTATAAAGCGTTCCTTTGCTAATGGTTCCTATAACACGTTTTTGTTGTCCCCACTCATCTTTTTTCCACAGTTTGGCTTTGGGATCCGTTGCATCTTTTAACGTAAAGCCCTTGTAGTAAGGACTAAATGTTATTTGAGTTTTAGAGCCCCAAATTTTTTTCTCTTCAATATAAAAATCTTCTGAAAAGGCCATGGTTTTGTGTATATATGGTTGAGCATATGACGGCGGAGTAGATTGATAACCGCAGGACGTTAAAAGAAATAGAAACAGAACAAAACTCATCATGTAAATTACTTTCTTTATCATAAAAACCTCACTTTTTGTTTATACCTATTCCACTTCAAGAAATGTCGAATTCATCTAATTTTCGCAAGTATCAACGTTGCAATCGTTGCCTGCTACTACCGGCTGTGGAACTCTTTGCACTATCATCAGCATCAAGTGTCGAGGCAAAGCTTTTCAAACAACTGTCGATCCTTTGAGTTAATGCTCCCGCAGTCTTGTCCATAAGCGCGGTCGTCATTTCCTCAATAAAGCTCGAGCGTTTGTCTTCAGGAATATCGAGAGCAGCAGGATTTTCTCGGAAAATTTCGTCTAGCATATCGACATAGGTTTTTTCTGAAAACCCGCTTTGATTGGTGAAAATAAGGAAAAGTTCATCCTTAAGAAAATTCTCAAACCCCTTAGGTTTGCTTAATGTAGCGGCGGTGGAAAAAAATGTCATAAAAACCTCCCTAGCTAACATGAGTGTTTACAAATAGTGCAAGCTAAAGGCTGTCATTGTATCAAAAGATATTCAATAGTAAACAAAAAAACATCAAAAATTGGCGATGTTGCTATTACCGAAGATTAATCCCTATAAAATCTGAGAGTTACATTTCTCTAAATATCAACTAAATTTTTCGCACCCAGTGTCCAAAGAGACTGTAGAGGTAATGCGTATAAGTCTGGCCCAAAGCAGATGGATTGATGACCCAGGTACAAGATGACACCTTTTGTAAAGTCTTCGCCTGTAGACTCTTTGAGGAGTTTGATGGTATCAAAATCCGTGCTCTTAATGGATTTTTTAGCTTTGACCTCAATGGCGAGTAGAGAGCCATCTCGTTTTTCAATGATGAAATCAATTTCCTTATCATCTTGTGTTCGAAAATGGTAAAGAGTACCGAGGGAAAGTGCGCTGAGTTGTTTAGATAATTCCACAGCGACAAAATTTTCAATAATTTTGCCACGCAGATTTTCATCAAATTGATGGATATCCGTTGCTTGAACGCCTAACAAATAACACAGCAGATTGGTATCCGTCATAAATAATTTGGGAGCTTTCACAAAACGCTTACCTATATTTCGATACCAAGGCGGAATGACTAATAATAAAAAAACCGCTTCTAATAAACTGCGATAACGCCGATAGGTCATGGCATTAACCCCCACATCGCGGGCTAAGGATGCGTCATTGACTAAGCCGCCGGCTCGAGAGGCAATGATTTTTAGCATGGCTGGTAATAAAGCGACTTTTTCTATTTCAGCTAATGCGCGCACATCTCTTTGTAAAAGCGTTGTGACGTAACTTTCAAACCATTTGTTGGTGTTAGAGATGGATTCATTGACTAATTGTGGATAGGTTGCGTTAAAGAAAACAGAATTTAATGCAGCATCATCAAAGGTCATGGCTGGTGGGTGATAGGTTTTATCAAATAAACAAGGAATAAATCCTTCAGCAAGACCTAGCGTTTCTCCGGCAGAGAGAGGATACAGGGTGAAGACTTGCATCCTACCTACCAGAGCGTCGGATAAATCAGGCAAAGCTAAGACATTGGCGGAGCCTGTTAGTAAAAAAGATCCATTAGCCTTCGCTCCTGCGACTTTACGTAACTCATCGATTTTTATTTTTAAAGCTCGAAATAATTCTGGGGCTAATTGTATTTCATCTAAAATAACGGGCCGGGTTAAATTAGACAAAAAGGCTTGTGGATCAGAGAGAGCGGCAGATAAGACACTGATATCGTCTAAGGTGTAATACTGGGCATTCAATGTTTGCCCAATGTGCTCCATCAAGGTGCTCTTTCCGGCTTGTCGAGGACCGTTGAGATAGATTGCCGGGGTATCTTGCAAGGCTTGGCGAATAGCTTGTGTAATAGTACGCAGATAATACATTGATTTGAAACCTAAAAGAGCTACTGTTGTAAAATATAACAGATGCTGTTAGATTTTACAACAGTAAGTTCGGCAGGCGGGTTTTTTGCATTGAGCGGAGCTTGACGCCCTACCCCATGATGCACCTGTTCTTAAGTGTTTTAGCCACGTCCTCCTCGGGGAGCGTTTAAACGGATAGAGGTCGGTGACGGCTGCTGCTGAGTCGGGGTAAGATCGAGCGCGGGTATAGCAGGAACAGACGTAGACGAGCTGGGGGTCGGGAGAATCGGTGAAGCTGATGGGCGTAGGGATTTCAGCGCGCCAACGAAATCAAGACCGTGACCCAAGCTATGTACCAGCTCTAAACTTAAAAAGAGGTTTTCTTCTGGGCGCAGTAGAGAGACATCTTTTTTCAGAGCCGCCATTTCTTGTTTTAAAGGGTCGCAAGCGTCTTCGAGTTTCTTTTGCAATTCACTAAAAAGAGGAAAGACATGAAGCATCATCAAGTCTAGGGTAACGCGTAAATGCTTTTTGAGCTCAGTAAGGCCTTCTAATGATTCAAGCTGTAGTGACAATGCATGAAAAGCCTCCCAGGCTGCAGGACCGTAGTCAGACTGTGAAACATAAGCATAGAGTGTTACTTTGTTTTCATGATCGTCATCAGATGTGGGGTAAATGGCTTTTATGGTATCGCGCAGAATCCCTTGAGTGTAGGGCCTGAGTTGCCCCTCAAGTTCGCGAACTTGGGTAATGGTCATGGGAGCTGGCTTTCCGAGGTGCTGAGCTGCGGCATGAAGCAATTGCTTTTTTTGAGGCTCTAAGGTTTCTAAGGTCTGTGTCTCTAGTTGGCTAAGAGACTCCACGATAGAGAGTTCCTGTGTATTCATATCCTTAGATAGATTCCCCCTTATCATTGATACCCATCTTTCAATGGCCTCTTGGTTTTCAACATCAAAGTTAGAATCAAGATGTACTAGCCATTCAATAACAAATTTTTCTAGGCTAACGTAAGGTCGATTGGCTATGAGGGATAATAGTTCATGAGGGATGGACGGCATGATGTAACTAGCTTTAGCACGCCAACGTTCCACCATGGCGTCACATTCTACAATGCGCATTAACAAATCATCAAATGCGGGGTTGGCTTCTAATAGTTGCAAGAAATGGCTTGGCAACGCTTGTTTCATGCCATACAAGGTGAAGGGCGCTAATTCATCACTGCCAGAGTGTTTAGCAAAATGCCTCATAAAGTCTTTGCAATGCTCTTCATAAGCATCAGAGTAGGGTGCAAGTTGAGTATCAAATAAAGTTTTAAGAAGGTTACTACGCTTTAACGTATAAATGGCCATGATCAGATCCAGGGCTTGTCGCACAATGACCTTGGCGTCTTTCTCGCTGAGAATATGTCGCGAAGGCGCGCCGGAATGAAAGTGATTATGGACGAGATCGGCACTCTGCTGTAAGGCGCCTTCGCTCCTTGTGCTTTTAATGAGCTGATGAAAATAACTATTGGTTCTTTCATTAAAATGAGCAATATCTTGTTCTATGGTCTGAACCAATTGTTTTTTAAGAGCCATGGCCTCCAGCAGATTATTTTCTAGAATCTTTAGTGAGGATGCTTCACTAGCAGACATCTTTAGGGGTGAATTGCTGCTAGAGGGTGTGGAAGAAAGCGGAGGAGAAGGTGGCGTGTTTTTTTTACTATTGAATAGAGTTGGCCACTTATTTCTTCTGGATTTCGAGTCAGTTGTTTTCGGGGACTTTGAGTGGTGTTGTTCGCCTGCCATAATAAATAACCTCAAATAAGCAATTCATATCAGTATTTCTCTGTAAACGAAAGAGTTGCATAACACGGATCATCTATTTGGGAAGTACGAGCGGTATAGACTCTTTCTTTATAATTATGTACAAAATATATCATTTTTTTTTAGAAAAGCCTAGCAATTTATAAACAAACTAATTAAATTTTTATCGATTTTGTAGAGGGTGAGAAGAATTTTCTCAAACACATTGATAATAAAAATATTTGTGGTATCGTACACCGCATTTATTAGGCGAGTTCTGGCCGAAAGAACCTAACCCGGTGTTCTTATGAATTAAGATGCTTTGGTTGATAATAGCCTAAGAATTCAAGTGGCGAGGGGTGACGAATGAGTAATAAAGGTATGATTCAATGGCGTAATGTGCTGTTGCTCGGTCTAACGCTGTTGCTGAGCGGGTGTGACATGGTCATGCTGAATCCCAAGGGAATGGTTGCCGCAGCGCAAAAGAGTTTATTGCTTGATGCCGTGGGCTTGATGTTGTTAGTTGTTATCCCAGTTATTCTTCTCTCAGTTTTCGTCGTATGGGCGTTTCGTTCAGGTAATATAAACGCAAAGTATGCACCGGAATGGGCGCATAGCACCTTATTAGAAACCATTTGGTGGACTATCCCCTGTATCATCGTCGGTATTTTAGCGGTGATGACATGGTTTACGTCCCACTCGTTAGATCCACACCGACCATTAAAAGATACTGGCAAGCCAATAACGGTTCAAGTAATCGCGCTTAACTGGCAATGGTTGTTTATTTATCCCGAACAAAAAATTGCATCGGTCAATTTCTTACAAATGCCGGTGGATGTGCCTGTCAGATTCCTGATTACGGCAGATGCGCCGATGAACTCCTTTCAAATTCCACAATTAGGTGGACAAATCTACGCAATGCCAGGTATGGGAACGGAGTTAAATTTAATTGCCAACACGCTGGGCGATTATCGTGGTATGTCCGCTAATTTTAGTGGTGATGGTTTTGCTGGAATGAACTTTATCGCTAGAGCTAGCTCCCAAGAAGATTTTGATAAATGGGTCGCGAGCGTGAAGAAAACCTCTAAGCCATTGACCATACAAGCCTATAAAACCTTGGCGAAACCTACCGAAGAAGGGCCGGTCCAAAGTTATTCTGCCGTAGCGGACGGATTATTTGACAAGGTAATGATGAAATACATGCAGCCAGGGATGGAAGATCTCGGCGAGAAAGACACATCTCAAACTAAAGATACTGTGAAAGATACTACGGCAGCAACTGCTAATGAGGAAAGATAACCATGCTTGAGAAATTTATATTCGGAAATTTAACGCTGGATGCTATCCCTTTTCACGTGCCTATCATTATGGGCGCGGGTGCATTTATGGCGCTGGCGGTTTTGGCGGTTCTCGGCACGATTACTTACTTAGGCAAATGGAAATATCTTTGGACGGAATGGCTCACTACCATCGATCACAAAAAAATTGGCATCATGTACATCATTCTTGCCTTTGTCATGTTGTTGCGAGGCTTTAGTGACGCGGTGATGATGCGAGCGCAACAGGCGATTGCTGTGGGGCACTCTTATGGCTATTTACCGCCTGAACATTACGATCAAATTTTTACGGCTCATGGTGTGATCATGATTTTCTTCATGGCGATGCCGTTGATGTTTGGTTTGTTAAATTTAGCCGTGCCTTTGCAAATTGGTGCGCGCGACGTAGCGTTTCCTTATTTAAACTCCTTAAGCTTATGGCTCACCGTGGTTGGTGCAGTGTTAGTGAATCTTTCCTTGGTCATTGGTAAATTTGCTGCAACCGGTTGGTTGGCCTATCCGCCATTGTCGGGTTTAGCCTATAGTCCGGATGTGGGGGTGGATTATTATATCTGGGCTCTGCAGATTTCGGGGATTGGTAGTTTACTGTCTGGGATTAACTTCACTACTACCATTTTGAAAATGCGTTGCCCTGGTATGACCTTGATGAAAATGCCAGTATTTACTTGGACGGCGCTGTGCGCAATGGTTCTCGTTATTCTAGCGTTCCCCGTTCTAACGGTAACCTTAGGTATGCTGTTCCTCGATCGCTTCTTTGATATGCATTTCTTTACAGCTTCTTATGGCGGTAATGCCATGATGTATGTCAATTTGATTTGGGCATGGGGACATCCGGAGGTTTATATCCTTATTTTACCCGCCTTTGGTATTTTCTCAGAAGTGGTGGCGACTTTTAGTAAGAAGCCTTTATTCGGTTATCCCAGTATGGTGTGGGCGACAATCGCGATTACCTTTTTAAGCTTTATCGTTTGGCTGCATCACTTCTTCACCATGGGTGCAGGTGCCAATGTGAATGCCTTCTTCGGTATCGCGACCATGATTATTGCAGTACCTACTGGGGTTAAAATTTTCAACTGGCTCTTTACGATGTATCGCGGCAAAATCACTTTCTCCGTTCCTATGCTATGGACCACCGGTTTTATTAGCACCTTTGCTATTGGTGGCATGACCGGGGTTTTAATGTCCGTGCCAGCGGTGGATTTCCAGGTGCACAATAGCGTATTTTTAGTGGCGCATTTCCACAATGTCATTATTGGTGGTGTGGTGTTTGGCTACTTTGCGGGTGTGACGTACTGGTTCCCTAAAATATTTGGATTCAAACTCAATGAAACCTTAGGAAAGTGTGCTTTCTGGTGTTGGATCATTGGCTTCTATTTAGCGTTTATTCCTCTGTACGCATTAGGTTTAATGGGAATGACTCGTCGCTTGTACCATTACAGTGCGGAGACAGGTTGGCATCCCTTCTTGATCGTGGCGGCGATTGGTACTTGCTTTGTTGCCCTGGGCGTTGCTTTCCAAATCGCTCAAGTGTTAGTGAGTATTAAAAATCGCAAAGCTTATCGTGATGTAACGGGCGATCCATGGGATGGTCGAACCTTAGAGTGGTCGATTCCCTCCCCTGCACCATTTTATAACTTTGCTTTTACGCCTGAAGTGAGCACACGAGATGCCTTTTGGGATATGAAGGAAAAACGAGCGCAAGAAGGCCCTGTGACACAGACACCAATTTACCAAGATATTCACATGCCCAAAAACACAGGAACGGGTTTTATCATTGCAATGTTTAGTGGCGTCTTTGGTTTTGGCATGATTTGGCATAGCCCTTTGATGATTTCTGTGGGATTGCTGGGTATGGCGGTGACCTGGATCGCACGCTCCTTCAATTTCCACACAGATTATTATGTGAAGGCGGCTGAAGTAGCGCGAGTGGAAACACAAGCTTAAATCAGGCTAACAATTTTTTAGAGTCTAACGTATAGAATGTAAGGTAGAAATTATGGCAGACGCATCAACAACTCTTGGTCACGGTGAACATTCCCATCACCACAACATGGATGCCGTGGATGTTTTTGGATTTTGGATTTACATCTTAAGTGATTGCCTCTTGTTTGCGACCTTGTTTGCGGGTTATGCAGTGTTACACAACAATACTTTTGGCGGGCCCGCGCTAAAAGAATTATTTAGCTTACCCTACGTTTTGCTAGAAACTATGTTTTTGTTAGCGAGCAGCTTTACCTACGGGTTGGCCATGATCAGCATGTATCGATCGAACCGTCAACAAGTGCTGGGTTGGTTGATGATTACCTTTTTATTCGGCTTATCCTTCGTGGTGATGGAGGTCAATGAGTTTGTTAAGTTGTATATGGAAGGTCACAGCTGGCATAGCAGTGCAGCGATGACGTCCTTCTTCAGCTTGGTGGGTACCCACGGTCTACACGTCAGCATGGGCTTAGTGTGGATGGCGATCATGATGTTTCAAGTGGCAAAATATAAGGTTAATCCTGTTATGAGCCGCCGCTTAACCTACTTAGGCCTATTTTGGCACTTTCTAGACATCGTCTGGATTTTTCTCTTCACCATCGTTTATTTAATGGGGGCAATCTAATATGTCTAGCGATCATGATGTAGTAGCAACGCAATACGGCACTGGCAAAAAAACCGTTAAATCCTATGTAACAGGTTTAGTATTGTCCTTAATATTCACTTTCTTAGCATTTTGGGTCGTCACGGATCATTCCTTGCCAACTGCAGCTATTTATATTGCATTGACTGTGTTTGCGGTATTGCAGTTAATAGCACAAATGTATTTTTTCTTGCGAATGAGCGCGAGCAACAGCGAGGCACGTTGGAATTTAATGCCGTTTATATTTATTGTTCTGATTGTTTTGATTTTAGTGTTTGGTACGTTGTGGATCATGTATAACTTGAATTACAACATGGTGTCTTAGAAAAGCGCTATAAACATTGAACTCTTAGCGAAGAATCGATATACTCTCGCAGGTCTTTTTTGGACGCTATACAGCGACTACAGCGCATTTTTGTATATAGCCCTTTGAATATATAAATGATTAGTAAGGAACGGCACCATCAATATGGTCGATAAAGAGCGAACATTGCGGCAACAAGCCTACAAAATCATCACATGGCAACTCATCGTTGCTGCCATGAGTGTGCTGCTTGCTGAAATATTTTTTGGGAAAACCCTCGCTATATCCGTTTTTCTTGGTGCTCTGGTGGCGATTCTCTCCAATGTTTCTTTTGCACGAACTTTGTTTTCCTTAAAGGGGGCCGGTATTGCAAAGAAATTCGTGAAAGCGTTTTTCCGAGCGGAGCTTTATAAGATTTTGATTACTATTCTTCTGACCTTCGCTGCCATTGAGTGGGCGAATGCAGATTTCTTACCATTTATGATCGGATACAGTCTTTGTTATCTGGTTTTTTGGTTTTCACCGTTGATCCTCAAAACTAATAAATTGGTGAAATTATGATTGAAGCGCCTTCTAATCCTACACAATACATTCAGCATCACTTAACTAATTTATCGTGGAGTGTCGATAAAGCCAATGCGGGCTTTTTTACGCTGAACTTGGATACTTTGATCTACTCCATTCTGTTGGGCGGAATCTTTTTATTCTTGTTCCGATTCGCAGCAAAGCGAGCAACAGCGGGTGTCCCGGGGAAGTTGCAAAGTTGTGTCGAATTGATGGTCATGTTTGTGGACAATTTAGTGAAAGAAACCTTTCACGGCAAAAGTAAATTAATTGCTCCCTTGGCATTAACGATTTTTATGTGGGTTTTCTTAATGAACCTCATGGACTTGCTGCCCGTGGATCTGTTGCCTAGCTTAGGGCGTGCCGTTGGGGTGCCTTACATGCGGGTCGTGCCCACCACGGATTTAAACTTAACCTTTGCTATGTCGATTTCGGTGTTCATCTTAGTGATTGTCTACAATATTAGTATCAAAGGCCCATGGGCCTTTTTTAAAGAGTTAACCTGTACACCTTTCGGCCCTTATTTGTTCTTTATCAACTTTCCTCTAGCCATCGTGCATGAATTATCAAAACCTTTATCCCTCGCACTGCGGTTGTTCGGTAATTTATATGCCGGCGAATTGATTTTTATTTTAATTGCCTTGTTGCCATGGTGGATTCAATGGATCCCTGGTAGCATGTGGGCAATTTTTCATATCTTAATTATTTTATTGCAAGCATTCATCTTTATGATGCTAACAATTGTCTACTTGAGCATGGCTCACGAGAGTCATTAATAATAACTGAGGAGGTATCAATGGAAGCAGCAAGTTTAATTGCTACGGTGCAGAGTTTTACATCAATCGCGGTAGCGTTGTTGATTGGTTTAGGTGCATTAGGCACGGCAATCGGCTTTGGCTTACTGGGTGGAAAGTTTTTAGAAGGAACAGCGCGTCAGCCTGAAATGATGTCGATGTTGCGGATGCAAATGTTTATTGTGGCTGGTTTATTGGATGCTATTGCAATGATTGGTGTGGCGATCGCGCTGTACTTCACCTTTGCAAACCCCTTTGCCATTGCCGTTGGTAAATACATTATTGAACACAGCGCCTAATCGGTCGCCGGTTCATAGTGAGCAATGATGAGTAACACGAGGTCAGCATGAATTTAAACTTGACGCTGCTAGGTCAGATGATCACATTCTCTTTACTTGTGATCTTTACGATGAAATACATTTGGCCCTTGATTGCGAAAGCATTACAAGAGCGAGAAGCAACCATCGCTAATGGGTTAGCGGCGGCTGAGCGTGGTCGACGCGACTTAGAGTTAGCTCAACATAAAGTTGGCGAATTGTTGCGGGATGCTAAGTTGCAAGCCGCAGAAATTGTGGATCAAGCGTCTAAACGTGCGACACGTATTGTGGAAGATGCGAAAGAGCAAGCTCATAAAGAAGGAAATCGTCTTATTCATCTCGCTCGTGATGACATTGAGCAAGAGCGGTTGCGAGCAAAAGCTGATTTGCAACACGATATCACAGCGATGGCCGTTGCCGGCGCCGCAAAAATCCTCGGTGGTCGCATCGATATTTCAGCCAATAATGACATGATCAAACAATTATTATCCGAGGTCAGCAGTGAGTGATCCAGGCACGATAGCAAGGCCTTATGCAAAGGCCGCCTTTGATTATGCAGTTTCGCAGCAGCAACTGCCACAATGGGAGTCAATGCTTCAGTTCGCCGCACTCTTGGTAGTGGATGAACAAATGCAACGTCTATTGAACGACCCTAAATATACGGATCGCCAACTGGTTAAACTCATGTTGGATATTGCCGGAAATCGATTGGATCAACACGGCAAGAACTTCCTGAATCTCTTGGCAAGCTACGAGCGATTAGCCTACCTTCCTTTTATTTTTCAGCAATATGAAATTTTGAAAGACGCTCATCTGAAAATAGAAGAGGCTTATGTTGTTTCTGCTTATCCTTTGTCAGAAGAGCTGGCAAGCCAATTGAAACAAAGTCTAGAAAAGAAATATCAATGCAAAATAGAGTTGAACGTAATGGTTGACCCTTCCGTTATTGGTGGGGCTCGCATTCGAATCGGCGATAGAGTCATTGATGGAACCGCTTTAAGCAAACTTCATTTATTACAAAACCACCTTAATGCGAAGGAAAGAATATGTCAGTCAGTACAATGATCAGTCCATCAGAAATTAGTGAGTTAATTAAGCAGCGTATTGCTTCCTTTGAGCCTGCTGCGCAAACACGTACCGAAGGTACGATCGTCAGCAACAAAGATGGTATTTTGCGTATTTATGGCTTAGATGATGCCATGTCCTATGAAATGCTCGAGTTGCCTGATGACAAATATGGCGTGGTGTTGAACCTAGAGCGAGACTCCGTGGGTGCCGTCGTATTGGGCGATCATAAAGAAATGCGCGAAGGTCAAACCGTTCGCTCTACCGGTCGTATGTTAGAAACGCCAGTGGGTGAAGGCTTATTGGGACGTGTTGTGAATGCTCTGGGGATGCCGATTGATGGCAAAGGCCCTATCCATTATCAGGGTACAACGCCGATTGAGAAAGTAGCGCCTGGTGTTATCGAACGAACACCGGTCACACAACCCATGCAAACAGGTTTAAAATCTATTGATGCCTTGGTGCCAATTGGCCGCGGGCAGCGAGAATTAATTATCGGTGATCGACAAACCGGTAAAACCGCCATCGCGATCGATGCCATCATCAACCAAAAAGGCACCGGTGTTAAATGTATTTATGTTGCCGTTGGCCAAAAAACCTCGTCGGTTACCGCAGTTGTAAACAAACTGCAAGAGCATGGCGCGATGGAACATACGATCATTGTTGCTGCTAGCGCCTCTGAATCTGCTGCTTTGCAATTTATCGCACCTTACGTGGGATGTGCCATGGGGGAATATTTCCGCGATAAGGGCGAAGATGCGCTGATTATTTATGATGATTTAACCAAGCAAGCTTGGGCGTATCGACAAATTTCTCTCTTATTGCGTCGTCCCCCCGGTCGTGAAGCATATCCTGGGGATATTTTCTATTTACACTCTCGTTTGTTAGAGCGTGCTTGTCGTGTGAATGAAGCCTACGTTTCTCGCATGACCAACGGTGCAGTAACGAATAAGACCGGTTCCTTAACAGCATTACCGATTATCGAAACACAAGCCGGTGACGTTTCCGCTTTCGTTCCTACTAACGTAATTTCCATCACCGATGGTCAAATTTACTTGGAAACGGATTTGTTTAACTCAGGCTTTAGACCTGCAATCAACGCCGGGTTGTCTGTATCCCGTGTGGGTGGTGCGGCTCAAACAAAAATTATGAAAAAATTGGCGGGTGGGATTCGTATCGCACAAGCGCAATATAGAGAGTTGGAAGCTTTCTCACAGTTCGCATCCGATTTAGATGAAGCAACTCGTCGACAATTGGATCGTGGACAGCGCGTCATGGAAATCCTCAAGCAAAAACAATACAGCCCATTGTCTGTGGCGTTGATGTCGATTTCTATGTTTATTGCAGAAAAAGGGTACTTGGATAATGTGCCTTGCGATAAAGTCGTGACCTTTGAGCAAGATTTAATAGAGTACATGAAGGAGCATCATGCTGATTTGATCGCAACCATCAATACAAAATGTACTTATGATGAAGACATCGAGAAGCAATTAAAAGCAGCAGTAGAGTCTTTCAAAGTAACTTATACGTGGTGATATGACGCATGTCTCGTTCAAAAGAAATTCGCAACAAGATGGGCTCCATTAAAAAAACGCAGAAGATTACGAGTGCGATGGAGTTGGTGGCCGCAAGTAAAATGCGTAAAGCGCAAGATCGAATGGCGACCACAAAACCCTATGCAGAAAAAATACTGAGTGTGATTGGTCATTTAGCCAATGCTCACCCAGAGTACCACCATCCTTATTTGCAGGAACGCCCCATTCACCGTGTAGGTTTTATTGTAGTTTCTACGGATCGTGGTTTGTGCGGTGGCTTAAATACCAATTTATTAAAGCCCACCTTGCAAGAGATTAAGCGCTGGCGAGATAAAGGTGTGGAAGTGGATTTGTGTCTTATTGGTAATAAGGCCAATCATTTCTTCAGCAATATCGGTGGTAATGTTGTGGCGTCTGCGACACATTTGGGCGATGCGCCTTCCGTGGTCGACATTGTCGGCGTGGTGAAGGTAATGTTAGATAATTATGATGCGGGCACGTTGGATTCTTTATTCATCGCCGAAAATCAATTTATCAACACCATGGCGCAAAAACCAAGAATTCATCAATTGCTACCGTTGATTCATTCTCAGGATCAAACATCGGGTTATCATTGGGATTATATCTATGAACCTGATGCGCAAGAGCTAATTGATACCTTACTGAAACGCTATATTGAATCACAAGTGTATCAAGCGGTGGTGGAAAATATTGCTTGCGAACAAGCAGCCAGGATGGTGGCGATGAAGAGTGCAACGGAAAATGCAGGTGATTTGATTAACGATTTGAAGTTGGCTTATAACAAGGCAAGACAAGCAGCAATTACACAAGAAATTGCAGAAATCATGTCGGGTTCCGGGGCTGTGTAATTTTAACGAAGAGGTTTATGCTATGAGCGCTAAAGAAGCAGGACAAATTGTACAAATCATTGGCCCCGTCATTGACGTGGAATTTGCCGCTGGTTTGGAATCGGTACCCAAAATTTATGACGCATTGCGCGTACCTAAAGCTGACACGACCTTGGAAGTGCAGCAGCAATTAGGTGATGGCGTGGTGAGAACCATTGCGTTAGGTCCTACGGACGGTTTGAGTCGTGGGCTAGACGTGTTAAACACCGGTAACCCCATTATGGTTCCCGTGGGTAAAGAAACCTTGGGTCGTATTTTAGACGTGGAAGGTTCTCCCATTGATGGTAAAGGCCCGGTTGGTGAAGAGCTACGTATGCCAATTCATCGTCAAGCGCCAAGTTTCGAAGATCAAGCAACACGTAAAGAAATTTTAGAAACAGGTATTAAAGTTATCGATTTGATCTGCCCCATTGCAAAAGGTGGTAAAGCCGGTTTGTTCGGTGGTGCAGGTGTTGGTAAAACCGTTAACATGATGGAATTAATTCGTGGTATCGCTGCCGAACACGGCGGTTATTCCGTATTTGCTGGGGTGGGTGAACGAACCCGTGAAGGCAATGACTTCTATTTAGAAATGCAAGAATCAAACGTATTAGACAAAGTAACGCTGGTCTACGGTCAGATGAATGAACCCCCAGGAAACCGTTTACGAGTCGCGTTAACAGCATTAACCATTGCAGAAAATTTCCGTGATGAAGGCCGCGATGTTTTATTATTCATCGATAATATTTATCGTTACACCTTAGCCGGAACGGAAGTTTCCGCGTTGTTAGGCCGTATGCCATCTGCAGTAGGTTATCAACCTACCTTGGCGGAAGAAATGGGTACCTTGCAAGAGCGTATTACTTCTACCAAAAATGGTTCTATTACTTCTATTCAAGCAGTGTACGTACCAGCGGATGACTTAACCGATCCATCTCCTGCTACCACCTTTGCTCACTTGGATGCGACCATCGTGTTATCACGACAAATTGCCGAGTTAGGGATTTATCCAGCGATTGATCCGTTGGATTCTACCTCACGTCAATTAGATCCATTGATTGTGGGTGACGAGCATTATCAAGTCGCCCGTCAAGTGCAAAAAGTATTGCAACGTAATAAAGAATTAAAAGACATTATCGCCATTCTCGGGATGGATGAATTGTCTGACGAAGATAAACAGACAGTTATGCGTGCGCGAAAAATTATTCGCTTCCTATCGCAACCTTTCTTCGTTGCAGAAGTTTTCACTGGAGCGCCTGGCAAATACGTACCATTGAAGGAAACCATTCGTGGCTTTAAAGCAATTCTCAATGGTGAATTCGATCATTTACCAGAGCAAGCTTTCTACATGGTGGGAACCATTGATGAAGCAGTGGCTAAAGCGAAAGTATTATAAGAGTGGGTACCATGGGATTTACCATTAAAGTAGACATTGTTAGCGCTGAGAAACGGATTTTTTCCGGTGCAGCGGAGTTTGTCTCAGTCAGTGGCGAGCTAGGCGACATGGGAATCCAAGTCGGCCATGCTCCCCTGCTCACCTTTCTTCGCCCCGGCCAAGTGCGCTTAAAACATGAAGATGGTGCACCAGATGACATTTTTTATGTTTCTGGTGGTATATTAGAAGTGCAGCCGCAATTAGTCACCATCCTGGCAGATGTTGCGGAACGTGCAAAAGATTTGGATGAAGCCGAAGCGCTCAAAGCACAAGAACGAGCGAAAGAAATGATTGCAAACAAATCAGCCGAAATGGATTATGCAAAAGGACTCATTGAACTTGCTAGAGCAATGGCACAGCTTAAAGCAATTCGCGATTATCAGGGTAGAAAGTAATTAACAAACGGTGATGTTATGAAGATTTCAGTAGTGATCCTTGCAGCTGGCAAAGGCAAGCGCATGCAGTCCAATATTCCGAAAGTGCTTCATAAAATTGGCGATCAAACCTTACTTGAACATGTGGTGAATACCGCGCAGCAAGGCATTGGTGCCGAACATGTCTATGTTGTTTACGGTCATGCCGGTGAACACATTCGTCAGAAATTATCTCATTTAAATGTCACGTGGGTTGAGCAGAAAGAGCAATTGGGCACCGCCCATGCCGTGAGTCAACCGTTAGATCAAATTCCCAATGATCATCTGGTGCTCGTGCTGTATGGCGATGTTCCTTTAATCGAAGCACGGACACTGCACGCCCTAGTCAAAGCAACGCCCAGCAAGGGACTTTGTTTATTGGTGGCCCAAGTAGCGGACCCCACGGGATTAGGTCGTATTTTACGAAATCAGCATCATTCCTTTGTAGGAATTGTGGAAGAGAAAGATGCCACATCGGAACAACGACAATTACGAGAAGTCTTTTCCGGTATTTTGGCAATTCCAGCAGCGCTATTAAAACAATATATTCAACAAGTCGGTAACGACAATGCGCAACAAGAATATTATTTAACAGATGTTCCAACCATTGCGCTGGAAGATCGCGCCACCGTTACCACCATTCAAGCCTACCATAGCGAAGAAGTATTAGGCATTAATGATAAAGAACAGTTAGCTCACATCGAGCGCCTTTACCAATTACGCCAAGCGAAAACATTGATGCTGCAAGGCGCGATCTTAAAGGATCCTGCGCGTATCGATATTCGTGGTATGGCAAAGGTCGGACAAGATAGTGTGATCGATGTTAATGTCATTTTTGAAGGAACAGTGACCGTGGGGCAAGAGTGTCATATCGGTCCTAATGTTGTACTGAAAGATTGTCATATCGGCGATCGAGTGCTGGTGAAAGCAAATACCTTAATTGATGGCGCTGAAGTGGCGAGTGATACGATCATCGGCCCCTTTGCTCGTTTACGCCCAGGTACGGAGTTAGAAAGCAACGTTCACATTGGTAATTTCGTAGAAATTAAAAAATCTCACATTGCACAAGGTAGCAAAGTAAATCATTTAGCATATGTCGGTGATAGCATCGTCGGCCGCAATGTGAATATCGGAGCGGGTGTGATCACCTGTAATTACGATGGGGTCAACAAGTATCAAACAGTCATAGAAGATGATGTGTTTGTTGGTTCTAATGCCTCTTTGGTGGCACCGATTACTATTGCACGGGGAGCAACCATCGGCGCTGGCTCCACCGTCACAAAAGATGCGCCAGAAAATTCTTTGACCCTTGGTCGCGCACGACAGTCAACCATTGATCGTTGGCAACGCCCCAATAA
The DNA here is from genome assembly GCA_020051155.1 of Gammaproteobacteria bacterium. GTDB lineage: Bacteria > Pseudomonadota > Gammaproteobacteria > UBA1113 > UBA1113 > JAGVJK01. The sequence continues at coordinate 103,170 of JAGVJK010000018.1, read as the reverse complement.
AAAAGACGGAGAATAAACTCATGTGCGGTATTGTTGGCGCAGTTGCGCGAAAAAATGTAGTGGATCTCCTATTGACGGGATTAAAACGCTTAGAGTATCGAGGTTATGATTCAGCAGGGATTGCCGTGTTGGACGAGCAGAAAACGATTCAACGTTTGCGAACGCAAGGAAAAGTATCGCAGCTAGAAGAGGCTTTACAAAAAAAACCGATGTCTGGTGACGTGGGTATTGCCCATACTCGTTGGGCGACTCATGGTAAACCTAGTGAAATGAATGCTCATCCGCACGTTTCAGGTACCGATATTGCGTTGGTTCATAATGGTATTATTGAAAACTATGAATCTTTACGCACGGCGCTACAAGCCGATGGTTATGCCTTTGTGACAGAAACTGACACGGAGATCGTAGCGCATTTAATGGCGCAGCAATTAACGAAGGGTTTAAATTTTAGAGATGCTGTGCGTGCCACAGTATTGAAGTTAGAAGGTGCTTATGCGCTCGTTATCATGGATCGCCGGCAACCCGATATGCTCATTGGCGTACGTAAAGGTAGTCCGCTGGTGGTGGGGTTGGGCGATAATGAAAATTACTTAGCCTCTGATAGTTTAGCGCTCTCCTCCGTGACTCAGCGCTTTATTTTTTTAGAAGAAGGTGACTTAGCTGTCATTACAACGGGTCGCTGCGATATTTTTGACGCTCAAAACCAACCGGTACAACGCCAAGAGCGACTTATTTCCCATGACCAAGGCGTGGTTAGTAAGGGACGTTTTCGTCATTTCATGTTGAAAGAAATTTACGAACAAGTGGATGCTGTAACAGCGACCTTAGAAGGCCGCATTAGTGATAGCCGCGTATTATCCGAAATCTTTGGCATCGATGCGCCTCAGATTTTTGCAAAAACAAAACAAGTACAAATTGTTGCTTGTGGTACGAGCTATCATGCAAGTGCCGTCGCGCGTTATTGGATTGAGCGTTTAGCCAATATTCCTTGCAGCGTGGAAGTGGCAAGTGAATTTCGTTATCGAAAAAAAGCAGTACACCCGGATACTTTATTTATTGTAATTTCTCAGTCTGGAGAAACAGCCGATACCTTAGCAGCGTTAAGACAAGCAAAAACGCTAAATTACTTAGCGACGTTGGCTATTTGTAATGTGCCAGAAAGTTCCTTAGTGCGGGAAGCAAATTTAACGTTTATGACTCGGGCGGGCGTAGAAATTGGCGTTGCATCCACCAAGGCTTTTACAACGCAGTTAACCGCTTTGTTGTTATTAACCGTAGCCTTGGGACATTACCATGGCATGACGGCAGAGAAAGAGAAAGATATTGTGGATCAATTACGAAAATTGCCACACACTTTGGGCCGAGCCTTAGAGCTGAATGATCAGATTGAAGAATTAGCAAAATCCTTCGCGAATAAAGAACACGCATTATTTTTAGGTCGTGGTGATATGTATCCCATCGCGATGGAAGGTGCTTTAAAGTTAAAAGAAATTTCTTACATTCATGCCGAAGCGTATCCAGCAGGCGAATTAAAACATGGTCCTTTAGCATTAGTTGATGCGAATATGCCAGTGATCGCCGTGGCACCGAATGATGAACTGTTGGAAAAACTAAAATCCAATTTACAAGAAGTCAAAGCTCGCGGTGGTCAGCTGATTATTTTTGCGGATCATAAAGCGAATTTATCCAATGGTGAACAAATCACAGTGCTGTCATTGGAAGGCGTGAATAGTTTAATCGATCCAATAGTGTTTACGATTCCATTGCAGTTGTTGTCCTATCATGTCGCTGTGATCAAAGGCACCGATGTGGATCAACCACGTAACCTCGCAAAATCAGTGACGGTCGAGTGATTAAGTTAGATCATCCTTGGCGATTATTACGCGGTATTTTTGCGCTCGTCAGCATTGCCGCGTTTCTAGCGGCTTGTGCCCCACCTCCACCGCAACACGTAGATAATATTTGTAGTGTGTTTCAGCAATATCCGGATTGGTATTGGAGTGCGATGAAAACCCAAAAAAAATGGGGCGTACCGGTGAATACACAGCTAGCGATTATTTATCAAGAATCTGGATTTAATGGTGTCGCTAAGCCGCCACGCGATCGTCTATTATGGGTGATTCCTTGGAAGCGCCCGACAACTGCGTATGGTTATTCTCAAGCCTTAGAATCCACGTGGGATAATTATCAACGCACCACAAATCGTCACGGCGCAGATCGCACAGATTTCGCAGACGCCTCAGATTTTGTGGGTTGGTACGCCAATCGTTTACATAAAAAAGCCGGCGTGAAACTTTGGGACAGTTACAATTTATATTTAGCCTATCATGAAGGTGGCGGCGGCTACATTCGCGGGACCTACAAAAGCAAACCATGGTTGATGCATGTAGCGATGAAAGTGCATGATCGATCTTATCTCTACGGCAAACAACTTCCTCTATGTGCTGCGCATATTAAAAAACCGTGGTGGTGATGAGTTTTTAGCACATTTTATAAGTTACGTTTTATGCGTTCAAAAAACTCGAATTGTTATTGTGAGAAGTGTAAGCTTATCTGTGTTAATTTAAAATAAACTCAAAGTAAAAGGAGATTACATATGCAATCGCGTTTTTTTTCTTGTTGTGTTCGTCCAGAAGTAGATTCTCAATTTCTAGATGTCGAACTTATGGAAACAACAACACCCTTGTTGCCGCAATCATCTTCATCAGAAACTATCCCCCCAGGTTGGATTGCTTGTGGTGCAACCGATAATGTTTATTGTTACATCCATCCTTATTATGCCGGTGGTTTTGTTATTTGTTGTCTCTGTATTGCCGGATGCATTACAGGCTATGCGTTTCTTACCTCTGCCTGCGGTACACAATTTTTCGAAACACCACCCACAGCGCTCATCCCAAAAGCAGAATGGTGTGAAAATTTTGGAAGTTTTACTATTCGCAACAGCAGAAATAACCCTTGTTTAAATGAAGCATTCACAGTGGGAGGATGTTTCCTAGGTTGTTGTGCTGGTCCTCTAGCCGCAGGTGAAATTGCAGAAAGACGAGATTGTCACCCCATCAGAAAAAGTTTTAGGCAAATGTTCTAAAGCTTACGAAGCACACCTGCTTTTTTCGCAGCATCTGAATCAAAGGCTTTTTCCCATTTCGAAACCACAATGGTCGCAACACCATTGCCGACAAGGTTCGTGAGCGAACGTGCTTCTGACATGAAGCGATCAACACCTAACAATAAAACGAGCCCCTCGATGGGAATGGTGTGCATACTTGTGAGTGTTGCAGCTAATACAATAAATCCACCGCCGGTAACCGCAGCAGCACCTTTAGACGTTAATAATAAAACAGCAAACAGAGTGACTTGTTGGCTAAAACTCAAATCAATATTAAACGCTTGAGCAATAAATAAAGCGGCAATGGTAAGATAAATGGATGTCCCATCCATATTAAACGCATACCCCGTGGGTAACACTAACCCGACAATGGTTTTTTGACAGCCGAGGGTTTCTAGCTTTAACATCATTTGCGGTAACACCGCTTCAGAGGATGACGTTCCTAACACGATAAACAATTCGTCTTTAATAAAAAGCAAAAAGCGCCACAAACTAAAGTTGCTTAATCGCGCAATAATGCCTAATACAATAAACACAAAGAACAACGAGGTGCCATACACCGCGACTAATAATCGACTGAGTGCAACTAAAGCATGGGGGCCATAAGCACCCACGGCGAAAGCCATGGCACCTAAAGCGCCAAGCGGTGCAAGCCTCATGATAAATTTCACCATGGCGAAGAGCACAATCGACATGCTTTCAAGTAGTGACGTTATTGGACGGAGTTTATCGCCACCGTGTAACAGACCAAACCCAAAGAGAATAGACAATAACAAAACAGGTAAAATATCGCCTTTTGAAAACGCTTGTATAAAAGTATCTGGAATAATATTTAGAAAAAATGCCACGGTATCAAAATTCTTATTCGCGAGGAGGTTGGTGTAACCAGCAACGTCTTTGCTATCGATCGAGCGAGGATCAATGTTGAGTCCCGAGCCAGGATGATAAACATTTGCAACGATGAGACCAAGAATTAACGCAAGGCAAGTGATCCCCTCAAAATACAACAGCGCCTTGACTCCGATACGTCCAACTTCTTTGATCTCCTCCATGCTGGCAATGCCGGTGACAACGGTGGTAAAAATAATCGGTGCGATCATCATCCGTATTAATTTAATAAAGCCATCGCCCAAGGGTTTTAATTTAACTGCAAAAGCCGGATAGAAATAACCCAGCAAAATCCCGATGATGATGCAGATGATAACTTGGAGATAAAGGCTTTTGTGTAGGTTAAAGGTTTTGATGATCCATGTTCCTTGTTAGTTAAAGCGCATCCTTGTTAATCGGCGGCTGATGGATGTGGGAGCTGTCGCCAAACATGCTTCTATTTGCTCATATTTTCGTAAATATCGCAACAAAGAGGGCTATATCTTTTTTAAATTGGCCGTATTTTCCCAACATTTTGCCGTACCTTCGGCGGTTGATTGATGTGTCTTATGAGAATGCGATCAAAGGCCAAAGGTAATAAAGCGTTAAGAGAAAGCGCCTTTACAGAGCGGGGCAATTTATGTACAATATGCTGAGTTTAGCGCCGGCTCAGTCCTGTATTCAATTATAAAAAGCGTTTAATATTGCTGCTACACAAAGACTGTAATTAATCCTGAGGTATAGAAAATGAGTAAAGTAGGCACATTGCCAATAGTAAAAGTATTAGAAATTTTTGATAGGATTTATGAAGATGAGCTTGCAGCCAATTTTGATGCACTCAAAAAAGGTGCTTTTGCCGCTTGGTCGGGCGCAGATTTAGAGACAAGAGTTGCTGCTAAAATCTATACCCACTGTACTTTATCAACGTTGCTTGAGTTAGCAAAGAAAGAGTATTTTCCTCCCGCTGCTATGACAACGGAGGCAATTCACATGGCCGTGATTGGACGAGGTGATGATTTTTATCTTCCAAATGAAAGAGATAGAGCGGACACACGTATTTCTAGAATCAATACCGGTTTCATTTTTATCCCAAGAGTGGGTTATTTTGTCATTGACTTAGGTGGTGCATGCGGTGCCACAGTAAAACTAAATAATGGAGAGTCAGTAGAACTCATCTTTAAGAAAGATAGCGCTGAAATTAAAACCTATGAGTTAGAAAATGTTAGAGCTATCCAGCTTGTGACAGGTGCCGAAATACTTAAAGCAGATTTTCCTTCTCAAGAGCTGGGTTATCCGTGCCTTGTACGGGCAATGCTTCCAGGTTCCCCAGATCAGCGGAAACAGATGGAGCTACAGCAATTTCATAACAAAGTTGCAAACCAAGCACGCGAATTTGTTCTTAAAATAAAAGATCTCGCACCCACAATAAAAGAACAATTAATAGGTAAAACAGAAGAGATTAGTATAAAAAGCGTAAGTTACGGACTGGCTAGTATGTTGCCTCGATATGCAAACGTTCCCAGTAGTTCTTCGACACACTCTGTGGTGCCAAGCGCTTCTTCTGCTCCAACCACTCCAATTTCAGCGAGCGGCTCTATTCTTCAGACACTTCGCGCGACACCAAAGCAACCACCCCACAGTCCATATACTCCACTCTTACAGCCATCTAAAGCACCAGCGCCGGTAACGTCACCTTCCTTAGTTACTCTTTCTCCAACTGTCTCAATTTTAAAGAGAGATCCTGCTTCTCAGTCACCCCATGCGGTGCTAGATAAAACGTCTCACCCTAGACCCAATGCGAGTTTGCCACCATCGAGTGCTCCCGCACCTCAGCCGCTAAAAGTACAGAGGCCGGCAGCGCAAATATTACCATCGGTAGCGCATGCAAAACCAATGAAGCGTCCAAAAGAGCATTTCTGCCCAATTACTCAAGAAGTTATGCAAGATCCAGTGATTGCAGCAGATGGGCATAGTTATGACAAAGAAGCGATAACACGCTGGTTTAGCGAGCGTGAAATTCCAACAAGTCCGCTTACAAATTTACGTTTGCCAAGCACTGTATTGACCCCAAACATTGCGCTTAAAAACGTCATCCAAGACTGGAAGGGAGATGATATCTCGCTTCATAATACATCATCAGCTAAGACGGTCTCACCACATATTGCTAAAAAACCAGTGAGCCCTCCTTATAATCCAACGTTGTTTGCTGATGCTGATCTCAAGAAACCTGTAGCCTTTGAAAGAAAAGATGAGGCAAGTGCTCCCCCACTTCCCTCCTCTGTCTGCTCCTCAAGTCAAAGTCCGCCACCTTACGCGCCCTTATTGATGCGCTCCAGCGAGCAAATGACATTGCCGCTGAATTCTTTTAATTTACCGGTTGTTACTACTCCGAAAAAGAGGAATATATTTTTTAATTTTAGCGGATGGTTTGATGGAACAGCCTGTGCCGGTTCTATCCCTAGAGAGGAACATGCCGAAGCACTTCGCGCTGGATTAAACACAGCTCTTCGTTTTACAAATTACAGCAATAGAGCATCAGGTATTTTTAAAACTACTTGCGACATGTTAAAGAACAGTACCAGTAAAGCTTCCTTGAAAGAACGATGTGAAATGGTTATTGCTATGTTGAGTGCGCTATGGCTCGAAGCAAAAAATCAAAGCTATCCTCATGTTGCAAAAGAGCAGAAACAGTTTTGTCTTAACTTCATCGCGATACTCAATGCACAACATCTTACGGAGGATGGATTTGATTCTGCGCTAGAGTCTTTTTCTAAGCGCATCAATCAGTCTCAGAGTTTAACGGTGAAAAAAGCGTTCTAGTTTCATTCATCTAATATGGAAACCGTCTAACAAAGTCTAAACCAACAAGAGGATACAATATTATGAGTTCATCAACTGCGGAATATATACGTTTTGGGGACAAACCCATTCTTCTTCCCCAGCTTCCCCTTACAGCTGAATACTTAAAGGAGTTCAGAGGACAGAAATCAATTGGAAATTCAGTCGATAGGGCTCTTAGTTCAAACTCTCTTGTTTATAAAGGCATAGACAGGTTAGTTCAGAAAGCGACATTTAATTTTAAAAATGGAAATGCGCGCAGGATAGCTTTTGATCTTCAAAATTTTACTCTAGATAGCGTATCAAATGAACCAGTAACAGAAATGATGGTGATCCAAAAATTATTTGATGAGTTGTGGAAGGCTGCTTCTTCCACGGCAGGCATTGAATTACTTTCAGCGATACTTGATTTGCCACCAGGGAAAATTGACAAAACCAATTTTTTTCAATATTTGCGTACCTACGGTGAGTGTTGGCAAGAAGCATTAACGATTGCAATGGTGCAAAAAGCTTATCCAGGAACAAGATTTCTTACAACTCCCAAGGTTGATACCATGACATCCATCGCACAGATTAAGTCTTACAGTTCTGAAAACCCAGCCAGTGATACAGCAACTGCTTGGAATACAGTGAAAAAGCAATTACAAGATCAAGAAATAAGATATTGTGAGATTGAAGGAGCAGCTTATTTGTTGGCGGCAAGCCAAGAAGCAAGAATGTCTTCTAGCTTGCCGGAAGATCCTCTGGCGGATGCTAGTGCGTCTCCCTTCTCTCAATCGAGCTCAAGCACATTGCAACCAAGTGCGCCAGCACTTGAAAGCTTTTCCCCTTCTTCTCCACGTCAATCCTTTTTTAGCCAACCTAGCAGTTCAACAATGTTAAGCCCCATAGATAGCCAGCATACTCACTCTCGTAAACCTCTGCATATGATATTTATCGTTGACGTTAGTGGTACCATGAGGAAGGCAATTCCTCAATTAAAAGCAGCACTTCAATCCATTGTGGATGATGAGCGGTATGCTGGTAATAAGATCTCCGTTATTAAGTTTGCTACAAAAGCTTTTGTAGTGAGTGATGTTGTGACGTTGCCTGATTCTAATATTGTTGATGGCATTAATAGAGAGATTGAGACTCCTACAATGGACAATAGCAGCAATATTCTTGGCGGTTTTCTGCAGTTGCGAGCTTTGTCGGAAATCACCGATCCAGCATTCGATACGCACATTGTGTTGGTTACCGATGGTCAAGATGATCGAAATACTAAGAAGCGCAATGAAACGGAACGCCTATTTGATAAAGATCCTGCTGTTCGTGAAAAATATGCTGAACAAATCCTTCAGCTTACCCAAGAAGGAAATGGGCAAACGATACCGATTCACACAATTGGCATGACAACGAATGCCGATCAGCAATTACTAAAAATATTAAGTTCAAAAAGTCAGGCAGTCGAGTCTTTCATTGTGAACGAAGCGGATATTAAAATCGCTGTCGATGACTTAGCTCGACATCTGCACATGGATGAGCGTGCGCCCGTTGCAAGGAGCAAGAGCCCAACTCGCAGTAATCGTTAATTACAATCGGATGTGTAATATACCGCTCGTACCTCAAGATGCGAAGCAGTTTGAAATGCTCCACCAGGATGGAGTGTTATTAGAATAAAGATCTCCGTGGTGGTGTCTGGCACATTGATTTGGAAAGAGAGAATCTAATTTTCTACGCTGGTTCTCTTTTTTATTTGTTAAAAACAAGAAATGCCAGTTTTCCAAATTAATGTGCCAGACACCGCTGTTGAGATCCACTGCGCTTGCAGAAAGTCTTCAGAAACTGAGCAAATCCTTAAGTAGGTCAAAAAATGTCTAGCTATCAGGTTCCCTTTTAGCTTATAATGTCTGCCAACATTATCTTTGGAGGTTTTATGGGGCACCACCATCATCACGAACACGAGCATGATCACGGCCACGATCACGGTCATAGCCATGGTATGGGCCATAGTCACGACCACAGTCACAATATCCCGGAATCCTTCAACTTGGCCTTTGGTCTAGCTATCACTTTAAACTTCCTTTTTACCCTAATCGAAGCCGGTTATGCGATTTTTGCCCACTCCATGAGTTTGCTGGCAGACGCAGGCCATAATTTAGGGGACGTTCTCGGGTTGATTTTAGCGTGGATTGCCACGTGGTTATTAACCAAAGCAGCCAGCGAACGCTATAGCTACGGTTATAAACGAACGACCATTTTAGCCGCGGTGATCAACGCCTTAGTGTTAGTAGCAACATCAGCCATTATCGCCTATGAGTCTATTATCAAATTAATTTCACCTCACCCCGTGAATGAAATTACCATTATTGTTGTTGCAACAATTGGTATTCTTATCAATGGTTCTACGGCCATGTTATTTATCCGTGGCAGCAAAGAAGATTTAAACATCAAAGGCGCCTTCATGCATTTGGCGGCAGATGCAGGTCTGGCTTTGGGTGTTGTCATCGGCGGTATTGTGATTTATTACACTGGCTGGCTATGGGTGGATCCTGTACTTGGTTTAGTGATCGTTGCCACAATTCTTATGGGTACTTGGGGATTATTACGCAACTCCATCAACTTAATTTTAGATGCCGTACCACACAATATTAAAGTCAAAGAAGTAGAAGCTTACTTAGCGGCAATTCCCGGAGTAGAAACAGTTCATGATTTACATATCTGGGGCTTAAGCACTAAAGAAGCAGCCTTAACCGTTCACTTGAACATGCCGGGTAAAACCTTAACGAGTGAAGATTATCATAATATCAATCACGAGCTAAGACACCACTACAAAATTCACCACGCAACGATCCAAGTAGAGCATGATGATGATCATCCTTGCCCTAAAGTGGAGAAATGTTAAGAATATAGCATCTCAAAAACCAAACTCTCGCACCAAGAGTGCGAGAATTTGAATGGGATTGCCATATTACGATCCCAGCTATCCAGAAAGACGGAACGATTATAAAAAAATACGCATAGCGAGTCTCCAAGCACTACATCTTGCAGCATGAGCCACTCTCTGTAAGAAGTGCCTTCTCTCTTTGCGGGAGAAAGTGGCCGAAGGTAGGATTAGGGATTTCAAATAAGCACTTTTCAAAGAGTAATTACAGGAAAAATTAAAATGACATCGATGACACAACCTATTATGAAAGATGGCAAGAAGTCTATAGTACTCTTGCTATTATCATTCGGCGCTTTGATTTACACTACCTGGCTATATCAAATACTAAGAAGTTTGGCGAACACAAGTTTCTTCTCCGATCATGGCGTGAGTCATGAGCAGTTCTCGACAATAATGACTCACGCATTTCCCGGACTTTTATTAGGAACCTTACTTGGTCTTTTTCTGGTGGATTTGCTTGGTGGTTTACGCTCGTTAATGTTGAGTATGTTATTTGCCTTATCGGGAATTATTATATTAACGTATGGCCAAGATATTTCTTATTTATTTCTGGGCTATCTTCTCATCAACGTCAGTAGTAGTCTTATTTTCATTGCGATGTTTAAACAAATTGATCGCATTTTTACAGCGCCATATTTTGCATTAGGCGTCGGTATGGTGATGCCAATAGCATTTATTAATACGGATACGTTCGTTACACAAGGATTTTCATGGCAAATCTATTTAAACGGACTTATATTTATTGGCGCAATCATCTTTTTGCTGCTTGCCGTGGTGTGGTTTTTTTCAGAACGTAAGCAATTTAGAAAAGCCATCTCACTGACTGAAATTATTTCCACCATAACATTACCCAGTTTTTGGTTCGCAGTGATTGCTGTTTTTCTCATAAGAAAATACGAAGGATTACTGAGCTTACTCCAACAATCTTGGATGATGGAGCAAATTTTCCAATTCTCTACACAACAGTTAGAGCATGTTGCATTAGCAGCTATTACTGCATTTTCAATGGGCGGTTTATTGTTAGGTTATTTTTCGAGACACATCCGTTTTAAACGTTCCGTTATTTTATCAGGATTTGTTCTATCAGCGGCAGCCTTATATTTCATCACGCAATATCAAGTTACAACTCTTTGGAGTATCACATCGGTCACAATGATCGGCGCACTAGGCGCCTCCGTTGTGGTCTTGCTTTATGAGCGCTTACGAAGTTACTCTACCGTTGCTAGCATTGGTTTTACCATTGGTCTATTACAGTTTGTGAAACTAAACTTAAATTTAGGTTTTACTGCGCTAGTCCCAGCTTCAATTCAGATGCCATCATCCTATTCAGATTTCGCAAGTTTAGCGGAATTATTAATGATCTTGTTCATTATTGGAAGCCTTATCTCTCTAGCTTTACGCCCTGCAATCATTCGTGAAACATCGACGACTCTCGGCCAAGATTTAAAACAATGCTGGCGCGGCGAAGCAGGACTCGGACGTACCTTTTGGGTCGTATATTTCTTAGGTCACGCCTATTTAACATTTTTGCTCGCAGGGATTTTATATAGTTTGTTATCAACAGGATTCCTCTACGCCCCAACACTATCTCCTTTCTATAGTGCACCCGCAATTTTCATGGCAAGCATACCAGGCGGCCCTATTTCCTTATTGCTAGTTCCCTTTGATATTTTTGTATTAATTTGTATATGGCGATGTGCTTTTAATACAAAAAGAGGACGCACTATTAGTTATCTAACACGAACCTTCGTTATACTAAGCTTCCTTATACTAGCATTAGATTTTCTCACAATACCGCTCTTTATATTTCTTTCTCATTGATGATTTCTACTACGCACAACAGATAATAAAATCCAAATGCCAAGCAAAAATATCCGTAAAGAGCACCTTCTCCTTCAAGGGCTGAGGGATCCCCTCATAAATTTTGATAAGAGTGCCAAAATGCAGATCTTAATGAAGGTGTCTGGCACATTTGTTTGGAAAAAAGGAATCTAATATTCCGCAATAATAAAAAAGAGAACCAGCGTTGAAGCATTCTCGTGTGCCTGAGACCGCCTACGCCGATCTCAAATGAAACGGTTCCTTTTTGACGAAAGACTTTGAATTGATATTGATTAGGAGGCTCTCCGTCGACTGCTTAGTGTAGGCGGTCTCGGGCACACGAGAATGCTTCAACGCTGGCTCGCTGTTTTATTTATTAGGGGCAGGATACGCCGGTTTTCTAAACAAATGTGCCAGACACCTTCATTGAGATCCATCGTTTTAACGGCTTTACTAAAATTTATGAGGGGATTCCTCAGCTTCAAGGGGAGAAGGCACGCGTTATAATTTTTTTCAAATACGCCAATATTTACCTTTAACTTACACACACTCTCCAAAAAGATGCGCGCATTACTCGATACTCGATAGCTTCTTCTGTGTTGTTCAGAGGGTTAAGTTCAAACTCTGAGCGGCATGGATACCGCGACGAAGCCTACAGGGAAGTATTCACGGCGGGTTTGAACTTAACCCTCTGAACAACACAGAAGGAGCGGCACGCTCAGATCCAATTAATTAATGCGCCGCATCCCAATTCTCTCCGGCCCCGATGGATACTTCAATCGGCACCGAAAGCTTCATCGCCGAATCCATCCTCTTCTCAATCCCTTTACAAACATCCTTAACAACAGAATCTTCAACCTCAAACACCAATTCATCATGCACCTGCATAATCATTCGCGCTTGAACTTTCTCTTCCTCCAACCACCGCTGAATATTAATCATCGCAAGTTTAATCAAATCCGCCGCAGTCCCCTGCATCGGCGCATTGATCGCTGCACGCTCGGCAGCATTTTGTCGCATTTTATTGCTAGAGTGAATCTCTGGTAAATACAATCGTCGTCCCATCAACGTTTCCACATAACCTTGACTACGTGCTTTCTGACGAATGTCATCCATGTAATGTTTCACACCCGGATAACGCGTGAAATAAAGATCCACATACTCTTGCGCAGACTTACGATCAATATCCAGCTGCCGCGCTAAGCCATAAGCCGACATCCCATAGATCAAACCAAAGTTAATCGCTTTCGCACTGCGTCGATGCAACGGTGTCACTTGATCTAATGGAATGTTAAACACCTCTGCCGCTGTAGCACTATGAATATCATATTTATTATGAAAGGCAGCAATTAAATTTTTATCGCCCGATAAGTGTGCCATGATGCGCAATTCCACTTGCGAATAATCCGCGGAAACTAATTGATAACCTGGTGGTGCAATAAACGCACGTCGTATCTTACGCCCTTCGTCGGTTCGCACAGGAATATTCTGTAAATTCGGATCCGAAGAAGACAAGCGCCCCGTCGCCGCTCCCGCTTGATGATAAGAGGTATGCACACGTCCTGTACGAGGATCCACTTGCTCCGGTAATTTATCAGTATAAGTCGATTTCAATTTCGCTAACGATCGATATTCCAAAATAATTTTAGGCAATGGATAATTTAAAGCTAACTCCTGTAACACACTTTCCGCCGTGGATGGTTGCCCTTTCGGCGTGGTTTCCAAAACCGGTAACTTCATATGTTGATATAAAATTTCCTGCAGCTGCAAAGGTGAGGCAATATTAAATGCCCGTCCAGCAACTTCATGTGCCTGTTGCTCCAAGGTCGCAATGCGTTGCGCTAAATCTTTACTTTGTGCGCGTAACAAATCTGCATCAATGAGGACACCCGTTTGTTCCATTTCAGCGATCACCGGCAACAGCGGCATTTCAATATCACAGAAAACTTTTTTTAACGGTGCATCTGCTTCAATCTTAGGCCACAGCATGTGATGCAATTGTAATGTCATATCAGCATCTTCAGCCGCATAGGGTGTCGCTTCTTCTAGAGCAACTTGATTAAACGTTAATTGCTTACTACCCTTCCCTGCCACATCTTCAAAACTTATCATACGATGGCCTAAATATTTTAATGCCAAACCATCCAAATCATTGCGACCACCGCTGGCTAGCGTAGCAGACTCAAGCATCGTGTCGAAGGCGATGCCTTGTAAATGAACGCCATGATTCGCCAGGATGTGTTGATCATACTTTAAATTGTGCCCTACTTTTTTATGAGCTGTACTTTCTAATAATGGCTTCATCGCCAACAAAACTTCTTCACGATTTAATTGCTCTGGTGTTCCTAGGGCATCATGAGCAAGCGGCAAATAAGCTGCATGGTGTGGTTCAACCGCAAAAGACATCCCCACTAATTCCGCTTTCATATAATCAAGACTGGTGGTTTCCGTGTCGAAAGCAAACAGTTTGCTTTCGGTCAGTTTCTTTAACCACGATTGAAACTGCTCTTGAGTTAAAATAGTTTCATATTGTGTCGCAATAGGCGTGTTTTGTTGCGGATGATTTTCTAATCGCTCGGTTAACCACTTTTTAAATTCTAGCTCACGAAATAAAGCAATCAACGCATCATCATCGCTAGGTTTGATGGTTAAATCTTCCGGCGCAAAGGTTAAATCAACATCGCACTTAATCGTCACTAATTGTTTAGATAAGGGTAATTGCGGTAAACTTTCTCGAAGATTTTCACCAATCTTTCCGGTGAATTTATCGGCATTCGCCATAATATTATCAAGAGTGCCATATTCTTCTAACCATTTTACAGCCGTTTTCGGCCCCACTTTAGCAACGCCAGGAACGTTATCAACACTGTCGCCGATCAAGGTTAAATAATCGATAATGCGCTCTGGGCCGACACCAAATTTTTCTTTGACGCCCGCAATATCCATGGTGGTGTTCGTCATCGTATTCACTAACGTGACATGATCATTCACCAACTGTGCCATATCTTTATCGCCAGTAGAAATCAATGTCTGCAAACCATGTTGGGTAGCATGCACCGCCAGCGTACCAATGACATCATCAGCCTCAACACCATCAACGATCAGCAAAGGGATTCCCATGGCACGAATAATGTCATGCAAAGGCTGTATCTGACATTGTAAATCCGTCGGCATGGGTGGTCGATGTGCTTTATATTCAGGATAGAGATCATCACGAAAGGTTTTGCCCTTCGCATCAAACACCATGGCAATGTGCACGGGTTGATATTGATTTAACAACGTCCGTAACATATTAATGACACCATAAGCAGCGCCTGTTGGCACCCCTTTTGAATTGGTTAACGGAGGTAATGCATGAAATGCTCGATATAAATAAGAAGAGCCATCAATGACAACAAAAGGTTTTTTATCAGACATGATCAATTATTTCCTGTGATGAATTATTTGCGCCAAAAAGACGGTGTAAATAACAACAATAATGTAAAAATTTCTAATCGACCACCTAACATGGTGACGATTAAAATCCATTTGGTAGGGCTATTTAAACTCACAAAGTTATCAGCAACGTCACCGATCCCTACGCCTAAATTAGCAAGGCATGCAACAATGGCACCGACGGCACTATCAAAATCAAGCCCCACGCCCATGAGTACAACAATGAGCATAATAAACAAAGTAAAAAATACCGCAACATATCCCCAGACCGCTTGTGTTAACGCATCCGATAAAACACGGTCACCTAATTTTAAAGGCAGAATGGCGGTGGGATGAATCAAACGTTTCACTTCTCGCAAGCCTTGTCGATATAACACTAAAACACGAATAATTTTAATGCCGCCACTCGTCGATCCCGCGCAGCCACCCACCATGCCGGTTAGCATGAATAAAATGGGGAGAAAGCTCGGCCAGCTTTGAAAGGGTGCCGTTAAAAATCCAGTATTGGTGCCAATGGAAATAGCATTAAAAAAGGCGCGATATATAGCAATTTTTGGATCTTCATAAATTTGGTAGCTCAGTAATACAACGGTGGTAATCAAGGAGCTGACTAATAAGAAAAAAAGAAACGCTCGAAATTCACTATCTCGCCAATAATTCTTTAAAGACCTTTGTCGTACTGCTAAAAAATGTAAAGAGAAATTCGTGCTGCCTAAAATCATAAAGACGCAAGCCACAGTATTGATGAGGCTGCTATGGTAATGGGCGAAACTATCATCGTGCATCGAAAAGCCGCCAGTAGAGACGGTGGAAAATGCTTCACCGAGAGCATCGAAAAATTTCATGCCGCAAGCCCAATACGTTAAAATGCACAACAAGGTGAGTCCGACGTAAATGTACCATAAAGCTTTTGCCGTTTGCGTGATGCGCGGAGTTAATTGCGTATCTTTAGCAGGCCCGGGAATTTCTGATTGATACAATTGCAATCCACCAACGCGCAAGGTGGGTAAAATAGCAATAGCCAAGATCAAGATTCCCATACCGCCAAAAAATTGTAATTGTTGATGAAATAATTTAATCGGATGCGGTAAATAATCAAAGCCTGGTAAAATGGTAGCACCGGTGGTGGTTAACCCCGACATCGTTTCAAAAACAGCATTGGTAAAAGATAAATTCGGAACGGGCGATAAGATAAAAGGCAAGGCGCCAAAGATACTCAAGGTAAACCAAAATAACACAATCAATAAAAAAGCATCGCGAGTTCTTAAGGGTTCTTTTTGTTTACGCAAAGGAAACCATAATGAAAAACCTGTGAGGGCTGTAATCAGTAGCGACCAACTAAAAGCAATCCACCCTGAGTCCTGTGAAAACCACGCTAAACATAACGGCGGCACCAGCGTGATGCTAAATAACATAAGGAAAATGCCGAGAATACGAGTGACGGTGCCGTAATGCATAATGTTATATGTACGTAATATTCACTTGGAACAAACGCTCTACATCTTGTAAGTGTCGTTTGTCTGCCAAGAACACAATGATGTGATCATTGGGCTCTATCACCGTTTCATGATTAGGAATGATCATCTGCTCCTCGCGCACCACGGCACCAATGGTGGCACCTTTGGGCAATTTGATTTGGTGTAAATATTTTCCGACGACATTAGAAGTGTTTTTATCGCCATGGGCGACAATTTCAATGGCTTCTGCTGCACCACGTCGTAGCGAATGCACGTTGACAATATCGCCTTGGCGGATATGAGTGAGAATCGAACCAATCGTCGCTTGCTGAGGTGAAATAGCAATATCGATGTCGCTGCCTTCAATAAGATCAACATAAGCTGTGCGAGTGATGAGAGCCATTACTTGTCGGGCGCCCAAGCGTTTTGCCTGTAAGCAAGACATGATATTCACTTCATCATCATTGGTGAGTGCGCAAAAGACGTCGGTGTATTCAATGTTTTCACTGATGAGTAATTCACGATCGGAAGCATCACCTTGCAAGACGGTAGTTTTATTTAAGCGCTCTGCAATAGCGCGACAACGATCGATATTATGATCGATAATTTTAACTTGGCATTCATCTTCTAAAGACGCTGCTAAGCGTGAACCAATATTACCGCCGCCAGCAATCATGATCCGTTTGTAAGGTTCTTCTGCGCGACGCAGGATCGCCATGGCTTCGCGAATATGTTGTTGTGGTGCGATAAAGAAAACTTCATCACCGATGTCGATAACGGTGCTTTCTTCCAAGGGAATTGAACGATTGCCACGATAAATGGCTGCGATTTTTATTTGATCATTCGACGCATAATCAGAGAGGCTGCCGAGATTTTTTCCTACCAAGGGTCCGCCAAAGTAAGGACGGATAGCCACTAATCGCAGATCGCCATGGGCAAAATCTAATACCTGCAATGCGCCTGGATATTCGATCAAACGTCTCACATACTCAGTGACCACTTGTTCGGGGCTAATGCAGTAATCGATGGGAAAACCCTGAGGGCCAAATAGGGCCGCTTGTTGTGATAAATATTCCTGTGAACGAATGCGAGCTAACTTCGTGGGGGTATTGAAAAGTTGATAACTGACTTGGCATGCCACTAAATTGGTTTCATCGCTACTGGTGACGGCAATTAGCATATCTGCATCCTTTGCACCCGCTTGTTCAAGGACAGAAGGATAAGAAGCCGCGCCAGTGACAGTGCGAATGTCGAGCTTGGTTTGCAATTCGCGTAGACGTTTGCCATTGGTATCTACCAGCGTGATGTCGTTATTTTCACGCACTAAATTTTCTGCAAGTGTGCCACCTACTTGCCCAGCACCTAAGATGATAATGTTCATGAGTCTAACGTCACAGCCTTGTTTGGTTGATCGGAAAACATTATAACGTAAACTCTCCGCGAAACACATAGGTGGCAGGGCCGGTCATGGTAACGGAATGTTCAGGGTTATCCCATTGAATAGTTAAATCACCGCCTTGTAATTGTACAACCACCGCAGCATCCAACTGATTGCGTAAGCGACCGGCTACCATTGCAGCGCAGGCACCGGAACCACAAGCTTCAGTTTCACCGACGCCGCGTTCGTAAACCCGTAATTGTACATGCTGAGGATCAAGGATCTGCATGAATCCTACATTCACTCCCGCGGGAAATTGTGGATGTTGATTAAGTGCTGCACCTAATTCAGCAACAGGCGCTGTCGCTAACTCGGGGAGGAAAAGAACGCAATGAGGATTGCCCATGGACAGGGTCACAAAAGGAAAGGAATGATTTTGAAATGTCACATGCCCTTGATTTTGATCAGCAAAGTTTAAGAACGGCAATCGTGTTTTATCAACAGATGCGAGTGGGTTGACGGGAATCGCAGCGGGCTCAAAAATAGGCGGACCCATATCCACCGTCACGTTGCCATCGGCTTGCAATGATAAGGTTAAGTCACCTGCCAAACAGTGTACATTGATTGTTTGTTTTTGCGAAAGCCCTTCTTGTTGCAGAAATCGCGCAACGCAACGTGCACCATTGCCGCATTGTTCTACTTCAGCACCATCGGCATTAAAGATTTGATAATGAAAATCAGCGTTATGACCTTTCGCAGCAGATATTATTAATAGTTGATCAAAGCCGATGCCGGTTTTGCGATTAGATAATCGGCGAATGAGCTCCGCTGTTAATGGAACGTGCTGATGTAATGTTTCAATTACCACAAAGTCATTCCCCAAGCCCTGCATTTTGCTAAATTTAATGGGGGTTGTCATCGTTAGGGTTTCCTTCTTTAAGGTAACAAGCGTTCGCTAGCAAATAAATTTTCAATGGTTTCTCGAGGACGGATCACTTGATAATAATCCTTATCTACCATCACCTCTGCGGCGCGCGCGCGAGTATTGTAATTAGAACTCATGGTGAAACCATAAGCGCCAGCGGAACGGATTGCTAATAAATCTTGAGCTTTGATCGCAAGGGAGCGTTCTTTGCCGAGAAAATCCGCTGTTTCACACACAGGACCGACGATGTCGTATAAGACTTTTTCCGGAGGATTTGCGTGAGCCTTTACCGGCAAGATTTGATGCCAAGCTTCATAAAGTGCAGGACGTAACAAATCATTCATGCCTGCATCGACTACCGCAAAATTTTTATGAGGTTGATGCTTTAGTAATAAAACTTGTGTGATGAGTATGCCTGCATTGGCAGCAATGGCGCGTCCGGGTTCTAATACGATGTTAACTTTGCGATCGCCTAAATGGTGTTTGATAGCTTTCGCATAATCTTCAGGAGAAGGTGGTGTTTCTTGTTGATAGGTAACGCCTAAGCCACCGCCTAAATCGATATGTTCTAAAGGAATGCCCTGCTGTTGCAAATCATCATAGATGCGTAGGATTTCTGCTAAGGCATCCACAAAGGGTTGCGTCGAGGTGAGTTGTGAACCAATGTGACAAGCAATGCCTTCTATTTTGATCGAAGGCAACGTAGCAGCATATTGATAGAGACGCATCACATCACTCATATCAATGCCAAATTTATTTTCTTTTAATCCAGTGGAAATATAAGGATGGGTCTTTGCATCAACATTTGGATTAACGCGCAAGGCAATGGGTGCGATGTAATGATGTTGTTGCGCAATGTCATTAATGAGTTGTAACTCGGCTTCCGATTCAACATTAAAACAACCAATCTGAGCTTTTAACGCCGCGAGGATTTCTTGTGGTAATTTACCCACACCGGAGAAAATAGTTTTTCGAGGATCACCACCAGCGGCGATGACGCGTGCTAATTCACCGCCTGAGACAATGTCAAATCCTGAGCCGAGTCGGGCTAAGACATTTAGTACCGCTATATGGCTGTTGGCTTTTACTGCATAGCAAATAGTGTGAGGTGTATCGCCCAACGCAGTGTTAAAAGCATGCCAATGGCGCTCGAGAGTTGCCCGTGAGTAAATGTAGCAGGGGGTTCCCACTTCTTTAGCAATCACAGCAACGGGAACCTCTTCTGCATAAAGCTCACCATTGCGAACAGTAAAAAAATCCATGTTGGCCTCATTTTTGACAAGAATGAGGGGCAGTATACCCTGAAATATTCAAGGCTTAAACCTCAAAGTGTTTTCTAAGAAGACAAAAATGTGGGAAGCCTTTTTGCGTTAGCGAATGTTGCTTCACACACATTGTCATCCCCGCGCAGGCGGGGACCCATTTCTACATGCGCTCCGAGCTTGCTATAAAAATGGGTCCCTGCCTGCGCAGGGATGACAGAAGGAGGAGTTTTTGCGCTTCCGAAGCAAAGTGTCACTGTATGATCAGTATAATGCTTGTAATAGTAAGCAAATGCTTGTATTTTTGTTCTATCTACCCCAATCAAGACAGTAAGTGATGTTAGAGTTAAATTTAGCCCAGAAGATTCTTATTTTTGCTGTGCCTATTTTGTATGGGATCACCATTCATGAAGTTGCTCATGGTTGGTTGGCTAACAAATTGGGAGATCCAACGGCTAAAGATTTAAAGCGGCTGAGCGTTAATCCGCTAAAGCACGTTGATGTGATTGGTACGATCATCGTGCCCGGCGTGTTGTTATTATTAGGTGGTTTTATCTTTGGTTGGGCAAAATCAGTTCCAGTGAATTGGAGAAACTTGCACCATCCTAAACGCGACATGGCCTTAGTTGCCTTAGCAGGCCCTGTTGCAAATTTGCTGATGGCATGCATGTGGGCCTTGGTGGCAAAATCAACACAAGTATCTGCTCATCACGCACCCTCACTCCTTTTAAATATGTTGGCATTAATGGCACAGGCCGGGATCCTGGTTAACTTTGTGTTGTTATCCTTAAATCTGATTCCAATTCCGCCTCTTGATGGCAGTCGTGTCATCAGTGCTTTTTTATCGCAACGAATGGGATATTATTACAACCGACTCGAGCCCTATGGGTTTGCAATTTTATTATTCTTAATGATCACAGGTGTGCTGAATAAAATAATTTCCTACCCGGTAGTAGAGTTATCTAAAATAACTTTAAGAATTTTTGGTGTTACTACTACTTGATGATTGTGGGGAGGGCTTTTGTGATCCTTTTAATATAAAGGTATCGCGCGGGCGTTTTTTCTCATTTTCTGGTGTGGGTAGGTACAATGCACCCGTTTGACCACAGGCATTGAGTAGCACGGTGCAAAGAAGTGTGAGTAAAATCGAGCGTCTGTACATTGATAGATAACTATTGAACCAATTTGAATGAAGTGAACGATAACATAAATAAGAGAGAAAACAAATATGTCAGAACCATTGCGTCATGTCACCGTTGAATCACGATTGCCAGCGAAAGCTTGTATTATTTGGTTACATGGTTTGGGTGCTGATGGTCATGACTTTGCACCGATTGTGCCGCAGCTGACTCTGGGACGAGAGGATGTGCGATTTATTTTTCCTCATGCGCCGCTGAGACCTATTACATTAAATTTAGGGATGATGATGCCGGCATGGTTCGATATGAGTGATGTTAGTCGACATCGTGGTATTGATATGGAAGGCGTAGAACAATCCGCCTTAGCCGTGCAATATTTAATAGAGCAACAAAACGCGCAGGGCATTGCCAGCGATAAAATTGTGGTGATGGGATTTTCACAGGGGGGTGGTATCGCTTTATATGTGGGATTATCTTACGCACAAAAATTAGCGGGCATCGGTGCCTTATCGACTTTTTTACCTCACCCAGAATCCTATGCTCTGCAACCTCATACCGCCAATCAAGAGACGCCTATTTTATTTTGTCATGGTACGGGTGATCTCGTTATTTCGTTAAAAGATGCGAAGGCATCTGTTGCTGATTTAACTCGATTGGGTTATCAGGTGGAATGGCATGAATACCCTATGGCGCATAGTGTTTGTGGTGAAGAATTGCAGGATATTTCTCGGTGGTTACGTACAGTATTAGCATGAGAGTGAAAGGATGAATCAACGGACGAAGATTCTTATTGTCGGTGGCGGTGGTCATGCTGCAGTTATTTTAGATATGTTGTCAATTTCAAAAGAGTATCACGTGGTTGGGATTGTTGATTCGCAAACTTCAATGTCTTCACGGTTAGCAGTGCCAGTATTGGGTGGTGATGATCAATTACCATTACTTTTTTCTCAAGGTGTGCAGCATGCGTTTATCGCAATTGGTGATAATCAACGGCGCAAACAAATGGCTGCGCGATTAACCTCTTTGGGATTTCAATTTATTAATGTGTTGAGTGCTCATGCTTATATATCACCGTCGGTGAAATTAGGTTCTGGTGTTTGTGTGATGGCTGGTGCAGTGATTCAACCTTTTTCGACTTTAGATGATCACGTGATTGTGAATACCGGTGCGACGGTGGATCATGATTGTCGGCTGAATGCGTTTGCTCATGTGGCGCCAGGTGTGGCGCTGACCGGTCATGTGCGATTAGGTGAAGGTTGTTTTATTGGCGCAGGTGCAACGGTGATTCCAAATACAGAAGTTGGCGATTGGGTGCAAGCAGCAGCGGGTTGTGTGATTTCAAAAAATATTTCCGCGCAGCAAAAGGTGAAAGGTATACCGGCGGTGGTGTATTAGTAAAGGATACTTTTGATGAAAAAAATCAATTATGTTTATTGCAGCATGTTGCTGATGTTTGTTGTTCTTCTCAGCGCTTGTACGCCTCGACCTTACGTCGTAGATTATATTAATGTACCTTTGTACTTTGTCATCGATGCGCGGATGACTCTGTGTAAAACCAGCTGGCTTAGTCCGAGACGATTAGAAGTTCGCGCGGAAGATCCAGAGCTTGCACCTTATTATTGTGTGACACAACCGAATCTAGGAACCATCGAACAAGGCACCCGTTTTCGTATTATTAGAATTCCCTATCGCGGCTCTCAATCTTGTTTTTATCCTCCAGAAATTTACTTTGACACCGGCCGCTTCAAAGGTCGACGTGCACGTTTGATGTACTACCCCATGCAGATGAAAAACCCGGGAGTGAATGGCTGCCAATTCCGTTTACCATTATGGGTGAAACCGGTAGGGGTTGTGTCACCAGAGATGAGACAAGTGCAGAGATTGACGCTTTAAAGTAACTGATTGTTTTTAATGATAAAAATGTTGTTTCATGGGCGTTTGGACGGTGCTTCGTGAGCGTTTAGACGGTACTTCGTGGGCGTTTGGACGGTACTTCGTGGGCGTTTGGACGGTGCTTTGTGAGCGTTTGGACGGTACTTCGTGAGCGTTTGGACGGTGTTTACTGAGCGTTTGGACGGTGCTATGATGGTTTTTTCGATTCAAGCGAACATTGGCATGCATCAACGTTATTCAGAAAGAAAGATCATTACAGCTCTACAAGATACGCCGGCTATTATGATCGTTGGCCCGCGACAATGTGGTAAAACAACCTTAGTTAAACAAATTATGGGAGAGAACTGGACGTATATTACGCTCGATGATCTTAACCAGTTGCAATTTGCCAAGCAGGATCCAGTTGGTTTTATTCAGAGTTTGACTGCGCGACACATCGTGATCGATGAAATACAACGAGTTCAAGAATTGATTCTCCCGATTAAGCAATCCATCGATGAAGAGCGAACCCCTGGACGATTTTTATTAACAGGTTCAGCAAACGCCTTAGCTCTGCCACAAGTAGCAGACTCTTTAGCTGGTCGATTGGAAGTGGTGTCGTTATTACCCTTTGCAGAATGTGAAATAATGGGTACGCCTTCTACTTTTTTAACGAAAGTGCTCGCCAATGAAGCGCCAACTTCGCAAGCAGTTCGTGTTCGCGATCGGCTATTGGATCGCGTTATCGCAGGAGGTTTTCCTGAGCCGTTGTTTAGAGAAGGACATAGCCGACGTGCTGCTTGGTATCATCAATACATTACCAGCATTATTCAAAAAGACATGCGAGATCTTGGTAATATTGAGCATTTAGATATTATGGCAAGATTGGTACAAATATTTTGTAATTATGTAGGTTGCTTGATTAACTACACAGATATCAGTAATTTGCTTGGATTGCCGCGGCAAACTGTCAATCGATACTTGCAGCTCTTAGAACAGTTATTTATTTTCCAAGAATTACCAGCGTGGTATTCTAATCAAAATAAACGTCTCGTAAAAACACCAAAAGCGCACATTGTGGATAGTGGTTTGCTATGTGCCTTAAGACGAATTAATCACGAAAAAATTATTCAAGATCCTGCTTTATTTGGTAGTTTGCTGGAAAATTATGTTGTATGTGAACTTCGTCGATTAGCTTCTTGGTGTGATGAACCACTACAGTTTTTCCATTACCGCGACAAGGATAAAGTAGAAGTAGATATTGTAATTGAAACAGCGTCGGGCGCGGTCATTGGTATTGAAGTCAAGGCATCATCAACGGTAAGGAGTCAGGACTTTCAGGGACTCGAACGTTTAAAGAAAGCAGCGGGTGAGCGCTTTTTAATGGGTCTGCTGTTATATGATGGAGATCGTACTAATACTTGGAGTGACGGAATTTTTGCGGCACCGATAGGATGTTTGTGGGAATAGTAGACGGTTAAGTATAACCGTCTGTTTTGCCAGTTAGCATAAAAGTTCTGTACAGTTTTTTAGAGTTAGATTTATTGAATCGAACATGGGTTCGGGCTAAGAGAGCATGTGGCTCCTTGGTCTGATGGTGTGCGGATTTGTCTTGGTTCTTGTTGATGAAAATGAGAAAGAGAACCGGGTCCGAGTTGAAGCGCACGATCAGAATCTGCTAATTTTATCTCTGGTTGTTTAGAGGCATCTATAATTGCTTGGAACAATGTTTCAATATTCTCGCCGGTTTTCGCACTGACTTCATAATATTGTATATTATCACTTGCTTTGGCAAAGGCTAAGGCTTCTTCTTTGGTAACTTCTCTTTTATCGGCAAGATCTATTTTTGTGCCAACTAATATACACTGAGCGTTTGAAGCAAGCATAGATGTTAGATTAATCCAGTACGGAATATCATAAAAAGATTTTTTCTTTGTCACATCAAACACAAGGACGGATACGTCGGCATTTTTAATGTAAGATATAGCCGTACTTCTAAATCGCTCTAGTCCTGATAAATGCCATAGATTAATTTCTTGCAGATCGGGGTAAGTTTTAGCAACAATACTTGGGTCATATTCTTCTGAAAAGACATGACCTAATTTACGTTTTATTAAGGATGATTTACCTGTTTCAGCATTACCAATAATAATGACCTTAGCTTTAAGTTTTTTCTCAGCAGCCATACCACACCTCATATAATGGACTATCTATCATTCTCTTTTGTTTGCCTAAAATTCAATAATCTATCGATTAAGTAAGCAACGCTGATGGTATCATAGACCACTCCATATTGGCAAGTAAATGACCAATCGCAGAGATGGACGATTTAGAATAACTATTTGTTTTTAATAATAAAAATGTTGTCTCATGAGCGTTTGGACGGTACTTCGTGGGCGTTTGGACGGCATTACCTTGTGTAAGTTTCCATTTTCAAATTGGAAACTTACACAACTATGCTATACTTTGCTCCATGAAAGAGCAAAAAACAGACAATTTATTTAAACGACAGCTTGCGGATGTCGTTATCTCTGCTGCAAATAGTTTTCCAGTTACGGTCGTAACGGGGCCACGCCAAAGCGGCAAAACTACCTTATTAAAATATCTGTTTCCTGAAAGAAGGTATCTTAACCTAGAAGATCCAGATACGTTGTTATTGATTGGCTCGGATATTCGTGGGTTTCTTGCTCAGCATCATCCTTGTATTATCGATGAAGCACAGCGATTGCCAGAATTATTTTCTTACTTGCAAGGCGCAGTGGATGAGTATTCACAGCCCGGTCGGTTTATTTTATCAGGCTCTCAAAATTTTTTATTGTCTGAAAAAATTAGCCAAACTCTTGCTGGGCGCGCAGCAATTTTGGAGTTGTTACCGCTATCTTTTGTTGAGTATTTAAGTCATGAGCAGCAGAAATCCCTTTCGCTGTGGCAATATTTATATGATGGAAGTTACCCTCGTCCTTATCAAGAACACCTGGATGTGAAACTCTGGTTCAATAGTTATATTCGCACTTATCTAGAGCGAGATGTCAGAACCCTGGTGAACGTTAAAGATTTAAATACCTTTCAGCGTTTCATTCATTTGTGTGCTGGGCGTCATGGACAAATTCTTAATTTAAATGAAATTGCTAATGATGCGGGTATTTCACAAACCACAGCAACCCATTGGTTAAATATTTTAGAAGCAAGTTACCTTATTTATCGATTACAACCGTATTATAAAAATTTCAGCAAGCGCGTGATTAAACGACCCAAACTTTATTTTTACGATACTGGGTTAGTTTGTCGATTGCTTGGCATCGAATCGGCTGAACATCTAGCCATTCATGCGAGCCGTGGTCATCTGTTTGAAGGGTTTATTATTTCAGAATTTATCAAATATTTCTTTTCCCAAGGAGAGCCGGCGCCAGTTTATTTTTGGCGTGATCATCGGGGCGTTGAAATTGATTTGATCGTAGAAAAGGGCGATCGATTGCTAGCGTTTGAAATAAAATCCAGCGCTACTTTTACAGCAGATTACGTAAAAAATGCTCTTTTAATGAAGCAATTTGCTGAAAAAGAATTGTCGGCAGCATCAGTCGTTTACACGGGAGATCAATGCAGTACTTATAAAGAAGTCCATCTTCTTCCTTGGAAGCAATTACTCACAGATATTCCTGGACACTTATAAGAAGAAAAAGTAGTTTCCGTTTGTTTGTTAAAAGAAATTACCGACCTCTTTGTTCGAGAGGTCGAGCATACGACGGCAGCAGGCCGGTCTAGAAAATTGGCATTAGGCACCGCACGACAATGCAGCATTGCTGGTTATAGGTCATGATAGTATCCCAATGCCGAAGGAGAGGTTGTTGTACCGTCACTCTCTAACCCATTTTGCAAAGAAGTTGTAGGTCCTGGCAGGAGCTGGTGTTGCGATATAGCTGCCTGAGAAGGATTAAAAAGGTCTTTGTATTTTTCTCGATAATATGCAGGTGCTATTTTTAGCGATGCTTCCATTAATTGTTTCGTTTTAGAGCCCACAAAAAAAGCGCTCTCTCTCAACGTTGCATATAGCCCAGGATTTTGCGCTACCCAATCGTGTAGTACTCTTAGTACCGGCATATTTGAATTTCTTAGTGTATCTTCTAATGAAGTTAATGCCTCTAGTTTAGCGTCAATCAATTTTTTCCTATCGGTGGTTGCCAAGATACTTTCTTTTTTACTTTCTAATTCCTTTTTCAGCTTCTCAATTATTTTAAAAAAAGTGTTAGTCTCGTCTTTGTAGTAGGCTTCTACCTTTTTGCGGGCGTTATCATACAAATTACCCTCATCTGTAGAAGGGTAATTTGCACCATAAATTAATAGTTCCTTAGCAAGTGAAAGCAGGTCTTCTCG
Organism: Gammaproteobacteria bacterium; assembly: GCA_020051155.1. GTDB lineage: Bacteria > Pseudomonadota > Gammaproteobacteria > UBA1113 > UBA1113 > JAGVJK01. Next base: position 75,773 of record JAGVJK010000018.1, on the reverse strand, counting down.
GAACCAGGGACTATACTTTTCAAGTGAACTTAACACGATCATCAAAGGCGTTTCAGGAATACTTGCCACTTCATTCGAGGTACTAGCCAGCAAAGCTGAAGGTTGGTATTGCTCAGGGGTTCTTGCTCGCAGCCAGTGAAGTGCTCTTATTACTGGAATCTCTTTCGACGAAGATGCACATAATGGAGAAGGCTCCCACACTGGGGCATGAATATCTGCACCTGACTCAATAAAACACCGTGCTAAATCTAAATGTTCTGCTCTTAGCGCCACATGAAGAGGCATTTCTCCATATTGATTACGATGTTGAAGCATGGCATTAATAAGAATGATATTTTCAGCAGTTACTAAAGAATCTTCTACTTTTTCCCTGGCAAGGGGTGTTCTAAAATACCGAGCATTGCAATTATATTGAGGCGCGCCTCTACAAACTGTACAAGTGTCCATAGCGGCTAAATGTAGTAGAGTATTGCCTCCTCTTTCTTGAGCCATATTCTCAAGAGTTATATGTTCTAGAGTCACAGGTCTTTTTGCAGGTAAACCTAAGCTAAAGAATGCGCCTAAATCGGTGATACCATAAATGGGGTGAATGTTATTAGGTTGAAAAGAGGTTGCTTTAAAAGAAGAGCCATAGCGACCTTTAATCACGTAAAAATATTCATACGCCTCAAACCAAGAAATTTGTTTTAACTCTTCTTCTGAGTAGTGCCTAGCAAGTAAATCCCATTGAGAATTCTCATTTTGAAGTGATTTCTGAGAAATACCAAAATGATCGGCTTGCGCACGGCTTGTTTCATTACTAAGATAACCAAAAAGATCTTGATGAAGTTTGCTAAGCTTAGTTCCGCTTTTAAAATCTTTTTGTATCATATCTATAACTGATTGGCTCAATACCTCATTTTCTCCTCGGCACCAGTGAGCTAACTTCGCTAGTTTTTCTCGTCTCTTAAGAAAAGCATGTTGCATACAAGCGTTAATGGCCTGTTTAATATGGTATGGATTCCGTGTTATCGAAGCTCGCATAACTAATGCATCTGCTAAGGTAGACTGTTGATCCAGTGATAACTCGATCATTGCGCTTCGACTAACTCGCCGAGAATAAATGTGGGCTAATAAAAAAGCATGAAGCACATGTTTATGTCCCGGAATCTCGTAGTCAGTATCTTCTAATTTAAAATGTTCAAGCAATTGCTCTAAAAATTGATCTTGTGCAAGATCACTCGTTGCAGGTATCTCTTCGATGATATCAGTCTGTTGAGAAACATCTTGTGACATCTCTTTTAAAAACGGCTCTTGATATTTTTGATAATAAACTGCAGCAACGGCGTTCAAAATATCGATGATAAGATTGCGTGTAGAGGTATTGATGATTCGGTCGTAGCTAGCACCCTTGGAAAAACCTTTAAAGAGGCGCAGATATTTCTTTTGACAATCCATCGTCAGAGGGCTTAATAATTCTTCTATAATGTTAGCAGTTGTAAAATCAAATCCAAAGGTCATCTGTTGTAATGCCGTATAATACGCGGAATGTTTGCTTGCCCACTCTTGGAAAATTTTTAGAATAGGGATTTCAGGATGCATACAACTTTCAAGGTAACTATCCAAAAAACTACCCAGTGCTACTAGTTTATGGAAAATCGGTGCCTTATCGCTAGCAATTAGTAACCAATCCATTCTTCTCTCTAAGGAGAATTTAGCCCTCATGATTTTTAATAAGAATGCATTTCTTTCCTCTCGAATTTGTTTAAACACGGCTTTCTGAGCAAAGAATAAGGGAGATCCTTTTAAAATCTCCGGCAATATCGCGCCATGTTGCAGCATACTAATCGCTAGCTGAATTGCTTCCTTGCGATGTTCATCATTGAATATTTCATGAATCAATTTGAGAACCATCACGGTAGGAAGTTCAGGCGTCGAAGAGGGTGAGGGCTCATTCGAAGAGCTAGCGATGAGGCCTGGAAGCTTATCACCGTTAAGCCAACGCATAGTATGTTCTTTTGAAGGTTGCGCCACAGAAAAATTTAATGGCGACGGATGAGTAGCAGCAGCATGAACATCAGCGCCTAGCTCTATCAAGAACTGTGCTGTTTTTAGTTTGCCACGACGCAACGCTACATGTAGCGGTCTTTCACCATATTGATTTTCTTGTTGTAATATAGCAGCAACAAAGGATTCGATGTCTGAGGTTAATGAGGATGTCGATGGCTCACCCATAAGCAATGCTATTGCTGCAACAGTATCATAATCATTTGTTGCACTGGCGGCTATTAAATGAAACAACGTATTACCGCCTTTTTCTAAATGGGGCGATGATGAGCGAAACAATGGCTGCAACAATGGTTGGACTGCTTGGATTGCAAGAAAATCAGAGGAGATGCCATCACGTTGGAAAAAATCACCTTGTGTGTGTAATAACAACATTGCAGCAGTTCTTCGTGCTTCTTCTTGTAAGGCATTAAACTGCATGACCTTTAATAAATCTAGTGCTTGCGTTTGTTCTTTTGTTGGTTCTGCACCACTCTCTGCTAGTAATGTCTTCTTAAGATCGTCTAAATTTTTCCACGAAACGGTTAATGATGAGCACTGTAGTTTTCTTTCTGCGCTTGCTATAAATTTAAGAATATGAACTTTTTGGATAACGCTTAACGGTCCATGTATAAGAATGATGATTCCCAATTGTCTAATTTCATTTTCTAATTGACTCTTAATCTCAGCAACGGTTAATGGTGTATTTTGAAAAGATGGGACGGTTATGTGGCAACTATGATGCGTTTGAGGAATACCTATGAGAGCGTTTGCAGCTTCATTGTAACAACGTGCGGCTTCGATAAAATCAGGAAAAGAATCAGGCTCATTTTTTTTAAGACTCGCATTAGCTTTCTTAAGCAAGCTCTCTAAAAAATGGGAAATGTCTTCCATATCATAGGATTGTTCATCATTCGACGCAGCCATTTTTATATTACCTCATGTTCTGATTAATCTTAAAGAAAATCTATTTATACCCATGCAGAGTTATTCCATGCGAGGATGGGATGTTATGAAAGCGCATTATTGATCATTAGTTTGACTGGGTCAAATATAGAGCGTTTATATGTCAGCGCGATTTCCCGGACTTAAAGAACGTTTTTAAGTCTTACGACGAAATCCCAAGGCAGCAAGTCGTTTTTCAATACTAGGGTGTGTGGAAAATAAATCGCTGGGTGCGCTTTTATCTTCAATCCCTGCTTTAATTGGATCGAAAATATAAGCTTCTCGTCGAATAGAGTCGTGGGCCGCTTGATTATATTCTTGGGCATATTGCTCAATATTGGCTTCGTGATCGCCTTGAATTTTTAAAAGTGCTCGCGCCAAAGGTTCATTATTACGAGTTAACTCGACGCAACCAGCATCTGCCATATATTCTCGAGAGCGGCTCAGGAATAGCATTAACAACAATGTCAGCAAGGGCAATACATAACGCAAAATAATGATTGCAATCACCAGCCAATTACCGCCACCCTCTCCATCGCGTGAACGTCCGCGACCGAAGAACGCGCTCCAAAATAAAATATCAATCACAATCAGCATGATATTACTGAGCACGGAAGCCATCAATGTGAGTTTGATATCCATATGACGAATATGGCTTAACTCATGGGCCATCACCGCTTGTGTTTCATCGCGATCTAATTTATCTAATAAACCACGAGTAATCGCAACAATCGCTGATTTCTCACTATAGCCACTGGCGAAAGCATTCATGTAATTCGCTTCCATGATAAACACGCGCGGCATGTATTGTAGGCCTGCTGCTAATTTTAATTCTTCAATAATGTTATATAATTGTTTTTCTTTTAAATCAGTGGCGGTTTCCGGTGTGATTTCATGGTACTCCGTGCCTAACAGCATAATGCGATCATGGAATGCAAAGGCAACCAATAGGGATATCACGGCGATGATGGTAGTGATGATCGTGGCATAGGGCGTGATATGCCAGGTGATGAGTGCATGAAAAATAGCTCCTATGGGTGCAGTTCGATATTGCTGTGAATAAATAAAGGTATCAACGAGCAATCCTAATAGAATATACAACATAATGAAAAGGCTAATAACAATGAGCGTACGGCGATTATTTCGTTTAATCACCGCACGCCAATCACCGACACCAGCATGAAACTCATCTAAAGGCTTTGCCATAATAACCTATAAGTTTACCGTGTAATCTTCTCTTTCTTTGATTTTCTCTGGCGATTCTAATTGCCAATAAGGGAAATCAAAATCTAATTTCGATTTAAACATTCCAACAACCATCGCAGTAAAAAACATTTTCTTGCGCGCATTATAACGCTCGATGCTATCATTGACTGCTTGCTTCGCAAAGGCTAATTTATTTTCGGTGCTGACGATCTCTTCTTGCAACTGCATAGCATTTTGATTGGCTTTCAAATCTGGATATTGCTCAAACACAACATTCAACCCAGAAACAATCCCTGAAATTTGATTTTCAGCGGCCATACGACCTGCTTCATCGCCACTATTTTTGGCAGACTCAGCTTTTGCGCGCAAGGCAACAACATCTTTCAGCGTGGTTTGTTCATAATCCATATATTTGCGGACTACGTTAATCAATGATTCGAATACTTTGAAACGTCGATCTAATTGAACATCGATTTGTTTTAAATTATTGCGAACAGCTTCAATCATCGCAATGAGTGTGTTGTAGACAGAGACAATGTAAACAGCGATTAGAATAAGGACTGCTAATATCACAAGAAAAAACACCATAACCTCCAAAATCCTCGGTAACACAACCTGGATTATAGCAGAAGAAGAATTTCGTATACCATCATCTTTTAGTAAGTCTTAAGCAATACATAAGATTTTGATAAGATCCATCGATGACCAACCGGGTGATGTAAACGAAAAAGATAAAAAAGAGAACATTTAAAAATTGGAAACTTACATAACTATGCTTAAAAATAGTCAAGAGCTTCTTTGAAATCACTCACCATATCGCGTACGACAATATGGTTAGCTTTTAATGCATCCTCACCGCTGTCGTATTTATTTTTCGTGCGATAGGATTTTTGAAGAAGGAGTTCATGACCGTTCCAGCGGTATAATGAAATTGCATAACGGTGTGGGGCGGCATGTGATGAATTATCATGATCGGGCCAGATGCATTGCCAAGTGGCGGCACCAAGGCTCTGATTTTTTGACAGAGGTCCTATATAAAATCCTCCACAGAATGAGCTAAAACCCCAGGTAGAGGGAAAGAGTTCTAAATGATTGCCAGCAATGATACGAGGGTAAACGCTGAAAAAAGATTGTGTAGGCGTTGTTTCATCAACGGCCAAAAAAATAATTAAAGGACTTTTTAATTCCTTAAATTTGTAAGTTTCAAACGTTACTACGGGTGTGGAGAATTGTAATCGGCCCAGTAAGACATTGTGATTATCTTTTATCAATGCTTCGGAATATCCGTGAGTTTGTGCTGCCGCGGGATCATTAGCGAGCTCCTCATCAGTAGGGTCGATAGGGGTTTTGGTGGAGGTCACTTCAATGGAGATAGTCCGTTTGTCAGGTAGTGAAAGAGTTGCTTGCTTCTTAGAGGTGCTCTCAACAGGCTTTTCAGCATTGGTCGTATGTGTAGTTAACGACAACAAGCAAATCATAGGAAGCAAGATGATGATTGAACGTAATTTGATAAGAAAAAATTTCTGCATTTTCATAGTAACCTTATTTTTTGAAGCAGACTAACATAGGTGTTTTGATCAAGCAATTTATCTAAATACGAAATGCAAGAAGAGACATTCTGTGTTCTAAGCATACATCAAGTCGCTAAGAATTTTTTTGCTGAGGTTTGCTAAGTGATGTATAGCAGTATGGTAATCGATCATGGAGATTTTTTCATATACCATCGAATCAATAAACCTTTGGTAACGCTCTTTCCAGATCATGTTAGTGCTTAAAATTTCCAATGATCTTTGAATTTCAATACTAGGGTTATTGAAGTATTCTTGATGTTGGTTTTTAAATTGTTTAGCATCGCAGTTAACGATTATATTTGCCAAGTTAAAAAAATCTTCGCCAATTCTCTCAGCCTGTCTAATGGCATTAAGATCGTAAATATGTCGAACTAACGTAGAGTCATCATAGTGGCAAGCACGGTCAATGGCTGCGATACGGCGTGTTAAGCTAACCCATTTTTCAATAGCGGTCTCATCAGTTGAAATGCAACAGATAAAGGAAGGTAAGAAGATAGCATCTATTTTAATAGCATCTTCAATAATGGTGTTAATAGTTAGATTTTCAGTTGGAAGACGAACATCGGACAATGTGAATTCCAGCAAGAGGTGTGGTCTTAAAGCATCGCTAACAGTAAATAAGGCAGGATAAGCTAATTCAACACGCAAGTATTGTCCTTCATTTCGCACGGCATGATTGCTGATGATTAAATCGGGAAGTGTCAGTGATAATATGATTTGAGAGCGGAACTTTTTTAATTCCTTTAGTAGATGATTCTTACTAAATATTTTATCATGATGTTTAATTTGAATCTTAAAATCGATATCTTCTGACATGCGCTTAACGATTTTGTGTGCCTTGGCTAAGCATGTTCCGCCAGAAAATATTAGCCTGAAGTATTCATTCTCAAGGTTTGCAAGGCAGTTAATAATGTGAGTAACGTAATAATCTTTTTCAATGATCGCTGGAGATTTGATACTCAATCTTTCGGATGTAATAGAAACCAGCTCTTTTAACTGTTCTGGATTGAGAGGTTTAACCACGTGTTAGTTCCATTCCGCGGTAACGCAATTGTCGACGAAACCTATCTTTTAATTTTGTAGTTGGATTAACTGGGATTTGTGTTGTTCGCCCTGCTTGGTAATCGCGCTCTTCAGGGGATGGTTCCCAGCGAACATTAAGGCGATTTAGCGCTGCTCGCATGGTTGGGAGAACTCCTTCTTTGAGATAGGTTGTTTGAGCAACCTTAGAATGAGCCAACTTGGCATATACACCATAGCCGAGTCTTGCCAGATACTTTTTTTCTACAAGGCGGTCTAAGGCGCGGCTAATTTGGCGGGGTGCGGCAATATTTGCAACATCAGAACGCAAAACAATATCCCCCGAAAGGGTATCAATGCGTTTTAATACCTTGAATGTAATGCTTTTTTTGAACTCTACTTTCATGATCAATCCTTAGCCAACAATGGACATATAAATTATAACATTTTTTTAAAAATTTGCACAAATACAGCCCATTAGCTCAACAAATTTGGGTCTGTAACGAGAATGATTGGTATAGCTTCATCGGCGGTAAGTCGAGCGGGTTAGTTGACAACAGGCGTTATTGAAGTCAATAATGTCGCGCTAAGTCTGGTTTATTAATAAACCAGCTGGCGCTATAAAATAATAACATTGAGATCACAAACAGTTGTTTAAAAAGAGGTTATACGCAATGCGCTTAATAAACATTCTTATCTTTATATCGGTCGGCTTAATAGCATTTATTGGTCACGCCTTTGCATCTAATCCTGCAACAGGTCATTACAACTATAACATCCAATTGCCGCAATCCATGCATTGGCGATTAGCGGGTAATCAGCAAGACGCTACGGGTTACACGAAAACCTATCTGCCATCCTCGTCTACGTCAGGATATCCTCAAAACCTACAGATGGGTTTTACCTTGGGTGATAAGACGCCTTTGCAGAATGCAATGCAAATTGTGTTGAACCAACATAAAGTGATTCCCTGTCGCCAGAATAGTTCGCAGATGATTACTTCAAAAAAAGACGTCATTATCTATACGACCTCCATGACCGGGTGTCCAAATGGTAAGGATCTTTGGCAAGTGATTAAGTCATTTAATATGCCCGATGGAAATTATTCGATGATCTATGCTGCGGACCCAAAGGTTGTACCAGAGGATACACTACAAAAAATGAAAACAGCTATCGTATCTGCTCAGCTACAATAGCATTTTTCCTCGAATTCTGATGATGTGATCATCAGAATTCGGCCAAAAACGGATTTTTGCTTGAATTTTGATGATGCTATCACTAAAATTCAAGCAAAAGGATGCGCGAGGAATTGCGCGTTTTCGTGAAATGTATCCGCAATTAAATATTCAGAAAGGGTTGATCCTTGATTTGCGAAATTAAAAAGCTTAGGCAAACTTACACCATCTCTTATATGCGCCACATCTCGATCATTTCCAAGGTTTTGCTCATACTTATATTCAGGAGGTAAATTCAACGCCTGACAACCATCTATTACATGGCGTCGTTGCACTATATTATTGGTAATTAATTTCCGATCAAAACGTTCTACCAATAAAGCGGGATATGGACCAAAACGCTGCATTTGAACTTTAGCAACATTCAATCCACAGTTTTTAGCAAGCTGCATACTTAAACATTCATTTAATACTAAATAAGATAATTTTTGTTTTTCAAATTTAAGAATATGGGTAGAACACAGGCTACCTTCTCCAAAACCAAGTTGCTTTTTTTTGTTGAGCACTACGTTAATTTTATCCTGTACCCCAGCAACTGAAAGACGCGGTTTCCCATCCCAAATGATTAAGCTATAGGGGTCGTTAAGATTCAAACGCTCTTCTAATTCTTCATCAGTTATTAATCGAAAATTAGCTTGATTAGGAATTAGTTGATTTGGTGGCAATATCACTAATGCGCCAGGTATATCCAATCCTAAGGTGCGAACAAGTCCAAAGGTATTAGATTTACTTAAATGAAAACTATTAACTAATATTTCTAAAGGATTTCCTTCAGGTAATAAATTTCGCAAAAACCGCTGGACGTTTAATGGTGAAATCTCTTCATGCAAAGGTAGATGAGGAGAAATAGCGTAACCAGTCTTTTGCCAATTTTCGTTATAACTCCAATATAATTGATCTTCGACAAGCGCAATATTAGCTATTTGAATCCCGCCTAGATAAACATCTAAGAGCTGCTTATCTCCAGTCATTTTCGCCCTCATTATTCTCTACCCATGGTTTTATAAAAAGATTGATTCCTAAACCAGAACAAATTTGTAAGACACTTGCTAATTGACAGCTTGGTTGTCCATGCTCAATTTTCATAAATGTTTCTTTAGCGACGCCACATAAAGCAGCTGCGTCCTCTAACCGCAAGTCACTTTGAGTTCGGCGTGCTTTTATAGCCTTTCCTAACAATTCCACGGTTAGTGGCTGTTGAAGATTGGGGGTCTCTAATTTTTTAATTTGCTTAGCCATATAATCCTATTGCAGTAGACTTAATCGATAGATTTAGATTTAACTACCAATTAATCCTAATATAGTAGGATTAATCTTAAAAAACAATAATAATCTAGTAAAATCCTACTGTAATAGGATTTTAGTTAAGGTTGATAAAGGTCCGTCTATACCGCTCGTACCTCAAGATGCGAATCTAGCACACAGCCATGGCGGTTAGATTGCAACGATTGGATTGAGCAAAAACCGCAGTGTGGCTGACCCCACATGAGGATTTTTGCGATTGACAATCGTTGCAAGATGACTGTCAGGGCAAAGTGCTAGATTCGCATCTTAAGGTACGAGCGGTATATTGCTAATACGTTAGCGATCGTCAGTTACAGTATCAAGATCATGCCATGGTAAGATGTGAATATCTTTTCTGATCATACTAGTGTCACCCGTATAAATAACAGTCCCTTGAGATAAGGGTCGCGGGATCCACATGAGTATTCTTCCATTGTGAACTTGTACAAATTACATAGTCGACTGGTATATTTGTACAGATTTACGGGAAACTTTTTATTGATTTATACCGCTCGCCAATGAAGATGCGATTTTCTGGCATTGGAATAGGCGGTATATCCTTCATCGAAGATTTGAGTTTGCCTAATTAAAGATAAGTGTTATGTTATTAATTGATCAGCGAATAGTATAAAGAGGTTTTTTATGTTTGGTAAACGTGGGTTTTTCAGTAAGCGCTCGATGGCTAGTGGGTCAGCATTTCAGAGTCATGCTTTGCCGCAGCCGCCACCTATCCATGCCGGGGAAGATGCAGTATTACCTGGTACTAATTCTAGGAAAGAGCGTTATTTACCGTCCTATTATGAAACCATCCCCTCTAAACCATTACTCCCCGTGAGTTGTGGACAATATAAATCGAAAGATTTGGAGCCTTTAATATGGTTAGCCGCGTATTTGGATAATCATTTGAAGTTTGCTACTGTGCTTGAGTCCAATGAAAATACTAAAAAACAGCGCGAGTATGTTGAGAAGGCTTTAGCCGAAGTTCGCCCGCTGCGGGCTAAGGAATCTGGAGGGCAGCTTGAATATAGTGAGCTTATTAGTGTTTTTCGTAAGTTGCTGATCTCAGCCATGAAGTTATTGTTAGATGATCATCTTGGCACAAAAGCAGAGAAAATTCTTTTATTAAGTGAATTATTTGCTATTGGAAAAGATGCCTTACTTGAAAGTGATTATGCTCGTTATCTAAAATATTTCTATGGGAAATGGTGTCCTAGTTTTTCTGCGACAGACCATGATGTGGCAGAGATAACGGCGTGGCCTCAGAAGATTTATGACTTAGAGAGATCTCGCAGAGCCAGGGTAGCAAGCGCACCTTCTTCTGCTCCAACACCTGCATCTGCATCGAGTAGCCGCGATTTTATGGCAGCTCCTGTTGATGATGAATCAGATTTCTCTCAAAGTGAAGAAGAAGGAGTTTCTGAAGAAACAAGCTTAGATGTAATGCCGGCAAGTGCAATAAGGCCTAGAAAAAACTCTTAATTAACTTTGTAATCCCTCCCCCATTTCGCTACAATGCCAGCCATGAACGATTTGATCCGCCATTTAAATCCAGCGCAACAAGCCGCAGTGACGGCGCCTTGCGGTCATCAATTAATTTTAGCCGGTGCAGGTTCGGGAAAGACGCGTGTGTTAGTGCATCGCATCGCTTGGTTATTGCAAAAAGAATCTGCGTCACCTCACAATATCTTAGCGGTAACCTTTACCAATAAAGCAGCTGGTGAAATGCGTAGCCGGATCGAATCTTTATTATCTTATTCCGCACAAAGCATGTGGATTGGCACTTTTCATGGTTTAGCCCATCGCCTGTTGCGCAGACATTGGCAAGAAGCAGGATTAAAAGAAAATTTTCAAATCTTAGATAGTGAAGATCAATATCGTTTAATTCGACGCTTATTAAAAACTTTGAATTTAGATGAAAAACAATGGTCCCCGAAAAATATTCAGTGGTTCATCAATGGTAAAAAAGATGAAGGATTGCGACCAGAGCACATTGATGAACTCGATGATCCCGTCACAAAAACTTTAGTAAAGGTTTATACAGCGTACGAAAGCGCTTGCGCACAAGGTGGCTTGGTTGATTTCGCAGAATTGTTATTACGTAGTCACGAAATATGGCTACGTTGCCCCGATATATTAGCCCATTATCAACAACGCTTTCGTCATATTTTAGTAGATGAATTTCAGGATACCAATCCGATCCAATATGCATGGATACGCATGTTAGCGGGTCAGCATAACAATGTGATGGTGGTGGGTGATGATGATCAATCGATTTACGGTTGGCGTGGTGCGAAAATAGAAAACTTGCAACGTTTCACAGAGGATTTTCCAAATGCACAAGTAGTGCGTTTAGAGCAAAATTATCGATCCACCAATGTGATCTTACAAGCAGCAAATGCCATGATTGCTCATAATAGTCAGCGTCTTGGTAAAAATCTTTGGTCAACGGGCGAAGAAGGCGAAGCCATTGGTTTGTATGGCGGCTTTAATGAAATCGATGAAGCGCGGTTTATCGCGCATCAAATTAAACGTTGGTTGGAAGACGGTCATGCGCGACAAGAGATTGCAATTTTATATCGCTCCAATGCACAATCTCGTGCGCTGGAGGAAGCCTTATTATTAGAACGTATCCCCTATCGTATTTATGGCGGATTGCGATTCTTTGAACGTGCTGAAATTAAAGATGCACTTGCTTATTTACGTTTGTTAGTGGGACGTGATGATGATCCCGCATTTGAACGCGTGATCAACTTACCAGTCCGCGGGATTGGTGAACGCACATTGATGGATATTCGCGAATTTGCTCGAGAGCAGCAAAGTTCGTTATGGGCAGCTATGATAGGGGTCATCCAGCAACACCGTTTATCGGCACGCGCTACCAATGCGCTACAAGGATTTGCAAATTTAATTGAAGAGTTGACACAAACCACTCGCGATCTTCATTTAAAAGATATCATCGAACAAGTTTTAACAAGGACCGGCTTGATGGATCACCATCGCGCAGATAAAACGGATAAAGGACAATCGCGAGTAGAAAACTTGGAAGAATTGATTCAAGCAGCTAATCAATTTTCTCCGGATCCTCATCAAGAATCCATGTCACCCTTAACCGCTTTCTTATCTCACGTTGCTTTAGAAAGCGGAGACACACAAGCAGAAGCGTTCACCGATTGCGTGCAAATGATGACGATGCATTCAGCGAAGGGTTTAGAATTTCCCTTTGTGATTGTCGCAGGCATGGAAGAAGGTTTATTTCCTCATTATTTATCGGAGGATGATCCATTGCGTTTAGAGGAAGAGCGGCGGTTATTTTATGTGGCGATGACACGCGCGATGAAGAAATTAGTATTGACCTGCGCGGAAGTTCGACGGTTACATGGTAGCGAAAGTTATCATCGTCCTTCACGCTTTATTCGTGATATCCCACAAAAGTATGTACAAGATATTCGTGTGCGGCAGAAGAGTCATGCAGTACCGGCGAGGAGACATGTTGAAGATGAAAGCGGTTTTCATCTAGGACAACGAGTCAAACATCCCTCATTCGGCTACGGCACCATCACCAATTTTGAAGGCCAAGGCGCTCATACTCGAGCACAGGTGAAATTTGATAAAGAAGGCAGTAAATGGCTGGTGATTGCCTATGCTAATTTATCCTTTATGGAATAACTTGAAATTTTCCCCAAGATCTATACATTAGGCGCTTATTTTAATCAAAAGAGGACAACCCTGTGGAGCAATACAGAGGAACAACCATTTTATCCGTTCGTCGCGAGGGGAAAGTCGTTATCGGTGGTGACGGCCAAGTGACCCTAGGCAACACAGTCATGAAAAGCAATGCCCGTAAAGTTCGAAGACTTTATAAAGATCAAATCATTGCTGGCTTTGCAGGCGGTACAGCAGATGCCTTTACCCTATTTGAGCGCTTTGAAGGCAAATTAGAAATGTATCAAGGTAATTTGACCCGTGCAGCCGTAGAGTTAGCTAAAGATTGGCGAACCGATCGGATGTTGCGTCGCTTAGAAGCCCTATTAGCGGTTGCCGATAAAGAAACCTCCCTCATCATCACTGGTAATGGTGATGTGATCGAGCCAGAGGATAACTTAATTGCCATTGGCTCAGGCGGCCCCTTTGCACAATCCGCCGCTCGTGCCTTATTAGATAATACCGAGATGGACGCGCGCGACATTGTAGTTAAAAGCTTAAATATCGCTGCTAACATTTGTATCTACACCAACACAAATTTGGTGATAGAAGAATTAGACACTAAAAAGTAAGAGATCCCATTATGCCCGAATTTACCCCTAGAGAAATTGTTAAAGAACTTGATCAATATATTATTGGCCAAGGAGAAGCAAAACGCGCGGTTGCTATCGCTTTGCGTAATCGCTGGCGTCGTATGCAAATCATGAATGAAAACCCAGAGCTCAGTAATGAAATCTCTCCGAAAAACATTCTCATGATTGGCCCCACCGGTGTTGGTAAAACAGAAATTGCGCGACGCTTAGCACGCTTAGCGAATGCACCGTTTATTAAAGTGGAAGCAACGAAGTTTACGGAAATTGGTTATGTAGGCCGTGATGTCGAACAAATGGTGCGAGACTTAGTTGAAACTGCCATCAAAAACACTCGTCAAGCTGAATTAGCAAAAGTACAAGACGTAGCATTTAATGCGGCGGAAGATCGCATTTTAGATATCTTATTGCCAGAAGCACGAGATCCCTTCAAAGAAAAATCAGAATTAGAAGCTGAAAGTGAAGCGCGACAATTATTCCGCAAGCGACTCAGAGAAGGCGACTTAGATGAACAAGACATTGAAATTGATTTAGCAGTGGCACCGGTGGGTGTTGATATTGTCGCTCCCGCAGGGATGGAAGATGTAACCAACCAATTGCAAAGCATGTTTCAAAATATAGGTAGCGGTCGCAAGCAAACAAAAAAACTTCCGATTAAAAAAGCGCTCAAGTATTTGCAAGAGGAAGAAGCTAGCAATTTGCTGAATGAAGAAGAAATCAAAGCAAAAGCGCTGCGTTCCGTGGAACAAAACGGCATCATCTTTATTGATGAGATTGATAAAGTTTGCCGTCGTAGTGATCACACGAGCGGTGCTGATGTATCGCGTGAGGGCGTACAGCGAGATTTGTTACCATTAATCGAAGGCTGTGCAGTGTCTACTAAATATGGCACAGTCAATACGCAACATATCTTATTTATCGCATCAGGTGCATTTCATTTATCGAAACCATCGGATTTGATCCCTGAGTTACAAGGCCGCTTACCAATTCGCGTTGAATTGCATGCATTGTCGGTGCAAGATTTCGAACGCATTTTGCAAGAACCTAATGCGTCGCTTACCGAACAATATGTCGCTCTTATGAATGTAGAGAAAGTGGATATGTCATTTACCAAGGATGCGATTACGCGCCTTGCGGAAATTGCATTTCATGTTAATGAAACCACCGAAAATATCGGAGCTCGTCGTTTACATACCATCTTGGAACGCGTACAAGAAAGTATTTCCTTCGAAGCGCCCGATCGTCAAGGTGAATCCATCGTGATTGATGCCGCTTATGTGGATACGAAATTAAAAGACTTGGCAAAAAATGAAGATTTGAGTCATTATATTCTCTAGTTTTTTATGGATTATTGCGCTATAGAGCAATAAAGTAAGAGCCATTGAAATAACACGTAAAGAGTGCCTTCTCCCCTTGAGGGAGAAGGTGGCCGAAGGCCGGATGAGGAGTGTCTAATAGTTCATTTCAATAAAGTGTTCTACTAAATTTGATCACCCCTCATCCGCCCGTTGGGCACCTTCTCCCTCAAGGGGAGAAGGCACTCTTTACGATGTCTTTACAAGGAAGTTGGTATTAGAAAATTTTTCTTATAACAGGTAAATAACATGACGCAATCGCCCATTCCTGTAGAAATAACGTTGTTGCAAAAGTTGCGGCAATTGCAAGTGCGCTTTGATGATGGTCGTGAGTTCAGCATGAGTTGCGAATACTTGCGGGTCTTTTCTCCCTCCGCCGAAGTAACTGGCCATGGTGGCCCAGGCATTTTACAAACCGGCAAGCGTGAAGTTAATATCGTTGCCATTGAACCCGTGGGTCAATATGCGGTGAAACTTATTTTCGATGATCAGCATCAATCGGGGATTTATTCCTGGGATCTGTTGTATGATCTGGGGCTTCATCAATCTGAGAATTGGCAACAATACCTCACACGTCTGGAGAGTGCCGGTGGATCACGAGACTAAACGACAGCCCTCTGTGGAAGAAACCACGCATTTTGGGTATAAGCCCGTTCCTGTGGCGGAAAAAGAACACAAAGTGGCGGAGGTCTTTCATTCCGTTGCGAAACAGTATGATGTAATGAATGATCTCATGTCCTTGGGAATCCATCGTCTTTGGAAACGAATCGCTATTCACCTCACCGGCTTGCGCGCGGGGCAACAAGTGTTGGATCTGGCGGGTGGTACCGGCGATCTCGCGATGAAATTAGCCGAAAAGGTTGGAAAAGATGGGAACGTGGTGCTATCTGACATAAACAGCTCCATGCTGAGCATCGGCCGTGATCGATTAATTAACCATGGTTTGATTCAAGGTATTGAATACGTACAAGCTAATGCTGAAGCCCTCCCCTTTGCCTCCAATCACTTTCATTGTGTCACCATGGCCTTTGGCCTGCGCAATGTTACCCATAAGGATGCAGCTTTGCGGGAAATCTTTCGTGTGTTAAAACCAGGTGGGCAATTGTTAGTCTTAGAGTTCTCAAAGCCGGTATTGCCAGGGCTTAACAAACTCTATGATCTTTATTCTTTTAGCTTATTGCCATGGCTAGGTGAGAAAATAGCCAAAGATCGAGATAGCTATCAATACTTAGCTGAGTCAATTCGTATGCATCCAGATCAAGAGACCCTAAAAGGGATGATGGTGGCAGCTGGCTTTGAAAACTGTCGCTACCATAATCTCAGTGGCGGTATTGTGGCGTTGCATCGCGGTTATAAGTTCTAAGTATTTCGCAAAATCTTGCTGTCAGTGTCTGAAGAATCTTACGGTTGGTGTCTACGAATCTTGCCAGTGGTGTCTGGCACATTAATTCAATGAGATGTGCCATCATACTTAAAGTTCAACATTTATTGCACGGGCTAACAGCCCTTCTCGTGTGCCTGACACCGCTTACGCCGATCCCAACAAGATCGTAATTGCCGGTGGTGTCTGGCACATTAATTCAATGAGATGTGCCATCATACTTAAAGTTCAACATTTATTGCACGGGCTAACAGCCCTTCTCGTGTGCCTGGCACCGCTTACACCGATCCCAACAAGATCGTAAAAAAAATTTCCAAAAAAACTTGCCAGATCCCCCTCAAAGATGCTTAACTTCTCTTCTTAATTTGCAACAAGGATACAATCATGGCCAAAAAACCACAAACTATTGATGCTGACACCGATGAAGATTTCAACTTTGATTTCTCAGAGATTTTAGATCCTAATTATCAAGATGAATCCATGGGTGAAATCGTAGAAACCCTCATTACCGCTAGTAATCACCACGCAGACACTACTTACAACTTAACGCAGTTGATTGTGGATAAACAAGCGGGCTCACTGAGCGTAAAAGACATTCTTGATATTTATCAACAGGCCGCAGTAACCGTGGCAGACAGCTCTCTACTAAAACCTTTATGGGAACGACTGCATTTGCAGGATTGAGATTTCTAAGAAGGAAAGACTCGTCCTCTTTTGTGGGGAATAAAATGAATGAATGTCAGAATCATTAAAAAAACTTTTAAGAAGCGCCTTCTCCCTCAAGGGGAGAAGGCACTCTTTAAGTTCTCTTTACTGGGAATTCGATATCTATAAATTTTTGTTCTCTGCAGATCTATTTTCGTAGAGGATGAGTCACCGTAATGCAGCCATTTACAAAATGACAGTGGTTCGGAAAGACGCGATCAGGATAGCGTGCCATGATCATTTCCAACTCCGGATCATAATTCACCATCTCACGTGCCGCTAAAATCCGATCCCGCGGACACGCTGTGCGGTGAAAATATCGATATTGAATCGGGTTGGTAGTTTTCACAATAGACTCTGCCGCTAACAATTCTTTTTCCTGAATCAAATCATTTAACCGTATAATATTGCGCAAAATATCGATATTAACGGGAATTTGTCGTTCATTGATCGAGTAATGCATGTTAGTTGGCGATCCCAAGGAAAAATAAATCGGTTTAGAGTCCGGTACTTTTGGATCTCTATGATAAGGTGTAAAAATAACCGGCGCATACTGATCTAACCCATAATTTTCCACATAGATTTTTTGAATCAAATGAATCGGTGCAAATTCATCATCAACCGCGGGTCGCAAACCAGGATATAAACCATAGGCAATTTCAATTAAATGTTGCGCAATATAAAGTTCATTTTGTGAAGTCTTAATATTTCTTTTAGCCAAGGCACTCAAAAAAGTTTCCCATGTAATTTCTGAATACATTTTTTTACGCCAAATTTGCGTTTGTTCCCACGCAACACTTAACAATTTAAAACGAAAGGCATCCCACGCACTGCCATCTTTTTGTGATAAAAACCATCCCTTAGAGAACACTAAAATATCGCAGAACCAATCATCAGGTGCTACGGTATTAACAAGTTTTTTAAATAAATGCCACTGTTGGTAGGGGCTACTAACGAGCCGTTCATTAAGCTTTAACTTTCTTACCAAGCGTTCATGATGTAATTGATTAGTAATTTTGGGTAGGAAAAAAATACTGCGCGCGCCAGCAGAGATATTCCAATTTTTAGAAACAAAAATATTAGAACCAGGATCGAGAGTTTCCCACAAACCAGGCATGTATCCAGTTTTTAATACGGCTAAGGGTGAAACACGCTGATCGGGCTCGGTATAAACTTCAGCACCCTTCGATAATAAAAGCATGGTGGGTACGGAGCTATACTCCAATTCGCGTAAGATCGCTGCCTTTGCTTCTTCTGATCCTAAGGGAATTTGCTCATTGCAATTAGGTAGGCGTAGAGAGCCACTGTCAATGATCGGGTCGCCATAGCGATACCGCATCTTATAAAAGAAATGATTTTCATCAATCGGCATGTGATCGATAATGGCTGCCAGCTCTGGCTGAAGTTTTACCATTAAGTCTCTGGCATCAAGCCATGAAAGCTTTTTTATACTCATAACATGCCTTATTCAATAGGGCTGTCGAAATTCTACTATCTTGGGCAAACTAGCGAATTGTCAACAGCCCCTAATGTTCTTGATAAAAATCAACTTACATCGATGAATCAGCCCAGAAAGTAGGCGCTCATGAAAACCTAGGATTGTTTGTAATATACCCGACTCAGGCACACACCTCAAATGATATGAGTGGTTACCTCGCCTCTTTCATCTCATCTCATTTGACGGTATAGTTTCAGCCAGCAAAAAGGGTCTTTCCCCTGGTAAGGAATCATACATGATATCAATGGCGCTCTCAGGTTTACAAACGGTGATTAATCAGTATTTGAGCTTAGCTCACAATCGCGATGAATTATTAGCTCCTCTCAGTGGAAAAGTAGTTGCAGTGCACCTGCAAGGCTTGGGGCAAACGATTTATTTCTTCCTTTCTCGTCAAAAGATGGAATTGCTGCGAGAATTTCCAGGAACACCCGATGCGGAAATTCGCGGAACATTGTGGTCTTTAGCAGCGATGAAATTTTCTAAACAGCGACGAGGACTATTAACCGGCGATGTGACCATTGACGGCAATATGCAGGTCGCACAACAATTCAATGATCTCATGGATCAATTAGACATTGATTGGGAAGAGCATTTAGCAAAATTGACGGGAGATAGCATTGCGCACACCTTAGGTAATATGATTCGTCAAACTTGCCGATGGGGGAAAAAAACTCGAGAAACGCTTACGCTTAATGTGAGTGAATATGTACAACATGAAATTTCTTGTTTTCCATCGCGCATAGAAACCGACGATTTTTTAAATGACGTTGATGAACTGCGCAGTGATGTAGATCGTTTGAGTCTTCGCATCAAACAATTGACGGAGGGTGAAACGCAATGATGCGCACCGGACAATTTTTTAGATTAATTCATATCAACTACGTATTAGCCAAGCATGGGTTGGGTGAAATTATTTTAGCGACGCATTTTTTTGCGCCCATCCGTTTTATTAAATACTTTAACCCTTGGTATTGGCTGCGCGATAAAAATTTGACGATGGCGATTAGGATTCGATTGTCTCTAGAAGAGTTAGGACCCGTGTTTGTGAAGTTTGGTCAAGCCCTCTCAACACGTCAAGATTTGTTGCCTGATGATTTAATTAAAGAGTTAGAAAAATTACAAGATAAAGTGCCACCTTTTAGCGGTGCACAAATGATTGTTGAAAAAGTCTATGGCCAGCGAATCGCAGAAGTGTTTGCAAGTTTCGATATGGAGCCTTTAGCTTCAGCATCCATTGCGCAAGTTCATGCGGCAACACTATTGGATGGTCGCTCCGTTGTGGTTAAAGTAAGACGGCCTAATGTACAAAAAGTCATTCAACGAGATATCGCTCTACTTTATACCTTTGCTACGCTGGTTGAAAAATACTGGCCACCAGGACGACGTTTGCATGCTATTGCATTGGTTCGAGAATTTGAAAAAACGATTTTAGATGAATTAGATTTAACACGAGAAGCTGCCAATGGTGCGCAATTACGTAGAAATTTTTTGCACTCTGAATTGCTTTACATCCCGGAAATTTATTGGCCCTTAACCCGTGAACAAGTGATGGTGATGGAACGTATTTATGGTATTCCAGTATCACAAATAGAAACCTTGCGCGCACATCAAGTGAATTTAAAAAAACTGGCAGAGCGAGGCATTGAGATTTTTTTCACACAAGTCTTTCGAGATAGTTTCTTTCACGCCGATATGCATCCTGGAAATATTTTTGTCTCGTATCAACATCCAGAAAATCCGCAATACATTGCGATTGATTACGGCATTATTGGCACACTGAGCAAAACCGATCAGCGATATTTAGCTGAAAACATGGTAGCATTTTTTCGTAGAGATTATCATCGAGTGGCGGAGTTACATCTTGAGTCAGGCTGGGTACCCGCAAATACACGCATTGAAGAATTTGAGTCGGCGATTCGTACGGTCTGTGAGCCCATCTTTGAAAAACCGTTAAAAGATATTTCTTTTGGTCACTTATTATTGCGCTTATTTCAAGTGGGCAAACGCTTTCACATGGAAGTCCAGCCGCAATTAATTTTATTACAAAAAACTTTGTTGCATATTGAAGGCTTAGGTCGTCAATTGGATCCAGAATTAGATTTATGGAAAACGGCAAAACCTTTTTTAGAAAATTGGATCAAAGAACAAATGGGGGTGAAAGCTCTCGTCAAAAACATTTTTCGGCAAATGCCTTTTTGGTTAGAGAAATTACCAGAAATTCCAGATTTACTTTATGCGAAATTACAAACTCCAACGTTAGAAAAAACCATTATTGTAGAAACGCCTAAGCACGAGGCATCTTCAGTCTCTGGTGTGCTAACAGGAATAGGCATTGCTTTATTAGCGGTAGCGGGAATATTTAGTTTAAATAAATCATTCTATGAATCAGCTTTGTTCTTCGCCACGCACCACAGTGGTTATCTCGCCAGCGCTGGTGTATTGGCTTTGCTGGTGGCATTTTGGCGAAGATGAAAAAATCGGTATTATTTTTTTTCATCAAAGATATTAGTAGCGCGACGATAGTTTAACAATTGAAAGCTTTTAATGGATTGTTCCAACTCTCCGTTGTAAACGACATAACCTGTGGGGACTCGCTCAGGCGCAAGCTGCTTGAAATAGTCGAGACCCTTTAAAAAAGAAGAATGAAAAGTTTGTGATGATTTAATTTCAACGGGAATTAACTCATGACCTTGGCAGATCACTAAATCCACTTCATTTTGATGATTATCGCGGTAATAATAAAAACGTGGATCTAAACCTTGGTTTCTGCGATGTTTCATTAATTCTAAAATAACTAAATTTTCTACCAAAGCGCCACGGAGGGGATCCCTTTGTACTTGAGCTTCTGTTTCAATGCCAAGTAAATAACAGGCTAGCCCGACATCAGTAAAATAAATTTTGGGCGCTTTAATGATTCTTTTCCCAAAATTTTCGTAATAAGGCTGCAGACGAACAATGATGTAAGATGCCTCTAGTACAGATAACCACTGTTGCACAGTATGATTTGAAATACCCACTTCGTTACCTAAAGAAGTTTGTTGAAAAATATTGCCGATTCTGCCGGCACAAAGTTTTATAAATCGCTCAAATAGCGATAAATCTTTGATGTTGATCAATTGCCGGATATCGCGTTCAACGTAAGTGTGAAAATAATTGCTGTAAGCCTTGGTGGGATTTAAATGTTCTTGATAGATTCGCGGATAAAATCCAGAAAGTAATTGTTGATTAAGTGGTAAATCGTAATGTGCTTTTTGTAATTCTCCCAAAGTTAATGGGTAAAGAGTGAGTAGTGCGGTACGACCGGCAAGAGATTGCGTGACTGCTTCGTGTAGCGGGAGTTGGTGGCTACCAGTCAGAATAAATAACCCATTTTTTTGTTTTTCATCCACGATCCCTTGAATATAAGAGAGCAGTTCTGGTGTTCGTTGAATTTCGTCAAGAATAGCGCCTTCGGGATAGAGAGCTAAAAATTCTCGAGGGTCTTCTAATGCCAGCGTGCGTTGATCGATCAATTCAAGGTTAACACAGGGTTTTTGTGGGAAAGACCCGCGAACCAAGGTTGTTTTACCTGATTGTCGTGGTCCCATTACGGTGACAACGGGATATTGTTGAGCTAAGTCCCACAATTCTTTCTGCATTTCACGTTCAAACATGGCAAGAACACTTATTTCTAGAGTTGGAATATGTGTAATTTTATGTTACAACTTCCAGAATGTACAGTTTTTTGCTTAAAATACCTCTAAATCTGTGTATTTTGGAGATTGAACTTCCAAAATGTACAAAACAACTATTATGCTTTTTAAGATCTTTTCACTAGACATTAACGGGGTGGATTTTTTATCTTGTCAGTCGACGAGGTGAAGCTGAGTGTGCGAGGTTTTTCTCAAACTCTTCTTCATCATCAGACAACTTTTCTCGCAGCATGGAGTTTAGGATAAAGCTAACTAATGCCAAAGCAGCAACGGCACCTACCGCTGGATGGATACCTCCTAAACCAATACAGATAAAAATACATTTTATGATAACTAAACAGCTCAAAGTTTGGCCAACAGCCAAGCGAGCAATACACTTATTGGTTGAGTAGCCCCCTTTTTCTACGATTAATGAGGGTGCTGTTGTTCTCTGCGTTGGGGGAGCTATATCATGTGTATCCTCATTACTGCGTTTAGGAGGATATAAGGGTAGTTCAAGGCGATATGAATGAATATAGTCTCCCATCTGCTGGATATAGGTTTTCATACAGGTAAAAAATTGCTCTTTTTTCATAGTGTTAGCATTTTTTGCTACAGGGAGCATCTCATGCTGAACATGCCGAATTTTCAGATCAAGAGCAGGATTTGCATAAACTTTGCTCTTTTTTAATAAGGCCGTTTTAACATTCAAAAGCCAGGCTAATAGATCTTTTAATAGCTCTTCTAAGGATTCTTCATCCGCTGGCTTCTGTGAAAGATCGCTGCTTCCCGATAAGCTCGTTGATTCGATGGATTCATGCGATTCTCGCGCCAAAATTACAACCTCTTTTTTGTTGATTGACTAGTATAAACACAAAAAGTGGTCATTACGCTAGCTTTTTCTTAAGGAAAGATGATGTGATGGGCTAAATCTTAGTGATCACAACGTATAACAGCAGAAAGTTGTAAAAAATATAACCAATCAAAGAGGTTTTTTAATAATCACTTAATAATCCTCTGATAGTATCAAGTTAGTGTGAGTCATTTTAAGAAAAACCACTTGTATTTTATAGATAATTGAGGTTATGAGATGGGGAATGCGGTAGTCGTTAATGTTGACAAGCCAATGCCTGATGCTCCTCTGCTTGAGGAGAGTTCCTCATTATTAGATGATTATCTTGTAGATTATGTTCCGCTAGAGAGACTTGTTCTTCTGGCTCATGCAGATCCAGATGCCTGTTGTCATGTTGCACGCGCTTATTTAGAAGGTCGAGCAGGGGTTATCCGTAGTGATCGCCGAGCACAATATTATCTTAATCGAGCTAACAGGCTGTTAAAACAGTCATATTCTAACCAGACTCATGCACGGGCTACTGCCACTATGGAAGAAGAAGAGGGACTCTTCTCATCGTTACAATCTACAGAAAATGAAATAAAGAAGCTTGAATCAAAACTTCAAGAAATAGAAGCAAAAAAATCTAAACTTCAAAAATTCATTGAAAAATATTTTTATACAGCACAAGGTCACTTCTTCTTTAATCTTATGAATCCAGTCCGGATTAGCGTGCTGACCACCTTGCTCAGTTTTCCTATTTTTGGTCCCTTAACAGCGTTTATTTTAGGTTCCATCGGTCTTCCTTTCCATACGCTGTGGCTAATTTGGGAATTTTCCATTATGGCAAAAAACTCGCTGGTAGCAGCAGCTGAAGCGGAGGAAGGAAATAAAATAATGGCTGCGATCAATGCATGGCGTGCTTCTTGGGATCACGGCGGTCGAAAATATGCTGTAAGAAATAGTGGATTGTGGGTTGTCATACTAGCAGTTGTAACGATGTTATCGGTTGTAGTGGCAAAACTGGATGTCTTAGATCCTTCAGGTACGCTTTCTACACCCATAAAAATCGTGCTCAATCTGGTGATTAATACTGTTGTTGCCTGGGGATTTTTCCGAGATGATTTGTTAGTAGAAGGTATTAGTGATGATGCGATGGAAAAGCTTGATCGTGAAAAACAGCTTTTAGATTATGAGTTAGCTGCGATAGCTGACCAATTGCTTGTTCTTAGCGCTTGTCAGAATGTTGAAACGTACCGTGAACTATCAAAGCATCCTGCAGAGTATGATTCAAAAACACTTATTTTTAATAAAATTAGAGCATTGCTAGATGAGCAGCCAAATATTAGTTTAGAAGAGATCAAAGAAGAATTGCTTTCCAATAAAGTAAACTATGAAAAAAGAAAAGAAAACATCGAAGCCGAATTATCCTATGAACAGGTCGTGAAATTCAGAGATAGCGGTGTAACAAAATTTATTAAAGTGGGTAGTGTTCTGTGTGCAATTGGCGTGCTGTTAAGCGGCTTAGCTGTTTTTTGCCCGCCTTTAATTCTACCGGGATTGATTTTATCAAGCATGGGGACTACGATGATTGTTACGCCAGGTCTCGTGTTTGCCGGAAATGTACTTGTTGATAAATTCGCTTCTGAAGAGAAGAAAGAAGCAGTCAAAACTTTTTGGGCAAAAGCGATGGCGCCCATGATGGAGTTTTGTGATGAAGTCGTAAGACGGTTTGAGAAACTCGAAGATCGTTTTGATGATTATTTTGGACCAAAAAGACGAGTGCGTGAACCTGTAGCAAGCCCCGAGGATCGTGGTGAATTAGCACCTGTTTCAGTAACACCGATGAGTCCTGAAGAAGTGAGATCTCGACAAGAGGTGCATTTTACATTTAAAAAATAACCTTCTTAATCCGATCGCAACGTCTCAATCGGATCCAATCGCGACGCTTGATACGCCGGATAAAATCCAAAAAAGATCCCCACGATAAATGACACAAAAAACCCCGCTGCCGGTGGCAAGAAAAACAACGTAAATCCCCACTTCGCAAAATAAGCGATGATAAAGGAAATGAAAATACCAAATAGAACCCCAAGCAATCCACCAAACAACGCCAAAGACACGGACTCTACCAAAAACAATACTTGAATATCCCGCCGCCTCGCACCCACCGCCATCCGGATCCCGATTTCTCGTCGTCGCTCGACCACTGACACCAGCATAATATTCATTACACCAATACCACCCACAAATAACGAAATACTACCAATTAAAGCCAATAACAACGTTAAGGTCTTACGTTGTGAACTCATGCTACTGATAATTTCCTGCGGGCTTCTAAAGAAAATATTTTCTCCGGGCACTTGGCGCTGAATGATTTTTTTAATGCTAGCTTCTACTGGATCAAATTCGGCCTTAGGTGTTAATCGCAAAACAATATTGCTAATTTGCGCGTATTTCGATAAAACCTTCGCCGCCGATAAGGTGATGATCACAGAATTATTGATATCTTGATTAAAAAATGAATTTTCAGCCCAGGGTTTAGCAACGCCAATAATGGTAAAAAACTGAGACCCCAACTGAATTTGATTGCCCACTAAGGAAAAGCCACCTAACTTTCGTATTTGTTGAGCTATGTTATCACCAATCACACAATAGGTTTGGCTGTGATCTAAAAAGGAAATGAAACGTCCCTCACTCATATCAATTTTAATGACACCTTGCAGCGCCTGCGTACTGCCAATAACATTACCATTGAGTTTATTGCCATTAAACGCCAAGGAAGAAAAAGATAATATATACGGTGCAATCTCACTAATGGTTGGCGTTTCTTTTTGAATGTCATGAATCGTGGTCGTGGTTATTTCTTTTTTAGCGGCCGCTTTATCATCAGGGTTATAAGCTTGGTACATATTAATCGATAATAAATCGGTACCTAATTTTTTGAATTGTGCTAAGGCATGCTCCGTGGCTAATTGACCAGCAGACACCAACGCCACTACGGAACCCGTACCGACTAAAATACCTAAAATCGCCAAAAAAGATCGTAACTTTGCACCGGCTAAGTTGGAAAAAGCTTCTTTGACTTGCTGAATAAAATCCATCGGTATTTTACCATCCCAAAAGGTTATGAAATAATATTGCCATCCTGTATTTTCACGATGCGCTGACATTGTTCTGCCACATGGGGATCGTGAGTAATAATGATCATGCTGACACCTTCTTCTCGATTTAAATGTTTAAACAGATCCATAACATCCTGCCCGATTTTGGAATCTAACGCACCCGTAGGTTCATCTGCCAAAATGATCGAAGGGTTGCCCACTAAAGAGCGCGCAATGGCCACCCGCTGTTGTTGTCCGCCGGATAATTCGCTGGGTCGATGTTCTGCATAATCGCCTACACCCACTTTCGTCAGCATGGCCTTCGCTGTGGCTAAACGTTCTTTCGAAGAAATGCCACGATAGAGTAAAGGCAGAGCGACATTTTGTACGGCGCTCAACCGCGGTAACAAGAAAAAAGATTGAAAGACAAAACCAATGGTTTGATTGCGAATCATCGCCAGATCATCCCCCGTCAGTTTTGAGACGTCGCGCCCATTTAACAAATAGGTGCCGGTGTCAGGATGATCGAGTAAGCCAATAATATTCATCAGCGTTGATTTACCAGAACCTGAAGAACCCATGATAGAAACCAATTCACCTTTATTGACGTGAAACGCAACGCCTTTTAATGCTTCCACATGATGCTGCCCGACTTGATACGTCTTGCGAATGTTTTGCATATCAATGATGGTAGACAATGGTATCTCCCGCTTTTACACCTTGCTTGATTTCAACAGTATTCATCGACGTGCTACCGGTGATGACAGGCACGTCATGTAGCGCTCCTTGCGCATCTTTGATCTTCACCATAGACGCACCATCTTGTTGAAAAACTGCGTCGATGGGAATCAACAAGACATTCGTGCGTGGTATTTCTATCGCGACTTTTGCAGTCATACCGACATGGATCAGCGATTGATCGGCGGGGTTCGTGTTGCTGACTTCTACGGTCACTGGAAATTGTGGCAAGTCGCCACTACTACTAGCGGTTGCTTGTGCCTCAACGCGAGTGACTTGTCCTTTTAATAAAATCCCTGGGAATGCAGGTCCAGTGACTTCTGCCAATTGGCCTACCTTAATTTGATTAATATTAATTTCATCCACTTGAACAAACACTTTATAGCCGCATAAATTTCCGATGGAAAGTACCACTTGTCCTGATTTAACTTCAGAGCCAGAGCTGACGGGTTTCGTTTCATCATTGTTATTAGTGCTACTTTCCGGGTAAAGTGCAATCCCATCTTTCGGTGCGGTAATGTCAATATAATTTCGAGAACGCAATAATAATTGTTTAATGATATCGGGGGTGACGACTTTAATCTTGAGTAATTCTTCATACACACCTAATTGCTTAGCGATCTTGATGACTTTATAAGTCGCTTGTAAAAAAGCAATGAAAGAATCATCTTTCGCGGTTTTGTCATCATTAAAAGAATCTTTAGAAATAAATTGTAATTTCCACAATTCCGCAGAGGCTTTGTATTTTTTTGTTTTTGTTTTGTAATCTGCTTCAGCTTTTAAATAACCAGAGATAGCGTCTGAAAAATCTTCTTGAAGTTTATCAGAAGTGACGGTAAATAATTTTTGATCTTTTTTGACAGCAGTGCCATAAGAAAAAAACTCATGAGAAATGGTGCCATCAATGGGGGAGCTAACACTCGTACCCTTAAAGGGTTTTATAGTGCCACTAAAGTAGAGGGGTGTGTTAACAGTTTGGCTGGTTACTTTAAACGTTTGCCACACTGTTTTTTCATCGGTATCTTTCTTGCCGCAGCTGACTAATAAGGGTAGTAAGGCTGCCAACATTACAACGTGAGTGATGAATTTTCTAGCCATTAGTATCGCACCTTGATGTTGTATTTTTCCAATAAAATGCCCATGTCACTGTAAAGCTGAGTCAGTGAATTTAAATAAGTAATCTTCGCATTGATCAACTGTGAGCGGTCAGATAATAAATTCTTTAATTGTTCATTCACTTCGAAAGTGGATTTCAAGCCCAGTTTATATTGTGCATTTAAAATATCTTGGTTTTTCTGCGCGAGATTCACGGAGTTGATAGCTAATACCACCTGCTTATAATTGGATTGCACATTGGTGATATCATTGATGATGTTATTCATTAATTGAAACTTTGCTGCAGTGAGTGCGACCTTCGATTCTGACAAGGTCGTTTGAGCACTAATGAGTGCGCTTTTCAACGCAAAGTCATTAATAGGCACGGTGAGTTGGAAACCAACGGCCAATAATGTATTGCGGTTATTGCTGAGGCTGGGTAATCCTGCATTCGCTCGTCCGCCAGAACCATTACCGGTGTTGGCATTGATGGTGGCATCTAATTGTGTGCGCATATTATCGCGAGCTACTAGCAGGTTGCGCTCATTTTGGCGGACCACGAGTTTTTGTGTTAAATAAGTTGGATTATTTTCAAGAGCAATATTAAATAGTAACTGTGCATCGAGTTTTACCGGCTTAATGTCTTCCACATCATTGGGAACGGTGAAATTGATCTGTGGCGGCAAGCCAATGCTGCTGACCAAGGTTAATTTACTGGTGATGACGGAGTTTTCAGCCTGCTCGACATTGACCTCTTGCGTTGTGTAATCGGATTCTGCTTGGACAATATCGGAGGGAGCTTTGCGCCCCGCGACAATGAGTGCTTTCACTGACTTTAAGGTATCAGAGTAGTTATCTAAACCGAGTTTGTTCGTTTCTACGTTGTATTGATTCGTAACAATGGTGCGGTAGTCTTGAATAATTGTTGACACGTTGCTGATGAGCGTACTTTTCAATAATAGTTTGTTTGCTTCTTCTTGGTCGATGGCATTGTAGTAAGTTGCGGTTGTGACATCTTTACCAAATCCACGTAACAAAGGTTGAGTGACAGTTAAGTTAAGACCTGGATTGTAAAGACCATTGCTGGTGGGGTTATTCATTTGTACGGTGTAGTTACCACCATAATGATTATTTAAGGAAGCCACGGGAGTGACAGTACTACCATAGGTGGGAATGCTTAAATTATTAACACGTGCTTGCTGTGCATTATAACTAGCGGTTAATGCATACTGGATTTCAAACTCATTTGCTGCTTGGTATAAGTTAAATTTTTGCGTGATGCGATCGATTTCAGCAATTTGTACGCTACTGTTATAGCGCAGGGCTAAAGCGATGGACTCGCTCATAGAAAGTTTTTTTGAGGGCGCATTGCTGGGCAACAAATTATCAGCATTACCCATCGCATTCAGCTCTTTTTTAGTGATCTCAAGGTCCTTTAAGGTGCTGCCTAAGGGAGTAGGGTCGGGAGAATCAGAGGAATCGTCGGCCGCCAGAACGGGTAGACTCATCGCTGAGGCAAGGATAAGGATGCTAAGTTTTGCTTTAAATTTGTTTAACATCAATATAATCGATCTGTTTGCTTATACTTGGGTAGAAGTAAGGTACGATTATCGCTTGAACCGCGATAAATTACTACGTAAAGAGCCTTTTTTTACTAACGAGAGCAAAAGTTATTCAATCTTTTTAAATTATTTCTTCTTCTTTAATTAGAATTTAATATTTTGGATCTATACTCTGATCTAAATTTTCGGTATGACCCTAAAAGAGTAAAAACAGTACAATGACCAGCAATCACCTATTTAAACAACCCGTTGCACGGAGCGCAGCAAAAGCAAGGCTGTTGAAAGTTTTTCCACAGTTGGAGCTGGATATTGACAATTTTTTACAGGAGGGTGGGCATCAACTCTTAGAGTTGCCTGCGGAGCAAGTGAATTTGCTATTTGCGACCCAGATGACGCTTTTGGCTACTCAGGAGGCCGCTCTAAAAAGCGAGCGTAATGAATTGCGTTTGTCGGCTCTGGAACAATACCTTGCAGTGAATCAGATCGTGCCAGTCGTTTCTGCTATAGAGGGCAAACCCAATGCACACAAACCCTGAAATTGCGCCATTATCGCAAAGAATTGAAAGGGTGCGGCTAGCAATGGCCAGCCATGAAGAGAGCTTTTTGCAAAATGAGCCTTATTGGTCAGCGCAGACTAAGCGCGATCCGCAAGCTCGTTACCGTTTTCATATGATGCGCAATGCGATAAAACTAATTTATTCAATGCCGAGGAAAAAAGAACCGTTACTATCAGACCAAGTGATTAAAAAAGCGCGCCATATTATGAGCCTTGGTCCAGCCTACAGTTGCCGACAAAAAAGCGTGATGCTGTGCAACATTCACATGATGAACGCCTATAAATTAGAAAAACAGCATGGCGCCAATATGAATAAAGCCGTTTATTATCGCTTAATGAACACAGCGCTAGATCATCCAGAATTGGACGCAGCAGATGTACTGATCAATAATTTTTTACGTTTAAAACGCGGGCTGCTCGCTTTTGATAGCCAAGATTTGTATCTATTGCAATGGTCCTCTAAACACATCGCCGATGTAGAGTTAGGCTTAGTACGAAAAGTGATGAAGACGATGCTTGATGATATTAACTCAAAACTCCTTGCTTTGTGTAATCAACCAGATCATATAGCGCAGAGTACATTGCATTATATGGATGGTTTGATGAAAGAAAAAAACAAAAATCTGAAAAGCCTGAGTGAGTTGAATCAACGCTTGGTTGAATTGCGTAGTCAATGGCATATGCCGAAGTAATTAATGATTGTTTATGACAAGGATTGTTGCGCACGCGGCAATTGATCTGTACAAAACAAATTAATGGCAGTACCACCTTTTAGAGCAAGTCGGTCAGCTAAATATGGAACAGCCATGAATTCTTCTAATAAATTTAATAAATGATAAACTTTTTCTACTATCTCGGGACGGTAACCTCTAGCTTTAGCTTCTTGTTTTAATTCTTGATTAGATATTGTCAGCATCCGGCTCCTCCCAGGTTTGGTTGATGATTGATATAGGAACTATTAATTGCCATTTTTTAATATATTTTCCCTCGCCACTCTGATCTCGTGACATATAATGTGGCTGTTTAGAAATATGGGGCAAGAGTTTTTCTATCTGCTGCGCATCTATTTCAAGATGAGCGGGTCGTTGCTCCAGGAAAAAACCTACTTTAGCAGTAGTGGTTGAATTTTTTAAAAGTAAAGTATACCGAATGAGTTTTTCGACATCGAAAGTAGTTACATTACCAAGGGAGCGCCAGATCTCTTCCCAGCCACCACCTAAGTCAGGCCTATCAAGAGTATCAACGATGGTGCGCTCAAGGCAAGTTAATCGAATGTCCATGCCACCACGTTTTATTACATCGACACCATAATCAGTATTATTAATCATGACTAAAGCTTTTGGTTGGCTGATGGCACGAAATCGTTGCATTTCATAGTTAAAAGGGAGAGTTTGCTTGGCCGCGAGGAAGGTGAACTCATTAAAAAGCGTATAAGCAATGCCGTGTAGTTCGAGAGCTGTGTGGTAGGCAAGGATAGCATTGGTTGTCATTTTACTAGCTAGAAGATACGGATCAAGCCATGTCTCTTGGTTAGACATGGGCTTAACAGCATAGATGTATTTTCGAATATGTATCAAATTTCCCGCTTTTTGATGATAACTTAGCAATTGCCGCCAACTTTCTGGCCGTAATGTTCCACAGGAGGATGCCATAAAAGCGGCAAATTCTTCATACCGGAAAATTGGATGTGTTTCAAAAAACGTTTTAATCTTCATAACTTGATCATATATTGTCAAAATATATATTTATTGTATATGATAATACAAAAATATCAAGTAAATCGGACTGAGCGCGAAAATAACCCCTCTAAATGTAGAGGGCTTGGACTTTTTAATTACTTTACTTCAAAGGCGCCCCGAACTTAAACGGCACACCAACAGTTTCGTTAGCAGTCTTCACCACCACCATGATCATCCATTGCTGATTCGGTAGCTTGTTTTCCGGTAGTGTTGTTTGTGCTTGATAGATGCCATTCTTTTCCGTAGCTTCTAAAACTTGTCGTTGTGGATCTTTTACGCCGAGTGGTAACAAATAAAAGGAAACTTTTTCTGCGGCTAATCGTGCAAGCTTTACAGAAAAGGTTGCAGGTTTTCCTACCGACAACGGTTTTGGTTCGATAGACAATTCAATCGCGCGATTATTCGGTAAAATCACAGAGCAAGGATGTTGATCTAACTGGCACTTCACTTGGGTAAGTGGCGTTGATGCGGGAGCGGGTGCGGCATAACGATGCCAGATTTGATAAACAAAATTAATCACTAGCAGTGTCACAGCGATACCAGCTAAGATCGCTAATCTTTTCTGTGCCGCTTTACGTTGTTCTGGTGTGATCGGTTTTTTATTTCCCATAACGTTGCACTCCTTCGGGGGTGGCTAGTAATAATAAATCTGCAGGTCGTAGTGCAAACAAGCCGTTGGTCACGACCCCCGTGATATTATTTAATAAAGTTTCTATTTTTAATGGTTCGTAAATTTTAAATTGATGGACATCTAAAATGATGTTGCCATTGTCAGTGACGAATCCAGTACGATAGTCAGGTTCACCACCTAATTTAATGAGCTCCCGTGCCACATAACTACGAGCCATGGGAATGACCTCGATGGGCAAGGGAAAGTTTCCTAATAAGGAAACATATTTTGAAGCATCGGCAATACAAATTACTTTTTTAGAAGCGGCAGCTAGAATTTTTTCTCGTGTTAAAGCGCCGCCGCCACCTTTGATCATTTGCAAGTGATGGTTGATTTCATCAGCGCCATCAATATAGATGTGCACATTCGCCACGGTATTTAAATCATAAACGGGGATGCCGTGTTGTTTTAATCGAGCAGCGGAGGCTTCGGAGCTGGCTACCGCGCCTTCGATTTTATGTTTAATGCGAGCCAAGGCATCGATAAAAAAATTCACGGTGCTGCCAGTGCCGACGCCAACGATCATATCATCGTCAATGTGAGCAATAGCCGCTTCGGCAGCAGCTTGTTTTAATTGATCTTGTGTCATGTCATTCTCTCCAAAGTAAATAATAACTCACTTGCCCTAAATTTTTTTCACGAACCACATGCCAATGACTGGGTGTTGGCAAACTTGTTAAGGCTCGTTCAGTTTCAATGTATATATAAGTGTTGTTTGCCAGCAAAGGACTTTCATCAAGCCAAGCACAGGTGTGTTCTAACAAATCTTGATGAAAAGGCGGATCAAGAAATACAATGTCGAAGGGGTCACCTTGATAAGCAAATGGCTGGCTTGCATCGACCTGCAAAATATCGGCAGAGGCATTTAAGAGCTGTGTCGTGTTTTGCAAGTGTTGGATCACCGCAGGGGATGTATCCGTAAACATGACATGTTGCGCACCGCGTGATAATGCTTCAAAGCCTAAAGCACCGCTACCTGCAAATAAATCTAAACAACGCGCACCGACGATGATTGGTGCGAGCCAGTTAAAGAGCGTCTCGCGCACAGCTTCAGTAGTGGGGCGTAAGCCCTCAATGGTGGGCACCGAAATTTTTCGGCCGCGCCATTGTCCGCTAATGATGCGTACTTGTCCGGGATTAGATTTTTTTATCATGATCGAGCGCAGGATTCGGGCCAACGGTGACCGTGGTTAAGGCAAGAGGTTGCACATGCGTTGCAAAAGCTTGTTTCACTTGCTCAAGCGTAACGTTATTAATGTTATCACGATAAGTATCTAAATAATCCAAAGGTAAGTGATAAAAGGCAATGCGAGTCACCACCGTCGTAATCGCTGCATTACTATCTAAGTTAACCGGGAAGTTGCCAATGAGATGTTTTTTTGCAGCAGTTAATTCTTGTGCTGTTGGACCTTTTGTTACATAGTCACTCAGGACTTGATTGATGACTTGTAACGCTTCATTACGATCTTGATTTTTTGTTTGCAACGAGATGATGAAAGGACCTTTGCCTTGCATTGGAATGAAATCACTACCAACGGAATAGGTTAAACCACGTTCTTGGCGCACAGCCATAAATAAACGGGAGGTTAAAGGACCGCCGCCCAAAATGTAATTGCCAACACTTAAAGGAAAGTAATCTGGATTCGCACGTTCTATTCCTATTTCACCCAGCGCAATGGCGGTTTGTGGAGATGGAAAAGGAATTTGAGTCAGAGATTGTTTACTTTCAGGGAGTGTCATCACCAGTGCCGCAGGTTTTGTGCCGGCGGGTAAGCTACCAACGGTTTTATCAGCAATAGCTTTCGCTTGCTCAAGTGTTACATCGCCGGTGATCACTAGGGTAGCGTTAGAGCCAACATAATAACGATGATAAAAGTCAGCAATTTTTTTAGGTGTTAATTGTTGCAAGCTTGCAACAGTGCCTAAAGAATCATGAGCATAAGGTGTGTCACCATAAATTTTATTAAAAAAAGCAACAGAGGCAATGCTCGAAGGGGTTTCCTCTTTTTGTTTAATCTTAAGTAGCGATTGATTTTTAATGCGGTTATAACTTTTAGCCGGTAAGGTGGGAGCGGTTATTAAGCGAGAAAATAAATCAACCGTAGGATTCAATAGCGTCGGTTTGCTTAAACTGCGCAATCGCAATGTCGACATATCCCGATCACTGCTATTGTCGATTTTAGCGCCAAGGCTTGCAAGTGCTTCAGCAATAGCATCGGTACTCAGGTTTCCTGTGCCTTGCGAAAAGCTGTTATTAGTAAATCGAGCAATACCGAAGGAATCATCGTCACGTGCAGAGCCAGCATCGAAGGTTGCAGCGACATCGACGATGGGGAGTTGTGGCAAATAAACATAATAAACCGCTGCACCATTAGTGAGATTCCAATGCTGAATGGTAACACCCGATGTCTTTTTTTGTGGGGACGCAGCAGTTTCACCGAAAGTGATATGGCTGGGCGCGAAGGTGAGCAGAGCCCCTGTTGCAAACAGTAAACTGCAGAGAGATTTTTTAAACATGGCGAGCTCCCGTGGATGTCGATACTTCACGTGTAGACGGTTTATCAGAAGAAATGGATTGAGGATTTAAGACAGCAGTAATACTACGATCTTCCACTAAATATTTTTTAGCGACCGCTTGTACTTGTTGCGGAGTAATTTTTTCTATTTCATTAAAATAATTGTCGAACTCTTGCCATGGCAAACCTACTACGACTAATCTGCCAAGATTTTCAGCTTGCATGCTAATAGAATCACGCCCGTAGGTTTGTTGAGCAATCAACGCAGTTTTAACACGCGACAACTCTGCATCAGAAATGGGCGTATCTTGTAATATTTTTATTTGTTTAAAAAAGGCGGCCTTTAATTGCTCGATATCATGTCCTTGAGCGGGAATACCAGCAAAAACAAATAAATCGGGAAAGCGATCGTATAAAGAATAATTGTCATCAGCGCTTGTGGCAATTTCACTGTTGCGAACCAATTCTTTTTCTAGACGAGAACTACTATCCTGATCCAAGACAGCGGACAAGACTTCCAGAGCATAAGGCTCCCAATTTTTTGGATCGCTAGTATGAGAAGGTACGTTATACCCGATCAGTAGAAAAGGCAAATTAGCGGGCATGCCCACTTGTACGTTAACCGGGCCCAGAGGCTTAATCATGGCATGAGGTTTTATAGCAGGTAACACTTGTGGTTTGAGAGGACCAAAGTATTGTTCGGCCAATTGATAAACTTTTTGTGGGTCAACATCACCGACCACTACCACGATGGCATTATTGGGAGCATACCAGGTAGTATACCAATTGCGTAAATCTTCTAATTTCATATTGTTTAAATCAGAGAGCCAGCCCACAACCGGATGAGAGTATGGATTGCCTAACAATCCCGCAGCATTTAAACGCTCAAAGGTAGTGGCTTGTGGATCATTATCGGTTCGCATTTTCCGTTCATTGATCACCACTTGTTTTTCTTTATCAAAATCTTTTTGATTTAAAGTTAAATGTCGCATGCGATCAGATTCTAAATCAAAACTTAAAGGTAATTTATCGCTAGAGAGTTTTTCATAGTACATGGTGAAATCAGCGGTGGTCATAGCATTAATATCGCCACCATTTTCATCCATCACATTGAGCAAAACACCTTTGCCATATTTTGGCGTACCTTGAAACATCATATGCTCTAACATGTGTGATAAGCCGGTGTAGCCATCAGACTCATTGCCGCTACCGACTTTGTACCATACTTCAGACATTATGACGGGAGAACGATGATCTTCTTTCACAAGCAGTTGCAAGCCATTTGCAAGAGTATAAGTGTGAACATTGGTGTTGGTGGTTGATGTTTCTGCTGCTTGAGCCGTAGTAATACTAGCGATCAATAAAAAAGCATGAAGAAAAGAGTTCAATAATTTGGACATGGTCATAATCCTTGCAAAGCACGAAGCAGCCATTGTAGCAGCTACTTATTTCCTTAACAAACAATAATAAAAACCATCAGCGGTGCCTACGGAGTTTTCTACGACATTTTGACCCGGTAAAATCTGCCAGCCAAGACGTGTTTTTTTGCCGATGGGTAAGTTAAGAGGAACAATCACGGCCTCCGGTTGCTGTCCTATAAAAGATTGCAAAACTTGATCATTTTCCTCAGGCATCACGGAGCACGTTACATATAATAGATGTCCGCCGGTTTTTAAGGTTTTCCATAATTGTTGTAATAAATTTAATTGAGTTTTAGGTAATGATTTAAAGTCATCAGGACGTTTTAAAAATTTAATATCTGGGTGACGTCGAATAACGCCGGTCGCTGAGCAGGGTGCATCTAATAATATGGCATCAAACAATTCACCGTCCCACCATTGCGACAATTCAGCGGCATCGGCGTGCAAGAGTGTTGCGGATAATTGTAATCGCGTTAAATTTTCTTGAGTTCTTTGTTGACGCGCTTCACTGATATCAATAGCAGTTAATTGTAGATGAGGTTGTTGTTCCAATAGATGACAAGCTTTGCCACCGGGCGCTGCGCAAGCATCCAACACGCGAGCCTGCGGTGTGATCGGTAAAATAAAGCCACATAATTGTGCCGCGAGATCTTGTACGGAGACCCATCCGGTAGCGAAGCCAGGTAATTGCATCACATCACAGGGCTCTATTAATTGCACAGCACTGGTGATAGCAGGATGTGCGACGGCAGCGATGTTTTTTTCTGCGAGCAATGTTAAATAATGTTCTCGAGAAACGCGCTGCAAATTAACACGCAAAGTCATAGGGCCCGGTTGTTGATTGGCGGCAAGCAAAGTTTGCCAATCCTCAGGCCAAGCTTGTTTAAACATGTTGATCAACCACAGAGGATGGTTATACATCACCTCGGGTGTTTGTTGTAATGTCAGCGTTTCTTGTTGTCGTAAATAAGCGCGCAATACACCATTCACTAAAGCTTTAGCCCAGCTTTTCTTCAAAGCATTCACCACGTCAACGGTTTCTGTTACCGCCGCATGAGGCGGGACTCGCAAGTAACGCAATTGATAAAGCCCTATCAACAAAACAAATTCGATGATGCGTTCTTTGTTGCGCAAAGGTTTCGGCATTAATTGTTTTAATAAATCAGAGAGCTCATAGTAGTGACGCAATGTGCCATAACACAGTTGTAATACAAAGGGCTTTTCATGAAAAAAAGGTGCAGTACCTTGCGCTAGAGAAACACCATTCTCAAAAATATCAAACAAAATGTTGGTGGCAGCAATTCGTGGATTAAGGGGTGTTTTCAAAAGAGGTTCCTATGGAAAATAAGTGGTGGTGTCCCTGTAACAATTGTGTGGTTGTTAAAGGTTTGCCGCCAGGTAATTGTAAGATGTTTAACGCTAACAAACCTTGGCCCGTTTGCACGTGAATGGATGTTTTATCCACATGACACAGAGTGCCAGGTGGATATGCAGAGTTTGTTTCTGACAATGCGTCAGCAGACCAAATTTTAAGAAGCGTTCCTTGCAGATAAGAATGAGCAACGGGCGCGGGATTATAAGCTCTAACTGCTCGTGCCAATTGTGCAGCAGGTTGTTGCCAATCAAGGAGCGCATCGGCTTTAGTAATTTTAGTCGCATAAGTTGCTAGAGAATCAGATTGTACTTGAGGATGCAATTGCTGATTGGCGAGTTGATCTAAAGCTTGCAACAACGTTGCTGCGCCTAAATCCGCTAAGGCATCATGCAGCATGGCGCTAGTTTGTGTGGAGCTAATCGGATATTCAGCTTGTAACAAAATGGGCCCCGTATCAAGACCTGCATCCATTTGCATGATCGTAATACCGGTTTTCTCATCGCCGGCTAAGATCGCATGTTGAATCGGTGCTGCACCGCGCCAACGTGGTAATAATGAAACATGAACATTGATGCAACCGTGTGCCGGCGTATCAAGCACCGCTTGCGGTAAGATCAATCCATAAGCTACGACGATGAGCAAGTCTGCTTGATAGGATGCTAACTGTTGTTGAGCGTCAATATTTTTTAAAGACAGTGGTTGCTCCACCGGTAACTGATGAGCTAAGGCAAGTTGTTTCACCGGGCTTTCTGTTAGGGTACGTCCTCGCCCCGCAGGCCGATCAGGCTGAGTATACACTGCTACGATGGAGTGCTGAGTTTCAATTAATCGCTCCAATACCTTGGCAGCAATTAAAGGTGTTCCAGCAAATAATAACCTTAATGATTGCGAAGAGTTTTGCATGTGCTAGAAAGTCTGTCGTTGTTGTTGCTGAAGTTTCTTCAGAATACGCTGCCGTTTGAGCGTGGATAAATGATCAATGAATAATTTGCCATTCAAGTGATCGATTTCATGTTGAA
This sequence comes from Gammaproteobacteria bacterium, assembly GCA_020051155.1. Classification (GTDB taxonomy): domain Bacteria; phylum Pseudomonadota; class Gammaproteobacteria; order UBA1113; family UBA1113; genus JAGVJK01. Next base: position 36,958 of record JAGVJK010000018.1, on the reverse strand, counting down.
TGCAAACGCCCAATAAATCCGTCGCTTCTAATTCGAAGGGTTGACCTTCTGCGTTGAATGCTCGTACTTGAATGACGGCAGAGCGCGTTACTTTTTCATAAACGCCAGGCACCGAGAGACAACCCTCGGTATGCTCTGTTTTTCCAGTTTGCGTGATAATCTCGGGATTGATGAAAACCTGTGGTTGATTTGTCTCATCGGAGACATCGAGGACCAGCACGCGTTTACCCACATTCACCTGCGTAGCTGCTAAACCAACACCGCAACCTTCATACATGGTTTCGAGCATGTCATTGACGAATTGTTTTAATGAGTCATCAAATGTTTCAACAGCGGTAGCGATCTGTCGCAGCCGTGCATCGGGAAATCTTAAAATGTTGAGTAGCGCCATGATTAGGGACCTTGTAATTGACGATAGGATAATAATAGCCTATTGTATTATAACTGCCTGCATAAAAACCAGCATTGTTTCTAAAAAAGTCAATAACGACTATATCGCTCGTACCTCAAGATGCGAATCTAGCACTTCGCTCTAACGGTTATCTTGAGGTACGAGCGGTATACCTGATCGAAAACCTTCGGAATCATACATCATGGACGTTTACCAACACCAGCTCCCTTATTGGCTCGCCTTAAATTTCATTCCAGATTTGACCCTAAAGCGACGTCATGTGTTGCGGCAATTTTTTGGTGATTTGCGCGAGCTATTTACCTTATCTCTCGCAGAGTTAAAAGAGATTGGTTTGTCAAGTAAGGCGGCAGCGGCGCTGTGCCAACCCGATTGGCCTCAGGTCGAGCAACAATTGCAATGGGCTGCGCAACCGAATCAACAATTGATTACTTGGGATCATCCACATTATCCCCAAGCCTTAAAGGAAATTTCTGATCCGCCTTTAGTGTTGTGGGCTAGGGGTAATTCAGCGTTGTTACAGACACTACACCAATTAGGAATTGTAGGAAGTCGTCGCCCAACCCCCCATGGTGAAGGTAATGCTTACCAATTTGCACAGCATTTAGCGAAGGCAGGATGGGTGATTACCAGCGGTTTAGCCCTAGGGGTTGATGGAATCGCCCATCGGGCGGCATTGGATGCTAATGGGGAAACCATTGCTGTATTAGGAGCGGGTCTTGATCATATATATCCGTCCTCTCACCGAGCTTTGGCAGAAGCCATCACGGCTCAAGGGTTACTGATTTCAGAGTTTTCCTTGGGAACATTGCCTAAACCGGCTTATTTCCCACAGCGCAACCGCATTATTAGTGGCCTATGCCGAGGGGTTTTAGTCGTAGAGGCGGCCCTTAACAGCGGCTCTTTAATTACAGCACGGCATGCCTTGGAACAAAATCGAGAGGTTTTTGCGATTCCTGGCTCGATTCACAACACCCTAGCTCGGGGGTGTCACCGTTTAATTAAAGAAGGGGCTAAATTAGTCGAGAATGCCGCAGATATCCTAGAAGAATTAACGGGTTTCGTGCCACAGCCCGCCGATTTGCTTAAGAAAGAAGCAATTAAGCTGGATAATAAATGCTCTATTATGCTACAATGTATCGATTTCGCCCCTACCAGCGTAGATTTTATCACTACACATTTAGGCTTGACGCCGCAAGAAGTATCCTCTATGTTGCTTAAGCTTGAAATGCAGGGGTATGTTACGGCTGTGGGTGGCCAGTATATAAGAATTAAGTAGGTAATCGTATGTTTGGTGTTTTAATGTTTTTGTTTGAGTCCTATATTTCAGGACAATTTAATTTTCAGGCCATGCCGGATGACTTAAATGCCAAATTGCGCCACCAAGGTTTTCGCCAAGATGAGATCGCTCAAGCTCTTGATTGGGTAGGAAAATTACCTAAAAAAGACAAGGCTGAAACCAATACTACGAAATCAATACTGGAAGCACCACCCATTCATACCCAAGGTATGCGAGTTTTTTCTGGCTGGGAGTCTACCCGACTGTCTAGTGATGCGCGTGGCTTGCTCTTCGCATTGGAGCAATGTGGCATTCTCGATAGTCGTACGCGCGAACTAGTGATTGAGCAAGCTTTAGCATTAGATATTGACTACATTGATTGTCTGGAGCTAAAGTTAATTGTTCTCATGGTCTTGGGAGCCCACTTGGAGAGTAATAGGGATATTGTCATGCTGCAAGAATTCATCTTATCCGACCAATCCTTTGAGACTCTGCATTAAAAGCCTTGCATGAAAGCAAAAGCTACGGTTTAATGCCAGCGGTTTCCGTGGTATAGGTCTAATCACATTAGGATATTAAAATACACAATGGGAAAAACACTTGTCATCGTTGAATCGCCGGCCAAGGCAAAAACCATCGAAAAGTATCTGGGGAAAGAATACCAGGTGCTTGCTTCCTATGGCCATGTCAGAGATTTAGAGCCCAAAGAAGGTGCGGTGGATCCGTCCCATGACTTTGCGATGAAATATCAGCTCATCGAGCGCAATCAAAAACATGTGGAAACGATTATTAAGGCACTGCGCTATGCCGATGGTTTAATTCTCGCAACTGACCCTGATCGCGAAGGGGAAGCCATTGCTTGGCATCTTTATGAATTGTTACAGCAGGGTAAAAAATTAGAAAACAAAACCATGGAACGCGTCGTGTTTCATGAAATTACAAAAGCCGCCATTCAAGATGCCGTGGCACATCCCCGCGGATTATCATTTGACTTAGTGAATGCTCAACAAGCACGTCGCGCTTTGGATTATTTAGTAGGGTTTAATTTATCGCCCTTATTATGGCGTAAAATTCGTCGCGGTTTGTCAGCAGGTCGTGTACAAAGTCCAGCATTACGTTTGATTGTGGAGCGTGAGCTAGAGATAGAAAAATTTATTAGTGAAGAATACTGGAGCGTCAAAGCGCAATTAACCAGTAATGAACAAGAGTTCTTCGCACGCTTGACCCATTATCAAGGTAATAAGGTTGAGCAGTTTACGGTGAACAATGAAGCACAAGCGGTCGCCATTGAAAAAGATTTATTAGAAAAAGCGCAAGGTCATTTGGTTGTTACAGAGATCGACAAGAAGCAACGTCGTCGTAACCCAGCAGCGCCTTTTACAACCTCTACTTTGCAACAGGAAGCCTCCAGAAAGTTGGGATTTACTGCAAAGCGCACCATGATGGTGGCACAGCAACTTTATGAAGGGATCGACATTGGTGACGGCGCAGAAGGTTTAATTACCTATATGCGTACAGACTCCGTGGCGTTAGCGCAAGATGCGGTGAATGAAATTCGCGAGTATATCCAGAAAAAATATGGCGCAGTGGATGTGCCTGATGAGCCGCGTATTTACAAAACAAAATCTAAAAATGCTCAAGAGGCCCATGAAGCAATTCGGCCGACGTCTATTCATCGCAGTCCTAATGAAGTGAAACGCTACCTGAAGGATGAGCAATTTAAATTATACGATTTGATTTGGAAACGAACCCTTGCCAGTCAAATGATTCATGCAACCTTTGATACGGTGGCGGTGGATCTGCGTTGCGGCCAAGATAATTTCTTCCGTGCCAATGGCTCGGTGATTACCAGCCCCGGTTTTATTAAAGTCTATCAAGAAGGTGTGGATGATAGTAAAGGCGAAGACGGCGATGATGTGATTTTGCCACCCTTGTCAGTGGGTGATCAAATTCCATTACGAGGTATCGAAACCAAACAACATTTCACCGAGCCACCACCGCGTTATTCGGAAGCGACCTTGGTGAAAGCGTTGGAAGAGTTTGGCATTGGGCGTCCGTCCACCTATGCATCTATTATTTCTACGTTGCAGCAACGTGAATATGCCATCCTCGATAAAAAACGTTTTTTCCCCACAGATGTGGGCCGCGTCGTAAATCGTTTTCTCACAGAACATTTTACTAAATATGTAGATTATAGTTTTACGGCTAATTTAGAAGATGAGCTGGATGCCGTGTCACGTGGCGAAAAACAATGGATTCCCTTATTGCGTGAATTTTGGGATCCCTTCAAGCAACAAGTGTCCACAGTGGATGGTAATGTACAGCGCAAAGATGTGACGCAAGAAGTCATGGATGAAGCCTGCCCGCAATGTGGTGCACCTTTGTCGATTCGTTTAGGTCGCAAAGGTCGCTTTATCGGTTGTACTGCTTATCCAGAATGTGATTACACGCGTAATGTTGACACGGGTGAAGCGGCAAAAGAACCCGAGGTGATTGAAGATCGTCAGTGTCCTGATTGTCAAAGCAATTTGATTATTCGCGAAGGGCGTTATGGTAAATTTATTGGATGTAGCAATTATCCAAAATGTCGTCACATTGAACCCTTAGAAAAACCTGCCGACACACAAGTGGAGTGTCCAAGCTGTCACAAAGGAATGATTTATCAACGCAAATCTCGTCGCGGAAAATTATTCTACTCTTGCTCTCGTTATCCAGATTGTCAGTACGCATTATGGAATGAGCCCATCAATGAGTCTTGTCCAAAATGTCAATGGCCTATTTTAACGATCAAAGAAACCAAGAAACACGGCAAACAAAAACTCTGTCCGCAGGATGCCTGTGGTTATAGTGTTGATATCGAAGAGGAGACGGCCAGCGATGACGATGGAGCACATTAATGTGAATCCAGAAGCATTTCGCCGTGCAGTGTATGCATTACGAGAAGGCGGGGTGATCGCTTATCCAACAGAGGGCGTGTATGGTTTGGGGTGTGACCCACAGAATGCTACAGCAGTGACACGATTATTATCTTTAAAACATCGCGGTGCTAGCCGTGGTTTAATTTTGATTGCGGCAAGCTTAGACCAATTAGAGCCTTACATTGAACCTTTGACGAAAGAGCAGATTAAAAAGATTGAGCAGACAGAAGAAGTTGTCACGTGGATTGTACCAGCGCGCCCGGGTCTTTCTACATTAATTAGAGGCGATCATGCTACGGTTGCAGTTCGTGTCACGAGAAATCTACAAGCTAAAGAATTATGTTTGCAATTTGGTGGAGCATTGATTTCTACGAGCGCTAATTTGAAGGATCAACCACCTGCTATGGATAATATAGAAGTTTATAACATTTTTGAGGATAAGATCGATTACATTTTACCGGGACGTGTTGGTGGGCTGAACAAACCCTCGATGATTAAAGATCTTTTGACGGATAAAATTCTTAGAGCTTAGGCTCGGAGTATGTCCTATGCAAGAAATAGTGAAATGGGTGTATGGCTGTTTAGGGCTGATAGTATTTTTCAGCACATCGGCCTTTGCTCAAAATACCTCAGCTCCAAATGCTTATGTCCAAAGTTCCTCTGCTCAGCATACTGAAATCAATCTTACCGTTGCCTATAAAACAGTGAATTTTGCTGGAAAGTCAGTGAAAGCTATTGCGGTGAATGATCAAATTCCCGGACCGATTCTGCATTTCAAACAAGGCGATGATGTTACCATTAACGTCTATAACCATTTAAATAAAGGTACAACAATTCATTGGCATGGATTATTAGTTCCTTGGCAAATGGATGGTGTGGAGGGCGTGAGTCAAAATCCAATACCGCCCGGGGGTGTGTTTCATTATCAATTTACGTTAAAGCAATCGGGCACTTATTGGTATCATGCTCATTCTGGTTTTCAAGAACAGCAAGGATTACATGGCACTATTATTATTGATCCACCTACGCCGCCGACTTATGCGTATGATAAAGATTATGTAGTATTGTTATCTGACTGGAGCAATACGGCGCCAGAGAAAATTTTTGCGAATCTTAAAAAGGATGGCGATTATTATTCGCCACGCATGCCACTGCAGCCATCGTTGATGAAGTTTTTGAAAGACTATCGTCGAGCAAAGACGCCGCAAGATCGCCAAACACTTTTAGCTGCGTATAAAATGATGCAACGTTCACGGATGAGTGTGTATGATATCAGTGACATTGCTTATGATGCTTTTTTATTAAACGGGCACACACCTGCGCATCCGTGGACAGCACCTGTCAAGGTGGGGGATGTGGTGCGGTTGCGATTTATTGGGGCTGCGGGTAGCACCATTTTTCAAGTTAAAATTCCAGGCGCTCACATGCAAATGGTGCATGTGGAAGGCAATGATGTGAAGCCTTATTTCACAGACTCTTTTACGATTGCTTCTGGAGAAACCTATGATGTTCTGATTAAAATTACGCAAGACCTTCCTTATGTTATTTATGCGGAGTCTGCAGATACTTTGGGGGCAGCGATTGGCGCATTGGTGACAGCCCCTGATCAAGTGGTAAATACAAAAAATATAAAACCTTTTCCAGAGCCAGCACCGATGTCGATGATGGGTAGTGGCATGACGATGCCTGGTATGAAGATGCCGAGTACAAAGACATCCGATATGGATATGTCGCATATGAGCATGTCTAGCAGCAAGATGTCGGGTATGGATATGTCGCATATGACTATGTCTGACAGCAAGATGTCAGGTATGGATATGTCACACATGAGTATGCCTGACAGCAAGATGTCGGGTACGGATATGTCACACATGACCATGTCTGACAGCAAGATGTCGAATATGAAAATGCCTGGTATGGATATGCCAACAATGCCTGCAGCATCGAAGATGACGATGACTGCTCAAAGGCCGATGCTCACCATGGGAACAAAATATCAGGAGTTATCTGCAGCAGAGCAAACCAATGATCCGAATAAACCCATCGCACGTGTCATCAAAATGGAGCTTTCTGGCTTCATGAATCGTTATATTTGGTATCTCAATGGAAAAACTGAGGACGAAGCGGCACCGATTGTGATTGAACCAAAAAAGCGTTACCGAGTTATTTTTACCAACAATACTATGATGCATCACCCTATGCATATTCATGGTCATTGGTTTATTTTAAGAAATGGTCATGGCGCGTATGATCCATTATTGCATACCATCGATGTGCCGCCCGGCGCAACAGTCACTGCTGATTTTGATGCGAATGCTGATGGACAATGGTTTTTTCATTGTCATCACTTGTATCATATGATGGCGGGGATGGCGCAAACTTTTCAATACAGCACGCTCATTGACATGGAAAAGCAAAAAATTCCATTTTCAGAAATCAATGCCGATCTGGATCCAGAGTATATTGCGCGTCCGATGGGAATGGAGCCGGGACTTTCTTTTTTTAATCTGTTAGATGTGAATGCAGATCCTTTCCATAATAATCAAGAGGTCACGTATCAAGGATTATGGGGCGGTAATGTTAATAAACTGCAGTTATATATGAACGAAGCAGAGGTAAGCAAAGGCGCAATAGAAGATGCAGATCTAGATATTTTTTATTGGCATATGCTCAGTCAATTTTGGGCAATAAAAGGTGGTGCGAACTATGTGATTCGCCCAACGAAAACGCCTTATGTACAACCAGGAGCAGGGTTTGAAGGAACGATGCCTTATTTTATTGATACGGATTTTCGCAGTTATTATCATGGTGGCAGCATGAAAGCGGATCTTGAATTATCGCGCGATACACAAATCACGAACAATTTTTTCATCCGCGCTGATATTCGTGGTATCGCTGCTACAAAAACAGTACGCCACGATGAAGTGGGAAGTGGCATGAATGAGTTTCAGTGGACAATTCGTCCTTTTTATCAATTAAGTCCGGCGATACAAGTGTATTTGCAATACGAAAATACTCATTACTATGGCGTGACCAAACAATTGTTGCAACGCAATGGTGATGATACGGGTGGTAATACTTATAGCGCTGGGTTGGCGTGGATTTTTTAACAATATGAGGTGACATCATGACAAACAATTATTTATCACAAGCAAAAGACTATTTGCTCGAGTTACAAGATCAAATATGCGAAGGATTAGCCAAGGCTGATGGCCAAGAAACATTTCTCGAAGATAATTGGCAGCGTGCAGAGGGCGGCGGTGGTCGAACGCGAGTCATTAGTGAAGGTGCAGTCTTTGAAAAGGGCGGTGTGAATTTTTCGCATGTGCATGGTGCTGCCTTGCCAGCGAGTGCTACGGCAAGTCGCCCAGAATTACAAGGTTGTCATTTTCACGCAACGGGTGTGTCTTTGGTGATACATCCACGTAATCCTTGGGTACCAACCGTGCATGCTAATTGGCGATTTTTTATTGCAGAAAAAGCAGGACAAACACCGGTATGGTGGTTTGGCGGTGGTATGGATTTAACACCTTATTATGGAATTAAAGAAGACTGCGTGCATTGGCACCGTGTGATCAAAGCAGCTTGTGATAAATTGGATCCGCATTATTATTCACGATTTAAACAATGGTGTGATGATTATTTTTATATTCAACATCGACAAGAGCATCGCGGCATCGGCGGTATTTTTTTCGATGATTTTAATGAAAAAGATTTTGAACATAGTTTTGCATTAGTAAAGGAAAGCAGCCAACAGTTTCTTGCGGCTTATCTGCCGATCGTTGATCGACGCAAGAATACAACATACACACCAGTACAGCGAGAGTTTCAAAGTTATCGTCGTGGTCGATATGTAGAATTTAATTTAGTCTATGATCGTGGAACTCTTTTTGGATTACAAACCAATGGTCGCACAGAATCTATTTTAATGTCATTACCACCAATCGCAAGCTGGAAATATCAATGGACACCAGAGCCAGGCAGCGCAGAAGCAGAATTGACAGATTATTTTCTAAAACCACGGGACTGGCTTACTGCCATTTAATGGTTATTTTTCGCGCGGTTTGATATGAGATACAGACTTCTTCCCTCATGTTTTGCCGATAATAATCAATACAACTTAATCATTCTGTCACCAGCAGCTAATGTCAGTAACTGTTAAAGTGAAATACGCAATTTTGCATAGGATTTAGAATTCGCTATAGACATGTCAAATAGTGTAGTAGCATGTTGTAAAGTGTCTACACTTGGCAGAGGAATTATCAGAGCTATTTTGGTTTAGAGTCGTTGTTGCCCCAGCGTGAGTTAACAATATATAGAGGACATCATTCGTTATGTTACTTAGCCGCGATCAAAAAAATACCCAAGTACGAATATACTTGCTCTTAATTGCCGCGCTGTCTTTCTATTGCTTAGATTTTTTCTTCAGGATTTCGCAAAGCATTGTGGTAGCGCCGTTGATTCATCAATATCAGATATCAGCTCTCGGCATCGGTGGTTTTGCTTCTGCGTTTTACTTAGGGTATGCCGTGATGCAAATCCCGGCGGGAATGTTGCTAGATGCTTACCCATTTAATCGTATCTTTGCGCTGAGTATTTTTATTTGTGTGATTTGTTTTGTTGGATTTGTTTGGGGCCAGCATTACTGGTTTGGCTACAGCATGCGTTTATTGGTGGGTGCTGCGTCGGCTTTATCATTTATCGGTGTACTTTATATCGCTCGTTGTTTTATTCCCCGTCAATATTTTAGTTTAATCGCAGGTATTGCCATTGCAATTGGTACGTTGGCAGCATCTGGTGTGCAAGTGATCGGCGCTTTTTTAATTGAACATCTTGATTGGCACGTTATCTTTACAGCAATTGCTCTTCTGGCGTTGCTCATCGGCGTTATTATACTGTTGCCGGGATTTTCTCTAATACGCCAAGCTGCAACACGGCAGCAATCATTTTCTCTTCATAAAGTTTTATTTTTATTAAAACAACCAACGTTTTTGATTAATGGTTTTATTGGCAGTCTGTTTTATTTACCGACCACTATTTTTGCTTCCTTATGGGGTGTGCCATTTTTACAACAAGTGTATCAATACACAGAAACCAAAGCGTCTTTTGGAATTATGTTGCTATTTTTAGGTTGGGCTATTGGTTCGCCCATGGTGGGTTACATTGCTGGCAAACGTTCTTGTGCATGGGTCTTAGTGATTGTTGGTGCGAGTATTGGTTGTTTGATTTCTCTTCTGCTTATTTATACGACGCTCTTGATCGAACATGGCATGTTATTGATTTTTTTATTTGGTGTCGCCTCTAGTTCACAAACAGCAGTTTGGGCCGTGTTTGAAGAAACGTGCCCGACAGGGTTATCTGCCATGGGTATTGCATTAACCAACATGATCATCATGCTAGGAGGCACGGTGTTTCATCTCATCGTGGGATTATTGTTATCCTATGGTGTTTTCAACCATGATGAAGCATTTAATTATCATCTGGGATTAAGCCTCATTCCCGCTTCCTTCGCTATCGTTGCATTGTTAGGAGCAATCACGCATTGGAGGACTTTAAGAAAGAAAATTTAATAAGTAATTATAAAAAACTCTGATCTTGACAGAAAAAAGATATTATTGTTACAGTGCGAAATTACATCTTAAAAGAAATCGAGAAATTTGTGATGGAAAACAATGAAGAATTAAATACAGTTTACATATGTATAGTCATGTGCCTTGTTTTGTGTGTGTTAAAGTTTAAAGAGAATATCATGTTACTTTTGATGGTGGCTAGTGGCGTTAAGTCAACAGCGGTCCCACATCTAAGATCTAATTCTGTGAGAGGTTTTTATGTGGAGTCAAAAGAACCTGATGGGCTACTAAAGAGGATCACTTTTGCAACGGAAACCGCTATTAACGTTCCTTCTAAAATGTGTTCTTTCAGCATTCTGTTTAAAGACTTTCTTGTCATCACAGATCCTGAACAATGGAGTCAACTTTTAGAAGCTGGAAGTTTAAAAAATGGTACCTCTTTAGTAACAAGACGAAAATCCAGAGAAGGAATGGCTGAGTCGTTAGGAGGAAATTTTATTCTTTTAGCCACTGGTATAGAATGGAAGGCACGACGTACTGTGTATGCGCAAAAATTAATGAAAAATTTTCAATCTGTAATGCAACAAGTTGCTAAAAAAACATTAATGTCATTGCCTGATACGAAATTTGATTTAGAAATAGTACTAAGGCAATATGCGACGAATATATTGTTATCAACATTTTTTGAGGTTGCTCCAGAAGATACTGGAGAAATTCCAGTTTCCTTAAAAGAGCTTCAGAGAAAGTTAGGGAATATCATAGCTTTTAGGAATGCTAGCAGATTTAACTTAAAAGGCAGTTTGAATAGACTCTTAGCGGGCGAGGATACGACGAGCATGCTGGACAATCGAGAATTATTGCATGCGCAGTTGAAAAAAGTATTTGAGGAAATTGCTTATCAAGAAAAAGAAGATTCATTTACTGCGCAGTTAAAACAAGTATTGAACGCTGCTAGTCTTTCGGAAGTACAGGCAGATTTATTTGGACTCTTGTTTGCCGGCATCGAAACCTCAGCACTAACTTTGCTTTATGCAATCAAGTTGATGGTGCAACATCCCGAAGTTCTTGCACAATACATGATGACGCAAGCACCACAAGAGAAAGACAAATTTTTGGAAAATATTATTAAAGAAACTTTGCGTTTATATCCTCCATCTCCTTATATGTTACGAGCAGCAGAGAAAGCTTTTTATTTTAATGGCTACCAAATGACAACGGGGACAGTCGTTATATATCCAACCTGGTTAATGCAGCGACTGAAATCTATTTGGGGAGCAGATGCTGATGAGTTTAAACCATTACGCTGGTTGGATTTACCAAAAGAAGCGCTAAAGTATTATCAACCCTTTGGACGTGGGGAACAACGTTGCCCAGCAGAAAAATTTGCAGTTCAGGAAGTAAAAATATTTTTGCAATTATTATTTGATCATTATACATGTGAAATAAATAATAATCAGATGGATTATTCTACGGTTCGTGGTGGCTCTGCAAAACCAGCGGAGACGACGATGATGTCCGTAACACCATTATCCGCACGGTCATTGGCGTTACGGACATGCTAAGTAAATTTTTTGCAAGCATACTCTTCATTGAGCAAACTCCAGAAAAACTCAAAAACCTAATACGAGCGGTATATCACTACATGCAGGCACAAACTCTGGGATGTCCGCCTAATGACAATTAAAAATGTTTACTAAACAACCATTTTTGTATATCATCGGTTCGACTTAATGAAACATGTATTTAAAAAAATGAGGTGAATTCATGAGAGGACTATTATGGTCATCAGTAGCAACGCGCTCCTCCTTAGCGTATATTCCTGCTACAACACTTAGCGCTGTAACTTACAATGCTCTGGAGTGCATGGTTGCAGGGGGACATGAAATTATTAATGAACTTAATCAAGTTCTTATAAATTGTGTGAATCCCTCTCCTTCTGCAATTCGGCAACTTTCTTATAGTACGGGTGAGCATCGCGCATCGGCTTTTAATACGATATTCATGTGGGGAGCTATCAGTACGCTTATTGTTCTTGCAGAAGGTATTTTATCTTATCGGCATGTTCGCCATCGCCATTTACAATTTCAGCAACAAAGAGGGGCAATAGAATTGTTGCCAACTGCGGAGCGTCCTACAGAGCTAGAAAGGTTAGCTGCAAGACAAGATATGAGTCGCGTGTGGCCTGATACGGTATATCACATGGGCGGTGTTTTTAGAAACGCTGCTCTTAGTTTTGTCTTGATCTTTGTTGTCTCTTTCATCATGGCAAGGAAAGAGTCTGCAATTTTTGAGGCATTTGCTCGGTTACAGAGTTGTGGGAATCTAATACCCTCAGAGGATGTGCTACAACGAATGCATACTTATGTAGATGAGAATATGTCAGTGCCATTATGGATTAGTTTTATCACTACCGTATTAATGTCGCTGATGGCTTTTGTTGAGACGGTAAATGCATTGATAAATGCGCCAATTTACAGAAGCCTTCTCACACCAAGACAAGGTTAATTTGTTTATCTCAATCTGCAGCAAGTTGTGCTGGTCGCATCGTTATTAAAAAATAAACCGCGGCCAGCGCGCACAGTAGTGCGCAGATCACGTAGAACAATAACGATTGATGATGTGCAATAAAGTAAGTTCCTAAGGAAGCAGCGATCGCTTCCGATAATCCCCACAACGCGCTCAACAAAGACATAGCATAGATGCCATTGCCAGCACCCGCGAGCATTAGCGTGTGTGCTTGATAGATGGGTAAAAAAATCATTTCGGCAAAGGACAAACAAATAACGCCCATTAAAGCCCAACTCATCAGGCCTTTGCCTCCGAAGAATAATAACAACACCGCCATCGCTAACAATAAATTTGCAGTGAATAAGGCCCATCGTTGCGAAGTTTGCTCAATTAAATATTTTTTAACAGGAATTTGGAATGCAACAATAATAAGGCAAGTGATCAAAAATAAAAAACTGATGGTGGGCATGCTATAGAATTGGTGGGAATACAAAGGGAAAAGATCATAAAAACTGGCATAGCCCAATAAAGAAAGAGAACTCATTATAATAAATTTCAATAGGAGAGCTTGGCCACGGATATTTAAATTTCTTTTTTCTTTTACCGCTGGTTGTTCACTCAAGGTGGCATTAGGTAAATAAAAACTGAGTAGCAAGGCCATCACAATAAACAAACAAGGCGCTAATGGCAAATAATGCGGGTAACGATGTAAGATGTAAGCGCCAATGACGGGCCCCAGCCCGGAGCTTAAATTAAAGGCCATATTTAAATACGAGAACCATGCAGCATGTTGACGCTGTTGTTTCAACTGACCAATGTAAGACAAAATGACGTTACTGATAATAGAGATAGAGGTTCCCATTAACAATGCGGTGATGAACCAGCTTAGGAAATAATGACTGTTGTAAATACTCAATGTGTATAATATCGTTTGCAAAAGGATCAGTGCAGTTAAGTTTCCAATTAAAATTGATTTCGGATGACGCCGCACCATTAACCAAGAAAAGAATAGGGCACCCGCACGATAAGTGATGATATAACCACCTACAATCATACTGGCATCAGTCGCAGAGAGTTGTTGAAAATTAATCAGCCAAAACGCAAAAAAGGGAACTAACATAACCTTGGGAAAGTTAGATAATAACCGCAAAAAAAATAAATTGTGTAAAAGGCTTTTCATGTGACTCACTCTATAATTAGCTGTTCTTTACAATAGCGGATGAGAAACTCGTAATCCTTTAAGAGGATATCACGGTTTCCATTCACCAAGGTAATGCGACCTGGTGCGTCCGTTGGTGAGGTGGTCGGTCCAATCTGTTGCCCGACGCCATAGTTAAAGGCATGCTTGTAATAACTTTGGCATTGTTTGATGACTTCAGGATCTGGCATCTGTAAAATTTTTCCTGACAGATCATTTTCTAAAGTAATGACCATCGCATCTTCTTTAGGAATGTTATGCTCTAGAAAAGAAAAATCGGAAGTTTGTCCAAGATAAGAAGCGACACATAAATCAACTTGGTTGTAACCCAAGCAGCGATTCCATAACGCCTTGTCACTAATTCCCGAAAGACGTGCACCGATTTCTATTAATCGCGGCCCTTCTGCGGTACACATCACCTCACAATGACCAACACCAAATCGAATGTCTAAAGCATCTAAAACAGAAAAGACGTAGGACATTAACGCTTCATGATGCTCAAAGTTACTAGCTTGCAAGACAGTTCGATCATAACGACAGTAGCCTTCTTTGGTATGTTTTTTATGATACCGCCAAATATCAATGAGGTAATGCTTTCCTTGGTGGCTCAGCGTATTGATGGCATATTCTTCGCCGTGTAAAAACTCTTCCGCTAATAAATTTTTTGACAGTGATTGTTGTAGCAACGAGTTTCTGGGAGCGAGCTGTGAAAATGCAGATTCCAATTGTGCTTCATTATGAATGATGAAAACCCCAAAGGTTGCTGCTTCAGCAACAGGTTTCAGAACCATCGGATAAGGTTGCTCTTTTTGGATCCATTGCTTAATTTCTTGCAAATTATCGGTGGTTATAAATCGGGGAGTGGGTAACCCAGTTTCCGCAACCGCTTCTAACATTAAATATTTGTTGCGACGAGCCAGTGATTTTTTCATGCCATTGTTGGGACAGCCAAACTGTGATGCTAGCTCATCGGCTAATAATACACCGGGCTCTGTTGCTGGAATCACCGCTGCAATTTGATAGCCCGCAAGAGCATCTATTAAAGGAGTAAGCTCCCCATTAAAAAATAAAGTTTTTTCATAATCTGTGGGGTTGTAAGTGGTGCCAGCTTGTAAGACGGGAATCGGCACTTCTGAACTAAAGACATGAATGGCCTTTAACCCAGCAGCATGGATACTCTCAACAAAATCCTTCGAAAATTTATAGCCGTCGACAATGATGACACAAGCAGTGGTGGTAGATGACATGTTCAAAACCTTAGCAATTGGTAACAAGAGGGCAGCAGTCTACGAGGTTTTTCCCTATAAATCAATAAGGAAAAAATCCCGTAGTCGCTCGATATTATGTTTCATAGGTTGTAATGGGTAATGTCGGCTGCGTAAGTAAATAAATCGCTGCACCTAAGGGCCAATCAGAGCTTTCGCCAGCAATTTTTTCTGTGACGATCAAGGGTGTTTTATCGTTTAAACCATATCGTTTTAAAAGCTCGTAAATCCACGTTGCGCGAAAACAAATTTTCCTTAAGTTATCCGCATCGAGGGTGCTGTATTTCTGTGACAATTGAGCCCACGGGGTTTGGCAAAATTGTCTAGTGGCTTGTGCTAACTGCCATGGTGAAGCAATTTGATCAGCAAGTTTAAACAAATCAAAGAGGGGATAGTAATAAGCAACACCAATAAAATGAGTTTGCGAAATGGATGGTTGATACTCGCCGAGACCATTACAAACCTCTTGTCCATAACGTTGTTGGCAGGGAGAAATTGGAAGATCTTTATTTAAAAAGCCTTGGATTAGCTGCAGGCATTGATCAAAATTGGCAGAACCTTTTTGTGGATAGCAAGCATTTAATTTATCACCGTAAAATGTTTGTAACGCTCGTTCACTTTCATTCAAACCGAAGTTAGCATAGCTTTTTGTATACAATAAAAATAATTTACGCTGATAGATAAATCCTGAGAAATTATTTTGTGGAGGCTCTTTTGTTAAAAAGGTCATCTGTGTTGATGCCCCACCCATATCTAACACGCCGAAGTCGTTACCTTGCGTGAGGCTGTCTAAATTTAAATTTTGCATTAAGTAGTTAACCGTTAGCCAAGCAAAGAGTGCTTCAGTTCGGCCATGAATAATATTGATTTGATGATTAAAGTCTTCAGGGAGTGGATAACCAAAGTTTTTTTCTATTTTTTGCATATCATCGCGCACGATTTGCAATAGCGCTATTTTTTCTGGTTGCGCTAATATTCGAAATCCCGCAGTGGCAAGTAGATAAATAGGTGTTGTTTTTTTCTGCTCGAGAGTTAAATCATTATCAGCGGCTTTAAATAGTTTATTAAGTTCAGGTTCAATGTTTTTTGGTTGATCCACCAGCTCACTGAGTCCTGTGGTGGCGCGTACTTGTTTAATTTCGCGAATAGATTGCAGGGAAAAAGGCATAGAAGGTTTTTGCTGGTATTCAAAAATGTGTAATCGCGATCCAGAGCTGCCCGCATCAATGATGATCAAATGCTGAGGTTGAACATCTGCACTAACGATAGATGTGAATAAACAAATGAAGGTAACCCAGATCAGTTTTAAACAAATGTTTTTATAGTTCATCCGTTTCATTGATATCGTTTTCAAGGGTTAGATCTCCACTCATCCATTGATCAAGGGTTTTGCGTAATTCATCTAACCCAATCTTATCAAGGGATGAAAACAATTGCACGGTGATGAGAGGATGATAAGGCAATAATTGTTTTTTCACTTGCTGCAAACAATTATTGCGGGGGTTAGCATTGAGCTTGTCAGCCTTGGTGAGCAGAATGTGGGTGCGTAATTGGCTTTGATAAGCCCATGCTAGCATGTCTTGATCGAATTCTTTGAGCGGATGGCGAATATCCATCAACAATACTAAACCTCGTAAGCAGGCGCGCTCTTCTAAATACTGCCCTAGAGTGACTTGCCAGCGTTCTTTGACGGCTAAGGGCACTTTTGCATAGCCATATCCGGGTAAATCCACTAAACGACGATTTTCATCCAGTTCAAACAAATTGATTAATTGCGTACGCCCCGGGGTTTTACTGGTTTTGGCTAAGTTTTTTTGATGCGTCAAAGTGTTAATCGCGCTAGATTTACCCGCATTGGACCGCCCAGCAAAGGCAACCTCCACCCCGCGATCCGGCGGCAATTGCGAAAGTTTGGCGGCGCTCGTTAAAAAAGACGCTTTATGGTAATTGATTTTCATGCAAGGGCCCTAGAATTAAAGGCGGATTATACAGGTAGTTTGCCTAGAAAAACAACAGGTAATGGTTGTATCGGAAGATGGTGTGCTAGGTTGCGATCTCGTAGGGATTACCGGTAACGTCCCATTTTTAGGGCAAGGTTAAAATAGGAAAAATGGTGGGCTATTGAAAAGTTGATGAGACGCTTATGAAAGATCTTAATATAACTCATTCAATATATTGCTTTTTTTCAGAAAAATACCGTTTTTAAGTTTCGACAACATTGGCGATAGAGCGATTCAGCAAGTAAGATTCTTATTTCCAAATGGTCATATTTGTGTCAAAATGCTGTATCCAATAATTTGCTGTAAAGAATAAGGACGTTTATGTTAGCTGAAGTGATTCGAATTATTTTTGGTGCCAGCATGTTTATTAATGCGGCTTTATTTATTCCTCAAGCGGTTCGTATTTTAAGAGCCAAAGATGCGAAAGAGTTATCGTTCATCACCTTTGGTGGTTTTTGTTTAATTCAAGCATCAGCGGTAGCTTATGGATATGTTCAGCATGACTATTATCTGATGTTTGGCTATAGCTTGAGTTTAGTGACGTGTGGATTTGTATTCTTGTTGATCCTTTTTTATAGAAAATAGTATTTAAATAAGGTGAGAAAATCTTATGTGGTCGTTACTGCCTTTTAAACCAGATAGATTACTTCTTTCACGCAAAGAGAAACTTTCTTTTTTGCAATTGCTTCAGAAACTCAGTCAAGAGGCTACTGCTGCTATCGATGCTTTTTTATCACGCGATTTTCAGTTATTTGATGCACAGGTAGGTGATACTTCTTGTCATATTCGAGCTTACAAAATTAGTTTTTTAGCGAGAGATGTTACGTTTTTAAATTCACTATCAGATAAATATCAGGAAATGAAACTTTATTACAGTAAAGTGAGTCAAAAAGTAGAAGAATATCAACTAAAAATAAATATGAGTAGCTCTCGTTGCAAAATACTTGATGTACGAGAGAGTGTGAGTTCTTTTTTAGAAAATAATGAATTAATGTTGTTTCTATCGATGGATTATCAATTTTTGGTGACTTCATATTTTCTAAAAAAATACTGTGTGTATGATCAAGATGGATTTCCTATGTCTATAGATTATGATCTGGTTAAATCAACCTTTTGTGTCACCACGAAGCTATCTCAACGAATAGCAAACTATTACCAACGTATACTCTCGCAATTGTCCTGTGATTTTATTTTTTCTTTATTAACAGACTATTCGGAGAATGAGAACTATGCGGACATTTTAAAAAATTTATTCTTACAAGATGATAGAGAAAGGAGCTTATTGCCTTGTTATGAAGTTTTCAAAATATTACTGTTAAATATGCTAAGTTTTAGTTTGCCCATCATGTTCTCTATTCATTGTTTTTGGCCATCCGGAAGTAGTAAGATTGTTTTTTTGTTTAAGAGAAATCCTTCTACGGGTGCTATGGAATTACAGACGAATGTTGATCTTTTAAAGTGCTCAGAAGTTAGTGTTATTTTCAAAACGCATGTAAATCTTTCTGATGAGAGCTCTATCTTTGAGTATGTCCAGAGGTTATTTCAGTATTCACCGTTGGATTTAATTTTAAAAAATGCGGCAATCCACCCTCAATACACTGGATTAGCGAAGACCGAGCTAAATTTGAATCCTTACGAGCATGCTCGCTTTATATTTAAAAATGTTAAGGATAGGTGTAAGCTAATAAACGCAATGGAGCAAGAGTTTTTTCATTTTAAGCATGAGGCAGAGCGAATAGGTTGTTCAAAAAATAATAACAGTTTGTTTGCTATACGACATGTTTTTTGTGATGTGATAAAAAATGAAGCGGCAAATAGTCGGTGTTACTTAATTTACAATAACCGCTATATAAATGATGAGTTAGTTAGTCATTTGAGCTCGCAGCCTGTAGCTTCTTGATTTTGCTATTAAGAGAAGGGATTCATTTATGGACGATTATGAACAGTTAAAATTAGCCTTAAAACAAGCTGAAGCACAAGTAAAACGTCTGGAAGGGATTATTGCTTTACTACCTGGACACGTATATTGGGAAGACTTGAGTGGAAAGATATTAGGCTGTAATGATTTACAAATGATAGATGCCGGTTTTAGTTCACGTAATGAGTTAATTGGTCGTAATGTTTATGACGTAGTAAATAAAGATCATATTGCTTCGTTAAGAAAGTCAAATACGGAAGTGATGAAGACAGGTAAGACCTTGCTCTTCGAAGAGATTTCGACAATAGCGAATGGTAAGAAAGTGGTGTGGTTATCACGTAAAACACCTTTGCGTGATTCAGATGGTAATATTGAGGGGGTACTGGGTATTTCCGTGGATATTACCGAAATGAAGGAGGCGGAAACGCGAGAAAAACAAGCCAGAGAAGAAGCCGCGCACGCTAATGCTAGAGCAGAAGAACAAGAAAAATTTGCTAAAGTAGCTGATCAAGTTGCTCATGATATTCGCTCACCCTTAGCCAGTCTTTTAATGATTATAAAATCCTGCCACGAAATACCCGAAACAGAAAGAGTTGCATTAAGAGAGGCAGCTATTAGTATCGGTGATATCGCCAATAGTTTGTTAGCTAAATACAAAGCTAAAGAAGCAGAATCTTCTATAAAAACAGAAGAGCGACAACCTACATTACTTTCTGCAACATTATTACAAATCTTAACCGATAAAAAATTTCAATATAACGAATTACCTGTCAAATTTCAGCATGATTTTCACACCGCCGGACAATTTTCATTTTCACAACTAGAGTTGTCTTCTTTTAAACGCATGATGTCAAATTTAATTAACAACGCAGTAGATGCTTTTGAAAAGAAAGAAGGGCAGGTGACTCTCGAGTTAGACGCTACCGACGAACATGTCTATATCAAAGTGATTGACAATGGAAAAGGCATGCCTCCCGAACTCATCGAAAAAATCATGCAAAAAATCGCCGTGACAGAAGGAAAGGCAGAAGGTCATGGCATTGGCTTAACTCAAGTTAGAGAAACCTTAGAGCGTAATAATGGCAAGCTCTCTATCCATTCAACCGTAGGTCAGGGAACGCAAATTATTTTAGAATTTCCTCGCATTAAAGCCCCTAATTGGATTGCAGATAAAATTATACTAAATCCGCAAGATATCGTAGTGATCCTTGATGATGATGCCTCTATTCATTTCGCCTGGGATGCTCGTTTCGAAGAAATTATTGAAAAGGCTCCAAAGATTCGTGTAAAGCATTTTGAGGTTTGCCAAGAGGCTATCGACTTTATTAAAAAACTTGACGAAGCTGATTATAAAAACGTATTTTTACTAACAGATTTTGAATTATTAAAACAAGAATTAAACGGTCTCCACGTTGTAGAAAAAACAAAGATAGAGCGTTCCATCTTAGTAACCAGCCATTATACAAATATGGTTGTCTATGAGCGTGCCATTAAAATAGGAACTAAAATTTTACCTAAACAGCTTGCGTCAGAAATTCCAATTTACATCGATCATACAACCAATGAAGAAAAACAAGAGCCACAAAAAGAAGGGCAAAAAAAAGTAGACCTAGTCCTTGTAGATGATAATGAGACCTTTGCGCAGACATTAATAGATTTTATCTTTGATCAAGATGTCGTTGACTATTACCGCGATCCAAGAAAGTTACTAGCCAATTTAAACCAATACCCTAAAGACACACGGATTTATCTTGATAACAATTTCACAATGGTGGATGAGTTGGGTATCGATTTTGCTAAAAACTTGCATGAATTAGGTTTTACGAGATTGTATCTTCTTTCAGGAGATACCTTTAAACCTGGAGAGATCCCCAGCTATTTGACCGTGATCATTAAAACAGACATCGACAAAATTCGAGACTGGTAGCTTTAGCATTCGCATTAAAACGCAAATATCACGCAATGATTTTATCCATTGATCAAAAGAGGAAATGTTTCACTTAACTCTTCAGCATCTGAATCAATTTGAGCAGCGGACTTATTTTTCAAACAACAAAAAAAAGCAGAAGGACAATCAAATCGTCGACGTTCTGTTGGTCGCTCATGTTCTAAATAGGTATCATCCTCTCTTATCACTTTCATTAGAGTGTTTCGCCAACGCCAGAAAAACGCACCAATGGTTCCTCCAACGCCGATCGTATAGCCCGCCCCTACACCGTTAATGCCGAGAGAAGTTCCCAATCCAAGACCCGCAGATAATCCAACGCCTGCAGAGATCCCAACAAGTGAGATGATATTGGGAACAAGCAAATCATTCAGCGCTCTTGATTGTTGCAGCAAATTGTAGCTGACAGAATACAATGCATTACCTGTAAACATGATAGGAGCCAATGAGCCTAAAATTTTCGTGACAGCTTCTGATGAATGCCCCGAGATAGCTTCCAAACCCTTAGGATAAATGGAAAACACAAGTGATAGAGGAGTAAGATAGCTTGCACTGGTTAAAAGCCCATATTCTCCGATCTTTTTAGCATTTATAAATCGTTTAGCGCCCATTTCTCTTCTCATTTCTTGTGCACAACTAAAACCAAAGGAAGCAGTGAAGATAAATTCTAAGTAAACAAGCTGCAGACAATAAGACATAGCTGCTTGTTGTGCTACGCCCATGGCTCCACTCAAAAGTGCGACAGAAAGGTTTGAGACGAGATCAAGAACAATAGAGGAAGTGATGGATGCTCCAAGGCGAAGAATTTTTTTTGCTTCATCTAAATTTCTTCTTAGCCTCTCAATGGAGAATGTAAAAAAATTAAATTCTCTGCATTCTTCATTGAGCTTGATAAATAAGCCATACGCTAAAGCAGTTAGATAAGATTCAACAGCAAATCCTATGGCGACACCTTCGGGTCCCATTCTCGGAATGGTAAGAGAGCCAACGTTAGCACCAAAGCCTAGTAATGCCGATAGCGAACCACCCACGGCGAAACTTGCAAGAGCCATCCACATTGCAGAGGTTGTTTTACCAAAACTAAGGATGACTTGCTCAAAACCCATTCTTGGAAAGAGTCCTGGAATTGCTATTGCAAAGGGTCTTAAAAATCCTTGTGCTGCATAAGCCACAGCACTATTTTGACCAAACCCATAAGTCAGTATGGGGCCAGAATAATACATGAAGAATGTAGTAGGAACTGTCATAACACCAGCAATCAAAAGAGAAAAAATATTGGTTGTTTCAATTTTTTCTTTTTTATTTTCTCTGGTGTCACCGACATTCCAAATGGGGATGGTACCCGGCTCATTTTCTACAAGTACTTGTCCCAGCCTTTTCTCTTCGCGCCACGCACCCAACTTACCACTTAAATCAACACCAACAGCAAGCAGTGGGCCCATAAAAATAATACAAATGGTATTCATCCAGGTTGATACTAATGTTGCTGCCGCTGTTTCCTCTTCGGATTGACTGAGAAGTTGCAGAAAGATGATCGCGAGGAACACTTCAAAACTGAATGTGAAAGAAAGCCCCATGGGAATGCCAAGCCCCGATATTTTTTTAAAGACATCACAAAATGAAGGAATAGGGTGCTCTATGGGGGCCGGTAATTCTATGTAAGGTGTGAAATCATCGGAGCTGTCGTCTTCATCCGATGTTTCTATCTGTAAGAGTGCATTATTCAATTGAACACCTCATTAATGTTGGGCTCTTTAATTGCTTAGATTCGGGCTGCTTAGCTTAGTATGACGGCAGCTCTACTGTACCGCTCGCATCTTGAGGTCTCAGCGGTATATGATTAACAGATTGGAATATTATTGTACAGATAATGCAAGATAAGGGTAGGGGCTGTCAAGCTAAAATAATGCTTGCTAGTACTATCCCCCCATTAAAGCTATCACACCGCTAGGGCAAGTTTTCATATGTCTTCAATTATCTCCAACGGTGGTTAAAAACTTTTTTCCAGAAGAGCAGTCCACAGGGCCCATGAAAATCATTATTCAAGGCCTCATACATGAAGCACTGTCTCGTCAAATTTGTGCGGCACTTTACAGTGCATATCAAATTCCTTCACAATTGCAAAGCTTCTTAACAAAGCACGCATTTTGGTGTCAACAAGATGATCTGTTATGTTCGTTAATAGAAGGCCTTGAGCAGCAATACCCTACTTTAGAACAACAGCTAAAAAATATTAAAGACCTTAATTTTAATGAAGATGAAAAACAACAATTACCTAATCCTCCGTCTAATGATGTAATCCAAACAATAATAGAAAAAATGGAAGAGCTTATTCCTGCTAGTTATGGAAAATCTCTTTTAAAATTTTTTCCTACTGAGGAGTTAATTGTTTTTCCAACACCCAACCCCACTCACTCCACGAGCAAGTGCAATCTTAACAAAATTTATTGATAGCTGTTTTTCTATTAAGAATCAGACTGCAATACTGGTGATTGCCTCACAAATAATAGATCAACGCAAACCATCCTATTTAGAAAATCAAGAAGCAGTTGATTGGTTTCTAGGTCAAATAGATCATATTAATCTTTATCCGGAATACATACTCGAATACGATGATGGTCTGGATCTAAGGCGACAAACGTTAAGCCAAAGACTGCCTCATGCAATTCTTGCTCTATCACAACATCAAGGTTACCCCACATTTTTCGAAGCTTACGTATTTCCTCTTCATTTTGCACCATGAATGCGAGCTCAGTTCGATGACCTTCCCCGCCGGAGACAAAATTTTCCGCTTGTTTTGACCATAAACTGAAGGTGAAGCCATTCTCAAAACTAAAAGCTACATAGGTTGGATATGCGGCTACAGGTTTGGTTTGAAATATTTTTTCATAGAAAGCAGCGCTTACTAAAGGATCTTCGACATAAAAAAGTAATAAATTTGGTGTTAACATGATTTTTTCTCCACAAAAAGTTATTAACGTCAATGATTATGTCATGCTATACTGTCAAAAAATGGCAGTAGTGTTTAGTTTATGACTAGAACGGAAAGACTTTTAAAGCTTCTTCAGGTGCTTAGAAGTTACCGATATCCTGTGAGTGGGCAAAGGCTTGCAGAACGTTTAGATGTGAGTTTACGTACCATATATCGGGATATTGCCACTTTACAAGCACAAGGAGCACAGATAGAAGGGGAAGCAGGCGTAGGATATGTCTTAAAGCCGGGTTTTTTCCTGCCACCACTTATGTTTTCTCAAACTGAAATTGAAGCTTTACTTCTAGGGATACAGTGGGTTTCTCAATATGGCGATAAACCATTAACTCAATCGGCTATGGATGTTGCAAGCAAAATTACTCATGTTTTACCGAGTAACATCAAAAAAGAAATGCACACTCTTTCATTAAGAGTAGGGCCTCCTATGAAGGAAATCTTGGCAAAAGAAGACTTAACATCTTTGCGAGAAGCAATCCGTGGACAAAAGAAAATTTATATTGATTACCAATCACAAAAGAAAGCGCGCACGCAGCAAATTGTATGGCCATTTACAATCGGCTATTTTACTACAGGTCGAATCCTTGTAGGTTGGTGTGAAACGAAGAATGATTACGACTGCTTTAATACCTTAGGGATAATTTCTATGAAGGCGTTAGATGAAACTTATCCACGCTCGCGCGACAGCTTGTTTCGAGACTGGCAGGCATTACAATTTTCAAAGCTTGGAATAATACGAGGAAAGAAGAATTGATGGTGCTGCATCTTATCTTGTTTGTAGCGAATTGCTATCTAAGCAGATATAGGCAACTTAAATACTAGTTTGATTTTGCATAGGAATTTGTAATTCGCTACACACAGGCTGGAGCGACCTTATACTCACTCATTGAAACATGCAAGGCAAATGGCGTTGAGCCATATCGATATTTTTTCACGATGTTACATCGTATTAAATGGGCAAAGTTCTTCGAATGCTGTTCAATACTCTAAAAAGCATCATCGCTCAGCTTCATTGCCGGAACAGCAGATGTGGACGTCTATCTGGAGCAAGCCAACCTGTCCAGAAAGCCAAGCAGGTAGCGCAATAGCACCAAAAGAAGAAAAACTATTACAGCGGCGCTTTAGTGTTTCCAGTAATGGGATATAGCGAAATTTTTACCCACCCCTCCAACCTCAAAAGATGGTTTCTTCCCCTAAAATCGGTATAATTCCACCAGTTTCATTTTTTACCGAGATCTATGTCCCATGTTTAACGTGTTTAAAAGCAAAAAACCTCCTACTGCAGCGGTTGAACCCCTAAAAGCAGAGGATGAAGAGCCGTCTTTAGGCTTGTTTGCGCGTTTAAAGCAGGGCTTGAGCAAAACTCGTCAATCTTTGACTTCGGGCCTGGGTCGCCTAATTCTTGGCAAAAAAGAAATCGATCAGGCGTTGCTCGACGATATTGAGAGCTTACTATTAACTGCCGATGTAGGCGTAGCCGCTACCTATGACATCATCGAGAATTTAACTCAGCAAGTAAAACGCAATGAGTTAAAAGATCCAACAGTATTATTGACCACCTTACAAACCTTATTACAAGGCATTTTACTACCTTGCAGTATTCCCCTCACCATCGACGCCGAGAAAAAACCCATGGTGATCTTAATGGTTGGAATCAATGGTTCCGGCAAAACCACCACCATTGGCAAATTAGCAAAACGATTAAAAGATGAAGGCAAGTTCGTGATGTTAGCCGCAGGCGATACTTTTCGTGCCGCAGCTGTAGAGCAATTGCAAGTGTGGGGCTCACGTAATCAAATTCCAGTGATTGCTCAACAACAAGGTGCTGATACAGCCTCCGTCATTTACGATGCGTATCAATCTGCAAAGGCGAAAGGTTATGATGTACTCATCGCAGATACTGCGGGTCGTTTACATACACAAACCCATTTGATGGAAGAATTAAAAAAAGTAAAACGTGTTATTCAAAAATTAGATGCGACAGCGCCTCATGAAGTGATGTTAATTTTAGATGCCACCTTAGGTCAAAATGCCTTAGCACAAGCCGAACAATTTAATGCGGCCGTTGGCGTCACAGGATTGACCTTAACAAAATTAGATGGCACCGCAAAAGGCGGAATTATCTTTGCCCTAGCGAAACAATTAAATATTCCAATTCGTTATGTAGGCGTTGGTGAAACCATTGAGGATCTACGACCCTTTGATGCAGTAGAATTTGTTGAAGCGTTATTTGCAAAACGAAATGAGGAAGGTGATGTGTGATTTCCTTTCAAAATGTCAGTAAGCGTTATAACAATGGCCATCAAGCATTAAATCAAGTTAGCTTTGAGCTGGATGAGTCGGAAATGGTTTTTTTAACGGGTCATTCCGGCGCGGGGAAAAGCACCTTATTGAAATTGTTAGCCATGATTGAACGTTGTCATCAAGGTAAAATTTATTTAAAAGGCAAAGATCTGACACGGGTTAACAATCGACAAATTCCTTTTTATCGGCGACATATCGGCATTATTTTCCAAGATCCACATTTGTTATCAGATCGAAATGTATTTGATAACGTAGCGTTGCCCTTAGTGATTGCAGGCTTGCGTCATCAAGAAGTAGCGCGTCGCGTGCGTGCTTCACTCGATAAAGTGGGTTTACTCAATAAAGAGCGTAGTTACCCACAAGCATTATCCAGCGGCGAAAAACAGCGGGTCGGTATCGCACGCGCAGTAGTGAATAAGCCAGCGCTTATTTTAGCCGATGAGCCTACCGGAAATTTAGATCCTGAATTGTCGGAAGAAATCATGCAATTATTCGAGCAATTTAATTCCTTAGGCGCAACGGTATTAGTAGCGAGTCATGATTTAGCATTGGTGGGACGCATGAAACATCGTATCTTAACCCTTCATCAAGGGCGATTAGTCAGTGCGGGAGTAGCAGCTCATGAGTGATCCCCGTTATACTCCACAAGCACAATATCAAACAACAAAAACATCCACATCTTCGCAATCGCAACCACAGCGACGGTCAAGCGGATTATATTACTCCCCCATGGTCTTATATTTTATTCGACACCTACAAGCATGCGTCAGCAGCTTAGGACGAATGAGTTTAACACCCATCGCAACATTATTAACGATTGCGGTTATCGGCGTTTCCATGGCATTGCCAGCGGGGTTATTAATTTTATTGAAAGATGCGCAAGGTTTATTATTAACGTGGCAAAGTAGCACGGATATTTCAGTTTTCTTAAAAGTTGGAACACCAGAAGCCGAGGCAGAATCGTTGCTGTCGCAAATAAAATTGATGCCCATGGTGCGGCAGGCAACTTACATTTCGCCGGAAGAAGGCTTACAGCAATTTGAAAAAACTGCAGACTTTAATAATATATTGAGCGCGCTCCCCAGCAATCCTTTACCACCGGTTATTGAAATCGAGCCCATGTTTCATCAAACCTCTAATTTAGAATTATCGCAATTGATCGAAAGCATTAAGCAATTACCCAATGTCGATGTTGCACAGTTTGATACACAATGGGTGCAACGACTCTATGCCATCGTGACGCTAGTAAGACGATCCATTTGGGCTTTAAGTTCGTTGCTTGCTTTAGGCGTGATGTTGGTGATCGGCAATACCATTCGTTTGTTAACACAAAATCGGCAATATGAAATTGAAGTGTTGAAGTTAGTGGGCGCGAGCAATGCTTTTGTGCGTCGTCCTTTCCTTTATTCCGGTTTATTATATGGCATGTTCGGCGCAATCACCGCATGGTTTTTTGTGGATGTGATTTTATTGTGGCTAAGACATCCCATGGCCGTCCTCGCAGAACTCTATCAATCTGACTTCGCCATTACCGGCATGCCTTTGTCGTCAGTATTATTACTATTGTTACTAGGCGGCGCTTTAGGTATTTCAGGCGCGTATTTAGCAGTTAATCGTCATATCAATGCGATGAAAGCAGCGTAGATTGGCCCTTTTAGCGAGGTTATTGTGGAGTTACAAATCGACATTTGTCGATTTGTAACTCCATGCAGGCAGAAATATTGGAGTTGCAAATCAACAAATGTCGATTTGCAACTCCAAGCTTTCCAGCCGTCACATCAATGCAATGAAAGCAGCATGACAATGGGTTTCAGATAGTATTAAGTATAATGTCACGTCAGATGACCTATTTTCAACCAAAAATAGTGATTTTATCGCTTAATTCGTCTATAATGACCGTATCGAACGAAATTATTTGAGAGGTATTAAGTATGGAATCATTATCAGCTAATGAAGCAAAGACACATTTTGGTGACCTTCTTCTTAAGGTGCAGCGCGAGCCAGTGCAAATTAATCGAAATGGTAAGGCCATTGCCGTTGTTTTGTCGGTTGAGGATTATCAGAATTTAGAGGTGCTTAAGATGCAACAATTAAATGCCAGAGTAGCTCAAGCAAGAAAAGATATTATTGCTGGTCGTACTATTGAGGGTGAAACTTTTTTTGATGAGTTATTAGCTGGGAAATTTGATTAGCATGATTCAATATTTATTTACAGAAGAATCTCAGCGAGATCTTATCCAAATTCGTCAGTTTACCTTAGAGCATTGGGGTCCTAAACAATCAATAGATTATCTAAGCGATTTAAAGAAAACATTACAGTTATTGGTAGAGATGCCCAATATGGGAAAAAATTGCTTCGAAGATTGTGGAAAGGATGTTTATCGATTTCCATTTGGCAGCCATGTGATTTATTACCTGATGATGCCAGATAATAAAATAGTGATTGTTGCTATTCTTCATCAAAGTATGGTGCCGGAAAAACATTTAGATAAACGATTATAAAACTCATCCCTTGACAAACAACAATCAAATACGCTAGCTTATAAATTCACATTAACAAATTCAATGATTTTTTAATTTTAAAAAGTAGAGAGATCCATGTCTAACAACGTAGTTGTCCGCATTATTAATATTATTATCGTGGTGGTGATTAGTCACACGAGGTGCGGCCCTATGTCTTAGAAAAAGGCGAACTAGGGAAAAAAACCCCGCACCTCCCACGAGCTGCGGGGTTTTTTTTTACTTATTTTTTATGTTCTTAGGAGAGAACTGTGATGAAAACAACAGGGGCGAAAGCTATTTTACAATCCTTACTACACGAGGATGTAGAGCTTTTATTTGGTTATCCAGGTGGTGCGATCATGCCGCTCTATGATGCGTTACATGATGCAAAATCATTACGCCATATTTTAGTACGCCACGAACAAGGTGCGGCACATGCGGCAGAAGGATACGCTCGTGCCTCTGGTAAAGTAGGTGTTTGTGTTGTTACTTCAGGGCCCGGCGCTACCAATGTTGTCACAGGACTTGCGAATGCAATGCTTGATTCCATACCCTTAGTTTGTATCACAGGACAAGTGTTCAGTGAATTTTTAGGAACAGATGCTTTTCAGGAAGCGGATATCATCGGGATCACATTACCCGTTACAAAGTGGAATTATCAAATTACATCGGCCGCAGAAATACCGGCGGTGATGGCGAAAGCATTTTATATCGCACAAGCAGGAAGACCAGGGCCGGTGTTAATCGACATCACGAAAGATGCACAGCTGGGAGAATTAAATTTCGTCTATCAGCGCTATCAGCCAAAGCAATTATTGCCCTATCAACACGCATTAGACGCGCAACAACTAATGTCAGCAGCAACGCTTATCAACCAATCAAAAAAACCTTATTTATTAATAGGGCATGGTGTGTTAATCGCAAAGGCAGAACACGAGTTATTACAATTCGCAGAGAAAACGAGAATTCCCGTGGCTTGTACGTTACTGGGATTATCAGCCTTTCCAACAGATCATCCCTTATATGTCGGAATGCTAGGCATGCATGGCAATTACGGTGCAAACCTTTTAACAAATGAGGCAGATTTGTTAATCGCCATCGGCATGCGTTTTGATGACAGAGTCACAGGTCACTTGGGAAGTTATGCAAAGCAAGCAAAGGTGATCCATATCGACATTGATGCTGCAGAGATCAATAAAAATGTTCACGCAGAAGTTGCGTTGTTAACGGATGCAAAAGTCGCATTGCAGACATTGCTAGAGCACGTTCAGCCACAACAGCATGAGCATTGGTTGAATGAGTTTAAAACTTGCTATAAAAAAGAATACAAAGAAATCGTTGCTCATGCAGTGTCCCCGACAAAAGGTGCAGTGACGATGGCAGAAGTGATCCATCAACTATCTCAAAAAACAGATGGTCAAGGGATTTTGGTAACAGATGTCGGCCAGCATCAAATGGTTGCGGCACGATACTATCAATTTAAGCGCTACAACTCGCACATCACATCGGGTGGTTTAGGTACGATGGGTTTTGCGTTACCTGCAGCCATTGGCGCAACGTTAGCGGCGATGGATAGAGAGGTTATCGCCATCATCGGTGACGGCGGTTTCCAAATGAATATCCAAGAATTAGGCGTGGTAGCGCAGGAAAATTTACCAGTGAAAATAATCATTTTAAACAATGGCTATTTAGGCATGGTACGGCAATGGCAAGAATTGTTTTTTGAAGAGCGCTATTCATTCACAGAGTTAAAAAATCCAGATTTTGTGAAAGTTGCCGAAGGTTACGCGATTCCAGCGCAACGAGTGACAGAGCGATCTGACTTAAGTCATGCGCTAGATGACTTATTAACAGCAGATGGACCCTACTTACTCGAAGTTGTCGTTAAACAACAAGAAAATGTATTTCCAATGATCCCTGCCGGCGCAGGCGTTGGCGATATACGATTATCTTGAGGAGAGAGAAATGAAATCAATCTACGTACTTTCTGTCATGACGGAAAACACATTACGTGTGTTGCAACGTATGGCAGGGATATTTGCACGTCATCGGTTGAACATCGAGCAATTAACAGTGTTTGAAACCAGCAACAAAGGAACGTCTTATTTTAACATCGTCATCCATAGTGACGATAAAACCATCGAGAGAGTGGTGAAGCAATTACAGCGTATTTTTGAAGTATTAGAAGTGAAGATTAACAGTAACGTGCCATTGATGGTGAACTTTACGAGCAATGTAGAAACTAGTGTTTTAGTGTAACAAGAGGAGAAAGTCATTATGACAACGATGCAATTTGGGTCCGTTAAAGAAAATGTTATTACTCGAGAAGAATTTTCTCTGGCAAAAGCAAGAGACGTGTTAAAAAATGAAGTGATTGCTGTGATTGGCTATGGCGTGCAAGGTCCCGCACAAGCGATGAATTTGCGAGACAATGGGTTTAATGTGATTGTCGGACAACGCCCTCACAGTTCTTCATGGGATAAAGCGCTTAAAGATGGCTGGCAAGAAGGAAAAACATTATGGACCATTGAAGATGCTTGTGAAAGAGCCAGCGTAATCTGTTATTTATTATCTGACGCTGCACAAATGCAATTATGGCCCGTAGTAAAAAAACATTTAACACCAGGCAAAACCTTGTGTTTTTCCCACGGTTTTGCGGTGACCTATCATGATAAAACCCATGTAGTGCCACCGAAGGATATCGATGTTGTACTGGTAGCGCCCAAAGGTTCAGGCCGTAGCGTTCGCACTTTGTTTTTACAGGGCAAGGGCATTAATGCAAGCTATGCCGTTTATCAAAACGATTCCGGTCATGCGGAAGAAAAAGCGTTAGCCTTAGGCATTGGCGTTGGTGCAGGTTACTTATTTGAAACAACTTTCAAACACGAAGTGTTTAGTGATTTAGTTGGAGAACGCGGTGTATTGATGGGTGCCTTAGCGGGAATCATCGCAGCACAGTATGACGTGTTAAGAAAAAACGGACATTCACCCAGCGAAGCATTTAACGAAACCGTGGAAGAGTTAACGCAAAGTTTAGTGCCTCTCGTCGCAGAGCAAGGTATGGATTGGATGTATAGTAACTGTTCCACCACCGCGCAACGCGGAGCATTAGATTGGTTGCCTGCTTTTAAAGACGCAGTAACGCCGGTGTTTGAATCATTGTATCAGCGAGTCGCTGATGGAACAGAAGCGGGCATCGTCATTCATGCCAATGGACAGGAAGATTATAAGGTGCATTTAGAAAAAGAATTAGAAATTATGCGTCAAGAAGAACTTTGGCAAGTTGGAAAAGCCGTGAGAAAATTGAGGCCTGAAAATGTGTGAAGAACAACAAAATGTAGATGTCAATTTTTATCGATTGCTGGATTATGTTTCGAAAGAAACAGTACAGCCTCAAGATTTTGTATTTACCGGGGAGGAGACTCCCTGGGAAATACAAATGAACTTGGAGTGGGTAAAGCGTAAGTTAAATTTAAATTATTTCAAAATGGCAGCACCTTGTTTATCGAAGTACTTGCCATTTATGCCCATACAAAATATCTCTAAATTTATTTCTTTAACTGAATTAGCGACGCCACTGAGCAAAAGCAATGTTCTCGGCAAACAACTTGGATTTGATTTGTCATTTAAAATAGAGGCAAAGAATCCAACGGGATCTTTTAAAGATCGAGGATCAGCGGTGGAAATTTCGGTGGCTAAGGAGCTGGGGGCAAAAGCTGTTATTTTGGCGTCAACAGGTAACATGGCAGCATCCTGTGCCTGTTATGCGGCAGCAGCAAAAATACCTTGCTTTGTGTTAGTGCCAGAAGGTGTGCCTTTAGCGAAGCTTGCGCAAGTTATCGCCTTTGGTGGACACATCATTGAAGTCAAAGGACATTATAACGACGCAGCAGAGCTAGCAAAAAAAATTGCAAAAAATAAAGGGCTTTATCTTGCAGGTGATTATGCTTATCGTGTAGAAGGGCAAAAAACCGCAGCCTTTGAAATGATCGATCAATTATTATTTCAAGCGCCAGACTTTGTGGTAGTTCCCATTGGTTGTGGCACTAACCTTGCGGCGTATTGGAAAGGTTTTTATGAATATTATCAATTGGGATTAATCGAGAAAATTCCAAAACTAGTGGGTGTACAAGCGCAAGGGGCTAGTGCGGTGGTTAATAGTTATAAAAAAGAGTTAAGAACCATCACGGCTCTGGAGCGTGTTGACACGGTTGCTTCGGCAATTGCAGTCGCAAATCCAATTGATGGCGTGAAAGCGCTCGATGCAATTTATACAACGGGAGGATTTGCTGTGGCAGTAAGCGATCAAGAAATACTGCAAGCACAGTATTTCTTATCAACAAAGGAAAGTTTGTTTGTAGAAAGTGCTTCAGCTGCAACCGTTGCTGCTTTGCTTAAAACAGCAAAAAAAGGTGTCTATGCGAACAAAAAAGTGGTGTGTGTTTTATCGGGTGATGGGTTAAAAGATTCAAATGTTGTCTTGCAAGAAACCGGGAAACTTTTGAGTATGCAACCAGGTGAAACAGATTTTATGATGTTCGATGATCATTTTTTTTCGGCTAACCATAGGAGATTTTTATGACAAAAAAAATAAATCAATACAGTGCGCATATCACGCAACCGCGCTCGCAAGGTGCGTCACAAGCGATGCTTTACGCAACAGGTTTGACGAAAGAAGACTTAGATAAAGCTCAAGTTGGCATCGCCAGTGTTTGGCTGGAGGGGAATCCCTGCAATATGCACTTGTTAGATTTATCGAAACAAGTAAAAGAAGGCGTTAATGAAAATGATCTAGTTGGTATGCGCTTTAACACTATTGGTGTGAGTGATGGCATGTCGATGGGAACTGCGGGTATGCGCTACTCACTGCAATCACGAGATTTAATTGCAGACTCTATCGAAACTGTCATGTCAGCACAATGGTATGATGCGTTGGTTGCAATTCCCGGATGTGATAAAAACATGCCAGGTTGTTTAATTGCGATGGGACGTTTAAATCGTCCAAGCTTGATGATTTATGGTGGCACAATCCAACCGGGTCACTGCCATGGTAAACCTATTGACATTGTTGCTGCATTTCAAAGTTACGGCCAATTCTTAAGTGGCGAAATTGATGGCGAACAACGAAACGATATTGTGCGTCATGCTTGTCCCGGTGCGGGTGCTTGTGGTGGTATGTATACTGCTAATACGATGGCTTGTGCGATAGAAGCGCTGGGCATGAGTTTGCCCTACAGTTCTTCAACTCCGGCAACGGACCCTGCGAAATTGCAAGAATGTTTGCAAGCGGGCACCGTGATAAAAAAATTGCTCGAAGCAGATATAAAGCCAACTGACATTATGACACGAGAAGCTTTTGAAAATGCAATGGTGATGGTGATTGCTCTAGGTGGTTCAACCAATGCAGTACTTCATTTACTAGCCATGGCACGAGCAGTGAATGTGCCATTATCTTTGCATGATTTTCAAAGAGTCAGCGATCGTGTGCCATTACTAGCAGATTTTAAACCCAGCGGACAATTTGAAATGGCCGATTTGCATCGTTGTGGTGGAACGCCGGCAGTGATGAAGATGCTGCTAGCAGCAGGATTGTTGCAAGGAGATTGTTTAACAGTTACAGGTTATACACTCGCAGAAAACTTGCGCGCATTACCTGAATTAACTTCCGGACAAAAAGTTATTCGTCCCTTAGAAAATCCGCTGAAGGCGACAGGACATTTACAAATATTAACGGGCAACTTAGCACCTGAGGGTGCAGTAGCAAAAATTACCGGCAAAGAAGGTTTTTCTTTCAGCGGCCCAGCTTGCATTTTTGATTCAGAAGATGACATGATTCATGCGTTGGAAAAAAATCAAATTAAAAGAGGAGATGTGATTGTTATTCGTTATGTAGGACCCAAAGGTGGCCCTGGGATGCCGGAAATGTTAAAACCAACTTCCGCACTAATGGGTGCAGGATTAGGAAAAAATGTTGCGCTCATCACTGATGGTCGTTTTTCTGGCGGCTCTCATGGTTTCATTGTTGGCCATGTTACACCGGAGGCACAAGAAGGTGGCCCAATTGCTTTACTACAACAGGGTGACTGGGTTAGCATTGATACAACAACAAATAACATAATGGCACATCTGACAGAAGAAGAACTCGACAGACGGCGAGCAGTATGGATCATGCCGGCATACAAAGTGCAGCGTGGAGTTTTATATAAATACCTTCGACAAGTTTCGCCGGCAAGTCTCGGCTGTGTCACAGATGAATAGAGGAGAAAGACTATGCAAACAACAAAATTTATTTGGTATAACGACAAATTCATTCCATGGGCTGATGCAACAACCCATGTTTTAACACACAGTTTACATTATGGTGGTAGTGCGTTTGAGGGCATTCGATTTTATAACACAGATAAAGGTCCTGCCATTTTTAGACTGGCAGAACATGTCGATCGATTATACTATTCCGCGAATGCGTTAAAAATGTCGATGCCTTACACGAAAGATGAATTGATTAACATCATTAAAGAGTTAGTCCATAAAAATGAATTGGCAGAAGGTTACATTCGCCCCATCGTTTTTTACGGTTACAAAAAATTGGGCGTGAATCCAGTGGGAAGCCCTGTAGAATGCGCCATCGCTTGCTGGTCTTGGAAAGCGTACCTTCCTTATGAATGTGTGGATATCAAAACGAGCCAGTACATTCGTATACATCCAAAATCTAGCGTGATTGATGCGAAACTGAGTGGTCATTATGTCAATGGTATTTTAGCGTCATTGGAACTTCAGGGAACCCATTATCATGAAGCACTATTTTTAGATAATGAAGGTTACATTTCAGAAGGTGTAGGCGAGAATTTTTTCATGATCAAAGACAATGTGATTTACACACCACAATTAGGTACGATTCTAAATGGCATCACTCGTGATACCGTCATGAAAGTTGCTCAGCAATTAAAATTTAAAATGATCGAAACGAATATAACGCTTGAAGAAGCTTATCATGCGGATGAAGCATTTTTTACTGGCACAGCAGCAGAGGTGACACCAATTCGATCCATTGATGATCACCGAATGAAGGCCGATCCGGAGTATCCAGTAGCGTTGCAAATTAAAAAGGCTTATTTAGAAGTGGTCCACGGTAAAAATCCTGCTTTTGCAAAGTATTTAACATATCTTAAGTAAGCCTTAGCAATAAAATTTAAGATAGATCAAATAGATGCAAAGACATAGGTCAATAAAGATACTGTAACTAGGGGCTCTGCCAAGGAAATCAGGTAAAACACTATTATAATTAGGGAAATACCTACGGCATTCGATGGCTGTGGGTGGGGTGTTGCAGGGGATCCTTATGCATAAGTGCTCGACAAAAATACCGACAGAGCGAATTTTTGAAATTTTATCAAAAAACTATTTTTTCGTGCAAATGGATCGCGACGAGTTGTTCTCATTGCTCGAAATGCTATGGCAATACGAAATTGAACCCGGTGAAGTGTTGCTACAAGAAGGGCAACGGGATGGTAACCTTTATTTAATCGTTAGCGGCAGAGTGCGACTCACAAAAGAGATCGGTGAAGAATTCGTAACGATTAATGAGTTAGGCCCGGGCGATATGGTTGGCGTACACGGACTGCTGGCCAATGTGAAATGTACAGCAACAGTGACGGCCATACGCAAGACAAAATTACTGGTGATTACGCGAGAAATCTTTAATAGTCACATTGCACGTAATCCTGCTTCAATGTTAGAAATTGCTAGCATTGGCATCAAACAAGCTCTCGGCAATAAAGATGTCATGTTTTATCCGAAGAGTGCATACAGTGTTACGCTCATTCCCGCCGGCGATTATCAAGGCATGCCTCATTTTGTAGAGTGCATGAGAGCTGGCATGCACATGAATGGTGATTGTTTATTAATTGATGAAGCGTTTATCCTCAGCAATTCATTATTTAATGTCAGAGAAATTAATGATAACACGAGCAATGAAATTATTTATCAGTTAGAGTTATTAGAAGAACGATATGCTTATTTGATCTATGTTGCCACGGCCGAGTTTAATGATTGGACCAGCATTTGTATTCGCATGTCGAATCGAATTGTAACGATTGCGGAGGAGACAAATAGCAGCCTTCTCAATCAAACAGAGTCGGCCCTTTTTTCTGAAT
>JAGVJK010000032.1 GCA_020051155.1 Gammaproteobacteria bacterium | reverse complement strand
GCTTTTAAAAAGTTGTGGGCCTTTTACTAAATCTTCAAATTCAATGGTCACATCCTTCGGGATATGAAAACGTAATACTGGCTTTTCACCGGCGGCTAGTTTTTCTTCGATCATAGAGGAAGATAAAGACAAACAGGTGCCAGGATAGCGTGGTGGTTGGCCAGAGGCCATTTGCACTTTGCGAGTGAGAGCTAAGGTTTCTTCCGAACAAAAGCACGGATAGACCAAACCTTTATTTTGTAATTGAAGGTAATATTCATCATAAATGCTTTGTCGTTGTGATTGCCAATAGGGACCATGGCTGCCGCCAACTTCGGGGCCCTCTTGCCAATCTAGCTCTAACCAATGTAAATCCTGCATCAAGGCTTGGGTAAATTCATCCTTCGAACGTGCTTCATCCGTATCTTCAATCCGCAACAAAAATACGCCATCATGCCCTCTGGCATAGAGCGCATTAAACAGCGCTGTCCTTGCATTTCCCATATGAATAAGCCCTGTGGGACTAGGGCAAAATCGTAAAACTGCTTGCTTCACCATACTACCTTCTTGTTACTTGAATGCTGCCGATTGCAACAAAAAAACACATCG
The DNA here is from genome assembly GCA_020051155.1 of Gammaproteobacteria bacterium. Taxonomy (GTDB): domain Bacteria; phylum Pseudomonadota; class Gammaproteobacteria; order UBA1113; family UBA1113; genus JAGVJK01. The sequence continues at coordinate 8,193 of JAGVJK010000032.1, read as the reverse complement.
ACAAAAGACAAGACTATATCATACTGCTCTGATGCCAGAAAGTCGCATCTTCATTAGCAAGCGGTATATTCCTCGTGATATGCTATGCGCCATGCGATGCTTATTCTTATCAGACGTACATCTTCATCCCGATACGCCAAAAAGTTTAGAACAATTGGCGCAATGGTTGGATTTTTGTAAAAAAAATATTCAATCCCTTTATATTTTAGGGGATTTATTTGAAGCCTGGCTGGGTGATGATGATCCCAATGAGTACTATCAAAAAGTCATTTCATTATTGCGCGCTTGTAGTGAAGCCGGCACAAACATCTATGTCATGTGTGGTAATCGTGATTTCTTGCTAGGAAAACGTTTTACCAACGCCATTGGCGGTATTCTATTAGCCGACCCTAGCTTCATTGAACTACAAGGACAAAAAACTCTACTCACCCACGGCGATCAACTCTGCACCGATGATGTTCCTTATCAACGTTACCGAAGAGTCATTCAACATCCTGTGGTGCGCTGGTTATTAAATCATTTACCCCTGCGTTATCGCCAATCTTTGGCAAAAAAATTACGTCAACAAAGTCGCCAATATCAATCTACGACGAGTGCTCAGATCATGGATGTTAATCATCAAGAATTAGAACGTTGGTTTGATAAATATCAGTGTCAGCAAATCATCCATGGCCATACTCATCGCCCCAGCATCCATTGGTTACGTCATCAACAACTGTGGCGAAAACATTATGTTTTAAGTGACTGGGACCGAGAGGGTAATGCCTTGTTATTCATCGATAATGAGCCTCCTCTCTTATTGAAGGCCCCACCTACTCAGAGCTAACCAATCAATAGCATCCCACAGTTCAAGATGCGAAGCCTCTTGCAGTGCCCCGCTTACTCGTCTAAATCCACCATGGTGGCGATACAGCTCTCATTTTTTTTTGCTTTTAAAAAATCATTGCGGTGCTTAGCCAGCTTATCTAAATAGGCATCATCAATATCACCTGTGACATAATCTCCGGTAAACACAGAATCCTCGAAACGAGAAATTGCATGATTTCCCTCTTGCGCTGCTGCCACTAAGTCTTCTAAATTTTGATAGAGCAATTCATCCGCACCGATTGCTTGACGCACTTCTTCAACAGAACGACCATGAGCCACTAATTCTTGCGCTGTTGGCATATCAATGCCATAGACATTGGGATAGATCACCGGTGGTGCTGCTGAAACAAAATAAACTTGTTTAGCACCCGCTGCTCGTGCTAGTTGAATAATTTCCTTCGAGGTTGTCCCTCGCACAATAGAATCATCCACCAACAATACATTTTTGTCACGAAACTCTAAAGGAATCGCATTTAATTTTTGACGAACGGATTTTTTCCGCATGGTTTGCCCGGGCATAATGAAGGTACGACCCACATAATGATTTTTTACCAACCCTTCGCGATATTTCAACCCTAATTCTCTCGCTAAAGAGTGAGCAGCGACGCGAGAGGTATCAGGCACTGGCATCACCACATCGATATTTAAGTGAGACCATTCTTTTTTAATTTTATTCGCTAAATATTCACCTAGTTTTAAACGCATTTTATAAACAAGGATTTTATCAATGATGGAATCTGGACGCGCTAAATATACATGTTCAAAAATACAAGGATGATAAGCTGGATTTTTTGCGCATTGAGCTCGATGTAAAGTACCGTCTTGAGTAATATAAACAGCTTCCCCTGGTTGCACATCATCAAATAACTCGAAACCTAAAACGTCTAAGGCGACGCTTTCTGAAGCTAACATATATTCTGTGCCAAGAGAGGTTTCTCGTTTACCAATCACCAAGGGACGAATACCGAAGGGATCACGAAAACCAACAATACCGTAATTATTAATCATCGCAATCACTGCATAGGCGCCACGGCAGCGTTGGTGCAAAGATTCAATGGCCTGGAAAACATGTTGTGGTTGCAAATTTAAGTGATGTAAATGACCTAAATCATCCGCAAAAATATTTAGAATCACTTCGGAGTCTGAGGATGTATTTAAGTGACGAAAATCCCCTTTCCACAACGCGACTCGTAATTCTTCTGCGTTGGTCAAATTGCCATTGTGTGCGAGTGAAATACCGTAGGGTGAGTTAACATAAAAGGGTTGCGCTTCAGCCCCACTGGAACTGCCTGCCGTTGGATAACGAACATGGCCAATACCTATATGACCTGGTAAATTTATAATATCTTTTTGACGAATAACATCTCTGACTAAACCATTGCCTTTTCGTCGATAAAGTTGCTTTCCATCCCAAGTAGCAATCCCCGCCGCATCTTGTCCGCGATGCTGCAATAAGGTTAAAGCATCATAAAGATCCTGATTAACTGCTTGTTTTGCAACAATACCCACGATTCCGCACATAATTTGGCCCTTGGTTATAATTTCAAGGCGGCAAGTATAACAAATTTATGGTCAGGAGGGAAATATCCTTGCGGTATAGGGTGCGATTGAAAGTGTTCCGCCAGGATGGGGGATTCACAAGGGGGAGGAGACCTCCCCCTTGTGTGCAAGCCCGGGTCCCCCGGGCGCAGCATCAATAAACAGCCTCAGTGAGAAACTAAACTTTTTAACCAGTGAATCATCGGTTGAAAATGAGGGATTAAGTAAGAGTTTTTCCACCATTCACTATTAGCAAAATGTGTGGCACTCAAGCATAGGAGAATCACTGCGATCACTAAAACGCCTCGCAAAATACCAAACAAAAGCCCGAGCAGACGATCCAACACACCAAAGCCGACATTTTTCGATGCCCGCCCAATCATCGAATTAATAAACCCACCGACAATCAAGATAGCGATAAATAAAAGCCCCCCGCCCAAATATAAGCGCGTATCTGGATTCGATATTTTTGAGGCAAACAAGGGTGCTACATCTGCTGCAAACATTAAGGCGACACCGATAGCGATCACCCATAATAAGACAGACAACGCTTCTCGAATAAATCCACGAAAAAAACTCATAATAATAGACAGTAATAGAATGGCGATGATGACATAATCGGTCATATTGAAAGTCATCGTACTCAAGGTATGCATCATTGAGTTCCCAACATGGTGAATCGCTTGATTGGTTGTATCAGCGGTTTGCTGAACTACGGTGGTTGTGTTTGTCATTTTAAATCCTTTATTGGTAAATATTCCATGATCACTGTTTTTGTTTGTATATCTTTCTCAAGAGACGTTTTTTGTTGATTGGCTTTATCAAGACCTAAAATGGGTCCAACATACACATGGTATACTTCATCATCTTTTTCTTGATACGCTTGATAGCCTTTCGTTTTTAACTGTTGCACCATTTTCTCCGCCGCATCTGCACTGGTATAACTCCCCACTTGTAACACCACAGGTTTTTGAAAGGGATTTTTCATAACCACGCTTTCAGGATGAGCCGGTGTTGTACCTTGGGTTGTCGACGTTGAGGAAGCGGAATAACCTAAGGAGTGCTGCTGATTTAAAAAGTTTTTATCAATCTCACGGGTATCGATAATCACTTTCATATTATTTTTTTTGGGAATGGTGACTTCTTGAAAAATAGGATGACCACTATTCGTCATACGATAGGTAAAGGGTTTGAAAATAACCGCTAAGGCCACTAGGACAATTGCTGCCAATAACCAATATCGAAATTTCATTTCCCCTCCTTGGATATCCTAAGATACCGCACTCCTTTGAAAAAATCTATTGGTTATCCGCAGTTATGACTACTGGTGATTTCATTAATTTTGCAATGAGCCCTGCTATTTTTTCTCGCATTTCACGACGATCGACGATCATATCAATGGCACCATGCTCTAACAAGAATTCACTGCGTTGAAATCCCTCTGGCAAGGTTTGGCGAACTGTCTGTTCAATAACACGCGGTCCTGCAAAACCAATCAACGCTCTAGGTTCTGCAATGATAATATCCCCCAACATTGCTAGGCTCGCAGAAACTCCACCCATTGTTGGATCGGTAAGCACGGAAATAAAAGGTAATCCATGTTGATGCAATTTTTTGAGTGCAGCGCTGGTTTTTGCCATTTGAAATAGAGAAATCAAAGCCTCTTGCATACGCGCGCCACCACTGGCTGTAAAGCAAATGAATGCTGCTCGCTGTTCAATAGCCGCTTGCACACCGCGCACAAATTTTGCCCCGACTACGGCGCCCATGGAGCCGCCAATAAAACCGTATTCAAAACTACAGGCGACTGCTGGCATGCCGTGCAAGTGACCACGAAAAACCACCATGGCATCTCGCTCTCCTGTGGATTTTTGCGCTGCATGCAATCTATCTTTATATTTTTTGGTGTCTTTAAACTTGAGTAAATCGACGGGCTCAAGATCTGTTGCAATTTCCACTAACCCCTCTTTATCTAAAAAGCGAGACAACCGGGTACGTGCTGCCACGTAAAAGTGATACCCACATTTGGGACACACATCATGATTGCGCTCCATTTCTGGGCTATATAAAACTGCATCGCAACTTAAACATTTGGTCCAAAGTCCCTCAGGGACTTTTTTGCTTTCACGTTTAGTGGTAGTGCGAATTGAAGGAATTAATTTTGAAAACCAACTCATAATGCTTCTCGTATCGTGTGAATAAATTGTTTAACTTCAGCTAACAGCGACGTTTGATCGGTGCCTGCTGTCCGCATTTTATCAATCAATGCGCTACCGATGACAACACCATCGGCAACCTGTGCAATCGCTTTAGCTGTCTGCGCATTGTTGATCCCAAACCCAACGCAAATCGGTAATTTCAAATGTTGTCGCAACATCGCGACTTGATTTGAAACTTCTTCAATATTTAACTGCTTGGACCCCGTTACACCTTTCAATGACACGTAATAATGATAACCTGTGCCAAGCTCTTTAATGCGAGCTAATCGTTCAACTGATGTCGTGGGTGCTACCAAATAGATAGAATCTAGCTGATACTGTCGCAATAACGCTGACAATGCATCTCCTTCTTCAGGGGGCATATCAACAATTAATACACCATCTGCACCTGCTTTTGCTGCGGCTTTTGCAAAATTTTCATAACCCATAATTTCAATAGGATTGAGATACCCCATTAAAATCACTGGCGTTGTGTCATTGTCTTGGCGAAACATCGCAACATCGTCCAACACACGTTGCAAGGTCATGCCATTAGCAAGGGCTCGTTCGTGAGCATGCTGAATCACTGGGCCCTCTGCCATTGGATCGGAAAAAGGCATGCCCAATTCAATCACGTCCGCTCCTGCTTCCACTAAGGCATGCATGATTGGAACTGTGGAGGAAACCTGCGGATCACCCGCTGTAATATATGGCACTAATCCTGGTTTCTTTTGTTCATGCAGTGCCAGGAATGTTTGTTTGATTCGATTCATCCATCAACCCTTAAATAGTAATACCTTCAATCTTAGCCACCGTATGGATATCTTTATCACCGCGCCCTGATAAATTTACCACAATAATCTTTTGCTTGGATAAGGTGGCTGCTAAGTTTTTAGCAAAGGCAATCGCATGACTCGATTCTAGCGCGGGAATAATGCCTTCTAAATGGCATAAATCGTGGAATCCTTGCAGCGCTTGTTCATCAGTAATTGTCGTATATTGAACACGGTGTAAATCTTTTAATAAAGCATGCTCGGGCCCCACGCCGGGATAATCTAAACCGGCTGAAATTGAGTGCGTCTCTGTAATTTGTCCATCGGCATCACATAGCACATAGGTTCGATTACCATGTAACACGCCCACTCGTCCGCCAGATAAAGACGCTGCATGATGACCGGTTTCTAATCCTTCGCCACCTGCTTCCACACCCGTCATTGCCACGGACTCATCGCCCAGAAACGGATAAAACAACCCCATGGCATTCGAACCACCGCCGATGCAAGCAACCAAATGATCAGGTAATCGTTGTTCTGCTTTTAAAATTTGTTCTCGCACTTCTTGGCCGATCACTGATTGGAAATCACGTACCATTTGTGGATAAGGATGAGGGCCTGCGACAGTACCGATAATGTAGAAGGTATCATCTACATGAGCCACCCAATCGCGCATCGCTTCGTTGAGTGCATCTTTCAAAGTTTGTGATCCGGCAGTCACTGGCACCACTGTAGCGCCGAGTAATTTCATACGATAAACATTGCTCGCTTGGCGTTTAATGTCTTCAGCGCCCATGTACACAACGCAGGTCAAACCTAAACGAGCGGCGATGGTAGCTGTTGCAACGCCATGTTGACCCGCACCTGTTTCAGCAATAATACGTGTTTTACCCATGCGTTTTGCTAACAGCGCCTGACCCACCGTGTTATTGATTTTGTGCGCACCGGTATGATTTAAATCTTCGCGCTTTAAATAAATTTTCGCGCCACCTGCCGCTGCTGATAAACGCTCGGCATAATATAATGGCGTGGGTCGGCCAACATAATATTGTAAATCTTCGTGAAAGGCTTTTAAGAAAGTAGGATCGCTACGACACTCCGCGTAAACGCGTTGTAACTCAGCGAGTGGCTTCATCAGCGTTTCAGCGACAAATTGTCCGCCATAGGGACCAAAGTGTCCTCGTTGATCAGGAAATTGTGTGTAATCGGTCTTAGACACTGTTTACCTCGCACATAAACGCTCGCATTTTTTCTACATCCTTCACGCCTGGCTGTTTTTCGATACCACTACTCACATCCACGGCATAGGGCTTCACTTGCAATATGGCCGCTTTCACATTGTTTGCCGACAGCCCCCCAGCCAAAATTAAGGGCTTTGGACAATGAGCAGGTATAAGCTCCCAATCAAAGGTGACACCACTACCACCTGCATGCAATGGATGATAGGCGTCAACCATCAATCCTTGGGCGTCATGGTAATCATCACAGGCTCGTATGATATCAACTCCCGGCTGAATTCGTAAGGCTTTTATATAGGGTCGGTGAAATTGTCGGCAGAATTCAGGTGATTCTTCGCCGTGAAATTGCAATAAATCGAGAGGAACTTGCTGTAAAACCTCTGTGACCCTAGCAGTAGATGCATTGGCAAATAAGCCCACACTGGTTACAAAGGGAGGTAACACAGTTAAAAGATCCTGTGCTTGTTGGATAGTGAGATTGCGCGGACTGTTTGGATGAAAGACTAAACCAATGGCATCCACCCCTAAGGCAGCAGCAGCTAACAGATCTTGCGGGTCTTTGAGACCACAAAATTTAACTCTAACCATGGTGCTCTTCTCCTATGATCATGGGCAGTGGAATACGGCAGTATTGCGGGATGTCTTGTGCAGCATATTGGATTTGACTCAAATACAATCCCTGCGGTGGTGCAGTAATCCCCGCTTGTTTTCTATCTTTTTTCTGTAATAACGATTGTAACCACTCTGGGGGTTGTTCTCCTCGTCCAACAACCAATAAGGCCCCCACAATGTTGCGTACCATGTGGTGCAAAAAAGCATTTCCGTGCAATTCTACGATAATAAAGTGTCCTTGGCGCCAGAGATTAGCGGCTAAAATCCGTCGTATTGCGTGTTTTGCCTGACAGCCTGCCGCACGAAACGAGGAAAAATCATGTTCCCCTACCAAATATTGCAGTGCTTGCTGCATGGGGTCTTCGGCGAGGGGATGGTAATGCCAGCTAACATGACGTCGTAAAATAGCCGAATGGGTCGGATGATTGTAAATTACATAATGATAACGCCGCGCACTTGCTGAAAACCGGGCATGGAAATCTTCTCCAACCGGCTTGGCCCAGAGTATACGAATATCACCCGGCAAATGTGTATTCGTACCCATCACCCAGGCTTTTTCTTCTCGTTCAATGGTGGTTTCAAAGTGTGCCACTTGATGAGTCGCATGAACACCACGGTCGGTACGGCCTGCGCCATGGAGGATAATCGGTGTAGAGGCAACAGCGCTTAGAGCACGCTCGAGAGTAGTTTGAATCGAGGGAGCAGACGCTTGAGTTTGCCATCCGTGATAGCAAGTTCCGTCATACTCAATCCCTACGGCATATTTCATTCAGTATTGGCTCATTGGCTGGTTGATCATGGGTAGAATATTAACAGTTTGAGGGATAGATAACTATACCGCTCGCTAATGAAGATGCGATTTTCTGGCTCAGAACAGGCGGTATATCCTTTTATTAGATGCTGCGCTCGGGGAACCCGGGCTTGCACACAAGGGGGAGTTCTACTCCCCCTTGTGAATCCCCCATC
>JAGVJK010000034.1 GCA_020051155.1 Gammaproteobacteria bacterium | reverse complement strand
AGGGTATTGCTAAAAACCCTCTCCCCAACCCTCTCCCGCGAGATAAATAGATTCATCGTTCATGTTTCTAGCGCGGGCGAGGGGGTATTATAGCGTATGCTAAATCGTTCTTTTCATTTTTGTTCCCTGCAGAGCGTTTTTCAAAATATACACGATACTATAGATCGTCTTTACGTTTTCTTCGCGCGATCATAAGTCAGTGACGCGCGTTGTCAACCTCAATAGTGAGTTTTCTATTATGTTCATGGATTTATTGCATAGGTTATTTCCGCCGTATTGTGTGTTTTGTCAATTACCTAGTTTGTCTTGGCTGCCCTTATGTGAGATCTGTCAGGGCTTATTGCCAGCCTCTTGTCAGGGATGTCGACAGTGTGGATTAGCCTTAAGTCATGGGGATTTATGCGGGCCTTGCTTATCAGCGCCACCCTTTTTTGATCGGACCTATGCCTTGTATCCTTATATTGATCCTTTGACTAGGTTGATTAAGCAATTAAAGTTTCAGCAGCAATTGGCTCACGCTCATTTGTTAGGATTACTGTTGGGTACTTGGTTGCAGCAGCAATATCAAAACGATACTTTGCCTCAAATCATTTTGCCAGTGCCATTACATGTTGCTCGTTTGCGTTCTCGTGGCTTTAACCAATCCATTGAATTAGCAAAACCTGTTGCGCGCGTGTTGCAAATTCCTTTAAAACGTCGCCTGTGCCAACGAATAAGGACAACATTGCCACAAACAGAATTGAGTGGTTCCTTGCGGAAAAGGAATCTGTTAAAGGCTTTTTCTCTGCAGTCTTTAGAGGGTTATTCACATATTGCGTTACTGGATGATGTGGTGACGACGGGACATACGGTGAATGAGTTAGCGCGATTATGCAAATTAGCGGGGGCGCAACGAATTGATGTATGGTGTGTGGCGCGAACTCAGCGTTTATGATGAATAACGTGAAAATAAATCCTCGCAAAAAATATGCGTTAATCGGTGCTTGCATTTTTTTTGGGAGGGGTGTTAGGATGCGAGTATATTCATACTAATAACATTCTAGGAGAACGATTAAATGAGCAATGAAAAATTTACTCCCTATGTCCCTGATGCTTCTATACCGCTCGCGACACCCAAATCAAATCTCAGTGGTTTTTTTTCGAAAGGAACCCCAGCTGTTGCTCCACAAACACCCGCGAAGCTACCCTTATCTAGTAGTGAGCCGCTGATTACCTCACTACCAAAACAACAACCAGACTCTTTTTACGTTGGTAGCCTCGAAGGTTTTGAACGACTTGCGACATCTCCTCTTCGAGGTTTATACAATCGTTAGAATCACCCCTAATATTATTGATCTCAACCAACAAGGAAACATCCAGCATGCGACCGAGCAAACGAGCTCCTAATCAATTACGTAACATTGAAATCTTACGCAACTATACCAAACATGCGGAGGGTTCCGTGCTAGTCGCCTTTGGTGATACTAAAGTCTTATGCACTGCGAGCGTTTCACCGGGTGTTCCTAAGTTTTTGAAAGGCACTAATGAAGGTTGGTTAACGGCTGAATATGGCATGTTACCCCGTGCGACTCATACTCGTAGCGATCGTGAAGCAGCTCGCGGTAAGCAAAGTGGGCGTACCTTAGAAATTCAGCGTCTGATTGGTCGCTCTCTGCGGGCGGCGGTGGATTTGAGTTTATTAGGTGAAAATACTATTCAAATAGATTGCGATGTTTTGCAAGCTGATGGTGGTACGCGGACTGCCGCGATAACTGGCGCTTGTGTCGCGGTGTATGATGCAATTCAATTTTTGAAACAGCGAGACTTAGTCGCTGGTAATCCTTTTAAACACTTTGTTGCATCTGTATCTGTAGGGATTTATAAAGGTGAGCCTGTGTTGGATCTGGATTACAACGAGGATTCCAATGCCGATACGGATATGAATGTGGTCATGACTGATGACGGCAAATTCATTGAATTGCAAGGTACTGCTGAGACTCGAGCCTTTGATCAAGAGCAGTTGAATGCTTTGTTAGAGTTGGCGAAAGCGGGGATTCAAGATGTGATTCAGTTGCAAAAACGGGTATTGGAGGTGCGGTGATATCTCGCGCTTTGTCATCCTGCCGACTCTCTTAATGAAGGTGTCTGGCACATTGATTTGGAAAACTGAAGTATCTTACTTCTAACAAATTAAAAACGAGAACCGGCTTAGAAGCATTCTCGTGTGCCTGACACCGCCTGCACTGAACGCTCGACGGAGAGCCTCCGAATAAATATCGATTCAAACCCTTGCTTCAAGAAGAAACTGTTTTTTTGAGATCGGCGTAGACGGTGTCAGGCACACGAGAATGCTTCAACGTTGGTTTTCTTTTCTATAACTGTGGAATATTAGACGCCATCTTTCCAAATCTTTGTGCCAGACACCTTCACTGAGGCCCGCGACCTGCATTGAGGTAAACATCTCCACAAAAAAAAGCCCCGCGATTGCGAGGCTCTTTTGAAAGAAACAAAACGGATTAACGTTTGGAGAACTGAGGTCTCTTACGTGCTTTGTGTAAGCCGACTTTCTTACGTTCTACCACACGAGCATCGCGGGTTAATAATCCTTTCGTGCGTAAAATACGACGGAAAGATTTTTCGCCTTCGCCGCCTGTGCCGCCTTCTTCATCATATTCAACTAAGGCTCTTGCGATACCTAAGCGAACAGCGCCTGCTTGACCACTTAAACCGCCACCTTTAACCGTAGCGAAAATATCAAACTTGCCAGTCATTTCCACTAATTCCATAGGCAAACGGATAATCATTTGCGCTGTTTCACGAGGAAAATATTCATTATATTCACGATGATTTACTGTAAATTTGCCAGTGCCTGGACGCAAAAATACACGAGCAACGCTATCCTTACGACGGCCTGTGCCGTAATACTGTTTTTCAGCCATGTTATTCTTTCTCTCCGAATAATTGTAAAACTTGGGGTTGTTGTGCTTCATGATGATGCTCAGAACCCACATAAACTTTCAGCTTGCGGAACATGTCTCGGCCGAGAGAATTCTTTGGCAACATGCCTTTAACAGCGATTTCCAACACACGCTCAGGTGCCTTTTCCATCATTTTCTCAAACGTCATGGTTTTCAAACCACCCATATGGCCGCTGTGGCTGTAATACACTTTGCCTTGCGCCTTGTTACCCGTCATTTTGACTTTTTCAATATTGGTCACAATGATGTAATCACCGGTATCTACATGAGGTGTATAAATAGGTTTATGCTTGCCACGAAGCCGTTTGGCGATTTCGGATGCCATACGCCCTAAAGGTAAATCTGTTGCATCAACAACATACCATTGACGCTCAACTGTTTCTTTCTTTGCAGTAAATGTTTTCATTTGCTTATCAATCCTAGTTACTTAAAAGGGCGGGCATCGGTCAAAAAGCTGCCCTGAGGATGGCGCATTTTACATAAGGTTGTACTAAGAGACAAGAGGTTTGCGTAAAAAAATCTCGCGGATATGCATTTCGATAGAAGAACCCATCTAATTTACTTAGGAGAGGGGCTATCAGCCAACAATAACCGTGTCACGATGTGCCCTTGCAAAACATGAGAATCAATAATTTCATCCACATCCGCTTGCGTTTCGTAGGTGTACCACACTTCCTCTGGGTAAATAACCAGGATGGGGCCTTCCGCACAACGGCCCAAACAACCCGCCATATTAACCCGCACACCGCCCGGGCCAGCGAGACCTAGAGATTTAATTCGTCGCTTCGCATGCTCTTTCATCGCTGTGGCATCCGCATTGTTACAACACTGCCGTCCGCCGTCGCGCTGATTCATACAGAAAAAAAGGTGTTGACGATAATAACTCATGATTCAGCCGTAGCTCCAAAGGGATTGTTTACACGCGCAAAGTATAACAAAATCCCGCTAAAAAACACCGCCTTTACTCGAAATCAGGAAAATCCTCGAAAAAAGCACTTATTTTGTGAAAAACCACGTGAAAACATATTTATTTCCCCGTAAAAGTTGTGCTAAGGTAGCTGTGGGTGTGCTAATAGCCGTATGGATGTTATCGCACTTGAATGAAATCAGTGTTTAACAATAGGGAACCGTGAGGATTTATACTATGGCAAAAGCGACTGCGAAAGCAAAAGCAACCAAAACGACTGCGAAAAAGGCAACAAGGAAAGTAGCGAAAGCTCCTGCTGCAAAGAAAACGATGAAAAAAACCGTAGCTAAAAAGACAACCGTCAAAAAAGCTGCTCCAGTGAAAGCAACCGCTAGCAAAAAAGTAGCTGACGTTTTCAAAACCCCAGCGACCAAATCTCAATTACTCACCACCATCAGCGAAATCACCACCGTGACTCGTAAAGATGTATCTGCGGTGTTTGATTGCATCGCTGATATCGTTAATGGTCACATCAAACCTAAAGGTGCTGGTGAATTCACATTGCCTGGTTTGTTGAAAATCAAAGTAATTCGCAAGCCTGCTACGAAAGCTCGTAAAGGCATTAACCCTTTTACTCGTGAAGAAACGGTTTTCAAAGCAAAACCTGCTCGTAACGTTGTAAAAATCAAAGCCCTGAAAAAACTCAAGGACATGGCTGAAAGCTAAAAACTTCAGCACTCCTTTGGAGTCTAGGATCTTGATGCGAAGTGTTTCTCAAAAAGAAACACTTCGTTTTATTTTGGGGGAAGCAAAATGAATACATGTCAGAGTCATTGAAAAACATTTAAGAAGTGCCTTCTCCCCTTGAGAGAAGGCACTCTTTAATGTCTTCACTAGAAATTTAACATCTATAAATTTTTGTCCCCTTACAGAGAGTGCTTTTTCGTAAATAATGACTTTAATATTGTGTTAAGAATTGAACGCTATACTGTAACAAATTGATAGCGCTGGAGAGGGGTAAATCATGGCGAATGAAGGATATAATAAACAGTATATAGAGTTGCGACTTAAGTTGTTTGCGGCAGATCCGGCGAATACAACGCAAGATAATGTGCTTAAAGGCTTGAAACCACCAGACGCTAATAATTTATCCGCTGACCTCTCAGCGTTGGAAAGTGAATACAGGGTTTTATTATCTTCAAATATTTCAAATGATCCAAACGTTCCCAATCCTCCAAGTGATTTTGATTTAGCTCTCGGACAAGGCCCCGAGCGTCGTGAAAAATTCTTGGGGCTCATTACAGGGATAGAGGCAATTCATAAGAGGTCGATTCAAGCCATTCATCGACATGCTAGTGGTATTGCAGAAGAAAGCCAGGGTAAGCTACATGAACGAGTCGATCGCTTTGCTAGATTCCGTCTTCCTCCGTTTCAAGCTCCAAAACTTGAAGTATCTTTAACTCAAATGACAAATGAAAGACTGCAAGCAAGGGACAACTTTGCCGCCCAACAGAACCAATTCAATGATGAACCAGGAAAGTTTCTAGCACATTTAAGATCGCAAATTTCTTTGTTGGAACGAGAAAAACAATTTATTGAGCAAGTCAAAAACTCATATCTAGACTTTTGCCAAACCAATCGTGTTGCTCCAGATAACAACTGTATCAATGACTACAATCAACAAATCCAAGCAACTACCACTGACATAAACCAACTAAAAAAACAAGCCGATGATTTAACCGCTCGTTATAAACTGGAGTATGACTATGTGGTTGAGTTGAAAAACCAACTGACAGAAGCTTATGTATATGCATTTAATCCATGTAAGCTACCAGCTGCTAATACCTTAGAAGATGGCTTCTTTACAGGCGTTGGTTCAACAGACCAAGCTCAGGCTATTGTAAATGCGCAAAAAGCAGGAAAATATGCATCTACGATGAAGGTAGAGAGGCCGGGAGTGGGAGGTACTACAGAAATTATTCCTAATGTCCCCGCTAACCGCCCCGAACAATACAACATTTTCCGTCTAGGTCAAAGTCTTTTCTCCAATATCCTGCCGATCGTTTCAGTCTTTGGTCTTGGCAGCGAACTGACGTATACCATGGATAATGGCCATCTTACAGGGTTCATTAGCTTTAACTCAATTCAAGATCGCAGTGATGCCATTGGTTTTGCCGAGGATCTCACGACCTTGCTCACCAACATGTACAATATCGCTCCGCCGAAAAATGGTTATGATTTTGAAATGGGTGAGAAAGGAATAAAAGCCATTTTGGCTAAAAGCCTTTATTTTAGTAAACAACAAGCGAAAGCGGTTGATGTGTTTTTGATTGAAAATGTCATTAAACCCTTCTTATTAGCAGCACCTCCGGTGAAAAATCCGTGTATGGTTTTTAAAGGAATTGATTCGGATTTATTAAAGCAAGCGCACAAAGATATTATGACTGCAAAAGGTTATACTCCTGAGCAAATAACACAGGCTTTATTAGATGTCGACTACAAGGCTGATAAGGATGCGACACAACATCCAGCTTATGAAAAAACCAGTAACCCCATTCCCCCCGCGCCAGCATCCACGCCTGGTCGAGGCCCTACAGTACCACGTGATTCTCTACTCAGAAACGTAGGTAACGGTCCCGGTCAAGACGGTAGCGGTGGGCCAGCGCCTACCTCTCCACCAGACAGCCCCTCCCGTCGCCCCGGCCCAGGCAGCTAAGGCTTAGGCCCGAAACCCGGAATAGGTTGCTGCGGCGGATACAATTGCCCTTTGCGCAATTGCGAACTCCAATGCAGCACCACGTAATCTTCTTGAGTTGGGTGAAATCCTTTTAAAGGATATCCCATTGCTTCACCAGCTACCCACGCCATACGTTGCATCGAATAATATCCAGCAACCACTTCTGCCATGCGCCAACCTAAGCTTTTTGCCAAAGCCATCATTTCCATAGCGGTTTCTGAGTATTGACGGATAATCGTACCGGAACCACTGCCTTCATCTTCCTCATTACCAGCAAGCTTTTCACGTTTATGATGCTCTCCTGATAATAACAAGGCCATCAACTCATGGCAGCCACTGGCGATCACAGAACCATAATTGTAAATTTTCCATCCGGTTTTTGCTGTGATGATTTCAAGCCCTCTGGCTTTATCCACATAGGGGTAATCTGCGTCGCATAATTCTAGGTAAGGATAACGACCTAACAAGTAATACAATTCTTGCTGAGTAATCTCGCGATTGAAGATATTCGCCTTTGCTTTTCTGATCTCTAACTGTAAAGCATCCACTTGCCCGGGGATATCCATAGAATCATCATCGTTTGACATAACACTCTCTTTAAAACTTATTGGCCTCTAAGATTGATAGTATGATGAAGCAGATAAAAAATCAAAAAAATAGATCTACACGGGTGCGATTGAAAGTGTCGGTTGAAATATTGTGTGCCCTGCGACACCTCCATGTTGTCATCCCCGCGCAGGCGGGGACCCATTTTT
>JAGVJK010000030.1 GCA_020051155.1 Gammaproteobacteria bacterium | reverse complement strand
CTTTGTTGAAGTTAACTATTAGATACCCCTCATCCGGCCTTCGGCCACCTTCTCCCTCAAGGGGAGAAGGCACTTCTTAAATGTTTTTTCAATGACTCTGACGCTTATTCATTTTTGTATTTCAAGAGAAGAATAACCACTGTGGAATACCCTATAAAGCCTCAACTAGCTGCCCACCTACTGTAGCTCTTGATGCGCCTGTCACCGTAGGGTAGCTCGTAGGCATTCCTTTCATATGACAGATTGCTAGGTATGCAAATAATTGGGCTTCAAGTAAGTCGCCATTCCATCCTAGTTCGTGAGCACGTACCACGTTGCTCGACGGGAATGCTTCTGTGGCGAAGGCATGCATGAAGCCTAAGAGAGCTTGGTTATGCCAACCGCCGCCGGCGAGGATCCAGCGTTGAATCCTTGGGATACCTAATGTCACTAGGCTTTCTACAATGGTTTTGGCGGTTAACGCTGCTAGCGTGGCGCAGCCATCTTGTAGTGACAAAGAGGTTAGAGAGTCTAAGGGCCAGAGAAAATCATTCACATCCAAAGATTTTGGGGGTTGTTTTTGATAAAAATTTTCATGGCGTTGCCAACAAGAGGTTTCATACAAAGCTTGCAGTACTGCTGGTTGCACGGAGCCTTGCAATCCATATTGGCCATTGCAATCCATCCATTCTTTACCTTGGGTTCTTTCCATCACAAATCGATCTAACAAGACATTGCCGGGACCCGTATCAAAACCAATGACATGTTCAGGTTGCGCATCTTGAATCAAGGTAACATTGGCAATGCCGCCGTTATTCACCACCACCACGGGCAATGGCGATTGATCTCGCATGACTAAAGCGTGATGATAAATGGGTGCGAAAGGCGCACCGTGTCCGCCTTGTTCTACATCCTGTTGGCGAAAACTGTGCACCACTTTTTTTCCTAAAGCAGTTGCCATCATCGCTGCATCACCCACTTGTAATGTTAAACCTTGTGCTGGATTGTGATACAGGGTTTGGCCATGATATCCAATCACATCGACGCTGGATAAATCCCATTGCTGTTGTTGGCAACATAACAAAATGGCACGAATGTGAAATAGTGTTGAGAGTGTAATGATCGCCCGCAATGATAGCGTTGTATGGATAACGGTTTTGGATAAAGGACCTAAGACCGTTAATTGCTGTTGTACATAATCTTGTGCTTGCTGCCATTGTTCTGGTATTTCTTGTGGCGAGAGGCTGAGTTTTTCGATGCAATAGCGCTGGAAATAAAGCGGGAAGTTTTTTTCTGCTGTTGATAAATCTCCCCGTGAATGTTTGACGGCGTATTCACTGATCTTCAATAAGCGTTGAAAATCTTTATCATAAGGGTGCATTGCGCCACCCTCTTCTCTAACGTCAAAAATACCATCACTTGCTAAGAGAGCAACATCAATGCCATCCATGGAGGTTCCACTCATTAATCCTATTGCTCGTAATGGTTTTTGTCGCATTTGATTTTTCCTTTTAGATCACCCCTCATCCGGCCTTCGGCCACCTTCTCCCTCAAGGGGAGAAGGCACTTCTTACAATTTTTTTAGTTGCTTCAATATCTCAGTATTATTTCTCTACCAGGATATCTTCCATCATTAGATATTGCAAATCAGAGCCAAAGAACATGGCGAGGGCATCTTCCGGTGCGCAGACCATGGGTTCGCCGCGGCGATTTAATGATGTATTTAATAACACGCCATTACCGGTTCGTTGTTCCATCGCTTTTAATAATTCATAGTAACGTGGATTACTCTCTGCTGTAACCACTTGCGCACGTGCCGTACCATCTTCATGCACCACTTCTGGTACACGTTTTTTCCATGACTCTGCTACGTCGAACGTAAAGGTCATGTAAGGTGATGGGTGATCCGTTTGCAACATCTCCGGTGCCACGGTGTCTAACATACTAGGACAAAAGGGACGCCAGCGTTCACGATATTTAATTTGAGAATTAATTTTATCCGCAATGCCTGGTTGGCTAGGATCTCCTAAAATACTGCGATTTCCCAACGCTCGTGGGCCAAACTCCATGCGACCTTGAAACCACGCTAAGGGATGACCTGCTGCTAATAAGTCTGCTGCTACCGTTGTAGCATCGGCCACTTGCCGCCAACGTGGTTTTTTCTCGTGAGCTTCACAGGCAGCAACGCATTCTGCATTAGTGAATTTAGGACCTAAATACACATGCGGTAAGGTTTTAACTTGATCGCCATACATGGCCGCTACATAGGAAGCTGCACCTACCGACGTGCCGGCATCATTTGCAGCGGGTTGCACAAAGAGTTCTTTTACATCGGGTAATTGCATTAATCGCTGATTGAGTTTTACATTAAGCGCAACGCCACCGGCATAAGCTAATTGCCCCGTTTCTTTTAAAACATCGCCCAAATATTCTTGCACCAAGGTTAGTACAACGGTTTCTAATAATCGTTGTAAACTCGCTGCATAATGAATATAAGGTTCATCAATTTCATCACCTTCGCGTTTGGGGCCTAACCAATCCACTAATTTTTTACTGAAATAATAGGACTGACCTTTGTCTTTATAACGACGCAGACCAATAGTATTCACCAACTGCGTGTTAACTTTAAATCCGCGCTCATTAAATTGAATCAATTTAGATAAATCAAAACGATTAGGATCGCCATAGGGTGCCATGCCCATTACTTTAAATTCACCATCCAGCATGTCAAACCCTAAGTATTGAGTCAACGCACCATACACACCGCCTAGAGAATTTGGATCATAAAATTCTTTGATCTTGTGAATTTTACCGTGCTCACCATAGCCAAAAAATGTTGTTGCATATTCACCTTTACCATCAATGCCAAGAATGGCGGTTTTACCTTTGAAGCCACTTAAATGATAAGCGCTGCTAGCATGCGCTAAGTGGTGCTCGACCGGAACAAACTGTGTTCTCACGGGATCGATACCCAACTGCTTCATAAGCTCCAAGGATTTTTCATAATTACGACGATAATGACGATTGCCGTTAAATAAGGCATCTAATGCTCGGTCCGGCGCATACCAATAACCTTTAGCATACTGCCAACGTGCAGGACTAGCTAAACTCACCGGAGCAAATGGAAAGGCGACATAATCCACATCAAGCGGGTCTACACCGGCAAACTCCAAACACCAACGTGCGGCATGATAAGGAAATCTATTTTTTGCATGTTTATCACGAATAAATCGCTCCTCTTCCGCTGCAGCAACTAGGGTGCCATCCACAAATAAAGCCGCAGAGGCGTCATGGGACACAGCGCCCGATAATCCAAGTACGATCATAATAAGTGCTCCTGTGATAACTGATGCAACAAGCTTTGATACACTGTCGGTTGCTGCACCCAGTTTTTTAGCAATCGATGCATGTCTTTCTTCCAACGAAAACGCCATCTTGTTTGCAGAT
>JAGVJK010000010.1 GCA_020051155.1 Gammaproteobacteria bacterium | reverse complement strand
CTATGAAAATGGGTCCCCGCCTGCGCGGGGATGACAGCGTAGAGGATGGAAATAACAATTGATGAGAAGGAATATTTCAACCGACACTTTCAATCGCACCCATTAAGATTCTGTTAATTTTTTTCTGGGGCGTCCTGTGTTAAAATGAGCTAATTTATGATTAATGCATTATTTTGGGGAGACAGGTATGGCGGGGGAACGAAGAAATGTAGATCATGAAGGTTTTATTCAGGCACTCTTACATTTTGATCCAACTGAAAATAGTCAGCAACAAACAATCCTTCAAGGGATGCTAAATAAATATCCTGGCTGGTTGAATGTGCCCCATTCTCTGAATCCAAATGCTCCAGCATCGAGCTCTTCAAGTGAGGGCTCTTCGTATACCCCTTTAGAGTATGCTATTAGCAATAATAAACCAGAGCTTTTTCAATATCTATTAAAGCAAAGCGCAGATCCTTCAATAAAAAGTGGGACTCTCCCTTCGCTTGCTTATATAGCGCTTGCGCGCTTTCTCGATAATCCTTCCCAACCAGAATTTTTGTTAGAACTTTTAAAATATGGTGTGGACCCCTTCGAGGAGCGAGAAGAATATGATTTGACTCCTTCACCTATCTCAGGGCCAGCCACACCACGTAAAAAAATAAGTATTTTTACTGCTCTTGATAAGAACGTCACTCCAGAAATCAGAGCTTTCGCTTTAATCTCAGCCATTAAACAAGGAAAGCAAACAGAAACTCAACAGTTACTAGAGACAGACTTCTCCAGCACTGAGAAAGATCACTTAGGAAAAACCGCGTTGCAACATGCAGCAGAATCTAGAAATCCTCTTATCCATGGATTAGTTCTAGCCTATGCAGTTGCTTGTTATCAACGAGACATACCACAGGGTAAAACGCTAAAAGATTTTTTAGCAAAGGGTGGAAATCCATTCCATAAAATTAAGCTAACAAATTCTAATGCTAACGATCCACTAAAAAGTGTTGTAGATCTCCTTCAACCAAACAGCAAGAGTGGTTGGTCTGATGAGTTCCAGAGTCAAATACGTGCACTTATTCTAATCTGGGCGATTAAACACAGAGATACTGCAAATGTTCAAGCGCTTTGCAAGGAGGGTAATTTTGACTTTGATGGACTCGATCACGAAGGTAAATCCGCACTCCAGTATGCTGCGGAATGTGATATTGATGCAATTCGTAATGCAGTTGTTAATAGATATAAAAATGAGAGTAATAAAGGGACCCTAGCAGCTTCAGAAAGAACATTACGTGCAGCTTTTCTGATAGAAGCAATTAATAAAAAAAGAGAGGCTCTAAGTCTTGTTGATGAAGCAGAAAAAAATAGAATTAGAGCAGAAGAGCAAGACAAAATCACAGAAATTTGCGAAGCACTAAATCCTATTGCCTTTGAGCAAACAGATCATTTTGGCAGAACAGCATTGCATCTTGCTATAGCTTCTGAAGACTCAGCGATAACAAGAACCGTGCTCGCAGCTTATCAAAAAGGTCTAACAACAACGCCTGCGGCAGACCTTAGTAAAATCGGTCCCACTAAAATCGGTAAAAATACCCCATTACATATTGCCGCATTGCTAAATCAAAAAGAAAATTTCCTAGTCTTATTGAAGATGGGCATTTCTCCCGCCTATAAAAATAAAGAAGGTAAGTACGCACTAGAATGCTTCCCTCCTAATAACACTTTAACCCCACTTGAAAAACAAGAATGCGCTTATTACATGCTAGTATTCGCTGTAAAAGATACAGACCTATCAGAACAAGAACGCAAAGAGCTTGCACAAAAAGCCGTTGAATTAGGTGCCAACTGCATGCAACGTCTTGGAGAAACTGCAGTAGCAACGCCAAGGAAAAAACTAGGTGCTCCCCCTCTAGGGAAAACGTTGTTACTTGAGGCCATTGAGAAAAAAAATGTACCGATGATCAATTTCCTTATTGAGCAAGCTCCAGAACTCATTCACGCAAAAAATTTACCACCTAATAATGAACCGCTCTTAAAGCAGGTGTTAGTACATTTTAAACCGCCACAACGGTTGGATGTTATCGAGATGCTGCTGCAGAAAGGTGCAGATGGTTCGGTGTTTTATTTAAATCATCAGATTAATGCATGGCTGTGGAATGAATTAGTCCTCTCTGACAAAGAAAGAAAAGAGTTTAATCTTTTAATTGCAGGCTATGAGCTTCATCGACTGATCAGAGTCGGGGAGACGGAACAGGTGAAGGGGTTTCTGGCGCTTCTAGAAAGAGCTGGAGATCCTGAATGGCTGAAAAGAGTCTTAAATTTTAAGGATACTTCGGGCTCTACGCCTTTAGGAATAGTCAGTAAAATAAAGTCACCTTATTGGAATGCAGAAAAGTCACCATATCGGAATACTGAGATAGAGGCGCTCTTAAACGACGTAGCAAGTAGATGCGGAGTGCCAGAGGATGCATTTCTTGAAAAAGTATATGAACCTTTATCATCCGAAGCCAAGAAAAATTTATATGACTCAAAAACAGATGCAATACAGTTCACCTTAGGCTTGCCCCCATCTCCTGCCGATTTATTAGGATATAATGGCAGGTTTGATTTACGCGATTTATTTAAAAAAGATGAAAAGTTTTTTGAACAAATAGCGCGATACTCAGATAATAAGCACAGCTTTTCCGTACACAAGCTAAGCCCAATCATGGCGGCACTTACCTGCGCCAGTTGTTTATTTACCGCGCCTGCAGTGACTTTAAATGCACATACACCAATATCACCATTGCCACAACGCATGCTGACGGTCTACAAGGATCACTGCGAAGTTCCAGGAAACATCAGCGATCCCAAAACCATCGCCACCGTGGTCTTTGCCATAGCAGCAACGTTTAAAGCGGGCATTATTGCGAATAACGGCCAGAATGTGCCTACCAAACATTATGAAGTTTACGAACTTCAAGGAGAACCTGTGGTCGTGCCCTATGTACATATTTCTAATAATATGACCTTAGGACAATTAAAAGAATACATCACTCAATATTATGAGCAAGGCGTGATTCCTTCAGTGGACAAAAAGATCATTCAACGACTACAACGAGAAGAAGATAAGCTTTCAACTAAAGAGAGTAGAGCGGCAGTGAATATAGAAATCGCAGTCAATGGATGCAAGGAAGCTGCAGCAGCTCGTTTTCATACACGCTACTTATCACGCGTGGAAGGAGGCGTTAACAAAATAGCCGCGATCCAAAAAATGAAAAATGGCTCAGCGCCTATCCAGCCCTCATCACCTTAGAGGTCTCTCATTTGACTTGCGGCCACCTTCTCTTCATAAGGGGAGAAGGTATTTCTTAATTTAGTTTTTCAAAAATCATCCCAAGGTCGGCATCGTCAACTCCACACCCGCCATATGCGGTTCCGGCCAACGAGAGGTGACATTTTTCAATCGCGTGTAAAACTTAATCGCTTCACTACCGTGCGCATGAGTATCACCGAAGAAAGATTGCTTCCAACCACCAAAACTAAAAAAGGCCATGGGCACCGGAATAGGAACATTCACACCCACCATGCCGACTTGTATATTTGACACAAACTCTCGCGCCACCGCACCATTTTCAGTATAAATCGCAGTACCATTGCCATAGGGATTTTCATTAATCACATTCATTGCTGCCGCTAAACTAGGTACTCGCATCACACAAAGTACAGGACCAAAAATTTCTTCTTGATAAATACTCATCTCCGGTGTGACGTGATCAAACAAACAAGGCCCCATAAAAAAACCTTGTTCATAGTGAGGAACATTGAGTTCACGACCATCCACCACTAAAGAAGCACCTTGAGCGACACCTGCGGTCACTAAGCCTTTTACTCTGATGAGTTGCTGCTGAGTGATCAAAGGTCCCATATCTGCCTCAGGTAAATTGCCCGGTAAAATTTTTAAAATGCGGAGGCGTTGTTTAATTTTATCAACCACCTGATCCGCTGTTGCATCGCCCACAATCACCGCGACAGAAATCGCCATACAACGTTGACCAGTGGAGCCATAGGCCGCCCCCACCAATCCATCACTCACCAAATCTAAATCAGCATCAGGCATAACGACACAATGATTTTTGGCGCCGCCTAAGGCTTGTACGCGTTTACCATGGAGGGCTGCTTCACGATAAATATATTGCGCAGTGGGTGTTGCTCCTACAAAGCTAATAGCCTTAATGTCAGGGTGCTGCAGCAAAGCATCCACAGCTTCTTTATCGCCTTGCACCACATTAAAGACCCCCTGTGGCAATCCAGCCTGGGTGAATAATTCAGCTAACCGTAAACTGACAGAAGGATCGCGTTCCGAAGGTTTCAAAATAAATGTATTGCCACAGGCAATCCCCATGACCAACATCCACAACGGTACCATCGCTGGAAAATTAAAGGGTGTGATTCCCACACAAACCCCTAGAGGTTGTGGTATGGAGTAGCTATCAATACCAGTCCCCACATCCTCGGCAAAGGCGCCGCGCATGAGGCTGGGAATACCACAGGCATATTCAATTACTTCAATCCCGCGGATCATCTCTCCTTTAGCATCACTCAATACCTTGCCATGCTCCGAGGTCAACAGGGCGGCTAATTCATCGATATGCTCTTGAACCAATTGATTAAATGCAAAAATAATTCGTGCTCGCTTCAAGGGGGTTGTCTTTGCCCAAGAAACAAAGGCTTGTTTAGCCGCCATGACCGCCTGAGCGACATCAGCCGTATTAGATAAATATACATCTTTGGTTTTTTGGCCTAGGGCGGGGTCAAAGACATCTCCGCGACGCAGGCTATCACCCGCACACAGTTGGCCATTGATATAATTTTGCAGCAGGGGAAGGGGCATGGTGTTCTCCTCAGGATTCCATTCTTGGATACATAATGGATGCGTACCCATTTCACTTGAAATTGCGATTTCAAGCTCAAGAATACGAAGAACTCATCGTATTGACAAGTCATTTCATTTATACTGGCGTCTATTAATTATTAGGCGGGTTTTGTTGTGACAAAATTTGATGATAATCCAAACATCGAGTGCTTAACCTGGGAAACGGCCCAAGGCTATGTGCAAGCCACAAATCCGGAACTTTATGAGATTCTGAATGCCTGGAAGCCGGGCCCTGAGTATAAACTTTATCGGGTGGTGTATCGCTATGGCGATCATATTTTAAACGACGGTGTGTTTCAATTACCGGCTCGTGATGGCAAATTGTATCCCTTGACTCACCCTGAGGTGTCGCCACAGCTGGTGGAAGATTTAGGTTATCGCTTATTGCCCTTAGGGCTCTTGACGAAAAATGACAGTGAAGTTTTTTTACAAACCCAAGATCGTTTAATTTCCTTAGCGCTGTTTTATCCGGGAAAATTAATTGGCTTGTGGGAATGTTTAGATCCTGAAATGTCTTTTTTTCCTAAACGAGTTTGGTATATTTGTGCCGGCAGTCGCTCGGTATTTATGGTGCCGAAGATCAGTGAAACAGGTTCTCATAATCGATTATGTAAAATGGTGGGTGTGCGTCGCGATCCACCGAAAACTATCATGGATCATCAGCCAATTTTTGTGGATATTGCCCGTTGTTTACAATCAGATTGGCGGCATGAAATTATTTATTTTTCTAAAGAATGGTTTAAGGAACAGGAAGATAATCCTCATTGGTTGCGCTTCCATCATTCCTTATTAAAAGAAGGATGGCTACAGTCTTCCTTCAATCGTAACAAATTGACCTTCGATCGAGTTTGGGATTTGTTTACCATGCATTTAGGCGAAGATAGTGCAAAAGCCAGTTCTTATTTAATCGACACTTTAAAACAATTAATTGGTATTGCCAGCAAAGCTTATCCAGGGTTTCGATCGCCAGGGACTAATGAATCAGCGGCGCCTATTGGTTTGATTCAAAATGCGTATATTGAGCATTATCAGTTAAAGCACTATTTCCCGACGATGATGTGTCCGGCTTATTTTGATTTAAACACGGATACTCAACCTATCTATTATTCTTTGCAAATGCCCACCTGCTTAGGCAGTCATCCAAAAACTAAAATTAAAATTAGTTATATGGATGAATTAAGAATTATAAAGAGCCTAGTGAATCGATTTGTAGAGCTTGCAGACTCTGGGACATTGAAAATCGAAGGCACGTTGATTGAAGTTATGATCAGCCATATTAGAATTGATTATTTCCATAGTGATCAAGATCTTTATGGTGATATTTTAACAACCGATTTATTGCCAAATCGAGACAAGGGCTTGCTCACTTTTAATAAGGACTATTCGGATCGAGAGTTTGCTACGAGCGGCACCTTCTTGCGAGGCTTGATTCGTATTATGAAACGAGTATGCTTAGAAAACAGTGAGAGATAACCATCTCTAATCATAGGAGAGCATTGAATGCCGCAAATTTGTTTAGAATACACCAGCAATATTACCTTGCCTCTAGAGTACAATCAGTTTTTTAAGCGACTTCATGACCTATTGGTGGCGAGTGTCGTAGGTGTTGAGCTCAATGCATGTAAATCAAGAGTACGGCCGCTACAGCATTTTTACATTGCTGATGGCAAAGAACGAAATGCTTTTGTTCACCTTTCTATTGGCTTATTATCCGGGCGCACACTTGCAGAAAAAGCTGCGCTTTCGCAAACAGCATTGCAATTACTCAAAGATTTTTATCAACCGGTGTTTGATCTCTTCGCGTTGCAATTAACCGTTGCGGTAGAAGATATGACCCGGGAAACCTACAGTAAATTTGCAAGCTAAGCATCAGACAAAAAGTAAAGGAGAAAAAACATGGCTGGACAACATTCAGAAAACGGAACTCGCTTTGGCGCGTATTTACAAAAACTAGCTTTATTGGCACTGACCATTTTAGTGGTGGCTGCTATCGGTAGTAAGCTGCAGTGGTGGGGTGTGGGGCTAGGATTATCCGTCGTTAGATTCGTTGCGATAGTAGAAATTGTCGTTTTTATCTTAGCAGGTATTGCTCTGGTGTTTTATGCCGTAAAAGGGAAAATACAGGGGCAGAAACAAGCTTTGGTGGCGTTGGTGCTGTGTGCGGTTCCTCTCGCTATTTTGCTGCATCGTGCGTATTTAGCCAATCAATTACCAAAAATTCATGATATTACAACGGATACAGTGAATCCGCCGCAATTTATGACATTGATTCCTCATCGCTCTCCTAATAGCAATAGTTTGCATTATGAAGGAGCGGCCGTTGCTGCAGAACAAGAGAAAGCTTACCCAGGTGTGCAGGCCTTGGTGTTAGCGAATGCTTCCCCTAAGGATGTTTTGTCCCATGTTTTGCGCTTAATTGGGCGTCATCGCTGGGAATTAGTGAAGGTGGATGCAGATGCGGGCCAAGTAGAGGCGGTTGCCACCAGTTTTTGGTTTGGTTTTCAGGATGATGTGGTGATTCGTATTACGCCTGAGGGCAAAGGCTCTCGAATTGACATGCGCTCGGTTTCCCGTTGGGGACGTAGTGATGTTGGAAGCAATGCGGAACGTATACAAGCCTTTATGCAAGAGTTGGCTGCGGTGCATAATAAAGAAAAAGCGAGAAAGCAGGCTTCATAAGGGCTATACCGCTTACACCTCAAGATGCGAATCTAGCACACAGCCATGGCGGTTAGATTACAACGATTGGATTGAGCAAAAACCGCAGTGTGGCTGCCCCCACATGAGGGCATATATCAGCAGTAGAATGGCGCGCCCGGAGAGACTCGAACTCCCGACCCTCTGGTTCGAAGCCAGATACTCTATCCAACTGAGCTACGGGCGCACAAAGAAGGTGCATCGTATCAAATTTTTTTTACGATAGCGAGGGGGACGGCAATAAAAAATTTTTATTGCCGTAGTTCAGGGTAATTTTCCCAGAAGTATCCGCTGAGTAAACTTACAACTCTCGCTGAAATTGCACGGTCAAGGTATTTTAGTTAGGAGCAAGATAATGCCGGGCATCCAAATAGAGTGCCCCCTCCCCCCTTTATAATAAGGGATTATTCAGTCAAGAAAGCCGTCATCAATGGTGGAATAGGTACATTATGTATTTCAATTCAAGTGATTATTTTCTAAATTTCTCTAAAGATGCGTCAACCATCCCCTCAACACTTCCACGTAAGATATATTCTTCACGAAGATAGGTTGCATCACTACCACAATGATTAAGTTGGTGGATATGTTCTATCGCAGGCAAGCTTTGCAAGATGCTAGCATGCGGCTCTAATTTTCGCAGAGTCATTAAAATGTCTTCACGTAAAGATAATTGCTCATGAGATTTTGGATGTATGATAGTACCGTCCAAACCGAAACGACATGCTTGAAAACGATTATAACTATAAACCAAATAATCATCCTCTGAAGGTTGGCACAACTCTCGGTTAGCTAATAAGTATCGGCATAGAGCCTGCATATAGCAAGCGAGTGAGGTAGCGCGCACTATGGATAAGGGAGTATCGCACACACGAAGTTCAATAGTGCCAAACTCTGGTTTAGGGCGGATATCCCAGTAAAAGTCTTTCATACTTTTAATAACGCCAGTATGCTCCATTTTGGTGAAGTAATTTTCCCTAAAATCATCCCAGCTGAGTATAAATGGTGCTCGGCCACTGAGCGGAAATGCAGAAACAGAGTTGAGCCGTGCTGAATTAAATAAAGTATCCTTACCTTGCACAAAAGGCGAAGATGCCGAGAGTGCAATAAAATGTGGGACATAGCGATTCATTGCATGTAACAAAAATAATGCTTCATCACCGCTAGTGCAGCCAATATGAATGTGTTGACCAAAAACCGTAAATTGTTTAGCTAAATAACCATACAGCTCAGAGACCTCTTTAAATCTGGGTTTGCTAAAAATTCTACGCTCAGACCAGTCTTGGAATGGATGAGCACCACCGCCACACACGCCAATATTAAGACGATCACCAGCCAATATTAATTTATCTCGCATATTTAATAGCTGATCTAATAAAGTTTGGTAGTTATCATGAATGTCGGTGGCAATCTCTAGCATGCTTTTGGTAATTTCTGGATGCACAAAACCTGGAAATAATTGTCGCTGTAATAATGCTAGGATATCAGGACTTTCTGCTGTCAAATCAAAGCTGCTTAAACTGATTAATTGTAACTCGAGTTCGACACCCATTGTTAATGATTGTGAAGTTTCAAAAAACGCTAGTGTCATGTTACAAATCCTCTTTATCCGAAATTTCGTGAGCCCATAATAATGCAAGCCGAGTAAGCACGGGCCCGAGGACTTCAATTATCAAGGCTATTGCCGCTAGTGGCGCAAGTTGTTCAACTAGATTAATCCCCAAATAACGACTTTGTTCTAAAACAAGAATTACAAAAGCAGAAATAGGCGTCATTGCTGTAGCAATCAAAAAACCTTGACGATGAGTAATACCACTAACGTAGGAAAAACAGCTTATACCGATTATTTTTGCTAGATAGCGAATCATAATAATTGCTAGCCCTAAACCAATACCAGCGATGACTCGATGCCAGTCTAATGTTGTTGCAACAAATACAAATAATATCATTGCGAGTAAACTACCGAGAACACCAAATCCACGTTGAGAGGAACTCAACACAATATGACGCTGCCGTGCAACTAACCCAAAAGTTAAGCTTGCTAAAATAGGAGATTGTTTTAGAGTATGCGTTAACAATACAAGAAAAATAACGGCTAGAGCAAGTGCAAGAGTACTATCTCGATGAGTGGATCTAATTATTCGCAAAAATGCGGGTACAATTAAACCGAATATGGCGCCCAATAAAACGGAAATGAAGAAAGTTGTCAAACTGGTGTAGGTGGCGTGCCAAATATTACCTGAGGTCTTTAAAATCATTAAACCCACAATGATCTTAAAAATGAACACGGCTAAGACACAATTAAGAACCGAAAGATGGAGTGTTCTTTCCGTAACTTGACCAGCGCTACGCTGCTCATTAATGACACACAAAATAGTAGCAGGGGAAGTTGCCATGGCAAGTGCTGCTAATAACAAAGCCAGAGCTAGCGATACATGGAATTCACGCACTAAAAAATAAATAGCTCCAAAGGTAAGAGCCGTCTCCGTTATGCTAGTCACTCCTATCCATGGGTTAGTTTTCAACCAGCGCAGATTGATTCGATAACCTGACTCAAATAAGATAAGCCCTAATGCCATATTGGCCAGTATGAGCATAGAATATGAGGAGGGTTGAGGTAGCAAACCCAGTTGAGATGGCGCTAATGCAAATCCCACAATAGCGTATACGCTAATATGTGGTAATTTCAACCAACGATGTGCAAGCTCTCCAATAATCCACGCTAAAATGATTGTGATAGGCCATGCCATCTCAGTTGCTAAATTTGTTAAATAAATCATAAAAATCCTATAAGCATAGTTATCTTAAATAAGCAGGTAAATTCATTTTAATTTTGCGAGCCGAGCACTTTGCCTAAGATGACTGAGACTGCGACATTTGTTCCAAATAATAATAAATTCGTTGTTTCAATAATTGCGACGCTTCTTCTGTCAACGGCTGCTGGTTATTATCCGTCAGAAAAAACACGTCTTCTACTCGCTCTCCCAAGGTGGCAATTTTGGCTCCCTGCAGAACCACTTTGCAATCCACCAACGCCATACACACTCGAGCCAATAGCCCAGGACGATCCGGTGTAATCAATGTCATATTGGTTCTTTGTCGCATGGCATCCAGGTGAAATGTAATTTTTGTGGGATAGTTAAAATGTTTTTGCCGTTGCGATAGTTTACGCGGGGTTAATGTGGGACGTGATAGTTTTTTACTAAGCTGTTGCTCTAATATCTTTTTCAGCACATCAATATCATGTTGATCCGTTAACAGTTTGCTGCTTTTTGTCATGATGTAATAACTATCTAGCTTATACCCATCCTTCGTCGTCGTAATGTGCGCTTCTACAATATTCATATCCAGCCGGTCCAGTACGACAGTCGTGATCGCTACATGATAATCCTGTTCAGGCATGTAGATAAAAAGTTCTGTTGCGCCCAATGCACCTTCATTAGCAATCAGCACTAAGGGTTTTAATCGGTTTTCATTGTTTAAAATAGCTTGTGTAT
This sequence comes from Gammaproteobacteria bacterium, assembly GCA_020051155.1. Lineage (GTDB taxonomy): Bacteria > Pseudomonadota > Gammaproteobacteria > UBA1113 > UBA1113 > JAGVJK01. The sequence continues at coordinate 64,293 of JAGVJK010000010.1, read as the reverse complement.
GTCGCACAATGCTATCTAACCGAGTGCGACGAAAATAAAATTGCCCCCATTGTTCCCAAAGTGTTAAAACATTTTCTTGGGCCATAGAAGAGAGATTTAATTGTTGTAATGCACGATACTTAATATCTGCGATGTTGCTAGCTGTATGCTCTTGGGTTTTTAATAACTGTTCCGTCGCATGATAAAGATTTTTCAGTAACGTATCTTTCCAGCTATTCCACAAAGTGGGGTTCGTGCCACAGATATCGGCGACGGTTAATAAATAAAGATAATTTAATCGTTGTTCAGTTCCTACTTCTTGAGCAAATCGTGTGACCACCTCAGGATCATAAATATCTTGCTGCTGAGCCGTGTTAGACATCAGAAGGTGATGAGCCACCAGCCAAGTTAAAAGCGCCGTTTCTTCCTCAGAAAAGCTATTATCGTCACAAAACTGTTGCACAATGTGCTCGCCCAGTTGAGAATGATCACCACCTTTTCCTTTGCCCATATCGTGAAATAAAGCTGCTAAATACAGGAGTGAAAGATTAGGAAGGTTTTGTATTATTTTAGCAGCTAAGGGAAATTTTTCAGCATCCGCTGTTAACTGATAGACTTGTTCAACCACGGCCAATAAATGTTGATCAACCGTGTAGACATGAAATAAATCATATTGCATTTGGCCAATGATACTAGCGAAATCAGGAATGAGCCGTCCTAATAAACCGTATCGATCCATTCGCTTTAATTGTTTTGCAACATTGCTTTTACTGCTGAGTAACGCTAGTAACCAACGATGATTGTCGGGATTTTTTCGAAAAGCATCGTTAATGAGATGATGATGTTGATGAATCAAACGAATGGTATTAGCACGCACACCCTTGATGTCTGGGTGATCGGCCATAATACTAAATAACTCTAATAATGCGGAGGGTGTATAGGAAAAAACTTCTGGATGAGTGACTTCAATATAATTATTACGTACTTGAAATCGCTCATTAAGCACCACCAAGGTTTCCGTATGAGCGGAATATAAAATAGTTTCTTGCAACAATTGTACGAGCATATCATTTAATTCATTTAAGCTTTTTACCGTGCGATAGTAAGTTTTCATGAATTGCTCAATGGCTAATTCATTTTCTTTATCCTCATAGCCAAATTGTTTAGCCAATTTCACTTGATGATCAAATAACAGGCGTTCTTCTTTATGACGCGCTAAATAATGCAAGGCGCAGCGAACATTCCACAAAAAGAGTTGGCCCTGTTGCAGAGTATTCACTTCTTGGGGCGTTAATAACGTCATGGCTACAGATTGTTTATCACCTTGATGTGAAAAATGGCGTTTACCAATCCACAAAATGGTTTGAATATCTCTTAATCCGCCTGGACCTTCTTTCACATTCGGTTCTAAGTTATAACTACTGCCGCCATATTTCAAATAGCGTCTAGCTTGTTCTTCTTGTTTGGCTAGCAAAAACTCTTGGCTATTCCACATTTGTGTGGGAGCAATGGCTGCTTGCAGTGTGGCAAATAGTGCAGAATTTCCTAATAAAAAGCGACACTCTAGCAAGCTGGTGATGAGAGCTAAATCTTCTTTCGCTAAGGCTTGGCATTCTTGAATGGTGCAAACATTGTGGCTGACTTTCAAACCAATATCCCAAAGCTCAGCAATTAACCTTTCAATATTCGCCGTATTGGGTTTGGGCTCTGGTAACAAAATAAAAAGATCGATGTCAGAATAAGGCAATAATTCTCTGCGTCCATAACCACCAGCGGCGATAAAACAACAATCAATGGCATCATGATTGATATGTTCCCAGAGTACACTCAATAACATGTCTACCAAACTGGAGCGGCCTTCTAGCAATAGATGCAGTGGTTCGTGAGCCAGATACGCTTGTTTTAGTAAACGTTCTTGCTGTTGTCGATAATCTCGTAACAGCGGCACACGTTCTGCACCGGCGTGCAATTGTGTCCGCAGCTGCAGAGCATCTTCGGCATAGGAAAAATTATTAGAGATCTGTTTCTTCACTGCGTAACGTCAATATTTCATAACCAGTATCGGTCACTAATAAAGTATGCTCCCATTGTGCGGACAAGCTGCGATCTTTTGTGACGGCAGTCCAACGATCAGGAAGGATTTTAGTGCCCGCTTTGCCGGCATTGATCATCGGTTCGATAGTGAAGGTCATACCGGGTACTAAGATCATTCCGGTACCACGAGTACCGTAGTGAAGTACTTGTGGCTCTGGTTCATGAAAAATTTTACCAATGCCATGTCCACAAAATTCACGCACCACGGAGTAATGATTTTTTTCCGCGTGTTGTTGGATAGCGTAACCAATATCGCCTAACTGTGCGCCGGGTTTAACCTGTTGAATCCCGAGAATCATGCATTCGCGAGTAATACGACAGAGACGTTCTGCCAAAATAGAAGGTTTACCAACAAAAAACATTTTGCTGGTGTCACCATGGTATTCATCTTTAATAACGGTGATGTCGATATTAATAATATCCCCATCTTTGAGAGCGCGATCGTTAGGGATGCCATGACATACAACGTGATTAATTGAAGTGCAAATAGATTTTGGAAACCCTTTATAATTTAATGGAGCAGGGATCGCTTGTAAATCCTCTGTAATATAACGATGACAAATCGTATTGAGTTCGTCAGTAGTCACACCTGCCTGCACATGAGGCCCGATCATGTCCAACACACTAGCAGCCAGTTTGCCAGCTACGCGCATTTTCTCAATTTCCTCAGGCGTTTTAATAATCACAGAGGACATGCCCATTCCTTCATCGATTCAGTTACAAAGGACAGATTATCCTAAAAATTGCCGATTTTCGCAACTGCTCATTTTTTGGGAGATGTGTTGGACACAATAACCAGTATGAGTCATCCGATGTTGAAGATGATTCAACACCGGGATTAATTGCTGCTAGACGATGGTCTTGGTGGACTACTATAGGATGTGCTTGGCAGATCGGGCAAGCTGCCATCGCCTTCTTCGTCTGGTGGAAGTCCTGGTATTAATATTTCCGCTGGCTCTCTTTCAAAAAATTGAGTCCTACAGAGTAGGGATCTTATTTGACTTGGAGGCGTTGTCATTGAGACATCCTCATTCGGTTGAAAGCTAGTTGTTGCAATATCTTCAGAGGTCGTCTTTGTAATATCTTGAGGGCCGGCAATTACTGTACAAAGTGGATTGCGAAATATAACTTTGCGCTTATGGCTTAATTCGCGTATGGAGCTTGAGACTGTTTCAATATACGCGATTATAGCTTCCTCCGATTCTGCAGCTTGTAGGTGTGCTATTAACTTTTCAAATTCTGGTTCTTTATATAAATCCAGGGGAAGTTTTTCCCAAAGAGAGGTACGTGCTCGCTCGCTGAGTAGCCATTTATTTTTCAGATCAAGCAGCCACGTTATTTTTGTTGAGGTCAAAATATTTTTGGTACCTAGTACCACGATAATGTTGGCAAAGTTTGCTTGTTCTTCTGGATCACTCAGCTTGTCTTTTACCGTAGGTGTTAGTAATCGTTTTTGTGCTAAATTTGCAAGAGCACAGGCCATATTTTCTGAGTGGGCATTTTGTCTAATGATGTCCCAATATTCAACAAGCTGTTTACTGCGTTCTAATTCCATGCAAGCAGTGCATAACCATTCTAGATTATTATTTGATTTTAAATACGTTATGAGACAAGACCAATTTTCTTTAGTTAATAAATTATGAGCGCGCAGGGCAATAAGTAGAGATGGTATCTTGTGAGGATGAAGATGCCTTTGTACTAATTTTCTAATGGAGGATGTTAATAGATCAGCCTTACTTAAAGCGATCAGTGCTTTGAGGGCCTCAAGTGGCTCGGGATGATCTTTTAAGACGTCCCAATTTTCTTGTGTGAGTTGTTGATGGTGATTCGCTAGATTAATGACACCGGCTTTATGTTTTCCACCCCAGCCATATTCTTTTATAGACTCCCAATTATCTGATGTGAGTAACTCTTTTCGACTAAATGCATTAATGACACTGTGAAGATCAGTAATATCTTCGTAAGTTTGAAGTATGGTTCTGTTCGCATCAGTAACCGCGATTCCTGCATCATTTAGTAAAGAATAGGTAGTACTTACTATGATAGGGTGAGCAGAGCTCAGAAGGAAAGATACATCTTCCACAAAGAAACGTAGATTGTCTGATACCCATCGGCGTAGTGCTACAACGATACTTCTCAAGTCCCCATGATCTTGAATCATGCTCCATGCTTTTTCGATTGAATCCATAATGGAGGGGTACAAGTACGTCAATGCGTGAGCGGCAAAAAAAGGTTGTTGATGTTGTCGAATCCACAGTTGCTGAGTGGATGACAGTTCGCTGAGAATAAGGCGATTGTTTAAATGTATGATCGCGTCAGCAATACTAGATGCTCGACCATTGGCTGCTTCGAGCCAACGCAGATAATCCGTGCCTAGAAGATTCGCCTCGACCATACTTTGAAGAGCGCTTAATATATCTTTATGATGATGAATATTACTAAGAAGTAAAGAAAAAATTTCTTGTGTCAGGAGACCAATGGGCTGTATTTGATCGAAAATATCGTCTAGTGGTGCCTTGGAGGATAAGTGTGGTATGAGTAATTGCCAATTTTCTTCATTCAAAAGATTTGCGGCCTTTAGGCTGTGATGACAAGATGCGAACTTATTGAGTGCAGGCTGCCCTTGTACCCGGAATAAATCTGGGTGCTCAAAGGTACCCCTCTGGCGCAGCTGTCTCCAAGTAATGACAACCTCCAAGGGATTTCGGATAAGCTCTAATAGGTGTTCTTGGCACACGAGATTGTAGGTAACAAGCATGTGGTATCCTTGCATAAACATGTCAGGGATGCCTACGACAGAAAGCCGCTCAAATAACTCAGGGGTATAAAGAGAATAGTTTTCAAGGATGTCTTTTAATTCTTCTTTGGAAGATGATGCCATGGGGGCACTCCTGTTCTAATAATAGTGCTGTTTAACTCAATGATTCATATGGGGCGCAGCGTGCCATATAAACGGCTGAAATTTTACCATTTTTGTTAAAAATAGCCAGATTTTTCTAGATTTTTATTAAGGCCTATGGTATAAATCGCTCCGGCCTTTTGTGCCCACTGTGCTCATGTGCAGCGGACTCAAGAGGTTAATACGCTTTTTGGCGTAAATTTTCACACTGATCGACACAGTCATCTAGGTGCTCAGGTTCTTTAGCTGGGTTGGTGATTGGGATGAGTGGATGTTGTTAACCTAAATATTCGGAGACGAAAAATGACCGCAGTAAGTATGCGTGAGATGTTAGAGGCTGGTGTACATTTCGGACACCAAGCTCGGTACTGGAATCCTAAGATGAAGCCCTATATTTTTGGTGTTCGCAATCGGGTTCATATTATTGATTTAGAACAAACTCTTCCTTTATTTAACGATGCATTGAATGCTATCGGCAGAATTGCAGCGAGCAAAGGTAAAATCCTATTTGTCGGTACCAAATATGCCGCACAAGAAATGGTGCGCCAGGAAGCAGAGCGATGTGGTATGCCCTATGTGAATCATCGCTGGTTGGGCGGTATGCTCACCAACTGGAAAACAGTGCGCCGTTCTATTAAAAAATTACGTGATTTAGAAAAAATGATGACTGATGGTACTTTCCGTCGTCTCTCTAAAAAAGAAGCGCTGACCATTACCCGTCGTATGGAAAAATTAGAGCGTAGCCTCGGTGGTATTAAAGCCATGGGTGGTTTGCCTGATGCTATTTTTGTTATTGACGTGGGTCAAGAAAATATCGCTGTCATGGAAGCTAATCGTTTAGGCATTCCAGTGTTTGGTGTGGTAGATACTAATAACAGCCCAGACAACATTGATTATGTGATTCCAGGTAATGACGATGCGATTCGTGCGATTGGCCTGTATGTTCGCGCTGTTGCGGATGCAGTGTTAGAAGCAAGAGCCACTGTCACGACGGATGTTGCCGCTGCAGCGAATGAAGCAGAGGAAGAAAGCGATACAGCACTTGATGCAGATATCGAATTGACACAGGATGTAGAGGACAAAGACACCAGCTCCCTCTAAAACCTTGCAGCCCATCTTTTGGATGGGCACCGCATAGAATGCATAGCTCAGGGGTTCTTGGCTTTTTATAAGTGAGAATCCCTGAATTAACCGAATCAATACTATATTTAAGAGGACTAAAACCAATGACCAATGTTTCAGCGAGCGAAGTGATGAAATTGCGTCAAATGACGGGCGCAGCAATGATGGATTGCAAAAAATATCTGATCGAAGCTAAAGGCGACATCGATAAAGCCATTGAAAATATGCGTAAACTAGGTGCGATTAAAGCCGCTAAGCGTGCAGATAACATCACCAAAGAAGGTGTGATCGCTATTCAAATCACCGTGGATGGCAAAAAAGCAGTGATGCTTGAAGTTAATTCCGAAACTGATTTCGTATCTCGCGGCGAAGAATTCAAAAAATTTGCGATCTTGGCAGCGCAAACAGCTCTGCAAAAAGGGGAGAAAGATGTTGAAGCGCTCAAAAATTTAGAGTTAGCAGATGGCAACACCCTTGAAAATACTCGCCAATTACTGATAGCAAAAATCGGTGAAAACATTAATCTACGCCGCTTAGAATTGTTAGAAAGCCCAGGTTTTGTGACAAGCTATGTTCACGGCGATCGTATCGGCGTGCTGGTTAGCATGGAAGGTGGCGATGTTCAACTAGGCAAAGACATTGCCATGCACATTGCAGCTAGCAATCCTATGGTAGTTAATCCAGAAGAAGTGTCTGCTGAACTCATCGCTAAAGAGCGGGAAATCTTCGCAGACCAAGCGCAGAAGAGTGGTAAACCTCAAGAAATCATCGACAAAATGATTGATGGCCGTATCCAAAAATACTTAGACGAAGTGAGCTTAATGGGCCAACCTTTCGTGAAAGATCCTAACAAGAAAGTCTCGGATGTGTTAAAAGCTGCAAATGCGAAAGTGTTAAGATTTATTCGTTACGAAGTGGGCGAAGGCATCGAAAAGCAAGAGCAAAATTTTGCAGCAGAAGTTATGGCTCAGGTACGAGGCAGTTAATTCATGATGAAACAAGCACCCCAAGCAATTTATAAACGAGTGCTACTCAAAATGAGTGGTGAAGTATTAATGGGAACTCGAGATTTCGGGATCGATCCAAAAGTGTTAGATCGATTAGCCAGAGAAATTGTTGCAGTTCATCGCTTGGGTGTGCAAGTAGGGTTAGTGATCGGTGGTGGTAATCTGTTTCGGGGTACCACCCTATCCGAAGCTGGTCTAGGTCGTGTATCGGGCGACCAAATGGGGATGTTAGCAACGGTTATGAATGCTATTGCTATGCGCGATGCCTTGGAGCGCGCCGACGTACCCACTCGTGTTATGTCTGCCATTACTATGACGGGCGTGGTGGATCCCTATGATCGTCGTAAAGCGATTTATCATTTAGAATCGGGCCGCGTTGTTATTTTTTCTGCGGGAACCGGTAATCCTTTTTTTACTACGGACTCAGCAGCAAGTTTACGAGGCATTGAAATCGACGCAGATGTTGTATTGAAAGCAACAAAGGTAGATGGCGTCTATGATGCAGACCCCCTTAAAAATCCCAATGCAGAACGTTATCAGCATTTAAGCTACGATGAAGTGTTACTGAAAAAATTATCGGTGATGGATTTAACTGCTATTTGTTTATGTCGTGATCACAACTTACCGTTGCGAGTCTTTAATATTCATCATGACAACATGTTATATGATGTTGTGACCTCCTTGGAAAAAGGAACGATCATTACTAGCTGAACCCTCAAGCACCACAGAGAGAAGGAATTAACGACATGATTGATGAAAATTATCGAGAATCTGAAGTTAAAATGAAAAAAGCGATTGAGTCATTACACTCAGAGCTTGCGAAAATTCGTACGGGACGTGCCCATCCTAGTTTATTAGACAGTGTGATGGTGGTTTATTATGGTAATCCAACACCCTTAAACCAAGTTGCTGCGATTAATGTGGGTGATGCCCGCACGCTCATCGTCACACCTTGGGAGCGCAGTCTTATTTCAGCCATTGAAAAAGCAATTATTACTGCGGGTTTAGGTTTAAATCCAGCCAGTGTGGGTGAAACCATCCGCGTGCCATTGCCAGCGTTGACAGAAGAGCGTCGAAAAAGTTTAATCAAATTGGTAAAAGCCAGTGGTGAACAGGCTAAAGTGTCAGTGCGTAACGTGCGGCGTGATGCCAATGCTCATTTGAAAGATTTATTGAAAGCAAAAAAAATCAGTGAAGATGATGAGCGACGCGCGCAAGACAAAATTCAACAGTTAACGGATAAATTTATCAAAGAAGTAGACCATGCGTTAGAAGTCAAAGAAGCGGACTTGATGGAGGTTTAGTGGTTTGCGAAGCATCCTTGCCGAGACACATTGCTATTATCATGGACGGCAATGGGCGGTGGGCCCAGCAGCGTCAGCTGCCGCGATTTTCCGGTCATAAAGCTGGCGTCGATAGTTGTCATCGTATTGTAAAAGCTTGTGCTGAACGTGGCATTGAAGTACTTTCCATTTTTGCCTTTAGCAGTGAAAACTGGAAGCGCCCATCATCAGAAGTCAACGATTTAATGGGCTTGTTTCTGTTAGCCTTAGAACGCTATATCGAAGATCTCCATCAAAAAAATGTTAAATTGCGTTTTATTGGTGATCGCGAACAATTAAATCCATCGTTGCAACAAGGAATCCAAGCAGCAGAAGCGTTGACGCAGGAAAATACCGGTTTAACGCTAGTGATCGCAACGAATTACGGTGGACGTTGGGACATCATACAAGCCGCAAAATCCATGGCGACAGCGGTGCAAGCGGGAGAGTTATGTGTTGAAGATATCAACGAAACTTTGTTTGAGCAGCACTTAATTACTCAAGATTTACCCGCCCCAGATTTATTAATTCGTACTAGCGGCATGACGCGCATTAGTAATTTTTATCTCTGGCAGTTATCTTATACAGAGTTATATTTTACAGACGTTCTTTGGCCTGATTTTACAGAGCAATCCTTAGATGAAGCGATTGCTAGTTATCAGCAGCGAGATCGAAGGTTTGGTGGTTTTCTGGAACAAGAGGAAGAGTAGGATGCTAAAATATCGAATTTTAACAGCAATGGTGTTAATTCCCCTCGTCATTGTCGCCATTTTTTTATTTTCCCAAACAGCATTTAGCCTTGCCTGTGCTGGCGTGATTTTGTTGGGTGCCTGGGAATGGGGGCGCCTATGCGGCTTGCAACAATCCTGGCAGAATATAGTTTATTTGTGTGTTGTGGTCATCGCGCTGATCATTGCGAATCAAGTCCCCTTTATTTGGGTTTTGATGATTGGTACTCTGTGGTGGATGTTTGCTAGCCTTTGGTTGTTGTTTTATCCACGAGGTGAAGGATTTTGGCGATACAGAGGTGTGCGCTACGGGATTGGATTATTGATCTTAGTGCCCACCTGGGTGGCCCTTACCAGTTTGCAATCAGAGTTTGCAAATTTAGGTCCTTGGTATGTGTTATTCATGCTATTGATTATTTGGGCGATGGATTCTGGTTCTTACTTCACTGGGCGTTGTTGGGGCAAAACACATTTCGCACCGGTTATTAGTCCTAAAAAAACAGTGCAAGGCTTGTATGGTGGTTTTGTAATTGTGGGATTGGTGGACGTCGGTATTATTATGAGTTTTCACTTATCTTTGCACCATGCGATGTTAGTCTTGGTTATTAGTTTAGTGACAGCGGTAGTTGCAGTGCTCGGTGATTTAGTGGAAAGCATGTTTAAGCGTTACCAAAATGTGAAAGACAGCGGCACCATTTTGCCAGGCCATGGTGGTATTTTAGATCGCATTGATAGCTTAACGGCAGTGGCTCCAGTGTACGCGTTAATGATTACGCTTATTGAATTACATGGATTGCCTTTTTAATGATGTTGATCGTGTGGGCGGTCGCTAGTTTCTTAGTGACGCTGACTATCCTAGTCGCAATTCATGAAGCAGGACATTTTCTGGTTGCGCGTTGGATGGGAATTAAAGTGCTGCGTTTTTCCATTGGCTTTGGACGACCACTTTTTTCATTACGAGATCGACGCGGAACAGAATACAGCGTGGCGTGGATTCCCCTCGGTGGCTACGTCAAAATGCAAGATGAAGAGGTTGAAGATGAGCAGCCAATGGCGGGTATCCCTTTTCAGCGGGCTGCACTTTGGCGACGAGTTTTAGTTATCATCGCCGGCCCCTTATTCAATCTTATTTTTGCCGCACTGGTTTATTGCTTGGTATTTATGATAGGCATTAAAAGTGTCGCACCGGTGATTGGCGCCGTGCCTCCCACGTCTATTGCCGCAACGGCAGGTTTAAAACCTTTGCAAGAAGTTATTGCTGTGGATGGCAACTCCACATTGTCATGGGAATCGGTACAAATGGCTTTGTTACCTTATGTTGGTACGACGCGGCAAGTACAAATGACAACACAAGACACCACATCGTTAAAAAAACAAACACATGTTCTACCACTACAACAATGGGCATATCGTGGCGAGGGGGGAGATTTATTAGAGTCACTTGGTATCATCCCTTATATGCCTGTGGCGCCCGCCATTATTGCTGAGCTTGCTAAAGCAGGACCTGCAGCGAAAGCAGGTTTGTTGAAAGGTGATCACATTATCAAAGTTGGTAAAGAACCTGTTGCAAATGCACGAGAGGTAGCGGCTAAAATTTCTGCCCATCCTAATGAGACCCTAACGCTGACACTATTACGCGCAAATCAATTACAAACACGACGCGTGTTAGTGAGTGCGCAAACTGCAGCAAAAGATAAAACCGTTGGTTATTTAGGCATTTTTTTTCGCGCTGAACCTTGGCCAAAGAAGTTCATTCGTATTGAACAACAAAATCCATGGCAAGCTTTGCAACATGGTGTTAAAAAAACGTGGCAAATCTCTTCTTTGACGTGTAAGATGTTGGCCAACATGGTGATGGGCCATGTGTCTAGCAAAAGTTTGAGCGGACCTATCGGCATTGCCCAAGGAGCGGGAGTGTCTGCTCAAATGGGTGTGAGTTATTACCTAAGTTTTTTAGCGCTAGTGAGTATTAGTTTAGGGATTATTAATCTCTTGCCGATACCCATACTTGATGGCGGGCAATTATTGTATTGCCTCATCGAATGGTTAAGTGGGAAACCCGTTTCAAAGCGAGTACAAGGAATTGGGTTAGCGTTTGGCAGTCTATTGTTATTTTATGTACTGTCTCTCGCCATCTATAACGATATTACACGACTATAGAGAATGAAAAAAAATAAAAAGTTAGTCATCATGATAGGGATTGCATTGGCGGCCTTAAGTTTGTCTTTGACAACGTTGGCAAGTTCCTTTGTCGTGGAAAAAATTCAAATTGATGGATTAAAACGTATAAAACGCGGTACGGTCCTCAATTATTTACCTGTGCGCGTGGGACAAACCCTCAATACTGAGGAAACCAGCGGTATTTTAAAGGCGCTCTATGATACCGGCTTTTTCAGTGATATCGATGTCGATCGACAAGGCAATACCTTACTTATCAAAGTAGAAGAAAGCCCCACTGTGGGTGCTTTAACCGTTTCAGGTAACAAAAGCATCCCTACCAAAGATTTATTGAAAGTCTTAAAAGGTGTAGGGATGGCACAGGGATTGGTTTACAATCAATCTGTGTTAGAACAGGTCAAACAGTCTCTCATCAATCAATATTATGATCGAGGGAATTATAATGCGAAAGTTAATACCACTGTCACACCGCAAAGTGAAAACCGTGTCAGTATTCATATCTCTATTTCAGAAGGGCCGGCAGCTACCATCAAACAGATTCGCATCATTGGTGCCCATGCTTTTAAAACGAAAGAGTTGTTAAGCGGCTTTAAATTATCAACGACTAACTTGTTATCATTCTTTTACAAAGATGATCAATATTCCCGTGAAAAACTCGATGCAGATTTAGAGGGATTAAAATCTTATTATCAAAATCGCGGTTATATTAAGTTTAAGATTAATTCCACCCATGTCACTTTAACCCCTGATAAGCGACATGTTTACATTGTGATAGATGTAACAGAGGGTAGTCAGTATACCATTAGCGGTTATAAATTAGCGGGTCATTTAATTCGACCGGAACCAGAATTACAAAAATTTGTTCTCATTAAAAAGGGCGACATTTTTTCTCGTGCATACATTACGCGGACCACCACGAATATTGGTAATTACTTGGGTAATTATGGTTATGTTTACGCAAAAGTGGAACCGGTACCCGATGTTGACGATGCCACAAAGACAGTCTTCATGACCTTTATTGTGACGCCAGATAATCGTTACTATGTGCGGAAAATTACTTTTAGTGGAAATACGAAAACACTCGACCATGTATTGCGAAATGCCTTACGACAACAGGAATCAGCGCAAGCCTCCTTGAAAAATATTCAAGACTCTGAACATAACTTAAATTTATTAGGGTTTGTCAAAGGTGTGACGGTTAACAATGAAAAAGTCGCGGGTTCCGATGACCAAGTCGATGTGAACTTTAACGTCACAGAACGTCCTTCTGCGACATTGACAGCCGGTGCCGGTTATTCTGATGCACAAGGGTTATTATTGAATGCGGGCTATAGTCAGCCAAACTTTTTGGGAACAGGAAAATCCGTGAGTGCGAATATTGGACGTACGGATTCCCAAACAGACTTATCTTTTAATTATTTTAATCCGTACTATACCGATAGTGGCATTGGACGCGGTATTGGATTATTCGCTAGCTCCATGGACGCGGGCGAGCTGAACAATAAATATAGTACGTATATTATGAATAACTATGGAGTTAATATGAATTACTCCATTCCAGTTGCCCCTTATCGTTCATTAAACTTGGGTATTGGTTACCAATTAACATCGGTACAATTAGGGAATCAGCCTTCCGATGAATTATTGAATTTTTTCAATGGTACTAACTGCCCGGTGCCCTTTGGGCCAGTCCCCGTCGGCAATTGTCAGACAACAGCTTATTTAGTGAATAAATATCGCAAAGACACCCAAAGTTTTTATAATGTTCTTTTGACGAGCGGGATGACCTTTGGCTCCTTTGACCGAGGTATTTTACCCACACGCGGTTTTATGCAGTCTTATAATGCAACCATTGCCTTACCTGGCGGTGGTCCGAATAATTTAGAATACTATACGTTGGATTATACAACTCACTGGTATCAACCGTTGTTTAAAGGCTTTATCTTTTCTCTGCGAACAGACCTTGGGTATGGCGGCACATTTAGTGGTGGTGAAGATTATCCCTTTTTTAGAAATTACAATGCGGGTGGTATTGGCGTACAAGGCTCGGTCCGCGGGTATTATGCATACTCTTTAGGTCCTAAGGATTCCAATGACAATAACATGGGTGCAAATTTCTTAGCTTCCGGTTCTGCCAGCTTGATTTTGCCGCGTCCTTTAAGTGGCGATAGCTTCCGAACCAGCACCTTCGTAGATTTTGGTAACGTCTATAACACCACCGGTATTCAGACCACCACTGGCTCTGGCCCTCTGCGTTTTTCAGCGGGTGTAGCGCTAGATTGGCAGTCGCCAATGGGACCTCTGGAATTCAGCTTGGCAAGCCCATTGAATGCGCGTCATGGCGATAATATAGAAAACTTCCAGTTTACTGTAACGACGGCTTTGTAACTTTCACGGAAAGCCGAAAAGTTGTGGTTTGAAGAGCGTAGGGGGAGGGTAAAATCGAGAAAAAAAGAAAACTTTTTTTGAGTGTTATTTTGATATACAATACCCGGTCAATTGAATAAAGGAGCCTCAGGCAATGAAAAAAACTATCTCTATGATGTTCGGTGCCGCTTTAATTGCGGTGGGTGCTACGGCTTTTGCAGCAGATACTACGCCAGCGCCGGCTCCAGCCGCGGTGGATGGCTCTGTTAAAATTGGGGTTCTAGATGTAGGTAAGGTCCTGCAAGAATCTCCTCAAGTTAAAGTCGCAGTCGACAAGCTCAAAGCAAAATTTAAAGAGCGTCAAGACAAAATTGCTAGTGCTCAGAAGCAGTTAGCAGCGGATCAAGAAAAATTAAAACGTGATAAAGCGGTCATGAAGCAAGCGGATGCGGATGATTTGCAAATGAAAGTGCTGGATGAGCAACGAGAATTGCAAAGCATGCAAGAAGAATATGTACGAGCAGCCCGCTTGGCGCAAAACCAAGTGATGGGCGCAACCTTAAAACAAATCGATGCTATCGTGAAAGATATCTCTAGCAAAAAGCATTATGATTTGATTTTACAACGAGATAATGTCGCTTTCGCTAGCGATAAAGTCGATATTACGCCGGAAGTGATGGCGCAATTAAAAGATGCAAAATCTCAAGGTTAGTGGGTAGTGACGTGAAAAAACGGCAATATACATTAGCAGAGATTGCTCAGCATATTGGCGCTACTCTGCAAGGCCACGGTGACATTGTTGTCCGTGGCCTTGCTACATTGGGGGGCGCGGACCAAGATCAAATTAGTTTTTTAAATAATAGTAAATACACAAAATATCTTGCAGCAACGAAAGCAGCTGCGGTGATTTGTTCACAAGAACATGCGGCTTTGTGCCCAGTGAATGCCTTGGTATTGGCGGATCCTTATATGGGGTATGCGAAAGCAGCTCAGTTATTTGCCCCGAGCACACAACGTTCAGCTGGTATTGATCCGACTGTGGTTGTGGGAGAAGGGTGCGTCATTGCTGCCACGGCTGCCATTGGTCCTCGCGTGGTATTGGGCGATGGTGTTACTGTGGGAGAACATACTGTATTGCACCCCGGTGTTGTCGTGGGTGATCGCGTTAGTATTGGTGATCATTGTGTGTTATATCCCAATGTTTCCCTTTACCATGATGTGCAGATCGGTCATCACGTGATGATTCACGCAGGTGCAGTGATTGGTTCTGATGGATTTGGTATGGCTCGTGATCCAAAAGGTGTATGGGTTAAGATTCCACAATTAGGCACCGTCGAAATTCATGATCATGTAGAGATTGGCGCAAATACAACAATTGATCGTGGCGCTTTAGAAAACACCATTATTGGCCGCGGTGCTAAATTAGATAATCAAATTCAAATTGGCCACAATGTGGTGATCGGCGAACATACGGCGATGGCTGCTTGTACTGGTGTTTCTGGCAGCGCAAAGATCGGTAAACATTGTATTATTTCCGGTATGGTGGGAATTGCGGGTCATATTGAATTGGTGGATGGAACGGTGATTACTGGCATGACCAAAGTTAGTAAATCCATTTCCAAACCAGGGATTTATTCCTCAGGGACCACCGTAGAGTCTCATCGTTCTTGGCTGAAAAATGCAGTGCGATTTAAACAATTGGACGACATGGCTCAGCGATTGGCCGACGTAGAAAAAAACATGAAAAAAGAGTTAGAAGAAGGATGTTTTGAGTAGTATGAATAAGAAGATCGTCAATATTTCCGAGATACAAGGGTATTTGCCGCATCGGTTTCCATTCTTATTGGTCGATCGAGTCATTGATTATGAAATAGGAAAATGGATCAAAGCCATTAAAAATGTGACGATCAATGAACCCTTTTTTACAGGGCATTTTCCGCAACGTCCAGTGATGCCGGGTGTTCTCATTTTGGAAGCTATGGCGCAAGCCTCTGGTATTTTAGCGTTTATCACTACCGGTGATGATCCGACAACTTCCGAAAATATTTTTTATTTTGCAGCCATCGATAATGCTCGTTTCAAACGCATTGTTGAACCAGGCGACCAATTGATTTTAGATGTCGAAGTTTTGAGAGCAAGACGTGATGTCGTTAAAGTAAGGGGGCAAGCTTCTGTAGGAGATGAAGTCGCTTGTACAGCTGAATGGTTATGTATCAGAAAAGGTTCAGAGAGTGATTGATAAAACAGCAATAATAGATCCATCTGCGGTGATTGGCCGTGACGTGAGTATTGGTCCTTGGACATTGATTGGTCCAGGTGTGGAAATTGGTGATGGCACGCAGATTGGATCTCATGCAGTGATTAAGGGCCCAACACAGATTGGCCGCAATAATCAAATTTTTCAATATAGCTCTGTTGGTGAAGTGCCACAGGATTTGAAATTTCACGGTGAAGAATCACGACTTGTGATTGGCGACAATAATATTATTCGAGAATTTTGTACGATTCATCGTGGTACCACAGTGGGTGGTGGTTTGACACGCATCGGCAACCACAACTTATTCATGAACTATGTTCACATTGCCCATGATTGCTTGATCGGCGATCATAATATTTTTGCGAATAATTCTGCCTTGTCAGGTCATGTAACGATTAAAAATCATGTCGGCTTAGCGGGTTTTGCCGCAGTACATCAATTTGTTGTGGTAGGTGATCATGCCTACATTGCTCATACTGCGATGGTTGTGCAAGATGTATTACCTTACTTATTAGTGTATGGCGATCCAGCGAAACCTAAAGGTCTTAATAGCGTTGGTTTGAGACGTCGTAATTTTACCAGCGAAGAAACCATGGCGATTAAACGTGCTTACAAAATCATTTTCCGCCAAGGCCTCACTGTGCAACAAGCGATCCCTCAATTGGAACAAATCGCGCAGGAATTTCCAGCAGTGAATTTAATGATTGAAGGTTTACGTGACTCTGAACGGGGCATCGCCAGAGAACGTGAGTTGGATGAATCGGCCGTTGTGCTTTAAGCGCTTGAGATGAAGACGCACACCACTCCTTTTGTCTTTGCGATGGTGGCGGGAGAACCCTCCGGTGATCAATTAGCTGCGGGTATTATTCTCGAGTTAAAAAAAATCTATCCTGATGCGCGTTTTGTCGGAGTCGCAGGTCCAAAGATGATCGCTGCTGGTTGTGAAGCCTTGTTTGACATGGACCAATTGGCGGTTATGGGCTTGGTAGAATTACTCTCTTATCAATTATTCCGCATTCTAAAAATTCGACGACAATTAGTTGAATATTTTAAGCAAGCACCACCCACATTATTTATCGGTGTGGATGCGCCGGATTTTAATTTACCCTTAGAAAAAAAATTAAAGCAGTGTGGTATTAAGACCGTTCATTATGTTAGCCCTAGTATTTGGGCGTGGCGTGCAGGGCGGATTAACACTATTCGTCAGGCATGTGATTGCATGTTGACACTGTTTGCTTTTGAAAAGCCTTTGTATGATGAGGCGGGTGTGAAAGCTTATTACGTGGGCCATCCCTTGGCTGATGAAATTCAATCGACTCGTGAACGTCAGCCTTTGAAGCTTGCTCCAGCCGTTGCGGATGTAGAGCCTCCAACCTTACAACAAACTATCGCATTATTACCGGGCAGTCGTCATGGCGAAATTGCCCGCATGGCGCCCATTTTTTTAGAAACAGCGCGTTTGTGTTATCAAGCAAATCCAGCAATACAGTTTGTGGTGCCCTTGGTGAATGAAGCTTGCTATGAACAATTCCAGCAATTATTGACGACGTATCCTGAGTTACCTATCATGTTATTGCATGGGTACGCTCGAGAGGTTTTACAAGCTGCAGATGTCGCTTTAATTACATCGGGAACAGCCACTTTAGAAGCTGCACTATTACAATGCCCGATGGTGATGGCCTATAAAGCGTCGCCTATTTCTGCGTTTTTAGGACGTTTATTGATTCGTATTCGTCGCTTTGCATTACCCAATATTCTAACGCAAAAAGACATCGTGCCCGAATTTATGCAAAACCAAGCCACGCCTACTCGATTAGCCATGGAGTTAATGGCGATGCTGAAACGAGATCCGCAAGCGATGCTAGAGGCTTTCACAGAATTGCAAAAAGAATTAAAACAAAATAGCCATCACAAAACCGCGCAGATTTTGCGGGATATGGTAGAGCAGAGAGGAATAACCACATAAAGAAAAACTAACTAAAGAGTGCCTTCTCCCTTTGAGGGAGAAGGTGGCCGAAGGCCGGATGAGGGGTATCTAATAGGTTAACTTCGATAAAGTATTTTCCTTGAATTTGATTACCCCTCATCCGCCCGTTGGGCACCTTCTCCCTCAAGGGGAGAAGGCACTCTTTATGCAGTATTTCTAAGGGTTCAGCACTTATTGCTATTTGTTAACAGTTGTCAAAAAATAAAAAAAGGACGAGCATGACACAAACAGTTGAACTACTCATTGCAGGTGTTGATGAAGCAGGACGCGGTCCCTTGGCCGGCCCTGTGATGGCAGCAGCGGTTATTTTAAATCCTCATAATCCTATCGAAGGTTTAAGGGATTCAAAAAAACTAAGTGCATCACAACGAGCAAAGCTCGCAATAGAAATAAAAGAAAAATCTATTGCTTGGGCAGTAGCTCGCGCTGAAGTAGAAGAAATTGACAGCATTAATATCCTGCAAGCAAGTTTGTTAGCGATGCGACGAGCAGTCATGGCTTTAAGCATCGTACCTCATCATGTGCAAATTGATGGGAACCGATGTCCAGCATTGCCTTATTCAATGGAAGCCATTATCGGCGGCGATGATTTAATCCCTGCCATCAGCGCAGCATCTATCTTAGCAAAAGAAACTCGCGATCAAGAAATGCTGATACTCCATCAACAATACCCAGCCTACGCGTTTGATCAACACAAAGGTTACCCCACCAAGCTACACCTTGCCGCTCTAGAAACCGAAGGCGTAACCCCTCATCACCGCAAAAGTTTTGGCCCAGTTAAACGATTGCTCTTAACGGCGGTGTCTGGCACATTTGTTTAGAAAACGGGTGTATATTGTTTTTAACAAATAAAAAAGAGGACTAGCGTAGAAACATTCTCGTGTGCCTGACATCGCCAGCACCGAGCGCTCGACGAAGAGCCTCTTAATCAACATCGATTCTAGGCATTTTCTCAAAAAGAAACTGTCTTGTTTGAGCTCAGCGTAAGCGATGTCAGGCACACGAGAATGTTTCTACGCTCGTTCTCTTTTCTCTTATTGCGAAAGATTAGATTCTCTTTTTCCAAATCAATGTGCCAGACACCGCTGTTGAGATTTGCCGTTTTACAAGCGCGGATGGTTGAACTTCCCCGTTAAACATGGGATCATGCCTTTCATGAGCCAGCCTAAATTTGTACATTTACGAATCCATTCAGAGTACTCCGTCATTGATGGTTTGGTACGGTTAGAGCCATTAATGGAGCATATGGTTAATGCCAATATGCCGGCTCTTGCTCTGACAGATCAAATGAACTTATTTGCAGCGGTTAAATTCTATAAAGCAGCGCGCGCCAAAGGGTTAAAAGCGATTTTTGGTTGTGACATTTGGTTAGAAAATCCTAAAGATGCCAAAGCTCCGTTTCTTTGTACTTTACTCTGTCAAAATCAGCAAGGCTACCAACATTTAACCCAATTAATTTCTCGCGCGTATCAAGCGGAGCAACCCCATGGCATTCCGCAGGTTAAACGAGAATGGCTACCCATCTATCAAGAGGGATTGATTTTACTATCTGGCGGCATGCAAGGTGATATTGGCCAAGCGTTATTACAAGAAGATCTCGCAAGTGCTAAAGCACAGTTAAAATTTTGGAAAGAAACCTTTCCCGATCGATTTTATATTGAATTGCAACGAATTGGTCGCGAGAATGAAGAGCATTATATTCAACGCGCTATCGCTTTAGCACAGCAAGAATATTTACCGGTAGTGGCTACCAATGATATCCGTTTTTTAGAACAAACAGATTATCTCGCGCACGATGTGCGGGTTTGTATTCATCGCGGTGAGCAATTAGCGGATCCACGACGCAAAAAAGATTATACTCAACAGCAATATTTGCGCTCGACCTTAGAGATGCAACAGCTTTTTTCAGATATCCCGCAAGCCTTAGAAAATACCGTAGAAATTGCTAAACGTTGTAATGTAGAGCTTTCTTTGGGACATTATGTCTTGCCCGACTTCCCCATCCCCGAGCATATGACACCGCAACAATATTTTACCGAACGAGCGCAGCAAGGTTTAGAAAAGCGATTAGAACGATTGCTCGATCCGAATGCTGAAAATTACCCGCAAGAAAAACAAATTTACGAAACGCGATTACAAACAGAACTCGACGTTTTAATCAAGATGGGTTTCGCCGGTTACTTTCTTATCGTTGCGGATTTTATTCAATGGTCAAAAAATCATGGAATTCCCGTGGGACCAGGTCGTGGTTCCGGCGCAGGTTCTTTAGTGGCTTATGCCCTTGGCATCACCGGTTTAGATCCCTTAGCCTATGATTTACTCTTCGAGCGATTTTTAAATCCAGAACGTGTTTCTATGCCAGACTTTGATATCGATTTTTGTATGGAGGGCCGTGATCGCGTTATAGATTATGTCGCGCAACGTTATGGTCGCGACAGCGTGTCACAAATTATTACCTTCGGTACCATGGCTGCTAAAGCAGCCATTCGTGATGTAGGGCGCGTGTTGGGGTATCCCTACGGATTTATCGATGGCATTGCCAAACTTATCCCCTTTGAGCTAGGTATTACCTTAGATAAATCCTTAGCACAAGAAGAATTATTACAAGAACGCTACCAGCAAGAAGATGAAGTACGCGAAGTCTTTGATATGGCGCGTTGCTTAGAAGGTCTTACTCGCAATGTGGGTAAGCATGCCGGTGGTGTGGTGATCGCGCCTTCTGCCATTACCAATTTTGCGCCAGTTTATTGCGAACCTGGTAGTGAACATATTCTTACACAATTTGATAAAGATGATGGCGAAGCCATTGGTTTAGTAAAGTTTGACTTTCTAGGATTACGAACACTGACCATCATTGATTGGGCACTTAAAACTATTGAGCAAACGCAGCAAAAAACTTTGGATATTGAAGCGATCCCAGTAGATGACCCAGCAGTTTTTAAATTGCTACAAGCCTGTGAAACTACCGCGGTCTTTCAATTAGAATCTCGCGGTATGAAGGATTTGATTAAGCGATTACAGCCTGATTGTTTTGAAGATATTATCGCTTTAGTTGCATTATTTCGCCCGGGACCGTTGCAATCCGGGATGGTGGATGATTTCATTAATCGTAAACATGGTTTGGCCAAGGTGGAATATCCTCATCCAGATTTAGAACCTATCTTAAATCCTACCTACGGAATTATTCTCTATCAAGAACAAGTAATGCAAATCGCGCAAGTGCTAGCAGGGTACACGCTAGGTGCTGCGGATTTATTGCGTCGCGCTATGGGGAAAAAGAAACCGGAAGAAATGGCGAAGCAACGACAAATTTTCACGCAAGGCGCATTGCAACGCGGCGTAGAAGAATCTGTTGCTACCTACATTTTCGACTTAATGGAAAAGTTTGCTGGCTATGGATTTAATAAATCTCACTCTGCTGCTTATGCATTGGTAGCATATCAAACGGCTTGGTTGAAAGCACATTATCCCGCAGAATTTATGGCAGCGGTGTTATCCTCCGACATGGACAATACTGACAAGGTTGTGATCTTCAATGAAGAAGCACAACGCATGGGGCTCACGGTGCGCCCACCTAATATTAATGAAGGACAATACCCCTTTACAGTTAATGCGGCCGGGCAATTGGTTTATGGTTTAGGTGCTATCAAAGGCGCGGGCCATGCTGCCATTGATAGCATGTTAACGGAACGTGCGCGAGCCGGTACCTTTTCAGATTTATTTGAATTTTGCTGTCGCGTCGATTTGAAAAAAATTAATCGTAAAGTGTTAGAAGTATTTATTAAATCAGGTGCTATGGATGATTTCAAACAAGAGCGATCTACCTTATTTGAATCACTGAACACAGCGCTGAAATTAGCAGAACAACAAGCGCGTGATCAACATACGGGCCAACAGGATTTATTTGCGGCTAGCATGGTGAGTCCTGCACAAGAGTCTCATTACACAGAGGTCCCACCGTGGCGCGAGGCTGAGCGATTGCTTTATGAAAAAGAAAGTCTCGGTTTTTATCTCAGTGGTCATCCCTTAGATGGATACCGCCAAGAGTTGAAGCAGTTTTGTAAAACCACTTTAAAAGATTTAAAACCGACCTATGAGCAACTGACTCGAGTTGCAGGTCAAATTGTTTCTATACGCACATTGTTAACGAAGCATGGCGATCGGATGGCGATTCTCGGATTAGAAGATGGCACGGCACGGGTTGAAGCCGCTGTTTTTTCTGATGTCTATCAGCAGACACGTGAGCTTTTAGTGAAAGATGCATTAGTGGTCATTGAAGGTGAGGTCGGCGTAGATGATTATACCGGCGGTTATCGCATGAGTTGCCGTACTATCATTAGCTTAGGTCAAGCACGAGCTCAATACGGTAAATATGTGTTGTTAACGCTGCAAGAGGGTACTGACGTTCAACCCATTTTGGCGCATTTACCTAAACTCTTACAAGCGCAATCCCCAGGAGTTTCTAGTCCTTTGCACATCGAATATCATACCCCCACAGCAAAAGCGAGATTGCGGCTCGGGCCGGAATACCGCGTCAATCCCACAGATGAGCATTTACAGCAATTGCGTCAAGCACTTGCAGTGGATGTGCGGGTGATTTATACCCTATAGGGTATATTTTCCAAGGAGATTTAACTATGTTTATTCGATCCCCTAAGGAGTTAGCCTCGCTTGCTATTGGCCAGCGCAAAAAACTTGGTCTGAGTCAGACGGCTTTAGGTGAGCTGGTTGGATTAAAACAAAAAACAATTTCAGCTTTTGAAAACAAGCCAGAGAGTACGGAATTAAATACGCTGTTTCGTATTTTATCGGCTATAGGACGAGCTACAGGTGAGTGTTTGTGAAACTGGCTCAGGTTGTAGATAATTTCTCAATTGATGAAGTGTCTTTTGTAAATTGGGTATCTTCTTCATATGTGATAGCAAAGATACTTCTAGCCATACATGCGCGCTATCATTACAGAACACTTTTTTCATGCGGTCTAAGTAGCGAATCATAGCCGGCGGCGTTTTTTCTTCTAGAATAGCTTTTTCTTCTGGAGATATTTTACTCCAGAGGTCACCTATTTTTATAAATATAAATCGCAACAAATATTGATTTGATGAGCTCAGACGGTTTTGATTTTTTTCTTGGTAATGATGTAACTTTTCAAGGTAATGGCACAACACATGCAATGCTGAGTCGCCTTGCAAATCGCTTTCTTCATGCAGCGCTGTTTGTTGTTTTATTTTCCTGAAAAAAGGCGTATTTCTCAATTCTGTGGGAAAAGATTTCCTGTCTGAGGTTTCTAATAATTTACAAAATGATGCAATATGTTCTGGCGATAATTTATCGAGATTATGACGCACCATATGCCGCATAAGGATGATGGTTTTCCGTTGTTGCTTATCGAACAGATGATGATCATCACCGCTTAGGTTTAAAAGTGCTAACAGTGTGTGTAGCATCCAGCTGCGTAAACAGAATAATTGATCATCTTTATCAAGTTCATTTGCCATAATTTCGCAGTAACCAGCACAAAAACCTCTAAGGAAAGAGTCAGTGCTATTTGGCAAAGATAATGTTTTCTTAGGTTTTGCAACTGGCTGAGGAGCCACATTGATTGTCACGGGTGGAGTTATTTCTCTAACCGGTGGATTCGCAGCAAGCGAACGTTTGGGTAGCGCATTGGCAATCTCTTGCATTTGAGTCTGCAATTTTTCATGATGAGTTAAACTTTTTTCTATGCCTTGGACGGATAAACTTTTTGTAGTGAGTGTAGTCTCTATTTTATTAAGTTTTTTGAGGGAATCTTGTACGGAAAGCGGGACTTTGCTTTTTGACGTTAAATGATTTTCTTTATAGTTAGCGATACGTCGCAATAATCGTTGCTTTTTTTCTTCATTTTCCTTGGCAAGATTTTGTAGGTTCATTTGTTTTTCTGCCAATTCTTCATCGCTCATCATGGGTTGTGAGACGGACGCATGATTATAAAACGTAGGAAGGAAAGTGGGTATTTTGACTGTTTTTTTTGGTTTTTTAACGACGGCTGGTTGATTGATAATGGGTGCTGCAGGTATTTCTTGATGTACAATAATGGATGCAGGTTTGTATTTGTTTTTTTCGCACCATATATAGATGGCTGCACTCACCAAAAGCAGTAAATCAATCCATACATGAGTATTGTCTATTAAGGCCAGTGTAAAGCTTCCAACGCTTGAAAAAGAACTGGTTTGATACTCTGCGTAATATTGACGAAATCTCTCAGTAAATAGTACCAAAAGAACCAGAAGCTCTACAGGTGCTAATAAAAGATTACGATTACCGAAAATATTTCGCTCAAAGACCATATACAAGTAGTAGGTCCCAATCATTGTGCTGATTACTTTTCCTGAAAAACTTGACAGCTTTGCAGGATAATAAAGATAAGGTCCACCGCGTAAACAAAGATAATCTGCTGCACTTAATCCTTCATGAGATAGTTTTGAAGAGTCAGCGCCATGCTGTAATAAAAGTTCGATCATTTCACGATCATGCATCGCGGCACTACGCATTAACGCGGTAGGTTCATTTTCTAATGTTACATCAGGATGCATGGTTAAATTTTTTAGAAAATACGTTAAGATAGATATTTCTACTTCCTGTACTGCCGTTTGTATTAAGCCTTGTTCTACGTTAATTGTTTCAGTTATCGCTGCAGAATGTTCAAGAGTTAATACATGATGCTGATATCTTTTATTTTGTAATTGGCAGATCCAATGACTCAAAGACTCTAGAGGTGTTGTTGGATAAGGATGAGCAAGTGCTAAGGCTTTTAGGTCACGATAATTTTGGGGAAGATTTGTTTTCAAAAATCGCTTATCAAGTCCCAACATATCTCGTAACCTGGCTCCTTGCCCAGATAAGATGTCATGGTCTTTTGCAAATGTTTCTAGCATACTTATTAAGTTGAATTCACCAGTCAGATTATATTCATTCTGACGTAATTCATCACGAAAGACATTGATCTTTATTTTAAATAAAATATATTCGTAATAGGGTGTAAATAATTTTAAAACATCACCACTCGCTGAAGTTTTTATGATATCAAAAAATGCATCAATATAAGTTGTTTCGGGCCCGGTATTGACTAGAAAATCTTGAATTACATTAAAAAGCGTGTCCTTATTTAGATAAGGGGTCCTTAATTCTTCCGCCGTGAGGTAATTAAAAAAGACAGGTAGCAATGTTGTATCTTTTTGTGTGACAAGTGCCAGTAACAAAGGGGTACCACCTGCATTTTTTCTATTAAGGTTTTGCAGAGGAAAGACACTTTGCAATTTTTTTTCACGTTCAAATATTTTCCTAACGAAGTTAGGATTTTTGAGCGTTAGGGTGCAATAACTGAGTAATGAGGCATGACGACCAATTGGCAGGTTCAAATCATCCACGAGTGTATTTTCAAGCAACGCATCAAAGACAGCTTCATTATTGGTGCTAGCAGCATCCGCCAGTGTCAAACCACTTTGCTCATCTCTAACAGCTATTTGCGCGGCCCCTACGAGATGTAATGCTGTAGCATCCATGGCATTTTGTAGTACGGTTTCTAGAAAGAGTGATGGATCAGCTCGCGGTGCTGTGGCAGTTGCTAAAATATCTTCAAAAGGTGAGAGTGGGGGGCCCCCTCGACGTTGCGGCCTTAAGGCGGCAACTCTTACTGGCAAAAAAGCAATGAATAACAATAGGGTTAAAAAAGATAACACTGCAAAGGGATGTTTTTTAAGATCTTCCCAAAAGGCATTGCCAGCGGGCGCATCAATAGGCTCAGCGATGGGTTCTTCAAGGTTGAGTAGGGGATGGGTCGTTTCTTCTGTATTATCTTTCATGGAAAACTCTATTTATTTATTATGTTATATACCACTCGTACTCTGAAGTACGAGCGGTATATCGGCAGGCATTGTAACAAATTGATTAATAATCTGTCAAAGCATTCTATGGCAGTCATTGACAGCTCCAGACTTGTGCTAGCCAAGAGAGAACGTTATTATTACCCATCATGATAAAACTGCCAGCCGAGAGGGCCTTATGAGTCATAATTTCTTAGAATTTGAAAAACCTATTGCCGAGTTAGAGGCTAAAATCGAGCAGTTACGCCACGTGGGTAATGATGGTACGGTGGATATCAGCGGTGAAATTAGACGGTTAGAGAGTAAAAACAAAGAATTAACGAAGTCTATCTTTGCGGCGCTGACTCCTTGGAAAATTACCCAGATCGCGCGTCATCCTTTGCGTCCATATACCTTTGATTATATAGAGCGTATTTTTACTGATTTTGATGAGTTAAAAGGGGATCGCCATTTAGCGGATGATAAAGCGATCGTTGGTGGTATTGCCCGGCTTGAAGGGCAGCCAGTGATGGTGATTGGCCACCAAAAAGGTCGTAAAACTACAGAAAAAGTTTTCCGTAATTTTGGTATGCCACAGCCTGAGGGATACCGTAAGGCGTTACGCTTAATGCAATTGGCCGAGCGTTATAAATTACCGATTATTACCTTTATTGATACGCCAGGCGCTTATCCTGGGATTGAGGCTGAAGAGCGTAATCAATCAGAAGCTATCGCGCGCAATCTTTATGAAATGTCACAGCTTCGCACACCGATTTTATGTACGGTGATCGGCGAAGGCGGTTCCGGTGGTGCGCTTGCTATCGGCGTGGGTGATCGCGTCATGATGTTGCAATACAGTATTTACTCGGTTATTTCACCAGAGGGTTGTGCTTCAATTCTTTGGAAAAGTGCTGAGAAAGCACCTGAGGCAGCAGAAGCCATGGGCTTATTTGCAGAGCGATTACATTCACTAAAATTAGTGGATGAAATTATTAATGAACCTCTCGGTGGTGCACATCGTGATGTGGATGCAATGGCCGCGCGCTTAAAACAAACCTTAGTGACGCAATTAGCGCAATTACAGAAAAAATCCATGGAGGAGTTATTAGCTAATCGTGAAATGCGTTTAATGTCCTATGGCGAATTGACTTAACACTCGCATGTTAACCTTGGCACTGTTAGAAACATTTTTAGCAAACACGCCTACAATATGTCGCATTTATGTCGCTTTTAGCGGTGGAATGGATTCCACCGTACTCCTGCATCAATTAGCAACCACACCGGCCTTTCAAGGTTATCACTTATTTGCGATACATATTAACCATGGTATTAGTTCTCATGCACGAGCATGGGATCAATGGTGTGAAACACAGGCACAACGTTGGGGTGTGACCTATGCTAGTCATACGTTGCAATTAAAAAAGCACAAAGGTGAAAGTTTAGAGCAGGTGGCGCGTGAAGCGCGGTATGATATTTTTTTAGATTACTTAGATTCTCAGAGCGTGTTGTTGACGGCTCATCATCAGAATGATCAAGCGGAAACGATGTTGTTGCAATTATTGCGAGGTGCTGGATTAAAAGGTTTAGCGGCGATGCCGGTGGTGGCGGCTTTTGGTGAGTCATGGCATGTGCGACCTTTCTTGAATCAAGAGCGGTGTGTTTTAGAGGCCTATGCTGCTGATCATGATTTAGAATGGATTGAGGATGAAAGTAATGAAGATCGACATTATGATCGTAACTACTTACGTCACGAGATTATTCCTTTGTTATTGCAACGCTGGCCTGCAGCGATGACGACTATTGCTCGCAGTGCGATGCATTGTGCCTCGGCCAATCAATGGTTAGAACAACAAGCGGCTTTGGATTGGCAACAGGTGCGAGTGGAAGAGGCCTTATCCTTAGCGGGGTTGGCGATGCTGCCCTTAGAGCGTCAACAGCAAGTGATTCGTTATGCCTTGCAGCGTCAAAGTAGCCAAGGTATTAGCTATGATAAGACGTTAGAAATTTTGCATGTGATGTTTTCAGCGAAGCAGGATGCGACGCCGTTGGTGGCCTGGCCTGGTGGTGAGGCGCGTCGTTATCAAGGATTGTTATATTTATTAAAACCGCGAGTGGTGTGTCGTGAGTCGATGACGCTGCCGGTGCGCGTGGGACATGATGCGGTGTTACCATTACATGGTGAATCTTTAGCATGGACTCAACAACTGGGTGGATTGCATTATCCAAGGGATGCTTCCTTGCAAATTCGCTATCGTCAGGGTAGTGAACGTTTTCATCCGGTGGGGCGTTCTGGTTCTCATCCTTTGAAAAAACTGATGCAGGAGTGGAATATTCCACCTTGGTTGCGCGATCATATTCCATTGTTGTATGACGATGAGCAATTGATTGCTGTGGTGGGGTATGGGATTGCAGAAGAGGCTGCATGTCAGGATGATGCTATGGGATGGATGCCTTTACATCTAACTCGCTAAAGGTTTCTAATTTTGGATGGTACTCCAACATTTTTCCTTGTTTAATATCAAAGAACCATAAATGTAACGTGAGTTGGCCTTGATCAACACGTTCTTTAATCCATGGGAAAGTTAAACAATTGTGGTAGGAATTTAATAAAGATTGTTGTGCACAGGTGTCGACATCCATGGCATGGGTATGTGCTGTATCGTGGTATGCGAGCCCCATCCATTGAGTGATGAAATCATCTTGTGGTAACGGGGTCGTGGATAATTTAGCTTGAATGCCGCCGCATTGGCTGTGTCCGAGAATGATCAAGTGCTCGACGTGCAAGTAGCATACACCGAATTCAAGCGCGGCGCTGGTGCCGTGGTAATGGCCGTCATTCTCAAAGGGGGGGACTAAATTGGCGACGTTGCGGACTACGAATAAATCGCCGGGGTCGCATTGTAATAAAATGGCGGGGTCGACGCGTGAGTCTGAGCAGGCGATGAGCATAACATCGGGATTTTGTCCATGCTTAGCTAATTGTTGCATGAGAGAGCTTTCACCTGAGGCGTATTTGTTTCGGAATTGTTGATAGCCTTGGAGGAGTTTTTGAAAGTTTTTATGCAGGTTGTGGCTCATGCGATGTTTTTTGTCCTGTTTTTTTTATTGAGAAGAGGATAGCTGATTTTTGGTTATGTAGCAATTTTTATTCTCTACGCGATTTTCCTTTTTATTTATAACATATCGAAAACAAATGCTGCACTTGGGTTCTGCAAAGTGTCGCCGGAATAAGAAGGAGCAGAGGGTAATTCTGGGGGTAATTCTCCAGGGAAATGTTCTCGGTAGCCTGGGGTTTTTAAACTATCGAGGAATGTTGTAGTTTCGGCAATGATCTTTGCGTCGTTGGCAGGATCCTTGAGGTATGCCTGATAAGCATCTTTCATTTGTTGATTGAAGATGGTTGAGAAGCAGGCGTAGCGATTTTCTTCTATGGTTAGAATGTTTATCAATTGATCCAGTAAGTTGGTGAGAGCGTTATATTGAGATAAAGCTTTATACAGGGTTTGGTCGTTGTAAATTTCAGAGTTAGCTTTTTCTGCAGTGCTTGCTCTAAGATCTTTAACGACTTTAAGTTTTTGACAATTATCATTTTGCATTTGTTGAAATGCAGAGAAGGCGGATGAGTCATCAAATTGCCATGGGGTTTTTCCTTCAGTATTAATGAGGTGAGGGTTTGCGTCGTGTAATAATAATAATGTTAAGAACTCAGGATGTTCATTGATTATTGCTAGGTGTAATGGGGTGTTGCCGAGCTCATTTTGGCTATTGATAGGAGCGCCGCGTCGTAATAAAAAAGCGCCTGCGTTGGTGCAGCCATGTTGTGCTGCTAGATGGAGCGGAGTATTTTTTTGTTCGTCTTGCATGGTGAGAAGAGTGGCTTTTTCAGCATCAGGAGTGGATTCATATAGGGATAGCATCGTTGTTATATCATTGCGCCTGATAGCCGTTAAGAATGCGAGTTTTATATTAGACTCTGTCATGGGCGCAGATGAAGATGTGGGAGATGAAGATGAAAAGAAGCTCCAAGTGCCATTAGAGATTGAGGGGACGGGTTTCTTTGTGGAATTATTTAATCTTTCAATTTCTGTGAGAAGGATTTTTCTTATTTCCGAGTCTTCTGTGGGTAAGCAAGTGAATTGAGCATTATTTTCTAGCCTTGGGTCAGCACCATTTTTTAGAAGTTGGATGACTAAGGCTCTATTGTTTGTTTGTACTGCTAAATGTAAGGGTGTATTTCCATCTTTATTTTTTGCATTGATGTAGGTGGGGCAATCTTCTGGTTTTGTGATCTTAAATAAGAATGACAGAACTTCTTGATGGCCTGCGGCTGTAGCCAGGTGAAACAAAGAGTTTTTTTGTGGGTCGAGGGTGAAAATAGTTTGGTGAAGATAGCGGGATTCCGCCTTAAAGACTTCGTATAATTGCTTCATGACGGAAACATGACCATGAGTTGCTGCAATGGCAAAGGGTGTTAATTTTTCATTATTGAGAAAGGTTAGATACAAGAAAAGCTCAGTGTCTAATAGTAAATCCAAGATGGGAAGATTATATTGCGCAGTTAAATGTAACAACGTATTACCATTATTATCAGATGAGGTAGGGTTTTTTCTATAGGAAAAAAGTTGTAGTTTAACAAAGTCTCTTAATGCTTTTACATCTGTTGCTAATGCAATACATTTTTCAAAATCTTCTGCAGAGAGTGAGATAGATTCATAGAGATCTTGCGATGGAAATTCTTTGTAGCTAATAGGTTTGACAATTAAGCGTTTATCTTCCTCTTTAATGAAAGAATCAATCAACTTTTCTAAGTCACAACGCTTGTCCCAAGGGGTAAAAAATGAAGATTGTTGCCCAATGGATTTTATAACATTTTGAAAAATTGGTGTGGTTTTAAATACCATCGCAATTAATGATAAAGGGCGGTGTGGATGACGTTGGATCATCGTGGTTAATGCTTCTAAGGCGGCGATTTGTGCAGACGTGTTGCTTCTTTTTTGTAAAATCTTTGTGTGTTCATAAATCGCTATATTAGCTGCGTAATGTTCTTCTTGAATCTGTTCAAAAAACTGTTTAACTGTGGTTTTTTGTTCATTTAATTTTTTAGCCGTTTGATAATTATACCCCGTATCATAGCTGTAGCTAACTGGTGTGTCTTGTTCGGTTATTTGCCAAGCAACAATATTTTGGGTCGATGCAAGGTCCGGGTTTGCGTTATTTAAAAGTAAGGTTCGTGCTAAAAGTGGCATTGGAAGATTGGCAAGAGGGCCTCTATGATGAAGTGTATTAATGTTTCGTAATGCATAATGTAAAGGGGTACGTCCTGAGTGATTTTGATGATCGATAGGAGCGCCATGCTCTAGTAAATAACGGCAGCTCTCAATAGAGGCACCTTCAGATATTAATGCATTATGCAAAGGCGTGTCACCAGCAGCATTAGGCTGATGAAGCTCGATAAAAGGCACTTCTTCATTTTCGTGCGTGGATTGCCAAGCTGTCGAGAAAGCTTGAGATAACAATTCCATTTTTCTCACTCTATATTTGGGCGCATCTCCCGCGGCTAGATAAAATGGTGTTTCTCCCTGACGATTTTGAAGGTGAGTTCGGTACATTAAAACGGTGTTTTCTAAAAGCCATCTCAAGGCACCAGGTATAACACCATCGACGCTTCGATAGAAGCTCTTGCCCCGTGTTGCATGATGTAATAGCGTGTCGTCCGTATCATCTATTTCTTCAAAATTCACAGAGCCATAGTTTTTAGATTGTAAGTAAGTTATAAAATCCATGTTTCCATAATAGTCTGTAGTGAGCAAGAACTCTCTAAAGCTTCTTAATGGTTTTATGGACGACGACACAGGTGATTGTAGAGGTGGAAGTTCTTCTGTGTCTATAAATGTCGGATCAATTTGAAGAGTGAGATAAACTTTTTCTTCATCAGGAAGTAATGATGTTAAAAATGCCATCATTGTTTCTGAGATAGTTTTTCTCATTTGAAAGGCGCGGAGGATGGTCGTTAAAGGCCGTTGTTGATGAGTATCGATAGCGTCTATGAAGCTTCTTAGTATTACTTTCTCTTGAGCATCACTGATGTTATTAGAATCCAGAGTTTTGAGTCTGCCGAAAATAATTCTTTTTGCTCGTCTATGTTCTAGCTCAAATTCTTGAAGCAATTGTAGAGTGATAAGATGTGAGTTTTGAAAGCAAGTTTGTCCCTCGCTGTCTTCAGCCATCGGATTGGCACCCATTAAAAGTAATTTTCGTGAAATGGTGGTGAATTTTAAATCTGAATATGCGGGCAATTTAGCTTGTGCAGCAATATGTAAGAGAGTCTTGCCGTTGTGATTGGTAGTATGTAGCAAGTGGGGAGCTTTCTCTAATAGGTTATTAACGCTTTGGATGTTATGGCTCCATGATGCAGCCAAGTGTAATGGCGTATCGCCTCGGTGATTTATTTGAGAAAGTGCCTCTTCTGTATTTAAGCCAAAGTTTTTGAAAATTTCTATCATTTCTAGATTATTGTGTGCAATGGCGACGAGGTAAGGGGAATTACCAAAGCGGTTGCGATGATTGATATAATCACGAAGAGATGTTTCGGTGAGAAGCAGTGTGATTATTAGAGGTTTGATTGCAGCGGCCGCAGCATAGTGCAATAGGGTATTTCCATAGATGTCGAAGCAAATCGGAGAGATATCATCGGCAAATAATCGTTGTTTGATGCGCTCAATTTGAGAAGGGGATGTGTCTTGGTCAAAGAGCAAGACCCAATCTGGAAATGGTTGGGAGGAGGCGGAGCAGTAGTAAGGATTATAAGAAGAGTAGTGGCCTGCTTTATAAGACGTTGCAGCGCTTGAAAAGAGCGAGTCTTCTTCATCGGTTATTGATGCTTCTGAGCTTGGAAGCGCGACACTTGAAGATATCGCAGAAAGAGAGTTCGGTAATTCTGGAAGTGCTGGTGCAGCGACCATGAGTTCTTTGTCTTGCGTATTGTACAAAGTGTTAATGAACTCTGCGATAGCCGCAGAAACAGTATGGTTATTGTTAAAAACTGTCAGAATGAGAGATAAGGGATAATGGTAATAGGTCTTGATGAATCTACTTAAAGATTCAAGCATTATAATTTCAGGTGATTGCTCTTCAGCGCTACTGCCAGGTTTTTCTTTCAGATTTTTTATTTTTTCATAAATAGCTACACATGCAATGGCGTTTTCTTGTTTAATGGTTAGAAAAACAGGAGCATCAGATGCCAGAAGAGCAGCGGAAGGTTCAATGTTTGAAGAGGAAGTTGGGACATTGCTCTCTTGAAAAATTGGTTGTGCGCCGTTGAGTAATAAGATGCGTGCTATAGAATCATGTTTATTTTTAATTGCAAGACTCAGAGGAGTATCTCCTTCTGAATTTGGTTCATTAATAGATAAGGAGGCTCCTTTTTCAAGTAAGCGAAGTGTGATGTTTGAGTGACCGTGTTTAGCAGCAAGATGTAAAGGGGTGTTACCTTTATTGGTTGTCTGATGAATCATTTGTATAACGCGCTGATCTGTCAATAAATAATTGCAAAGTTGTTCGTGCCCGTGGATGACGGCCAAGTGTAAAGGTTGGGAGCCATTGGTATTGGCAATACAGGGATCTGCTTCATAGCTTTTTAATAATAAAATTGTGGTTTCGAGATGTCCCCAGCGTGCTGCGAGGTGTAATGGTGTTCGGCCATTGCTTGTAATCTGATCTTGCTGAAATTGACAGGTAGTGCCGAGAAGTCGTCGCAAAATAATTTGGTTATTGCATAGGGCAGCAAAGTGTAAGGGTGTTGCCTTTTCTGCTGTTTGACAACTCAGTTTTGCACCATCATCAATGAGTTTCAGTGCCAGTGCATTATGGCCCACTAGAATGAGTGTTAACAATGGTGCCATTCCAGTGCTGGCCAACGGGGTATTTATATCTTTTTTCGGCTCTTTATAACGCGCTAGGACATCGTGATGAATTTTTTGCCGTATAGCGGAGACAACCCGGAGCAATCTATGTTGCTTTGCTAGAGCGAAGAATGTTATCTGACTCGGTTTGTCAGTTAAGCTAACACCTGCCTCGATGAGTTGTTCAGCTAGTTGAATGTTATCGTGCTGAATGGCCCATGCTATGGGATATTCTTGGGTAGGCGTAGATAGAGTAGAGTCTAGGTTGATGTTTTGTTCTAAACGGCTTTTAATCTCGTTAAAAACAGGCAAGTTTTGTTCTAGTGTTTTTAAACTTTCAGTTGCTCGTGCCTGTAATGAAGTGAATTCACTACTATGACCGCTTCTCTGGTAGTCTACATACCCTAAGAATTTTTCTAGATAATCCCTTAGAAGATAATATCTCTTACTACCCCAAATGGCTTCGAAGTGGTTTTTTGCATCGATTGCAGATAGGGAAAAATTATGGAGATTGTTTAGAAACTCCCAGGAATGTATTAGAACTGTATATCCATTAGAGCCTGAAAAAGAGTATGAAGCATTGGATTTTTTAGTCCGATACAGCTCGCTCATTGCTTGCATAAACAGTGTTTCGGTGGGTTGTGCTTTGTGGGCTGCTAAAAAATGCGTTCGGGCTGTTTCCAGGTGAGTCATCATCATGCCTGCACCGTGTAGGTAACACTTGCCTAGGGCATATAATACGTAGGGCTCTTGTCCTTTAGTTTGCTCATTGAGGGCTGCAATTTTTTGATAACATTGTGTTCTCCAGCCTATATTACGAAACCCCGTAAGATCTCGCAGGATCACCTCTAGGTAGTACATTGCCGCTTGATTATGATCGAGAGGCGTTTCATTGCCCGTAGCATATCTTTCAGCTTGCTCAAATAAGGCAAGTATTGTTGATTCGCTTGCGCGGGTGTAGTCCTCGTTGGCGCCGTAATTTAACGGGGTGATCGAACTTATTGTGGACTCTGCAGCCATGTTTTTTTCCTCATATATTTTGTGCTCACGGGGCTCTGTGGGCAGGAATTGTACTATTTTTTCTGAAGTGCGGCAAGTGAGTTTCGTGGGGGTGTTTCGTGGGGGTGATATTGGGTCTCAGATAATTTTATGGTTGAGGGGTTGAAATTCTTTTTATATTCGGTATGATAAGCAGCCTCGGTGGGTCGTTAGCTCAGCCGGTAGAGCAGCGGACTTTTAATCCGTTGGTCGATGGTTCGAATCCATCACGACCCACCATATCTCTTTATATAGGTCGATCTGCCGGAATGTCCGGGTGTTCTCCAATTTCGAGTGCATTTAATCAAGCACGCAATACTTTGCTCTTAATAATCTAGATTTTCTAAAATCATAGGCACTGCGTTGAATGCGCTTCATTTGAGTTCTCATCTTGCATGTTCAATAATCCATGTTATTATGAAGTCATGGTTCAAAATAACATGGGACTTTTGTGGAGCGTTCATATTTTATTCAACAAATCGAGCGTCAGTTCAGCGTACATATTGTATGTGCTTTATTAGGGCCACGACAAGCAGGTAAAAGTACCTTGGCGCGGCAATTTAGTGCTCAATATACGGGGGAAGTTCATTATTTTGATCTGGAAATTCCTGAAGACGTGAGTGCGCTACAACAACCACTTTATGCGCTAAGTGCGTTAGAAGGACTGATTATTATCGATGAAGTACAGCGATTGCCTGAACTCTTCCCCATCCTTCGTGTGTTAGCAGATCATGCCAAGGCACGTTATCTTATCCTAGGTAGTGCGTCTCGCGATTTAATTCAGCAGGCATCAGAAAGCTTAGCGGGTCGTATTGGTTTTATTGAATTGCCGCCATTCACTTTATGTGAAGATCCGCAATTATCACAACATCAGTTGTTAGTTCGTGGTGGATTTCCACGAAGTTACTTGGCGGATAATGATGATGCAAGTTTTATATGGCGAAATGCTTATATACAAACTTTTTTAGAAAGAGATATTCCGCAATTAGGCTTCAATA
This sequence comes from Gammaproteobacteria bacterium, assembly GCA_020051155.1. Taxonomy (GTDB): domain Bacteria; phylum Pseudomonadota; class Gammaproteobacteria; order UBA1113; family UBA1113; genus JAGVJK01. The sequence goes on along the minus strand of JAGVJK010000010.1, from coordinate 28,572 downwards.
TTCCCGCGCTCATGCTTAGACGTTTTTGGATGATGCTTACTCATGTGCATGGACAATTACTGAACATGCATAATCTCGGTGTGGCCATGGGTATCTCAGGTCATACTGTTCGTTCATATGTAGATATCTTAGCTGGTACGTTTATGGTTAGGGTATTACCGCCTTGGTTTGCTAATATTAGCAAACGGCAAATTAAGACGCCTAAGCTTTACTTTAGAGATAGTGGGATTTTGCTTAATTTATTGGGCCTTGAGGATCATGATGCGCTTATGCGCTATCCCCAGTTGGGTTCAGTTTGGGAAGGGTTCGCGCTTGAGCAAATCATACAATTGTTTCATTTAAATCCGGAAGAAGTTTTTTTTTGGCGTACCCACCAGGGTGCCGAGTTAGATTTATTAGTATTTCGAAATGGCAAAAAAATTGGTTTTGAGTTTAAATTTGCTGAGAAGCCAGCGACAACTAGATCTATGTATATTGCCATGAATGATTTACATTTAGATAAATTATATGTCATCTATAATGGTAATAGAGAGATAGTGTTAGATGAAAATATAATTGCTTGTGGGTTGTTAACTTTTATTAATAAGGTTTTGACACAACAAGTCATTGTTTAAGCTTTGTTAATAACAATTTTGCTACGAAGGAACTAAAGTTATTCTTCTTTCCGATAAATTCCAATCAAAACCCCGAAGCGTGGGTGATCGAAGTAATGTAATTCATTTTCTTTCATGCGTTGGCTGTCTTTCATGACGTAGCGTGTGAAAATGGGGCGGTCTTGTTTGCTCTCGAACCATGAGCTTTTTGCGGGGGGATTAATTGTGGTGAATACTAAATTGGTTTTAGCGGTGTAATATTGGTCTTTATTGACTTGTAGTGTGCCGTCTAATTCCCATTGTGCGCCGGGCGTGTTAGCGCTGTCGGGGTTGGGCTGGTAGCGGCTTACCTTCATTTGTATCGGGTTTCCTTGGCCGTCGAATACCATGCCGCCGAAAAGATGGATGATAGGGGCTGCGTTGTTTGTTTGTAACCATGCTGTGTGTAGTAACACTTGGTATTGTTTGCTACCGATTAATGCGGTTTCTTGAGGAGAAAGATGGAATGCTGAGGTTGGCAAATAGCGGTAGGTTATTTTGCTCAGATCAGTGGTTGGTGGAGCAATGTTGGTGTTACTTTCTGGCATTGGGTGGGCGTTCGCGCTCTCTTGTGTGGTTTGATTCGTGGGTGTTGCGACAGTTGGTGCTTGTAAATTAATGGCGTTGGAAAGAGTTGGTAGTTTGGGGTCTCGGGGCCATGTTTCTCCTTGTCCCTCGGGAGGCGTTAGATATTTGAAAACGATCACTTCGACTTGATACATAGGCGTTGCGAAGGCTGTCAGGCAAGGCGCGAATACAAGTGATAACAATAGCAGTAATGGAGAGATTGTTTGTCGTAACATGGGTAGTCCGTGAAGATGTTTAGCCAATTTTTATGGGAAGAGTATACCTTGCGAAAGGTATAAAACCAATCTTAAAAGCACCTAATGATTGCCTTTTCTGCGATGTACTCAAAATACCCAATTCACTTTAAAATGCTGGCTTAGTAAGTTAAAGTTAATTGGGCCTATTCGAAGAAGCTCCTAATAATTTCAGCAGATTTTCAACAAAAACAATGCGTTCAATCGGTTGCTCTAAAGGACGCTTAAAGCGTAATGCCGTGGGGCCTGCCAATTGGTATTGCTGAGATTTATCTTGTAACAAACTAATAATCGTTTTTGGATTAACATTGGTTTTTTCTTTAAACAATAGACGACCACCTTGAGGACCTGCTTCAATTTTTTGAATGCCTAAGGGTTCCGCTAATAGTTTAAGACGGGTGATAGAGAATAATTGTTGAGTGGGGATGGGTAACAAACCAAAGCGATCGATCATTTCTGCTTGTAAGTCATCTAATTGTTCGTCATTTTTGGCATTTGCGATGCGTTTATAAAGTTGTAGCCGCTCATGGACGTCCGGTAGATAATCTTCTGGAATCAATGTCGCGAGCATTAAATCGACTTCAATGCTTTGTTCAAAGGGCTTGGTAAAATCAAAAGATTCTCCGCGTTTTAATGCACTGACGGCGCGGGCCAATAAATCATTATAGAGTGAAAAACCAATTGCTTGAATATTACCGCTTTGCTCTTGTCCCAATAACTCACCGGCACCACGAATTTCCAAATCTTGAGTCGCCAAGGCAAAGCCAATGCCTAAGTCTTCTAACAGACTAATGGCTTCTAAGCGTTTTTCGGCATCAGTAGTTAAAGCCTTTTTATCATCGACCATTAAATAAGCGTAAGCTTGATGATGCGAGCGTCCGACTCGTCCGCGTAATTGGTGTAATTGTGCTAAGCCAAAGCGATCTGCCTTATTAATAATAATGGTGTTTGCTGATGGAATGTCGATGCCAGTTTCAATGATGGTGGTGCAGACTAATAAATTGAATCGTTGATGATAGAAATCATACATAACACGTTCTAGCTCGCGTTCGTGCATTTGGCCATGCCCGATACCCACGCGTGCTTCAGGAATTAACGTGCGTAATTCTTCAGTGATTTTTTCAATATCTTCTACTTTGTTATGCAGGAAAAACACTTGGCCGCCGCGTAAAATTTCTCGCAAAATAGCTTCGCGCATGATGCCGTTATTTTTCTCGACCACAAAGGTTTTAATGGATAGGCGTTTTTCTGGTGGCGTGGCAATGATGGATAAATCACGCATGCCTGCGATGGACATGTTCAGCGTACGCGGAATAGGAGTGGCAGTTAAAGTGAGGATATCCACTTCTGAGCGTAGAGATTTTAAATGTTCTTTTTGCTGTACACCAAAGCGATGTTCTTCATCAATGATCAGCAAACCTAAATTAGAAAACTTTACATCCGTTTGTAATAACTTATGAGTGCCAATTAAGATATCCACTTTTTTCTGTGATAACTTTTCTAAAGTGATAGTTTGCTCGTGTTTAGTTTTAAAACGAGAAAGCACTTCAATGTTGACAGCCCAATCAGCAAAACGATCACAGAAGGTTTCATAATGTTGTTGCGCTAATAAAGTGGTAGGTACTAAAACACCGACCTGTAGATTATTTTGTACAGCAACAAACGCTGCACGAATGGCCACTTCAGTTTTGCCAAAGCCGACGTCGCCACAAATGAGGCGATCCATAGGTTTATCAGAGGTCATATCTCGCAGTACATCTTGAATTGCATTTTCTTGATCAATGGTTTCTGCAAAGCCAAAGCTATTGGCAAAAGCGATATATTGCTCCTCAGGATGTTTAAATGAAAATCCTTTACGAGCCGCGCGGCGTGCGTAGACATCTAATAATTCAGCGGCAACATCTCTGGCTTTTTCTGCCGCTTTTTGTTTTGCTAAATCCCATTTGGGAGTGCCTAATTGATGAATGGGAGCATGATCCGGATCAATGCCGCTGTAGCGAGAAATTAAATGTAACGAGGCGACGGGGACATACAACTTATCATCATTAGCATAACCAATGGTTAAGTACTCTGCATCAATACCACCGGTTTGTAATCGTTGTAAACCAAGAAAACGGCCTACTCCGTGGTCTACATGCACGACGGGGGAGCCGATGGATAATTCTGCTAAATTCCGTAGAATCGCATCAGGATCTTGACGTTGTTGGCGACGACGTCGTGTTTGTAAAACATGCTCACCTAATAAATCTGATTCGGCAATGACCGCATAGGGGTGAGCTGTGTCGATAAAACCATGCTCTAAGGGAGAGATAATGATATTGATGGGGGAGGGCGTATCAAGAAATTCTTGCCAATGTTGAATGCTAATTGGATGTAACCCATGCTTTTGTAATAATTCTAATAGAGCCTCTTTGCGACCGGCACTTTCTGCACAAAATAAAATAGGTTGCGCGGTTTCTTTCACAAAGGTTTTGAGCGCTGTCAAAGGATGTTCTAATTTATGATGAATGGTTAAATCGGGTAATCCTGTATAAGGTAAATTAGTATGCCCAGCTTTTTCTTCAAGCGGTTCTTGATGTAAGCGTAATTGCGGATACTGATTGCAAAGATGAAATAATTCATCACTGCGTAAAAATAAAAATTCAGGTGGTAATAAAGGACGTCGCGGGTCGAGTGCGCATTGCTCATAACGTTGATGAACCTCTTGCCAACATTGTTGCGCGGCTGCTTGATAATTAGCGAGAGTTAATACCACGCTGTCTTTCGGGAAATAATCAAAGAGCGTTGCAGTTTTTTCAAAAAATAGCGGTAGATAATATTCGACACCGCTGCTGCTTAAGCCACGACTGATGTCTTGATAAACGGGACAATCCAGTGGATTTCCTTTGAAGTGATCGCGCCATTGTTGGCGAAACAAAGCGATGCTGTCTTCATTTAAAGGATATTCGCGAGCAGGTAATAATTGTAACGTTGTGACGGTTTCTAATGTACGTTGTGTTTGTGGGTCAAAACGACGAATCGATTCGATTTCATTGTCAAACAGATCAATGCGAAAAGGTAAATCACTCCCCATGGGATACAAATCAAAAATAGATCCACGAACAGCATATTCACCATGACTCATGACTTGTGACACCGCATAATAACCGCGCTGCTCAAAGTGACGTCGAGTGTCGGCGATATCGAAAATGTCACCTTTGTTTAAAATAAAGCTTGTATCTTGGATATAAGAAACAGGAGGTAAGCGATGCATCAAGGTGGGTATCGGCACAATCAAAATGCCGCGATGACATTGAGGTAATTGATAAAGCGTTTTTAAGCGCTGTGAAACGATATCATGGTGAGGAGAAAAGCGATCATAGGGTAATGTTTCCCAATCCATTAAATGTAAAATAGGGATCTGTTGATCGGCAAAGAAATGACATTCACGTTCTAAACGATTAGCGGTATGAGTATCGGGCGTGAGCACAATCACCATGCTAGAAGTTTCTTGAGCGATCTGCGTTACGGTCAAGGCCATGCTGCCGGCTTGCAATTGCCCCCAATGAAAGACCTGTCCAGGTTTTACAGGCAACGGTAATTTTTTAGACATGGCAGAGCATTCCTCTTAATTGACTTGCCGAGGTTATTGCACGCCCCTCGGCGGAACAACAAAATATCAGGTTTGGGGGCAAAATAAAAGCCATCTCTTGATTCGTAGGGCTGATAATAGTAGTTTGGTATCAGCTTATTGGTAATAAACGGAGATTAACATGGATATTAAGGATCAAGTAGCCATTGTCACAGGTGGTGGCTCAGGTATAGGCGCTGCGGTTGCTCAGTGGTTAGCAACGCTTGGGGCAAAGGTGGCAGTGGTGGATCGACAGACGCCAGCAGCGATCAGCATTGCAGAAGAGATCGGAGGCATTGCTTATGCTTGCGATGTGACAGATGCTACGGGTTTTGAATTAGTACTCAATCGTATTGTCAGTGAGCTAGGTGAACCGCGAATTTGTGTGAATTGTGCCGGTATTTGTCCCGCTGCAAAAGTCGTTTCTAAAACGGGCCCAATGCCTTTGGCGGACTTTGAACAAGTTATCCAAGTGAATTTAGTTGGCACATTCAATGTAATGCGCCTGGTGGCTCATAGAATGTGCGAAGCAGTTCCCCTTAATGTTGATGGAGAACGAGGCGTTATCATCAATACAGCGTCTATCGCCGCCTATGAAGGGCAAATTGGTCAAACAGCTTATAGTGCATCAAAGGCGGGCGTTATTGGTTTAACGCTGCCAGCAGCGCGGGAGCTGGCGCGTCATGGTGTTCGAGTGATGGCTATTGCTCCTGGGATCATTGCAACACCGATGGTACAGGCAATGCCCGCGGCCCTACAGGAGAATTTAGCGGCGCAGATGCTATTCCCTAAACGTTTAGGGAGCCCTACGGAGTTTGCGAAGTTAGTACAACACATTGTTGAAAATCCATTGCTGAATGGCTCGGTGATTCGATTGGATGCAGGCATGCGAATGTCTGCAAATTAAAGGATACTATAGATGGAGATTGAGTTGCAGGGAGAGATGACATGACGTCAATCGGCGAATGGTGGATGTGGCCTAGTTTTTTTATTTTTGTCTTGCTGATGTTTTGGGTGGATTTGTTTTTACTCAAGGGACGTAAAGCGCATTACGTTTCAACGAAAGAGGCGCTTGCTTGGACGTGTGTCTGGTTTACCCTAGCACTTATCTTTAATGCTCTGATTTGGATGCATTTAAAACATTTAGGCTTTGGCTCTGTTGCTAATGAGAAAGCAATGGAATTTTTGGCCGGTTATCTGATTGAGAAAACCCTTTCTGTAGATAATCTTTTTGTTATTTTAACGATATTTACTTATTTTGCCATCCCTCTTGAGTACCAACGTCGAGTGTTAATCTATGGCGTGTTAGGGGCGATTGTCATGCGCTTAGTGTTGATTCTTTTTGGGGTTTGGGTCATTAATCAAATCCACTGGATCCTTTACTTTTTTGGTGTATTTCTGTTATTTACGGGTGTGAAAATATTTTTTCTAACCGATCAAGAGTCCGATCTCAGTAAAAACTTGGTGGTTCGTTGGATAAGCCAACACTTTCGTGTCACACCTAATTTACAAGGAGAGAGATTCTTTGTTCGTCAAGGGGCATATCTTTATTTGACGCCACTGTTTGTGGTGCTCATTCTAGTGGAGTTTACAGATTTAGTTTTTGCAGCAGATAGTTTGCCGGCAATTTTTGCAGTCACGAATGATCCATTTATTATTATCACATCAAATGTTTTTGCGATATTAGGTTTGCGCTCCCTTTATTTTCTGCTGGCTAATATGAATAATCGTTTTCATTTACTCAAATATGGTTTGGCATTGATACTTATTTTTGTCGGCGTGAAAATGCTCATAGCTGATTGGTTTAAGATTCCTATCTTTGTAGCGCTGTTGTTAGTTATCTTAGTGCTGGTGGTTTCCATTACACTGAGCATGTACCAAACTCGAAAAAAAACACGTGATCGTTTATAGCTTCTTCTTACTCTCTCTTGGCTGAGAGGATCCCTCAGGGAAGAGGGGGAGGAAAATACTTATTCGAAGAAATGAGCAATACGACTAGTCACTGCATTATCTTGAGAGAGTACTCATGCTTAGCGGCATATTGCTAGAACCAGAAGCTGTTTCATTAACTTGATCTGACGCCGAATCTTCAAAACCAAGAGGCATAAACAGCCCACCTGTTTTAGGTTGATATCTTGAGGGTGAGCCAGAGGTTGGTTTAAGCTGTTGTGCTTGTGTTAATTTCTTAATAAATCGCTCGCATAATTCAGTTCGCAATGTCTCCAATCCTGGGGTGAAGAGGTCTGGGCTCGTAATAAATGCAAATAAAACTTCCGGTGATTTAAATTGGAGTTCAGCCATACTCAGCAAAGGAGTTTCGGTATTTGTATCAACAATCAAATCCCACAGATTAATTTCTTTATTGGTGCTACTATCATAAAAAAATGATTTTTCTTCCCCCAATTGCTTAAAAATTTCCACAACGGATTGTTCGCCTAAAAAATGAGTTTCTTCCTGTTCCCAAGCTATCATTAACCATTGTAGAGCATGAGTTAACTCACCATGTTGTGTAATAGCTAATGCGGTATCTTTTAGAAGAACTCCATGAAGGAGTGTTTTTTTAAAAATCGACGCGTCGACAACCAAGTATGCCTTAGCAAATTTTGGGTAAAACCCTACCTTAGAAAGTTCCTCTTCAAGTATTTTTCTGAGACTTTTCTTTTCGGGTTTTGTTTTGAATAACTCTTTAAAAAGAAGAGAATTTAATCGAGTTAAATGTTTTTTGCATGCAGGGACTTTCATTAAAAAAGTAGCAATTTTCACACATGAATCAATAAAATCATCTGCGCTTTCCTCCGCGCGGCCTATTTTTTTATAAAGATCCAAGCGTGTTTTTTGGTAAAGGGCCTCGTTAAAATTCCAACTTTCTTTTGACGCTGACATGTCTACCTTTTCTCCGATATCTCAATTTATTGAAAAATCTATTATACGTAGATTTTATTAACAGAATATTAGGTAAATATTCCGTATTTAGCGTTTACCTTAGGAATGTAAAACGTTCTTCACAGGAAGCAAGTGCGCCGCTTGAACCTCAACCATTACAGGTTGGCAGCAGTCAAATGTTTGTAGAAGCAGCTGCAGCTAAACCATACAAGCGCCGACGTTCTAATGATCCTTTCTTTTGGTCTGAGGAGTCATTGCCAATTTCACCGAGAAGGGATTTAGCATTTACAATGAGTAGTGATAAGAACTTATATCCATCTATTTAACAATTTAGTCAGTGATGTTTGGTATCATCACAGTACCTTATTGTTTGTAAATATTATTTCATACGGACAGGCATTTCTTCACTTGAAATTGTTCTTCTGACATCTAGACTCGATCTTGGTTGCTTGCTCATACACAATAGAAAGCAAGTAGTTTAGACATATTGATTTGATAAGTGAGGGTATTATCATGGCGTATTTATTTGATTGGAGGAAAAGTCTTCCTCTTCACCATAGAAATGGACATCCTGTTAACATAGAACAACAATTAAATCGTATTCTAGAGGATTTTTATAATCCTGGGGCTCTCTTATCAAATGAAGATTGGGAGTCTTTTAATTTATCGCCTTCCGTAGATATAGTTGAAGACAAAGATAATTATAAAATAGAAGCTGAAATGCCAGGTATGGGATTAGAAGACATTAATGTGTCTATCAGTGATGGATTACTAACAATTTCCGGCGGCGCGAGCTTGAGAAAGTGGCATAACGCTTCGAATAGAAATGATTTACCGAGTTTATCTCGCCCATGAACGTTTAAATAAATTGACGCCAGATGATTGGATTCAAATTAAAAAAACGTTGAATGATCTTCCTTCTCAATTAAACGTGACGGTACACGGAAATCATTTTTCATTTCCCAGCGCGGGAGAGAGGGTAGGAACAGGCTCGATGGAATATCTCATGTGAAGTGAAACACATTTGTCAGTAAGCTTTCTATATTAAAACAAAGGGCGATATTCAATCGCCCTGGACTCATTTTATTAAAGACGAGATCTTACTAGGGGACAAATTTTTGCTTCTCTTAATTCTTTCAAAATAGGAGGCTGATATCAACTTTAGAAGCTATGCAAAATAGAAAATATTTTATTGATAATAAATACAAACAAACGATATTGGATATTAAAATTAGGGACAATATACTTTCAGATGAGACCGTAAAGCTTCGAGTCGAAGAGCTTATGAAGAATGAAGCAACAGAATTACAGTGGATTAGTGATGGGATCCCTAAAACAATTAATAAGCTTGATAGTCTGATTACAGAAGCACAAAATCTCATAGATAAGATATCAGAAGTCTCATAATGGAAAATTATGGAATTTTTGTTAAGTGGCTGCGTGGATTACTCACGCAGATTAGTGTCTGCAAGGACTGCAGGCATCCTTTAGCCTCAGAAAGCTCTTGCTGACATAAATTGGAATATTCAGGGGAATATAATCACAGAGCAATGGCTTGAGAGCGTACCTTTTTATATCGCTATCTTCTTAATCCGTTAACAAGTTGACAATAAGACGAATCATTAAGTCTTTCTGTGTAGGATTGCTTTCAGCAATTAGCAAAGCTAGTGCAACAAGACCTTTGTCATTTAATTTGCTTGTAATATTTTGCAACTTAAGATAGAGCAAAAAAATCAAGCAGCCAATACGTTTATTCCCATCACTGAAGGGATGATCTTTAATAATAAAATAAAACACATGTGCAGCACGTTCTTCTGCAGTTTTGTAAAGCAATTCGCCATCAAAAGTTTGTTCGATATTACCTAGAATGCTTTGGAGCCCCTGCTCGCGCTCATTACCAAAGAAAGCAGTCGCTTCATTTCTTGTAGCAAGATCAGATTTTAGAGCTTCAATTGCGTCGACTGCGGACTCATAATTTAGAACGGCAATAGATGGTTTACCATTTTTTGGTATGTTTAATTCATTTTCATCATAGGCCAATAATAAATGCCATGTTTTTGTATAACTCATAATAAGCTGCATCGTTTCAACACCGATGTCGTTAATTAATTCATTTCGTGTTAGTGTTTTTTGTAGCAGCTCCATGGATTGTTGAAGTTCCTTGAGGCCACGTTCGGCTAGGCGTTTTTCATTAATCGTATAACCTTTAATTAGATGTTCTTTTAGTACGGCAGTTGCCCATTGTCTAAATTCCGTGCCACGTTTTGAGTGAACACGATAGCCAACGGAAATAATAACGTCTAGATTATAGTGTTTGGTATCATATGTTTTGCCGTCAGCGGCAGTTATCCGGAAATTCCGGATAACTGAATGCTCATCTAATTCGCTTTCTTTAAAGATATTATCGATATGTTCGGAAATGGTTCTGACATTTTTATCAAAAAAATCAGATAGTTGCCTCTGTGTGAGCCAGACCGTGTCTTCAAATAAATTGACCGTTAACTCAACGTGACCGTCCTTTGCTTTGTAAATAATAATCTCTGACATAAAATACTTGTCCATTAGCTGATTTGATAGTCTTGAGTATCAGAAAATTCGCTATGTCTTAGATTCTAAATCCTTGATCATTGCGCCAAGAAATCTTGTGGCCTCTCCGCCCGTGGCGGCGCGGTGATCAAAGCTCAGAGAGAGTGGCATCACGCGATGTACTTCTGGTGTGCCTTCTTTATTAGGCACAAGGATCTCTCGTAAGCGACCCGCGGCAATGATTGCAACCATGGGGGGCACAATGATGGGATTGGCAAAACGCCCGGCGATCATACCAAAGTTTGAAAGACTAATGGTTGCACCGGTTAATTCTTTAGGGGAGATAGAACGATTGCCTACTTCTACTTTAAAGCGATTGATAGTTTCTCGTAAGTCTTCCGGTGTTGCTGTATCTGCTTCGCGGATAACAGGAACAAATAAACCTTCTTCAGAATCTAAGGCTAGACCCAAATGCACGTGCTTATGTAATTGTCGACCTTGACGTTCAGTATCGAAATAAGCATTTAATGCAGGTTCTGCTTTACAAGCTGCAACAATGGCCCGAATCAAACGAACGCTAATGTCGGTTCCTTTTGGCCACGCATGCAGATCTGCTTCATCCAAAATTGTAACAGGCACTACTTCAGCATGGGATTGCGCCATTGCTTGTGCCATTGCTTTTCGCACACCTTTTAGCGGTTCAACATCACCAGCAACTTTGGTGTGTATCGGGCGAGCGCTGGCGGCTGCACCCGCTTTATTTGGCCACGCTGCTTCGATGGCCGTAGCAAAATCATCGAGCGTAATATGACCCTGTGGTCCGGAACCACGAATTTGATCCAAAGAAATTCCCAAACGTTTTGCTAATAGGCGAATGGCCGGTAAGGTTTGAGTGTGATGGGTTGTGTGACTCATGGGAGTAATACCCATGGCAGATTCTTTTAAAACAGTATCACCGACTTCAATGCTACCAGCAACGGTTGCAGCAGAGGGTGCGGATTTTATTGTCGCAGTGGAGGAGGCATCTTCTTCATATTCAAGCAAAGGAGCACCAGTGTTAATAGTGTCGCCAACTTTGCCATAAAGTTTTTTAATAACACCCGCATGAGGTGCTGGCACATCTACGACAGCTTTCGCAGTTTCCATCGATACTAACAGTTGATCAACAGCAACGGTATCGCCTTCTTTAATATGCCATTCATGAATTTCAGCGTCGGGTAATCCTTCGCCTAGATCGGGTAATTTAAAAATGCTCATGCAAACTCCATCGTTTTCATTACACCTTCAATGATGCGATTAACAGAAGGTAAATATTTCTTTTCCAATTTTAGATAAGGCATGACGGTATCAAAACCTGTGACGCGTTGTACTGGGGCTAGCAAAGACAATAAGCAATGCTCATTAAGTAATGAAGCAATCTCAGCACCGACACCACCGGTTCTTGCCGCCTCGTGTACGATCACTGCACGCCCAGTTTTTGCAACAGAGGCAACGATGGTGTCAATATCAAGAGGTTTAATGCTAGCAACGTCAATCACATCAGCATGGATACCTTGCTCAGCTAATTGATCAGCTGCTTGCAATGTTTCATGCATGGAAGCGCCCCAACTAATGAGTGTCACATCACTACCTTCACGGAGAACAAAACATTTTTCCAAGGGTAATGCTTTACCATCATCAGGCACATCTTGTTTGACCAAACGATAAATACGTTTGGGCTCTAAAAAGATAACTGGATCAGGATCGCGAATAGCTGCTAATAACAAACCATAAGCGCGTGCAGGAGAAGAGGGGATGACCACCTTTAATCCTGGAATATGAGCAAATAAAGCTTCTGTGCTTTCGGAATGATGCTCAGGTGCGTGAATGCCACCACCAAAGGGCGCACGTGCCACCATGGGACAGGTCAAGCGTCCACGCGTACGATTTCGTAAACGCGCAGCGTGATTGATCAATTGATCAAGCGCAGGATAAATAAATCCCATGAATTGAAATTCTACGACGGGTTTTAAACCTTGAGCAGCCATGCCAATGGCAAGACCTGCAATCATTGTTTCTGCTAAGGGCGTATCGATCACTCGTTCAGCGCCAAAACGTTTATAGAGGCCATCGGTTGCTCGAAACACACCGCCGTTTAAGCCAATGTCTTCTCCCATGAGAACGACATCTTTATCCTGTTGCATTTCATAGGCTAAAGCTTGTGTGACAGCTTCTACCATGGTTATTTCGGCCATGACTAACGTCCCTCCTGTTCAGCGGCTTGTCGTTGTTGCTGCAGTGATTTGGGAAGTGTCTCATACATATAATCAAAGATAGAGCTCACGGGTTGCAGCGGCGTGGCGATATACTCTTCTACCGCAGCATTCACTTGTTCTTGGCAGCGTTGCTGTAATTGTTGTTCTTTCTTTTCATCCCATTGATGATGTTGCTCCAGGTATTGTCGCAAACGGCGTATGGGTTCTTCTTGCCATGCTTTTTCTATTTGTTCCTTAGGAACATAACGCGTGGCATCATCGGCAGTGGTGTGATCGCAGAGACGATAGGTCACTGCTTCAATGAGTGTTGGACCTTCACCATTGCGTGCGCGTTGTAGTGCTTGATCAACCGCATCACGCATAGCAATCGCGTCATTGCCATCTACCTGTATTCCAGGTATACCAGCTGCAATGGCTTTTTGTGCGATGGTTTTGCAATGAGTCTGTGCAGTACGTGGCACGGAAATAGCCCATTGATTATTGTTGATAATGAAGACAACGGGTAATTGCCATTCACCAGCTACATTGAGGGCTTCATAAAAATCACCTTTTGAACTGGAGCCATCACCACCTGTGACAACAACAGCGCGTTTTTGATGACGATATTTGATTGCTGTTGCAATGCCTGCTGCATGTAAAAATTGTGTTGCGATAGGCACACAGATAGGAAAATCTTCTGGGCACTCTTTAAAATCACTACCACGCTCATCTCCCCCCCAGTATTGTAAAAGTTGAGAGATGGTCGCACCGCGTTGTAGTAAAACACCAGAATCGCGATAATAGGGAACAAAGACATCTGTTGCTTGCATGGCGTCACCAATACCAACAAATACTCCTTCTTGACCTAAGCTGCTAGGATAAGTACCCATTTTGCCGGTGCGTTGTAAATTAATTGCTTTGGCATCAAAGACTCTGAGTAACACCATCCATTCGTAGAGTTCGATCAGTGCACCAGCTTGGGTTGCAAAGGCGGGCAAGGGAGTGACAAGCTCTCCAGTGGCGGCCAGGCATTGTTGGTATTCTATAGAAAATTCAGCAATTCGTGACACGTTTGTATTCCTCTTTTTTATTTACCGCTCCTCATGAGCGAGAGTGTGTTCCTTAGCAATGTCGATAGCAACTTTATTGGTTGCGCGACCTTCACGATCCGCTCGTTCAAATATTTCTAGTAAGCGGTGATAAATAAAATCAATGTTTGCCATAATCTCATCGGTTTTTTCATTACGATAAAGAGCGACTGCTTGAATTAGACCACCGGAGTTAATAGCAAAATCGGGGGCATATAAAATGCCTCGATCGCGTAAGGCTAAACCATAACGTTCTAAAGCTAATTGGTTATTAGCACTACCAGCAACAATCTTAGCTCGTAATTGCGGGATGGTTTTATCATTTAAGATAGCGCCCAGTGCGCAAGGAGCAAAGATATCGCAGGCGATACTGTAAATTTCATTAGGATGAACGATGACGGCGCCAAATTCTTCTTCACATCGGCGTAAGGCTTTCTCATCGATATCAGTGACCGTCAAGCGCACACCTCGTGCATGCAATAATTTTGCTAGGTCATAACCTACATAACCCACACCTTGAATTGCAACATGCAACCCATCTAAGCTGTCGCGATTTAATTTGTATTTAACACATGCTTCAATACCCTTAAGCATGCCGTAGGCAGTAAACGGTGAGGGATCACCATCAATGCCATTTTTGCTGCTGACAGACGTCACATAAGGCGTTATGGTGGAAACTAAGTCCATGTCAGCAACTGTAGTTCCGCTGTCTTTTGCAGTGATGTAACGCCCTCCCAACTCGTGGACGAAACGGGCAAAAGCTTCAAAAAAAGCTGCGCGATCACGAATTTCAGCTGGTTTCATGATGACGGCTTTGCTGCCACCATAAGGGGTGTTAGAAATAGCAGATTTATAAGTCATACCGCGAGCTAAACGCATGGCATCAATGGCCGCAGCTCGCGTAGAGGGGTACTCAATACAGCGACAACCACCCAATGAAGAGCCGGATTTGATACTGTGGATGGCGACGATGGCTTTTAAGCCGGTTTCTGGGTCATGCTTGAAGTGTAAGTCACGAACACCAACATGTTCTATTAACTGAAAAAGATCGTCACTCTCATAAGCATTTTTGGAAGATCCCGTGATTTCTTCGTAACTAACATCAACAGCTGCCAAGATAATATTCTCCTCGAACATCAATGAGCATGATTTTTTGCATCATGTTCTAAAAGTAGTATGGAGACCCTCATGGGGTACGCTGCTCGACAGAGTAACAGAAAAAAAGAATAAGTAAATTCTTGAAGGCAAAATTTCTGTGGTTTTACATTAAATTGTGCGTTAATACAGCAAGCTAGACGTGTTAAGGATGAAGTTGGCGCCCCGGGCAGGATTCGAACCTGCGACCTATCCCTTAGGAGGGGATCGCGCTATCCCCTGTGCCACCGGGGCGTGAAACAGTGGGTATTCTAGGATATATCAGCCGCAATGTAAATTTTCATGCTTATTTCTTAAGGAAATCTGATGTTTCTCATCAGATTGGTATAAGGTGCATTTTCTATAACCAGAATCTATAGTAAGGGTATGCAGGCCAAGAAACGTACATCGGCGCGTTCTGTTATAAAAACGATTAATCGCGGGATAATGGTGGTGTTGCTCTTTGTATTTTTTGGGTGTGTGGCGCAATTTGCAGATACCCCATCGGAAAACCTTTTGCAGACACAACGTCAATTGTTTTTGCAAGCGGAGCAAGCGTTAAAAAACAATGATAGCAAGCAATATTATCAATTATTATCTCAACTAAAAGAGTATCCATTGTATCCCTATTTGCTTTATGAAGCTTTAAGTAATAATGTGGCGATTCAACCAGAAGCGGCGATCAATTATTTTTTACAAGAATATGCAGATTCGCCTTTAGCTGATCAATTACGTGAGCAGTGGTTTAGATTGTTGGTTTCAAAAAAACAATGGCAAACTATTTTGAGTCATTATTCAAATGTACAAAATCCATCGGTTGTAACACAGTGTCTTTATATGCAAGCATTGCTCGCGACGAATCAAGATGAAAAAACCAGATCTTCAGTAGGTCCTCTTTGGTTGAGGCCTGTCAACAGTCCAGCAGAGTGTATTCCCGTTTTTAATGTGTGGGCGCAGACAGGTTATTTGGTGGATGACTTGGTGTGGGATCGATTGGGTATGGCACTAAAAGCCGATAACATGTCTTTAGCAAAATCCTTGGTGAGTTGGTTACCGGAGAATGAGCAAAGTACCGCTAACCTATGGATACAAACCCATGAAGATCCTATGTTAGTGTTACGCATGCCGGCTTTTGATAAAAGTATCAAACAAACACCCTCTATTGTTTCTCATGGGTTAAGTCAATTGGCAGAACAAGATCCTAAAGCGACCTTTGAACAATGGCATCGTTTAGCAAGTAATTACAAGTTATCGGAAAGTCAGCAACAAGAAGTACAAGAAGCGATTGCTCTAGGCCTTATTAAAAAAGATCCAGCAGAAGCTAAAAAAATTGTTCCGAATCTTCCCAAAGCAAGTGATAATGAAA
Source organism: Gammaproteobacteria bacterium (assembly GCA_020051155.1). Classification (GTDB taxonomy): domain Bacteria; phylum Pseudomonadota; class Gammaproteobacteria; order UBA1113; family UBA1113; genus JAGVJK01. Next base: position 12,278 of record JAGVJK010000010.1, on the reverse strand, counting down.
CTGTTGCGCAATGGCGGTTGCAACAATATATTTTACAAAATAATTGGCAAGGTCTTAAAGGATTTATTAGTCAGTTACCCGACAAACAAAAACATTTGGTCAAATGGCGTTATTGGTATGCAAGAAGTTTGGATTTGACTGGGGATAAACGTGGCTCGGATGCTATTTTAAAAAGCTTATCGGCAGTACCACAATATTATGGTATTTTTTCTGCAATTCGTTCCGGCGTTACGTTTCCATATAAAGATGAAGCGACGGATATTTCCGCAGCAGAGCGCCAGTTAGTACTAAAAAACCATAATGTAGAAAGAACGATCGAGTTGTATCATTTCAAACGTTTTTATGAAGCTAATAAAGAGTGGTGGGCCGCGATCGATCATATGAGCGATAGGGAAGATTATGTTGCCGCTAAAATTGCCTTAGAATGGGGCATGAATAATATCGCTCTTTTGACAGGCGGCAGAATTAAAAATTTAGATGATATTCAACTGTTATTTCCTCTACTCTACAAAAATGCTGTGTTAGCCGGTGCTAGTAAATATAATGTGGAACCAGCATGGATTTTTGCCGTGATTCGTCAGGAAAGTCGATTCAATCCTGAAGCAAAATCTCCCGTAGGTGCCCGAGGATTAATGCAATTGATGCCAGCAACGGCAAAACTAATCTCTAGCCAGAAAAATGTCTCGGATTCGTCGAGTAATTTAAATTTACTTGATCCTAGTACAAATATAAATTTAGGCTCGGCGTATTTGAAGGGATTGTTTGCTCAATTTAACAAGCAGGGTGTATTGGCTACAGCGTCTTATAATGCCGGGCCTAACAACGTTAAAAAATGGCTCCCAACGGATAAGCCGATGCCGGTCGATCAATGGATTGAAATTATTCCTTTTCAGGAAACAAGAAATTATGTAAAAAATATATTTGTTAATATGGTTGTGTATGAAAAACGATTGAATCAGCAAAATAATTTAAAACAATATTTAACGAAGATTCCGCCGCAATCTGGAGCTAGCGGAAGTTCAGCTTCCGCTAGCTCGCAGTAAAATACGATTACTCCATCGTACTATTATATTCACCTACACAAGCAGCAGCATTTAGACGAGCTCGTTTTAATAAAGCTTCTTGACCTTGTACTAATTGACTGTCTTTACCATGCCAAGCATCTAAGCTAGGTGCTTGCAAAGCGCGGCCATAGGAAAAACTTAATAACCAAGGTAAATTAGGATGCAATTTATTCATCCAATGCAGATTTTCAGTGGCAAACTCCGCACTTTGTCCACCAGATAAAAAGTTAATGGTGGGAACAGCCGCTGGTACAGTACGCAACAACACTCGAACAGTTTCTCGAGCAACTTGTTCACTGCTAGCTTGCTGTTTGCAAGTAGAGCCGCTGATCACCATGCTGGGTTTTAAAATGATGTGTTCTAAGCTTACTTTATTTAAATATAAGTGACGAAATACCGTGTGTAACACTTTCTCGGTCACTTCGGCACAACGTTCGATAGTATGATCACCATCCATTAACACTTCAGGCTCAACAATAGGAACGATGCCATGAGCTTGGCAAATAGCGGCGTAACGCGCTAAGTTGTGAGCGTTTGTTTCCATCGCTAAACAGGAAGGTTTCACATCGGTGATATCAAACACAGCGCGCCATTTTGCAAAACGTGCACCCATTTCTTTATAGGTAACCAAACGATCGCTTAAACCATCTAACCCTTGTGTCACTTTCTCACGATCAGTGCCCACTAAGTCCACCAATCCTTTATCAACTTTGATACCAGGAATGATGCCTTGCTTTTCTAATACATTTGCTAAGGTGCTGCCATTACTGGCTTTTTGCCCCAAGGTTTCTTCGTAAAGAATCACGCCATTAACATAATCACTTAATTGAGGTGCCGTGAATAACATTTCGCGATAAATGCGACGATTGTTTTCAGTGGATTCTACTTGGATGGTGGCAAACCGTTTTGCAATGGTCTGACCACTTTCATCAGCGGCTAAAATACCTTTACCAGGCACGGCGATTTGCCGAATAGTGGCGTCTAATAATTGCGTCATGGACATGGTGCTTCCTTTTTCATAAATAATAAACGGGCGAAGTATAATCAAAAAGCACGAAGCATACAATGACAAACGGATTATTTTTGTAAGGTTATTAGTGTAAGAGTGGGGTTGGAGGGGTTGGCTCCCCGGACAGGACTCGAACCTGTGACCCAGTGGTTAACAGCCACTTGCTCTACCGACTGAGCTACCGAGGAATCACTCTAAAAGAGTTGGCTAATATAATCTGGCCTTGAGGTTTGGTCAAGGCCTTTTGTTAAAGAATTTCTGAAACAAAGGATTGTATGCGTTTTATTGCATCATCCAATACCGCCATACTGGTGGCGTAGGAAATTCTTAGGGTTCCTGGTTGGCCAAAAGCAGTTCCGGGAACTGTGGCAACACCGGTTTTTGCTAATAATTGTTCCGCAAAATCCACATCATCTCGATATTCAGGGATTTGTGCGATGATGCCGCTCACGTCGGGCAAGCTATAAAACGCGCCATCACCAGGTAATACACGGAATCCTGGAATATCACGTAAAGCTTCATAGACGAAATCATGGCGAAGTTTAAATTCACGCACCATCGCTTTCACACAATCATTACCCCCTGTGAGGGCAGCAACAGCCGCTCGTTGCGCGATGCTGTTGGGGTTGGATGTTGATTGAGATTGGATAGTGGACATTGCTGAAATTATTTTTTGGGGTCCAGCGGCATAACCAATACGCCATCCCGTCATTGCGTAGGTTTTTGATACGCCGTTAATAATCACTGTGCGCTCATACAGTTCGGGGCAGACATTCACTAAGTTTTCAAAGCTGTGATGGGTCCAGATGATATGTTCATAAATATCATCGGACAAAATCATAATATTAGGGTGACGCACGAGTACTTGTGCTAATCCCAGCAGCTCTTCATGGTTATAAACCATGCCCGAGGGATTGCTAGGGCTATTAAAGATAATCAGTTTAGTACGAGGTGTAATCGCTGCCTCTAAGGCTTCCGGGGTTATTTTATAAGAATGCTGGTAGTTGGATTCAATAATTACGGGCTTGCCATCCGCCAAGATCACCATATCAGGGTAAGATGTCCAATAGGGCGCTGGAATGAGAACTTCATCGCCAGGATTGATCAGTGCTTCCAACATATTGTAAACACTTTGCTTAGCACCAGAGCTCACCAGGATTTGTTGCGGTGTGTAGGTTAATTGATTATCCGTCTTGAATTTATCTACAATGGCAGCTTTTAGTGTAGGGATACCGTCTACGGCGGTATATTTAGTAAAACCTTCATGGATTGCTTGGATCGCTGCTTCCTTAATATGTTCCGGAGTATCGAAGTCAGGCTCACCGACAGTTAAACTGATAATATCGCCACCTGCTGCTTTCAATTGGATTGCTCGGGCAGTCATGGCCAGAGTGGCGGAAGGCTTTATGTTTTGTGTGCGTTGTGATAATTGAATATCCATGATTTTTCCCTTGATGAAGGTTATTGCAAAGGTTGGTTTTTTCAAAGTGTTGAGTTTACCAGATCATTTCGATATTCTGAACCCTTATTTAGCGGGTGAGGCTTGTTCGTGAAACAAAAAGGTTTCAAAATTTGTTCACAATTTAAACCAGCAGGTGATCAACCGCTGGCAATTCAACAATTAGTGCAAGGCATACAGGCAGGGCTTGCTCATCAAACCTTACTAGGGGTGACGGGGTCCGGTAAGACCTTTACCATGGCGCATGTTATTGAAACTTGCCAACGTCCTACCATGATTTTGGCGCCCAATAAAACCTTGGCAGCTCAATTATATGGAGAAATGAAAGCATTTTTTCCTGAAAACGCGGTAGAGTATTTCGTTTCCTATTATGACTATTATCAACCTGAGGCCTATGTTCCTTCCTCAGATACCTATATAGAGAAAGATTCTTCTGTGAATGAGCACATTGAACAAATGCGCTTATCTGCCACCAAGGCTCTCATCCAACGTGGTGATGTGATTATTGTGGCGACGGTATCCGCTATTTATGGTTTGGGGGATCCGGATGCTTATTTGAGTATGGTATTGCACGTTAGTCGTGGTGAGCAAATCGATCAGCGTAGCATGTTAAGGCGTTTAGCAGAATTGCAATATACGCGTAATGATATGGATTTGCGTCGTGCTACTTATCGAGTTCGCGGTGATGTCATTGATATTTTTCCGGCAGAATCAGAAAAAGAAGCAGTACGTATTGAATTACTCGATGATGAAGTGGAAAACATTAGCTATTTTGATCCACTGACCGGTGAAGTTTTGCAACGAGTGCCGCGAGTGACTATTTTCCCCAAAAGTCATTATGTGACACCGCGCGAGCGTGTGTTAGAAACGGTGGAACAAATCAAAGTAGATTTGATTGATCGCTTACGTTATTTTCGTGAATCAAATAAATTGATTGAAGAGCAGCGGTTAGAACAACGCACGAAATATGATATCGAAATGTTGGTAGAGTTAGGTTATTGCAACGGCGTAGAAAATTATTCTCGCTACTTATCGGGACGCCAACCCGGCGAACCGCCACCGACGCTTTTTGATTATTTGCCGGATAGTGGTTTGCTGATCGTGGATGAGTCTCATGTGACGGTGCCACAATTAGGGGCGATGTTTAAAGGTGATCGTGCACGGAAAGAAACCTTGGTAGAATACGGTTTTCGTTTACCTTCCGCCTTGGATAACCGGCCATTGATGTTTCAAGAATTTGAAGACCGTTCCCCGCAAGCGATCTACGTTTCTGCTACGCCGGGGCCCTACGAGTTAGAACACTCCGACCAAATTGCAGAGCAAGTAGTACGGCCTACAGGCTTGGTGGATCCAGTCTTAGAAATTCGTCCAGTGGCAACTCAGGTCGATGATTTACTGTCTGAGATTAAGCAACGAGCGCAAGCGAATGAGCGAGTCTTAGTGACGACGTTGACTAAACGTATGGCAGAAGATTTAACGGATTATTTAATAGAGCACGGTGTGCGAGTTCGTTATTTGCATTCAGATATTGATACCATCGAACGAGTGGAAATTATTCGTGATTTACGCTTAGGCTCCTTTGATGCCATTGTCGGGATTAATTTATTGCGCGAAGGTTTGGATATGCCGGAGGTTTCCTTAGTTGCTATTTTAGATGCAGATAAAGAAGGTTTTTTACGCTCCGATCGTTCTTTGATTCAAACCATTGGCCGAGCCGCTCGTCATATCAATGGCAAAGCAATTTTATATGCGGATAAAGTGACAAACTCTATGAAGCGTGCCATGGATGAAACAGATCGGCGTCGAGAGAAACAACAAGCTTATAATCTGCAACATGGCATTACGCCGATGGGTATTGCAAAAACGGTCCATGATATTATGGAAGGCGCGCGCCTTGAAGGAAAACCTTCTTCCGTACGCTATTTGCAGGTGGCGGAAGAAGCTGTTAAATATGGTCATTTATCTCAAGCCGAGCTAGCGAAAAAACTCAAGACCTTAGAAAAGAAAATGTATGAGCATGCAAAAAATTTAGAATTTGAGGAAGCAGCAAAAATACGCGATGAGATCCAAGCGTTGCAACGTATGAGCCTAGGAGAATTAGACTAACAAGGTATCACTGCATATAAATTGAGCCAGTCTAAAACATAAACAGATGTTCTGTCTTTCAAGATTTAAACCTCGCCTAACACCCTTATTCCATTACATTTCTATACTTTTTATCAGGATGTGCTATAGCTAATAACATTAGGAAAAAAAAAAGGGCATGTTATGGCTCAAGATACAGAGGGTTTAGGAGAGGGAACGCTCCATTTTGAGGACTCACTCTTAGGTTGTTTGGTGATGTTAACGAAGCTTCATCAAGAACCCTATTCACCTGCGACATTAACCGTTGGTCTACCATTGGTGGGCGGAAAATTAACGCCACAACTTTTTACTCGTGCGGCCGAGCGTGCTGGTTATACAGCGAAAGTGGTTAAGCGTCCGCTAGCGCGTATTCCTCATTTAGTGCTGCCAGTGGTTCTAATTTTAAATGATAATCAAGCATGTCTTTTGACGAACTTATCTGCAGATGGATTTGCAGATGTTATTTATCCAGAAACAGGATTGTCGAACAAAAAAGTGAGCCTCGAACTCCTAGAAAAAGACTATACGGGCTATGCTATTTTTTTACAAAAACAAGTGACGCTTGAAAAACGTTCTGATGAAACAGAGGTGGAAAAATTAGGCGGTTCATGGTTTTGGGGAACGATGTTTCGTTACCGAAAAATTTTCTATCGGGTGATGCTCGCTGCGTTTCTGATTAATCTATTTGCTTTAGCGATACCTATTTTTATCATGTTAGTGTACAACAACGTGATTCCCAACAACACTTTTTCAACGTTGTGGGTATTAGTATTTGGGGTTGCTATCATTTTGTTATTTGATTTTGTTATGAAAATTTTGCGGGGGCATTTTATTGATATGGCCTCTAAAAAAACCGATATGCAATTGGCGAGTGCTTTATTTAATAAAGTATTGTCAGTACACATGGCATCAAAGCCGGCTTCCTCCGGTGCTTTTGCCAATGAATTAGTGGAGTTTGAGTCAGTGCGAGAGTTTTTTACTTCCGCAACACTAGTTTGTTTTGTTGATTTACCCTTCATTTTTATATTTATTTTTGTGATGTATATTATTGGCGGCCCGCTGGCTTACATTCCATTAATTGTTATTCCTATTGTGGTGATTTTAAGTATTTTGATGGAAATCCCTATGCGTAATGCCTCAAGGACAGCCTACGTAGGGTCTAAACAAAAACATGCAGTTTTGATTGAGTCCATTGCAGGAATCGAAACCTTAAAAAGCATGGTTGCGGAAGGAGCGATGCAACGTCGCTGGGAGAAATCCATTGGTATTACTTATCGTGCTTCACAGACTTCAAGATTTCATGGGTTGCTTGCAATTAGCATTACCTCTTTATTGCAGCAATTTATTACGGTTGGAATCATGTTATTTGGGGTTTACTTAGTATTTGATGGAAGCATTACGGTTGGTGCGTTGATTGCTTGCTCTTTGATTGCCGGTCGCGCTTTAGCTCCAATTGGTCAGCTATCAAGTATTTTTATTAAGTTGCAACAAACACGCATGGCATTAAAAGGATTAGATCGTTTAATGGATTTACCCAGTGAACGAGTGGAATCAAAAAAATATATTAGCCATCCTACCTTAAAAGGCGATATTGAATTTGAAAATGTGACATTTGCTTATCCTATGAGTGAGTATCCCGCTTTAAATAATGTATCTTTTAAAATAAAAGCAGGTGAAAAAGTTGCTCTTATTGGTAGTAGTGGTTCGGGTAAAACAACCATTCAGCGTTTGCTGTTGGGGTTATATAAGCCACAAAAAGGCAACATCCGTTTAGATGGTACGGATATTCAGCAAATTGATCCAGCAGATATTCGTCGCAATGTTGGCAGTTTTTTGCAAGACTTTATTCTTTTTTATGGCTCTTTGCGAGACAACATTGCTCTTAAATATCCTTGGGCAGATGATGAAGCAATTTTAGCAGCAGCACGTATTTCTGGCGTTGATGACTTTGCAAAATTACACCATGAAGGTTATCACATGCTCGTTGAAGAGCGTGGCGGAAGTCTTTCCGGTGGACAACGACAATGTGTGATGTTAGCGCGCGCGTATCTGGGAAATCCGCCCATTTTGTTACTAGATGAACCTACAGGGTCGATGGATTTTAATACCGAGAGAAAAATAATTAGCAATTTACACGAGTTTACCAAAGACAAAACATTGTTAGTGACGTCTCATCGAATGTCCTTACTATCCTTAGTTGATACCTTAATCGTGATTGATCAAGGGACCATCGTAGCTCAGGGACCTAGAGATGTAATACTGGAGCGATTAAAGGCTAATACAGCAGGTACGCCAAATGGATGAAAAAGATAAAGAAACAAAGAAAGAAGATTTAGACATTAATGTTGCAGCTTCTGGCGATAAAAAAGATGAAGCACAAGAGTCTTTCATTAATAAAATGAAAGAAGAAATACAAAGAGATCGCGAAAAACAGATAAAACAGCTAGAAAATCTGTATGGTATGGAGCTTGAAGATATTGATTTTATTTCTGACAGCAAGCAAGCATTACTGATTGAAACACCCAAAGTAGCCAATTATTTTATGTATGCGGTGCTTGTTTTGTTTTTTGCTTTGTTGGCTTGGGCTTCACTGGCGCATGTGGATCAAAACACTTCAGGGCAAGGGAAAGTGATTCCCTCTGATCAGGTACAGCTAGTTCAAAGTTTAGATGGCGGTATTGTTAGTAAGCTTTTTGTTCGAGATGGTGATGTTGTTAAACAAGGTCAACCATTAATAAAATTAGATGACACTCGTTTTAAAGCAGTTTATAACGAAGATTATGCGAAGTATTTAACGTTACTCGCTACCGTTGCTCGTTATCAAGCAGAAATTGCTGAGGCAAATGATATTGATTTTCCTGAGGTTGTTAGGCGAGATGCTCCCGATCTAGTGCAAAGCGAAACAGCTATCTTTAAATCAAGAAAAGAAACACTGGATCGCAGTGTCTCAACTTTAACTAGAAGTTTTGACTTGTCTCAAAAAGAATTGAATATTACCAAACCGTTAGTGAAAGAACAGGTGATGTCTGAGCTAGAGTTGCTGCGAGCAGAGCGACAAACGAATGATTTGGGTGGTTCAATCAATCAAGAAAAAGAAAAATATAAAGATGACGCGTATAAAAATTTGAAAAATATGTTATCTGATTTAGCTATTATACAAAAAGGTATTGAAGCGTCAAAAGATAAATTGAGTAGGACGTTGATTGTGTCACCGGTTGATGGCATTGTTAAGCATATTGAAGTGACAACCATAGGGCAAGTCATTGAGCCTGGAAAAAACATCATGGAGATTGTTCCTCTTAATGATAAGTTGCTGCTCGAAGTCGAAATTGATCCAAAGGATATTGGCTTTATTAAAGTAGGTGATGATGCCAACATTAAAATCACGGCCTATGATTATACAATTTATGGATCTTTGCACGGGAAAGTGAATTTCATTAGTGCGGACACGCTACAAGAAGCACAAGGTAATACGGAAAAAAGTTATTACCGAGTCATCGTTTCCACTAATCAAAACTACCTGCTTGATAATCGAGACAAAAAAAGAAGATTGCCAATATACCCCGGTATGCAAGCAACCGTGACCATGGCAACCAATAAAATTACTATTTTGCAATATCTCATTGGGCCGATATACAAAACTTCCAAAGAGGCATTGCGTGAGTCACAGCGATTATAATAAGAGCGAAGGAGCGGTATATTTTTTTGAGATTATGGTTGATCATCGATTTCTTTAAGTAATTGTTAACAATCTTTTCTCTTATTCGTTTCTATAATAAAAAGAAGGGCGTTATTTTGAATCTTTGGGGCATTGAGTAGGTGTGTGGTGGCAGCTTCAGATGTAATTTTAAAAAAAGTTAATCCGAGAGATTTCGCGGTTGTTGCTGGTTTGGGTTCGGTGTTTTCTTATCATTATCCTGGGGAGTCTATTTCTGGTATTTTCCGTGCTTCTTCTCCTTATTCATTTGAGTCTGAAGTGGTTCCTGTTGGCTTTAATGGCAGCTCAATAGTCAATGAGCGAACGCAGCGACCTGTCGTCTTGAATTTCGACCCGATCCATTTAAAGAATGTTGATAACATCCCTATATTAAATCCAGAACTCCTGAAGTCTGTAACGACATCATCTAATAAAAAATTGCATGCAATCCTTTATTTACCATTGCCCGCTGGATTAAAAGTTTCTCATCCCAATGGCTCCTGGGTCTTCGGCGGAAAGTTTAGTTCGAAGATGCATCAGTCGGTATTAAATGGAATGACTCTGCAAAACTTCTTTTTAACACCCTACTATGCGTTACACGCGATGGTCCATGAGGCTACAGATGTTAATCATAATAGTATCGCTACCACCACTAGCGGTCCATTTGATGAAACTTCAGCGTCAGCGATTATTGCGGCTAGCTTGAAAGAATATGCGAGTCGCTGGGCTCGCACGTCTCGTAAGCTGTGGGGTTTATTTAGTGCCTCTTCAGTTGAAACTGTTCGTCGGTTTGATTTTAATGGTGCTGCGGTCGCCCCGAGTTCCACCTCGAAGTATTCTTATACGTTTCGGGGTGAAAGTATCACGTTCGTTTTTCTTCTCCCAGTTATATTTCAGCCTCATCAGGGATTAGTTCCTTTAATCTCTGATGGTCCATCGATAGTTTCTTTTGATGGAAAACTGCCGGTAATTTTCGATGTGGGACAAATGCTTCTTGGGGTGAATCAACCAGCGTCCGTGGAGACAGCTAAAGTTGATATGCCACAAGTTGCAAGTGAGCAAGTGACATCGGTGGCACCTCAATCTTTTGTTTCATCGGCTATTACACCACCCAATGCGAATGCTGTTGTCAGTTTAGAACCGTATCAGACAACGCAAACCACTAATAATATTCCGCAAGCAGACATTCCACCAACGACTCCCAGTGATGTGCCATTTAATACAGTAGCAACAGATATATCGCCGACGAATATTGTCATAGATATGGTATTAAATATAACTCCTGGTGATGGAGTACTGTATGTAGCAGGACAACCTGCAATGACAGTTGCTTCGGCTCTCATTACCGCTGATTCACCTATTTTTATTCAAAGTGCCACGGTTAGTATTTCCAGTAACTTTACTCCTGGCGAAGATGCTTTAGGGTTTGTTGATCAAAATGGAATTACAGGGAGCTTTAATTCTACAACGGGTATATTGACCTTAAGAGGGATCGCAAGTCTAGCAGATTATCAGACCGCTCTTGAATCTGTGACGTACCAAAATATGGATCCACATCCTGTTTATGGAATGCGGACACTGACTTTTGAAATCCTCCAACCCAATGGACAAACCAGCTCAGGCACAAGCACGGTAAAAGTGGTATCAATACCGATCGTACAAGATGGTAGTGTTATGACGTATACGGCAGGTAGCATGCCGGTTTTTCTACATGCCAATCCAACACCTCTAACGCCACAAGCGACATTTTTAACATTAAGTGATGAGGATGGAACGCCGTTACAACAAGTAACAGTATCGGTTAACGGTAATGACTATGGAGTGGATGTTTTAGCGGTTAGTGGCAGTTGGCCGGCAGGGATGACAGTTTCATATTCCGGTGAGACTTTAATCTTGAGCGGTAACTTTAGTTTGGCTGTTTACCAAGACTTGTTGAATAATCTTACTTACCAAAATGTATCAGGGAGCTCGACTCCACCGATAAGTGGTACGTACACTATTACTTATACTGTTACGGACACGGATGGATTGAGCTCTTCTGCGGTGGGTACTATCAACCTAGTGGCCTCAAGTAATGCGCCTGTATTGGTGAATAACAGCGCGGTTATCTTTACAGAAAATTCAACACCATTAGTTGTTAATAGTGCTGCGGCAATTTCCGATGTTGATAGTCCTTTTATGTATAGCGCCAAAGTGGCGATTACTGGAAATTTTGTTAGCGGGGAAGATATTCTTTTATTTTCAAATCAAAATGGGATTACGGGATCTTACAATGCTAGTACGGGTGTCTTAACGTTAAGTGGTTATGCTAGTTTAGCCGATTATCAAACAGCGTTGGAGTCGGTGAGATATTCTAATACGTCGAATGACCCGAGTTCAGCGACGCGAACAGTTTCGTTTACTGTGAATGATGGGGCGCTTGATTCTAATATTATTACTACCACCATTGATGTTGTTGCGGTGAATGATGCTGCAGTGCTGTCTAGTGGGACGGTTTCTTTAAATGAAACAAATGTACCTTTGAGTACAAGTGGTACGTTAACCATTAGTGATGTGGATAGCGCAGAAACTTTCATTGCACAAACCAACACAGCGGGTACCAACGGTGTGTTCAATATCGATGCTAATGGCAATTGGACTTATACCGCGAATAGTGCCTTTGATAGTTTAAATGTGGGTGACAGTGTTTCGGATACCTTTAGCGTGAGCGCAGCCGATGGTACGCTCACTAGCGTGACGGTGACGATCAACGGCACTAATGACGCAGCTATTCTTTCGAGCGCGACAGTGTCGTTAAATGAAACCGATGCGCCATTATCTACCGGTGGCACATTAACCATTAGCGATGTAGACAGCGCGCAAACTTTCGTGGCTCAAACCAATACCGCAGGTACCAATGGCGTGTTTAACATTGCCAGCAATGGT